>JBEAYU010000029.1:0-56279 GCA_041170435.1 Bacteroidota bacterium
TTACCTCGACCTGCTGAAGCGCCTGCAAAATGCCATTGGCCACGCGGTCGCAACGGACAATTCCGCCAAAGATGTTGATCAGCACCGCTTCGACATGCGGGTCGCTCATCATGATGCGGAAGGCGTTGGCGATCCGCTCAACATTCGCTCCGCCACCAACGTCCAAGAAGTTGGCCGGACGCCCGCCCGCGAGCTGAATGATGTCCATCGTGCCCATTGCCAGACCAGCGCCGTTGACCATGCAGCCGACGTTCCCGTCAAGCTTGATGTAGTTCAGGTTGAACTTGCCGGCCTCAACCTCAAGCGGATCCTCCTCCGTGATGTCACGAAGCTCAGCCCAGTTGGCATGACGGAACTCGGCGTTGTCGTCAAAATTCACCTTCGCATCGAGGGCGATGAACTCTCCGTCCGTGGTCACCACAAGCGGGTTAACCTCCAACATGGCGCAGTCCATTGCGACGTAGGCACTGTAAAGCTTCGTAATGAACGAAAGGAAGCTCTTGAAAGCAGTGCCACTTAGCCCAAGCCCGAAGGCGAGCTCACGAGCCAGATACGGCTGGAATCCAGTGGCTGGGTCAACGTGCACCTTGATGATCTTCTCAGGAGTATGCTCGGCAACTTCCTCAATGTCCATTCCCCCTTCGGTTGAGACCATGATCAGGTTCTGGCCACGCCCCCTGTCAAGAAGGATCGAGCAGTAGTACTCGTGTCCAATGCTGCACCCTTCTTCGATGAAGACACGGCGGACGATCTTGCCTTCGGCACCGGTTTGAATGGTGACGAGTTTGTTACCCAACAGCCCATCAGCGACCTGGTAGGCACGATCGGCAAGGTTCCCGCTGGCAAGTACCGTGACTCCACGAAGGGGCTTGCCGTCGATCATGATCGGCTCGTTGGTCTCAGGGTTGTGCACCGTTCCCTTTCCGCGTCCGCCGGCATGGATCTGCGCCTTGACGACGATGGCCTTTGCGCCATGCGCGACAAAGTCGGTGAATGCGACAGCGCCGGCATCAACCGATGAAAAGACGGCTTTGCCTTTCAGCACGGGCACTCCGTACGAACGGAGAAGTTCCTTTGCCTGATACTCATGGATGTTCATGCGATCCTCAATGTCCTCTGTCGAGAGATGGATGTCGTAACTTAGAAGCCGCGAAGTTACGCAACGCCGTCGGTATAGCACATTGACGGAAATCCACACGAACCACCAATTGCTGCATCATGCGTTCAGCCCCGGTCTACATTGTCGTGACGCTTCTTCTGCTGACGTGGCTGTCTCTTCGGCCCCTTCTGCGTGGTGATGAGCCCCTTGGCTCTGAATCCAATCCGGTGCGGATCATGCTAACGCCATCGACCGATGCGCAGGCGATCATCCGGGATGGCGACGTGCTTGCCCGATACATCACGGCCAAGACCGGACTGCACGTGAAGGTGGCCGTGCCGAACTTCTACATCACCGTGGTCGAGGCCTTCGGCACGAACAGGGCCGACATGGCCATCATGAACACCTTCTCCTACCTCCTTGCCCACAAGAAGTATGGTGCCAACGCCATCATGCGTGTGGCACGTCGGTATGGTGAATTGTCGTATCGCGGTGAGTTCATCGTCCACGCCGAAAGCGGTATCACATCGATCGAACAGCTAGCCGGCAAGACCATCGCCTATGTCGATCCGTCAAGTACGTCGGGATACATCTACCCGAAGGATATGCTCCGCCGCCGAGGCATACGACCGCGGCAGGAAATGTTCGCCTACGGTCACAACCAGGTCGTCACAAAGGTATACACGCGCGACGTCGATGCCGGAGCGGTGTTCTACTCCCGTCCTGATACCGCAACGGGTGAGCAGCTCGATGCTCGAACAAAGATCAAGACCGAGCACCCGGATGTGTTTGAGAAGGTTCGTGTTCTGGCGCTGACCGAGGAGATCCCGAATGACCCGGTGGTTGCGCGCAAGGGGCTTGACCCGTCGATCATCAGCCGTATCAGCGATGCGCTACTGTCATTCCAGCGCACCGAAGCTGGTAAGAAGGCGCTCATGACCATCGCAAGCGTCGAAGGCTTTGAACGAACGTCAGATGCGGCCTACGACGACGTGCGAACACTCGTGTCATCATACGGAGTGGACGTGGAGCAACAGTTGCGCAAAAGCAAAAAGTAGCGTCGGCGCGCTTTCAGGAGAAGGTTCTGGTGAGCCTTTTGGCCAGAGACGTGACGCCACCGACGACTCCACTCAGGAACAACGCGAGCTCTTCGATTGATGGCTTGATGGTGGACACAAGAAGGTGTTCCAACGTTCGGACATCATCGGCAATGGCCTTGAATGTGTCGGCACCGGCAGAGAGCTTCTTGAGGTCCTCGTCGACCCTCGCGATGGTCTTCTGGGTCTGGTCAAGAACGGCTGCCGACTTCTCGAGTACCGGCTTGAGCGATTGCTTCACCTCGCGCATGTCACTCTGCATTCCCTCGACGGATGACGTCATACGGTCGACATTGCGAAGTAGCCGAAAGATGCCGATCGATGCAATGATGCACAGGGCCGTGGCCGATACAAGTGCGATCGTGGCAGAGATTACCAACACGGTGTTGTCCATGCGTCAGGCCTCCGATGAATGAGGTTCTGATCCCCCGCCTGATCCGTGCATGGACCGATGCGTCCTGCTCTTTGCGTCGCGAAGAACTTGCTCGGCATTCGAAAGAATGTTCTCTGCCTGCGTTCGGGCCGATGTCACGATACGCTCCGCACGCAGACGACCCTCGTTGATGACGTCTTCAAACTCGTGCGGTGCCGAGTCCTCCTTGGTGAAGTACCTCTGTGCCTTGTCATAGACCTCTTCGGTCTTATCGGCAATGTCACGTCGCAGGTCACGGCCGCTCTTTGGAGCAAAGAGCAGGGCGACGATGCCACCGATGGCCCCACCCACGAGCGCTCCCATGAGGAATCCGCGCGTGTACGAGCCGTTGTTGTTGCTATTGTCTTCCATGTCGATCTCCGAATTACCAGCGTTCAGGCAACGTTACTTGCATGCCCTGTGCCATGAGAATGAACTCTGCGAACTCCCTGACGGCACCATTGCCACCGGACTGTGAGCATACCATGTGGGCAGCGTTCCGGATGGCGGCAACGGCATCGGATGGGCATCCGCTGAGGCCGGAGAGCTTCATCGCGTGCAGGTCGTTGACGTCGTCGCCAATATACGCAATGCTATCAGCCTCAAGCCCGTGTCGACGACAGATGTCGTGGAATGTTGTCGTCTTGTCGTGACTACCCAGAACTACCTCGGTGATGCCGAGTTTTTGGGCACGCCGTAGGACGATCTCGGTGTTTTCGCTGGTGATGATTGCCGTAGCGATCCCGGCCTTGTGCAAGAGCGTAACTCCCATACCGTCTCGCGTTGAGAATCGCTTCAGTTCCTCGCCCCTGGTCGAGTAGTACATGGCGCCGTCTGTGAGCGTACCATCAACGTCCATGATGACAAGTCTGATCTTGGCTGCTCGTTCTTGGTTGGTCATGCAAGGGGCTCCATGGGAACTCGTCGGTGATCGAACTGCTGTGTCTGTCCACAACGTAGTTTCGCACTGCAAAACTACTGCGAGAGGTCATGCCAACACGATATGTCATGCTTACACTAAGCATTCACGAGGAGGATTCCGACGTTGCCGTCGGCATCCTGAGCGGCTATCCGCTGGTTGGCATCGAGCAAGGACTCGATTCGATGACGGCGTGTTTCGACCAGAATGACTGGCAACCCGATTATGAGACATCAATCGCAGAAGAGCTCTCCGTGGTGGGTGTCAAGGTGCATGGTTCACACGTGCAGATCTTGGATGACCGTAACTGGAACGCCGAATGGGAGTCGAGCATCGAACCGGTGGTGGTGAACGAACGTATCGTGATCGTACCGGAATGGCACACACAGGAGTTACCCCAGAGCTTACGCTTGACGATCACTCCGAAGATGTCCTTCGGGACGGGTCATCATTCAACAACCCGAATGATGTGCCGCCTGCTCGAAAAACATGTCACGCCAGATAGCTCGTGGATCGATGTCGGCACGGGCACGGGTGTACTGGCGATCCTTGCCGCGCGGCTTGGGGCTGCATCGGTGTTTGCGTTCGATAACGATGAGTGGTCGTTTTCCAATGCTCTCGAGAATATCGATCGAAATGCTGTATCGGGTGTTGTGCACCTGGAGCATACCGACCTTCAGTCAGTGAGCATGCCTCGCAGCACCGGCCTGGCGGCCAACCTCTACCGTCATCTTGTCATCCCCTATGCCGGTGCATTTGTGGCGGCTGTGGAACCGGGTGGAATGATCATCCTGTCGGGCATCCTTCGTTATGATGCCGACGACGTATGCGCCCCCTTCCTTGCGCTGGGATGTCGGATCGATGAGATCTTGAGTGAAACCGAGTGGTGTGCCATTGCGCTTCAGACACCCAAGGAAGCGGCATGAGTCACGAGCAGGGTCAGGAGCGCAAGAAGACTCCCATTGCGCCCATCGTCATGGGGCTTGTGTTTGGCGCCGTGTTGATCGTCCTCGTCCTCAATGGCGGAATGTGCGAGCGATACGAGAAAAAGATGCAGCGACAGCGCCAAATGCGCGAGTACTTTGAATCGCAGAGACGTCGGTAAGCCCCCTGAGATGGCCCACAGAGAATTCTGATGAATGAAGTTCTAACAGGATATCAGTCCGTCATCGATCGTGCCATGCAGTCAGCCTGCGTGGTCGACTGTGCGCGTCGTCTGACCCTTGGTGAGTCGGTATCGGTCAAGTCATTGACCGGGTCGGCTCGCTCCGTCCTGATATCGGCTTTGTGGATGATGGGAGCCGGTTCCATGGTGGTGATCGTTGCCGACGATGCGGATGTCGACTCCTATAGCGTCGATCTATCGACGTTGATCGGCCCCGAGTACGTTGTCGGCATCCACGGTGCACAGCGCCAGAGTGCCTTGGCAGCCGGCGGCATGGTGCATCACGAGCAGATGGATGCGCTTGGTGCGATGCACGAGGGACAGCGTCGCATCCTGATCGTCTCGGCATCGGCATTGGCGCTGCGAGCCCCTTCCGCTGGTGAGATTGATGAGGCCACCATCGCGATCGAGCGCGGACAGACCATGGCCTACGACGAGCTGATCACGAGGTTTCTTGAAGGAGGATTCGAGCGAACGGACTACGTCTCCAAGCCAGGGCAGATCGCCATTCGTGGCGGCATCATCGACGTCTTTCCGTCAGGCTGGGAAAGCCCCCTGAGAATCGAGTTCTGGGGTGACGTGGTTGACTCGATTCGTGAGTTTGAACCGCTGTCGCAGCGAAGCATACGCGAACAGACGTCCGTCACGCTTCTGGCCCGCATGTATCATCAGGACGATACGTCGCTTGAGTCGTCGATCCTCGACCACGTGCCATCGGGAGCTCTTACCGTCATCGACGCTCCTGAGTCTGTGGATGCCGAGCTGCATTCCCGCTCGTTGGAACATCAGCGTGAGTTCATCGCACGCATCCCCTACGCACTGAAGCTGAACCCTCTTTCCGACGCCGATATCATTGTGAAGTGTCAGCCGCAGCCATCAATGGGTGCGTCGGTCGAGCAGCTGATGCGGACGTGTTCCGGTCTTCATGCACGATCTATCGATGCCTGTATCGGCGCTGATGGTCAGCAAAACGTCACTCGTCTTCGCGATCTCTGCGAAAGCGTCGTCGAACAGATCGAAGCCGAAGATGCCGCTACGGCCGATCGGTTGATCTCGGCCCTCCAAACGTCGAGGTGGGTGTCATCGTCGCTGAGTTCCGGCTTCATCTGGGACGATGTTGCCGTGGCATGTCTTACCGAGCATCAGCTCTTTGGGCGCCAGCGTTCACAACGACGTGTTCGACGCTCCGAGTCCGGCTTCTCAGTGCGCGAGCTACAACAGCTCTCGGTTGGCGATCTTCTGGTTCACGAGGACAAGGGCGTTGGGCGCTACCTAGGCCTTCAGACGATCACCATCACGGGCTCGTCCCAGGAATGCGTCAAACTTGAGTTTGCAGGGGGCGACATCTTGTACGTGCACCTCAATTATGTGCACAAGCTCTCGAAGTACTCGAGCCAGGAAGATGCCGTTCCGAAGCTGTCGAAACTCGGCAGCGGCGAATGGGAGCGCAAGAAAGCCAAGGCCAAGTCGCGGATCAAGGACATTGCCCGAGATCTGATCAAGCTCTACGCAGCACGGAAGGCTCAGCCCGGATTTGCCTATCCGGCTGACAGCGTCTGGCAGAATGAGTTCGAAGCATCGTTCCAGTACGAGGATACGCCGGATCAAGCACGAGCAACGTCTGAAGTGAAGTTTGACATGGAATCGCCCACACCGATGGACCGTCTGGTCTGCGGTGACGTGGGCTTCGGTAAGACAGAGGTCGCCATCAGGGCAGCCTTCAAGGCCGTGCAGTCCGGCAAGCAGGTCGCTGTTCTCGTGCCAACTACGATCCTGGCCGAACAGCATGGCGTGTCGTTCCGTGATCGACTCCGACGTTACCCCGTGCGCATCGAGGTGCTTTCTCGGTTTCGTTCACGACACGAACAGCGAGAGATCCTCTCGCGAATCACCGACGGCTCGGTCGATGTGGTGATCGGGACGCATCGATTGTTGAGCAAAGACGTCGTGTTCAAGGACCTTGGCCTGTTGGTCATCGATGAGGAACACCGCTTCGGAGTGGCGGCAAAGGAAAAGCTGCGACAGCTGCGCACCATCGTTGACACACTCACGCTTACGGCCACGCCGATACCGAGAACACTGAACTTCTCGCTCATGGGTGCTCGAGACCTTTCGGTGATCGAGACACCGCCGCGCAATCGACTTCCGATCCGCACCGAGATCGTCGAGTGGCACGATGATATCGTGCGCGAAGCTCTTCTGCGTGAGCTCGAACGCGGAGGGCAGGTCTTCGTCGTCACCGACCGTATCAAGGACATGGACAAGCTCTCGATGAAGATCAAGATGCTCGTACCATCCCTGCGGGTTGCCATCGCCCACGGCCAGATGGAGAGCGATGCCCTCGAAGACGTCATGGAGGGATTCCTTGAGCGTCGCTTTGACGTCTTGATCGCCACAAAGATCATCGAGTCCGGACTTGATATTCCGAACGCCAATACGATGATCATTGAGAACTCTGACAACTTTGGCCTTGCCGAGCTGTATCAGCTGCGTGGGCGCGTTGGACGTTCCAACACCCAGGCATACTGTTACCTGCTCATTCCCCCACCGCATACCCTCTCCCGTGTGGCCCTTCGTAGGCTCCAGGCATTGGAGGAGTACACCGACCTCGGGTCCGGATTCCAGCTAGCTATGAGAGATCTGGAGATTCGAGGTGCAGGAAATCTGTTAGGGGGCGAGCAAAGTGGTTTCATTCTCGAGATGGGCTTCGAATTGTATCAGAAGATCCTTGACGAAGCTGTGCTTGAACTTCGTCAGGAGGAGTTCCAGAGTCTGTTCCATGACGAACGCCTTCAGAAGGTCGATTTCACAAATGAAGACGTTGCCGTAGAGCTCGATACCGACGCGCTCATTCCAAAGGCCTACATCCCCTCGGACACGGATCGGTATGAGATCTATCGCCGACTCTACAATGCCCATGAACCGAGGATGGTTGACGTGGTCTTCGATGAGTTGCGCGACCGGTTCGGGACCCTCCCACCAGAAGCTGAAGAATTGCTCTTTGCAGTTCGCCTGCGTATCGCAGCCATGCCAACGGGGTTCGTGCGCGTCAGTGTGCGCGAGCAGCGGCTTGTGCTCGAGCTGCCGTCAGAGGAACACACCAGCTGGTACGATCACGTCTTCAAGGGAATCCTCGCACCGATCTCGGACATGCCCGATGTGCGACTCGTGCAGCATGGAAAGAGATTGGTCATCGAAGCCAGACTTGCCGATCGTGCAGAAGCACTCCATATCATCGAGCAGTTTTCTCACCTTGTTCGCCAGTCAGGCGACCGACCGACCCAGGAGTGAGCATGCCTGCGTTGCTTGCAATTGAAACCAGCGGATCTTCCTGCAGCGTCGCCGTCTCCGTCGACAAGCACCTCGTGGCCTGCATAGAGATCCTCCGCCCGAACGTCCACGATGCGCGCTTAGCATCACTCGTCGAAAGAGTGTGCCTCGATTCCGACGTTGCGATCTCGTCACTGGATTATGTGGCCGTTTCCTCGGGGCCGGGCTCGTTTACGGGGCTGCGTATCGGCGTGTCGATGGCTAAGGGTCTGTGCATTGGCTCGGGCGCAACCTTGATCGGTGTGCCGACGACGACGGCACTGTTTCATGCCTCCAGCGAGGTCGCCGCACGTGCAGGGTCGACGTCAATGGTTGCCGTGATCCCCTCGCATGCCGACCTTGTATACGTAGCCGAAAGCCCCCTCGATGACGATCGGCACCTTGCCCAGGTGCGTCTTGCGAACAAGAGCGAGCTCCCCTCAATGCTCCATGAGAAAACGCTCTGCGTCGGACCAGGAGCTCATTTGCTCGATCCGCATGCTGTCAGCGGTCTTTCGCGTCTCAGCGCACGGTTCGTGGCCTACGCCGCCTGGAGGCTTCTTGCAGCCGGTCACCAACCGGATGACCCGCTAACGTTTGCGCCGGAGTATCATCAGGAATTCCGGCCACGCTGATCGGCAACCAGCAGCGGTCTGCCGCAGCGTCGGCGTCGTACTTTTGCACATCTGATTTCTTCACTGACCCAGCACTACCGGAATGATCGAACGCTACACGCGACCCGACATGGGCGCCATCTGGTCCGATGAAAACAAGTACCGAATCTGGTTGGAGATCGAGATCCTGGCATGTGAGGCACAGGCTGAGCTCGGCGTGATCCCTAAGGACGCAGTTGCGGAGATTCGCGCCAAGGCATCTTTTGACGTTGCCCGCATTCTCGAGATCGAGCAAACGACCAAGCACGACGTGATAGCGTTCACAACGAATGTGGCTGAGTATGTTGGCCCGTCGTCACGCTTCATTCACCTAGGTATGACATCCAGCGATGTGCTTGATACCTGCCTTGCTGTTCAGCTCAAGCAGGCCGGAGTGCTGATCCTCGAAGATCTCAAAAACCTGCAGCAGATCTTACGTCGGCGCGCCATCGAATTCAAGAACACCGTGTGCATCGGACGTTCGCATGGTATCCATGCCGAGCCCACCACCTTTGGCCTGAAACTTGCCCTTTGGCATGAAGAATGCCGGCGAAGCATCACCCGTATGGAACATGCCCTTTCGACGATCAGCGTCGGCATGATCTCGGGTGCTGTGGGAACCTTTGAACATCTCTCGCCGAAGGTCGAAGAGTACGTGTGTGAAAGGCTTGGTTTGCAGCCGGCACCGGTCAGCACCCAGGTCATCCAGCGTGACCGACACGCCGAATACATGACGGCCCTGGCGCTCGTGGGAGCGTTTCTCGAGAAGATTGCCACGGAGGTACGTCATCTGCAGCGCACCGAGGTGCTGGAAGCGGAGGAGTATTTCTCACCCGGACAAAAGGGTTCTTCAGCGATGCCTCACAAGCGCAACCCGATCGTTAGCGAGCGCATCTGCGGTTTGGCGCGCCTTCTGCGCTCAAACGCCATGGCTGCTCTCGAGAACAATGCGCTCTGGCATGAGCGTGACATTTCGCACAGCTCGGTCGAGCGGGTGATCTGTCCGGACTCGACCATCACACTCGATTACATGCTTCATCTTGCTACGGACCTCGTGGACCGGTTGGTCGTGTATCCGGACAACATGCAGCGCAACCTTGAGCTCACCAGCGGACTTCCCTACTCTCAATCGGTGATGCTGGCACTGGTTCGCAGTGGAATCACTCGCGAAGACGCCTACCGCATGGTCCAACGCAATGCCATGCGAACGTGGCAGACGCGCCTCCCTCTGAGGCAGACGCTTTCGGAAGACGACGAACTGATGCAGCTGATCACCGCCACGGAGCTGGATGAGATCTTCGATGCGGGGCGTATGCTGAAGAATATCGACACGATCTTCCGTCGATGCGGTCTATCCGACTAAGCACGCTGCTGTTGGCGGCAGGTTCCTTGTCCTTGCTGGGTGCCGGTCTGCTGCAGCTATCGGCGCACGTTGAAGAACCTGGAAAGGTACTGGCCGACCGGTACTGTCAGTCCTGTCACCTCAAGCCCCTTCCGGAGCACCTCGATAAGACGACCTGGCTCTCGAAGGTCTTCCCGATGATGCGTCAGTACATGGGGCTCGATCAGAGGGATGACCGCGAACTGTTACCGCATGACCTGCGCGCAATGTTTCCTACTGCGGCAGCAATGACCGAGGATGAGTGGTTCACGGTGGCGAACTGGTACATCGATAACGCACCCGATTCTCTGCCTGGCCCACCGCCGATATCAATTGTCGGCACGACATCGTTGTTCGATGCGAGCAGCCTCATGGCCGATGCCGACATGCCGATGACCACGCTGGTGCGATTCGATACGACCACACGGGCGATCATCACGGGCGATGCACTCTTGGGAACGCTCTCAGTCTATGATGTGAAGGGGGCTTTGACGCAGAGTATTGACCTTGGCGGGCCACCCAGCTGCGTAGAGGTCCGGCCTACCGGCTGGTACGTGACGAATATGGGCAAGCTTCTTCCGCATGATTCCGCCGCCGGAAGCATTCTCTGGGTGACGCGCGCGGGACAAGGTTTCTCCGTGCGCAAGATCCTCGACTCGTTGCGACGGCCCACGCACGTGGCCGCTGCGGATCTCAACGGTGATGCCCGTGAGGACCTCGTCGTGTGCGAGTACGGGAACCTACTGGGCCGGCTCGGTTGGTTTGAAGGACGTCCCACTGGTTGGCGCTACCACGAGCTCTCTCCTCTACCCGGTGCGATTCGAACGGTCATCCGCGACGTCAACGCTGATGGCCGGCCCGACGTGGTGGTCTTGATGGCGCAAGCGCGAGAAGGAATCTATGCATACATCAATCGTGGCAAGGGGCGATTCGAGCCCCGAGAGCTTGTGACGTTCCCGCCAAGCTATGGCTCGTCATCGTTCAGCTTTTCCGACATCGACAAGGATGGACGTGATGAGCTGCTCATTACCACCGGTGATAACGGCGATTACATTATGCCTCCATACAAGCCGTATCACGGGGTGTATGTGTTTTCAACCGATGCGTCCGGCCGATGGCGACAGCGTCAGTGGATTCATCTTGATGGTGCCTATGGTGCCATAGCGCGTGACTTCGACAGCAACGGTTCGATCGATCTTCTTTCATACAGCTACTTTCCACGGCTCGATCGCGGTGACTTCGATCTACTGCGCTATCAGTCGAATGCATTTGGCTCTGCGTCAACAACCTGGTCGATTCCGCGAGCCGAGTCGGGGCGTTGGCTTGTGAGCGATGTAGCAGACATCGATGCCGACGGTGATCTTGATATCGCGCTCGGCAACGTTTCGCTTGGACCGGGCCGCATTACCGACGAGCAATCCGAGGGGTGGCGCCGCGGACGAGTCCGGGCGGTCTTCCTGCGAAACACCACTCGCTGATAGGCCTCTGCATCAGGGGCTGAGCCATACCGGTACACTGCGAAGCCAACCGTCGCCGCCGACGACGACGAACACCAACCCGCGCACATCAGATGCGATCTCAAAGGTCCGTTCGGCCTGTGTCGGATTGCGACATTGGGTCAGGATTCTCCCGAGCACGTCGCAGACGAAGGCATCGGGGGCATTGGTGATCACGCTGCGCCCACGAATGATCAGCACTGCCTGCGTTCCGATGAGCCTCTGACGTCCGCCGGACGTGCAGAGATCTTCGAGAGTGAATGAACCATGCTGACGGCGCACCGCGATCGAGTTTGAGGCAGAACTCAGTGTGACGCTGTCGATGCTCAGCTGCACAGTGGCAGAGTCTCCAAGGACGGCAATGAGCCGATCGCGCCGATACGTTGATGTGCCTCCGGTCGTGAGCCGAAATGGTAGCGTAAGACGAGTCCGGCCATCGTGAACCCGACCAGATGCTCCCGCCGGAAGCAACACGCGGGGATGTGTCGACACGAAGGCAGTACCCTCTAAGGTGCGACCTACCACGCTCGAGGCTCGGACGCTGAGATACAGGTCGATACTATCGCCGGCATTAGCTCGCATGTCCCCTATGGTGATCGTGAGTGATTGCGTGGTTGGTCGGGGCCGTACGTGGACGCTGTCGATCGAGACGCAACCATCGGCCATCGACAGACGTGTACGAAACCAACGTCCGGAGTGAATAGCAGGTGTCCTCCACGACGTTTTGTCAATGGCTGTGACTGCGTCCAACCACGTCACATCGGCGTCGCCGATTGCACGAATGATCGCCGAGGCACCTTTATCGACAACCGTATCGTCGCAGATCAGACGCGGATGAGCACTCCTTCTGGCTTCAGCACTCCACCTGGTGGACGTGGCGAGTACGCGTCCCGAGTCGCCGTCACTGGCCCCATGATCGGTCGAAAAGGTTGGTGTTGCGCTCACGCGACCCGCGCCGGCCGCACCGGGATGAACATCCAGACGGGATGTGACATCAGTGGCCGCCGTGAGCATGATCGTTCCACCGGACCCGCCACCGCCGGGTCCACAGACAAACAGCGTCGAACTTGTCGATCCGCCATGTCCTCCCCGCGCTGAGATCGACACGTGGCCCTCGATACTCTCAGCATCGATGCTGATCATACCGCCAGCTCCCCCGCCCCCTGCTCCGTCGTGACTGGCGTCCTTCCCATTGATTCCGTCGGCACTGATGATGCTGCCGGGAGCCATACGAAGGCGCCGACAACGCATCGCAATGATTCCGCCGCCGGCACCACCCATACCGGCATCAAGATCGTTACCATGGCCACAGCCACCGGCCGTACCAAAGACAAGACGTTCCGCCTCAGGCAATGGACGCGCCACGCCGGGAGGTGCATGACGTGCGACTGTGAAGGCCGACGAGGTCAGACCACCGCGACCGCCACCTCCGGCCCCGTTGCCGCCGGAGCCGCCAGAGTTCCGGGCGCGCCCGCCACAGCCTCCTAAAAACCATGGGTGGGCAACCTGCGAGTCTTGAAGAAACGCGCAGGCCCCCTGCCCACTGCCGCGGTGGATCGGCGTCATTGCGTCAACGTCAATCGCGTCAACCGTGTCGCGCTCGTTCCACGCCGAGGGGCGCGCAGCAAAGCCCGCACCGGAGCTGGAGATCGGACTGTGCAGGTCGATATCCTCATCCGACCAGATGGCGATCACGCCGCCGCTGGCTCCATCCCAGGGACGCACTCCGATCCGACGGTCGATGACACCGTTCGGTGGCTCGTGTGCCCGGATGACCTGAATGCCGGGATGATGCGCAAGGGGCTCGGGAATCGGAAACCGAAGCCAGAGTCTTCCATCGGCGACCGTGTCGATACGGTTCCATGACCACGTGCCGGCTTCATGATGTCTTGCGTCGTGACCGTTTCGACAGACCGCGGCATGCAGCAGCACGTGATGACCTGGGGCGAACAACTCAGGACGTGCCACACTGACGCAGCGCTGACAGGCATCAATGTTCCAGCCCATCGAACTTTCGATCACGATCACCGAATCCTCCACACTCAAGAGGCTCAAAATGAATAGCAGCGCCACCGTTGGATCTCCTCATCGTACCAGAGTTGGATCATATCGTCCTGCTCAAGAAAGAGATTGACGTTGTCCTTGAAGTGCATTCGCTCGCTCGGATCGGCAAGTGGATGCTCGTCAACGAGTTCGATCACGCCCGCCGTGACAACCAAAATGAGGAGACGGTTGGGCATGTCTGTCCGT
The DNA here is from genome assembly GCA_041170435.1 of Bacteroidota bacterium. Lineage (GTDB taxonomy): Bacteria > Bacteroidota > Ignavibacteria > Kapaibacteriales > Kapaibacteriaceae > UBA10438. The sequence continues at coordinate 13,782 of JBEAYU010000029.1, forward strand.
AGTCCGATTAGGGGGCTTCCGTTGACGTGACCCCGAAGACGCAGAACCATGGCATTGGGAACAATGATCTTGTAATCTCCCGTCGGAGGTACGTCGATCGTCGGCCAGCTTGGTAAGGCCATCGACGACAGTTTCGAGAAGCCACTGGCGAACAAGTGATGAACGTACGTTGTGTTCCGCGTGATCATGTCTCGATACGTCGACACTTGGAAAGCAGCCGGCAGAAGGGGTTTTTCACCACCCAGGATCACATCTCCGGAAATGGCCATCAGCGCGATCTGACCGGTATCGGTCTGAAACGCTCCGCCAACCGCCACAGCAATGCCGGCGGCCTGCGTCGAGGCCATTCCATGAACGCCTATTGTGGTACCGGCGTTGTTGGTCGCTGCTGATTCGCCCCTTCCCTGCACGGCAATCGAAACGGTCTGCGATCCACCTCCGCCGGCGCGCTGGACGGAGCCCATGACGCCGACGAGCGTGTCAGTCGACAGAACGGAGTTGGATGCGGCATGGCCACGCACGCCAACGCGTTCAGAAAGTGGCAACGAGTCGTACGCACCCGACTGGGAGACGCCAAGGATGCCCATACCGTTGCTGTAGGCCCGCGCAATGATGCCGGCATGCTGTGGGCCGCCGGCAACGATCTCGATCCCTCGTCGAGGGGGTGTGGTCCCACCAATGTCAATACCAACACCGCTGCCCGACGTTAGCGCGTTGTACCGCAATCCGGTTCCTCCCGTCATGTCGATGCCTGTGCCGAGTGTTGGGCGACCTGATGTGGCCGGCCCTCCGAGACGCAACCCGGTGCCGACACCATTGGATTGACTCGTGATGACAATGCCGGCATCAGTGCTTCCGGTTGGACCGACGTTGCTGACAAGTAGTCCCGTGCTGCTTGTGGTCGCATCAAGACTGATGGTCAGGCCACGTCCAGACTGCGGGGCGATGGAACCAATACGCATCGACTCAAGGGGTGCCGTACCGATTCCGGGCCCAACCGCCACCGGCCCCCTCAACCACGCATGACCTGGCATGCCGATCTCGAACGCACTGATTCCGGGCGTCCCGCTTAGGATGCGAAACGGCAGTCCGTTGGTGGATCGGTTGGCGATCACAAGGGGCAGCGGCGTCGTATTCTCGAGTCCACTGGTTCGCACGATCTGCGCCGTGCCGCAGGCACTGCCGATGATGAATAGCATCATCGGCAGAGCCCTGCGACATTGTGATGGAAGGCTTATGTGCATGAGCAGCTGAGTCTGTTACATCGGTGAAAGGACCATCCATGCGATGCGCTCGCTGGCAGCAAGAGGCGTCGAGGTTTCAACCGTGAACGTGTCGGCTGCCGTATCGATGGATGTGACCGAGACGGCGATCGTGGTTCCGGCCGCGTTCACCACCGTCACGATCGGGATCGCACCAGCGGCCACGTCCTGACCGATGGTGATGGTGTGCACGTGATTGCCCGCCGTGGGCACGTACATGCCGCGCGGTACATCGGCCAGTGCGCTGCGCCAACTCATGACGCCGGCAGTGGTTGACGAAAGCACCATTCCACCGGTCGTTGGGGCTTGATCCGGAAGCGTGTAGACCACGTCTGCCGTCTGCGCCGCAGCTCGGAATCCCGTGTAGTTGGTACCCGAGGCACTTGGCTCTGCAAAGCGCAGCTCGGTGGCCTGCCCGGTGTTAGACAGCAGGACGGTCTTGGCAAGATCGATCGGTGCCGATGGCGTCGATGTTCCCAGTCCGATCCATCCCTGGCTGGGACCGGCAACGCCGATGATGCGCATGGCCTCAGTGCCGTTTGATGCGATCACCAGGTCCTGGGAGTTCTTTGTTCCGAGATATTGCTGTCCGGCCGCTGTTCCTCCAAGCGTGATGTCGGAGCCTTGCAGACTCCAGAAGTTCGTATTGCTCCACGACAGTGTAGCCGAGGTTCCGGTGACGGTCTGGATCGTCAGCGCCTGACCCGATTCGCCGACCGTGGTCGGCAGAATGAGGGTGTACGGTGTGACTCCGGTTGTTGGTACTGTCAACGACACCGTTGAGGGCTGCCCGTTGCGCAGCTGCAGGGTTCCTGTGGTGATGCTCTGCGACCATGCCGTCAGGCTTCCCGCCGCAAGACCAAGGGCTAGAAGAAGTGAGTTCGAACCACGATACATAGTGAGACTCCGTAGAAAGATTGATAAAGAGTGAATTGTGAATCCGTTTTCAGGGGGCGTTATGGGGAGATCGACCAGACAATGCTTTCCTCAGCAAGCAGAGGTGCCGAGACACTGAAGACCAACTCGTTTGTCGGCTCATCGATCCTCATGCTTGCCAGCAGGATCGTCGTAGGAGATCGGACGTCAAACGTGACACGTGGTGAACCACTCAACTGGGTATTGGGCCGCACACGATACACGCATGAAGTGCCGTCTCCACGGATCGTGCCTGTTTCAATGGGCTCATGTGTCGACGAGACAGATAGCGTCGATCCTTGTCGTGCGATGCGAATGCTTCCCGTACCGATCAAGCTGACCGGTCCAGCCAGCTCGTTGATCGACGTTACAAGTCCCGTAGCTCGGGGATCAAGACGTGCGGCCACTTCTGCATACGCAGCCGTGAGCGCCGATGCGACGGGAAGCACGAGCATTCGAGGCATGCGCTCAGCCTCTCCCTGGAGGTGATAGCCAAGGTAGAGTCGGCCGGCACGCATGACGGTGTCGGCAAGAGGCGTCGAACCTCCAAGCACTACCTGACAACTGCCATCTCGGATGGTGGCCATCACCGATTCTTGCCAAATGGCAGTTCCGCCCATGGCCTCTTCGTACAACCGAAGGTGTACGAGCTGCAGGCCATCGTCAGGAAGCGGACTTCCAAACACGAGAGGCACTCTCATGCTCGCTGGCACTTGAGCACTCAGTGGAAGGAGCGTTGCGAGCAACGTCGCGACGCATGCTAGGGTAGATAGGTACGAAGACGTCATCGTGCGTCTTCGTGCAGTCACCTAGTCAGAACGTGACATTTTCGTTGAGAGGATGTCCAGAGTAACGCACCACAAAGACGAGATGAACAAGCCCCCTACCTCGCGCTCGATCTCGCCGTCCCACCATTTACCGGTGGTCTGGCCCAACAGATAGAGGCCCCACACGGCGCACGTTGTGGCAAGGGTGCGCGCCGGAATGCGCAGTCGTGGCCGTATCGACGCAACGATGGCCGCGGCACTGAGAGCAGCAACAAGTCCGTAGGTGGTAATCCATATCCACGCATCGACGTCGTTGAACTGGAGGCTTGCAAACCAGCAGAACATCACGCACATGCTTGCAGAGATGATCCTCATGAGGGTCCTCATCCTGAAACAACCAGTATGATGATCATAAACAGTCCAATGGCGGCAATCACATCGTGCCGGCGTCCGCGGCGGGGCCGTGTAAACGGGAGGAGCGTCAGCACGATTGCTGGTGGCACGTGTAACCAGCGTGGCGCAAGGACCACGCTCGCGATAAACGACACGCACGTTACGGCAAACAGAACGTGATGCCATCTTCCGAAAGAGCGGACACGATACCTGGCCGCTATGCCCAGCATCATCGTGACAGTGTAGATGATCAGAAGGGGGAGACTATTCACGTGCGCCATTGACCAGGTTGGTTGCTAGTTGATCAGGGCGCGATCGAGCGTATCGCGGAAGAACCTGCTGTAGGTAGATAGGTCGGCTGCGATCATGCGAACGCGCTCAGAATTGACCGAATCGGCATCACTTCGTTTACTCATTCTCTCGGCGCCAAGATATCGAAGCGTTGTCAGGCGTACCCATCGATACTCTGCGGCAGACATGGTGTACCGGTTCAGCAGGACAATGAGCTTTGATTCGATCTCCTGTGTGCCGGCCTTAGTGCGGGCAAGGGAATCCACTTCTCGAGCGATCTCATGTAGCGACATGATCTGTGACGGACGCAGGATGCCGTCAGGGGGCGGGGTGTACTGCTCTTTGTTGACAATCTGTGCGCGCACACCCTGTTCGCTACGTCGAATGATCCCAAGGCTCATTTGCGCCTCGAACAGCAGGCCGCGAACAAAGAGTACCAGGTACGTTGCACTGGCAATGACCGCCAGTGCAATGATGACGCGCCTCCACCAGCGAAATCCAACCGATGGTTTATCGCTTCCCATCGTCAGGATCGGCCTCTTCGAACATTGCTTCTATAAAGGCCATTGCATCGAACGGCTGAAGATCGTCGATCCGCTCGCCGACGCCGATGTAACGCACAGGTATACTCATGTTGTCGGCGATGGCGATCACGGCACCACCCTTTGCCGTCCCATCGAGTTTCGTCAAAACAATGCCCGTCACCGGAGCGACCTTTGAAAACTCCTTTGCCTGCTGGAGAGCGTTCTGCCCCGTCGTGGCATCAAGCGCGAGGAGTACGTCGTGCGGTGCGCTTGGATGGATCTTCTTCATCACGCGACCGATCTTCTCCAGTTCCTGCATCAGGCCTTGCTTGTTGTGCAGGCGTCCTGCCGTATCAATGATGACAACGTCGACCCCGCGAGCCTTGGCAGCATTGAGCGTGTCGAAGGCCACGGCAGCAGGATCAGCGCCGTGATGCTGCTGCACGATGTCCACACCAGCTCGTTGTGCCCAGACCTCGAGCTGCTCATTGGCAGCAGCACGGAACGTATCGGCAGCTCCGATGAGAACGCTCTTCCCCGCCTTCTTATAGTTATGGGCAAGCTTTCCAATGGTGGTCGTCTTACCAACACCGTTGACGCCGATCAGCATGATGACATGTGGCTTATCAGCCTCGTTGATCGAGAATGTTATATCCGCCTGGGCGGTGGGCGACTCGAGCAGAATGCCGGCGATCTCTTCCTTGAGGATCTGGATGATCGAGTCCGACGTGGTGATGTTCTCGGATTTGACTCGCTGTTTGAGTCGATCGATGATCTTCTCACTCGTGTCGACGCCGACGTCAGACGTGATGAGGATCTCTTCGATCTCCCCAAGGAGCGTTGCATCGATAGCTCTGCCACTGAGCAGTGAACGAAGGCGCCCTACGAATGAGTTTCGGGTCTTGGACAGACCCTCTTTGAGCCGATCGAATGTGAGCGCCTCAGCGACGCCAGATAGACGTTGCTTGACTTTATCGAAGAATCCCATACATCCTTTTGCCGTATTGCCACAAAGATACCGCCATTGCGACTGTAGAGAGTGCCATCAGCAGTTGTACGATCACGTGATCCGACGTTACAAGAAGCGACAGGATTCCCGAGAACGCGATGGATGTGACGGCGATCTTGCCGCTCATGAGCGACGGAAGAACGAGGCTGTGGCGCTGCTTGAGCCACCAACCGCAGGCCAGAATGATCACATCGCGTGCGATGATGAGCCAGGCGAACCAAGAAGGAATGATCTGCTGCGCAAACATCACCAGCATGACGGCACCGACAAGGATCTTGTCAGCAATCGGATCGATGATCATTCCCCATTCGCTCACCGTATCGGTTCTTCGTGCCACGAATCCGTCCAGCCAATCCGTGGCTGCGGCAGCAAGGCACCAAAAGAACGCCGTGGTATTGTCATGTTGCAAAAGCAGAACCACTATCGGTATCGTCATAACGGCCCGCAAGGCAGATATCAGATTGGATAGAGTAACGATGGTCTTGAGCGGAGTCTTCATGAACGGCGAGCCTCTTTCAGCAAGAAAAACAGAAGCAGTGCGAAGGATGTGGTAAGGCCTACGAGAGCCGGATGGCCGGCTACAAAGATGATCGATAAGAGCGCAGCTCCTGCAGGTACGATCATCATGACAATGATGCTGGCGCGGAATCGCTCGGCCACGAATGTATGACTCAGCAAAGTTGGTAATAGCAGTGCGCTAACGACGATAGAGGCTGCGTTCAGAATGAGATCGATGAAACTCGGAGCATTGATCGCTACGAGTACCCCGGCCAGCGAAGAGATCATCAATCCGATCCGGTTGCGCACCACACTGTTGTGAGGCGCACGTCGGGAAGATGGTATTACATTCTCGGCGATGATCGTAGCGCTAACCAGTGCATAACCGCTGAGAGTCGATGATATGGCCGCCACAATGCCGGCAATGACAATGCCACGTCCCCACGGGGGAAGTACTACCCCGGAGAGCATCAGATACGTAGACTTGGGATCGACGCCCGGAAGGTACCGTGCGGCGTACAGCCCGCCGACCAGCTGCAGCAGATCGAATATGATCCAGCAGGCCACACTCCAGAGGATGGCGCGTCGGGCCACAGACGCACTCGTTGCGGAAGCTGCGCGAACATAGAAGTTTGGGTCGATGAACGTCTGCGTTGCAATCACAAACCAGCTCAGGATCCCTCCCCAGCCAAGTTCACCAGGAACCGAGAACAGGGGGCGTGTAGTCTCATCATATAGCGTTTCCGGTCCGCCGAAGGTCATGATACTTGCTCCGACAAGCAGTCCCATGCCGGTATACATCAGGATCACCTGCACAACATTGGCATAGACGTCGCTGCGCAATCCACCGATCACGACGTAGGAGATCGAGGCGATTGTTCCGATAATGATCGATGGTTCAAGCGACCAACCCATCTGATTCGAGATAAGGTGCCCCAACATCAGCTGATATGATGCCGGTACGGTGATCACCAGAAGTAGGATGGCCGCTATGCGACGGGCAGCGTCTCCATAGACACGACCGATCTGCTCTGGTATCGATGCCGACCTCTGCGACCGAACGCGGCCCGATAGCCACGTCGAGTAAATGAACGCAACGGCGTAATACGGAACGCCGAAGCAGAGGATGAACACAATACCATAGCGAACGACAAACTCTCCGGAGGCAAGGATAGCACCGTACCACGTGGCAACGAGGGTTGCTACCAATTGTGGCATGCTCAGCGAACGTCCGGCCAGCACGTAGTCTTCCCTGCCGCGTCTGCTTGCGACAATTCCCGCAACATGAACGCCGATCAGGCTTATCAGCAGAACGAGCAGCTCGGTGGAGATCATTGTATGTCCGCGGGCCCGTGTTCTTTTGCGGCCAGAATCTTGCCAAGAAACGACCTCCGGTGCTCGGCACAGGGACCGTCTGCGCGGATCATCTCACGGTGAAAAGCCGTGCCGTAGCCCTTATGGCGCTCGAATCCGTATTCGGGATGCTGCGGTGCGAGTTCATCGGTCAATATGGCGTCTCGATGCGTCTTGGCAAGGATCGACGCTGCCGCAATGCTCATGACGCGCGCATCTCCCTGGACGATCGTTGTATGTCCGATCGAATGCGGGCGAAACCGATTGCCGTCGACCAGCAGGTGAAGATGCTCGTCAGACATGGAGATTGCCGCACGACAGGCCTCAATGGCCTCGTGCATGGCTTCGAATGTTGCTTGAAGAATATTGATCTCGTCGATGCGACAAGCCGAACGGCACCCTATGCCCCATGCCAGAGCCGAAGCGCGAATAGACGCGGCCAGTGCATGACGACGTTCGGGGCTGAGCCGCTTTGAATCGTCGATCCCCGAGGGGATCGACAGAGGATCCAGTATCACTGCCGCAGCAACTACCGGGCCAGCCAACGCACCCCTGCCAGCCTCGTCGACGCCGATGGCAAGCAGTCCATTCAGTGCAAGTGCGGCTTCCGTTTCGAACGTGATCACGCTGCGAAACTACGATGGTGCCGACTCTACTGCTGTCCGATCAGTCCGAGGAACTCGGCGCGTAGGACTTTGTTCGTGGCAAGCTCTCCTCGCATGACAGACGTCACCATCGTGCTGCTGTCGTGTGCCTCAACACCCCGAGCGATCATGCAGTAGTGCCGGGAAGAGATGACCACTCCGAGCGCAATTGGATCGAGGATCTCAATCAGGAAGTCGGCAATCTGCTCTCCAAGCTCTTCCTGTATCTGCCCGCGACGGGAGAACCATTCGACGATCCGCGTGAACTTCGACAGACCAATGACCTTGTCACGTGGGACATATCCAATGGCACACGTGCCGGTAATTGGCTGCCAGTGATGAGAGCAGACGCTCATGACCTTGATGCCCTTTGAGATCACCAGTTCATCGACATTCTGACGATTCGGAAAGACAGTGATCTTGGGAGCCGGTGAGTAGCGACCGTCAAAAAGTTCATTCACCCACATGCGCGCCAGCCGGAAGGGGCTGTCTGTGCTGTTCGGGTCGTTGCGATCAATACGAAGAACATCGAAGATCTCTGCAAACTTCTGTTCGAGCCTCGAGATCATTTCTTGACGTTCTTCCTCGGTCAACGGCATGGACCCATTGGCGTCAAACAGCGGTTGCCCTTTGCTGTTGACAGATGGATACAGCCCTCCAGATCGCATCAAATGATGCTCGAGTTCAACGTCGTCGAGATCTAACAGAGTTGCGCGGCGTTCTTTTGGTTGCGTGCTCATGCAGGCACCTCGACTGATGATGAGGCAGTAACTATGTCATAGGTCGGAATCGACACCGGATCCCCGAAGTACTCCGCCATGTTCTGATCCGACTCATACACCTTGATGCAGTGGAGCTGCCCCGAGGGAAGCCGATGTTCGAGTTGGCGCCAGAAGGCCACACAAAGATTCTCCACCGTCGGAATGATGCCCCGCAGGAAATCAACGTCGTAGTTCAGATGCTTGTGATCGACCTTGTCCACCACGGTCTCATCGAGGACGTCTTTGAGTCGCTTCAGATCAATCACGTACCCCGTCAGCGGATCAGGAAGCCCCTTTACAGTCACCTCAAGCACATAATTGTGACCGTGCCCGAGAGGATTGTTGCATTTGTCAAATACCGCCTCGTTTCGTTCGTCCGAGAACGTCGGGTTATAGAGCCTGTGTGCGGCGGAAAAGCTCGCTTTGCGGGTGACGAAGATCATGGCTGTCTTTCGAAGGTGTGCAGACGTGACATGCTGTGGAACGCCTCTGTAACCCGACATGGGGGTGATTGGTTCCATCACTGGCAGCGGCGGCGACGATTAACGTGCGCCGATGTTGGATATTTGCAGCGGAATGAACATGCAATCTACATCGAAGTACCTCGGTGCGACGCTTGTCGTTGTCAGGGGGCTCGCGTTTTTCATAGCGGCCATCGCGGCACCAATGATGTTGCGATCGTCCGACGGCTCGTCCCTTGATTCGATGTTGTCGAGGCGCAACAGTCTAAGAGCATCCGGCACGTTCTCGGTTCAAGGACCGATGACGCTCTCCGGCGTCCCATTCGATGCCATCCTTCATGCCGATACGATGGTCGTTACCACCGGAAGTCCGTTCGGGATGAGGACGGCAAGCGTCTTCGCCAACCGAGACACGTTTGTGGTGTTGAATTTCCTCACCAGGCAGGCATATGATGGACATCCCAGCTCGGGCGAGGTTGCCTCGCTGCTGCCAATTCCACTCGGTATTGAGGACATACGATCTCTCGTGGGAGGAATGCCACCGGGAGACCTCAATGGATACGAGATCGTCACCAAACGTGACGATGGTCAGGTGCTTTTCCGCCGACGTGACACGGCCACGGTGGAGTTTGTCTTGGTCGACCCGTCGATGCAATCATTGCGTCAGTATCAGCGCAAGCGGATCGACGGCACGACGCTGCTGAACGTCACCTATGGCTCCTTTAAGGACGTCGATGGCGTGATGATCCCTTTCGGCGTCAGCGTCTCTGCCAATGACGAAGCTCAGAAGATGCAGTTCCGTTTCGACGAGGTTCGTCTGGCCGGCCCGATCGAACCCTTGCGTCCCCTGACGGTGCCGTCGTCCTTTTCACGCTCATCTTTTCGCTGATGACCGCTGCCGGCCGCATCCTTTTTCTCGGCCTCGTCGGCTGGCTTCATCTGCAACTGGCTTCAGCCCAGGACACAGTCAATATCGCTGCGCAACCGTCATCATCGATGGACACTGTCGTGGTCTTCACGGCACGTGACACTGCCCATCTGCGTGTCGCAGATCGCACGCTTCGACTCCGGGGTGTCGCGCGAGTCGACATGAAAGACCAGCGTCTGGAGTCGAGCGTCATCGTCATTGATTTTAACAACGCGACGATGAAGGCTGAGGGCTTGGCAGACAGCACGGGTGCCCTGACGGGCATGCCGGTCTTTCGTGATGCCGGCACGGAGTATGCCGGACGGTCAATGGTGTACAACTTCGACACGCGAAAGGGGCGTGTGGAGTTTGGAGAGACCACCATCGATGGCGGATACTATTATGGCAGTGCCATAAAGCGCGTGAGCGAGAGCACGGCGTACGTGGACGGCGGCTGTTACACCACCTGCGATGCTCCGCATCCTCACTTCTACTTCACGTCACCCAAGATGAAAGTGGTGGCCAATGAGAAAATCTTTCTCGATCCGCTCATCTGGTATGTAGATGACATCCCGATCTTTCTGTTGCCCCTGGGGATGTACTTCCCCATCGAACATGGACGTCGCTCCGGGCTCATGATCCCCTCGCCGGTTGTGACGGCTGACCGTGGCATCGTGCTGCAGGGGCTTGGATACTACTTTGCAATAAGTGACGTTGTTGATGCCGAAGTCGCGACCGACCTGACCACCAAGGGTGGATTTACGCTCTACGGACGGAGTCAATACGTCGTCAAGGACAGATTGAACGGTAACGCCGAGGTGCGTTTCGGATACACGCGATTTGCCGTCACAGATCCATTCACCATGAACTTCGGTGCGTCAGTCCGACACACGCAGCAGTTCCGTCCCAATGAGAGTTTGGTTGCCGACATCTTCTTTGCCACGCAACGACTTCTGCAGAATACCTCGCTCAACCCGAATGATCGCGTTCAGCAAAACGCCCGTAGCAACGTGTCCTATCAGCGGACATTCTACAATGGCATGACCTTTAATGCCGGGTATTCCCGAGATCAGAACATGATCAATGGCTCGACGACGCACCGCCCCACCGTCAGCTTCGGGATCCCGCAGACACAGCCGTTCCGCTCCTTCGTATCGGCTGATTCGTGGCTGAGCGAGGTTCAATTCTCGTATCGCGCAACGGGTACCTACACGGCAAGCCTGCAACGCTCAGTCGATACCGGTGCCTTTGCCGTGACGGAGAACTCCCTTATCGAACACCGGCCATCGTTGACCCTGACTCCGAGATTCGGCTCGCTCCTGGTCGCCCCTTCGATCAGCTATTCGGAGAACTGGTACTTCCAACGGCAAACCCAGTCGATCGATGCATCTGACTCGACGCTGAGGGTATCGCGACAGTCGGGTTTTTTCCGCGAGTACACGTATGGTATCGGCGTCAACATGTCAACCTTTCTCTACGGATTGGCCTACCCAAAGATCTTCGGCTTGCAGGCAGTTCGGCACACGTTCCAGCCCTCAATCGGCCTGACATACTCTCCGGACCTGTCTGATACCACGCTGGGCTTCTACGGACAGTACGTCAGCCCCGTTACCGGTCAGACCGTCACGTATTCTCGGTTCGGTACAGTTGGAGGGTTGGCCTCACGGCAGACCCAGATGCGGCTGACGGGTTCCTTCCTTAATCGTGTGGCGATCAAGACAGCAGAGGGCGACAGCGTCAGTAAGCCAATGGAGTTGTTCACCCTTACGCTCAACACTTCGTACAATTTGGCAGCTGATTCCCTCCGTTTGGATCCGGTCTTCTTTAACCTTCGGACGCCGATGCTGGACGCATTGGAGTTCAACATGACCGGTTCGTTCAATGTCTACGACCAGGCCCTGAGTGTCGATCCCGCAACTGGCAGACCATCATGGCGGGAGATCAACACCACGATCATCGAGGCTGGTAAGGGGCTTGCCCGGCTCACAAGCCTGAACCTACAGATCGGGTCGCGGTTCTCTTCTGAGGGGGTTTCGCCCACACAAAGCGGCAGAAGTCCGGCGGATACATCGAACCGGTCGGATGATCTTCGGTCACGCTTCGAGCGCAGGGTCAACACCGAGGCAGAGCAAGCCGACATCTTTGGGGACCGTTCCCCGGGGTGGACGCCACTTTCGATGCCGTGGGAAGTGTCTGGACAGATCATTTACAGCATGACCAGACCCGATCCAGAGTTCACCAATCAATCACTCCAGGCAGTCATCCGCGGGTCTGTGTCGCTCACAGCGACCACGCGCGTCGGCATGTCCGGGACGGTGGACCTGTTGACGGGCGAGCTCATCAATCCCATCATCGACATCTCCAAGCAGATACACTGCTGGTATCTGACGCTCAACTGGGTTCCCGTGGGATTCAACCGCGGTTTCTTCCTCCGGTTCGGTGCATCAGCTGCCCAGCTACGTGATCTTGTGATCCCAAAACAATCGACTCCGCTCTTTCGGTAGTCGGCATCCGTAAGTTTGCGTCCATGTGCGGAATTGTAGGTTACATCGGCTCGAAGCAGGCAGCACCGCTGATCGTCAGCGGACTGAAGCGTCTCGAGTATCGCGGATATGACTCCGCGGGAATTTGTTGCATCGCTCCAGACGGGTTGACCATTGCCAAGAAGGCTGGTCGCGTGGTCGATCTTGAGCGCAGTGTGGACCTGCACGCGCTCGACGGAACGGTGGGCGTGGGTCACACCCGATGGGCCACCCACGGAGTACCGTCTGACGAAAACGCCCATCCGCACACGGACAATAGCGGTTCCATCGCACTTGTCCACAACGGAATCATTGAGAACTATCTGACCATCAAGAAGAAGTTGCTCAGTGCTGGCTATACCTTTCGTTCGGAAACGGACAGTGAGGTTTTGGCCGTTTTCATTGGTATGCTTTATGAGACTTTGCACGATCTAGAGCTGTCCGTCCGCACTGCCCTTGCCGAGGTTGAGGGCACGTTCGGGATCGTTGTCTTGAGCACTCATGAACCCGACATCATCATCGCAGCACGCCGCGGAAGCCCCCTTATCCTTGGTATCGGAAACGGCGAGTACCTTGTTGCATCGGATGCTTCAGCGGTGATCTCGCATACCCGGCAGGTAGTGTATCTGCAAGAGAACGAAATGGCCATCTTACGGCGCGATGGGTTCTCGACAAAGACCATCGAAAACGTCGACACTCGAAGCGTGGTTGAGGAGATCGCCTTCGAACTTGAACAGATCGAGCGTGGCGGCTTTGAGCACTTCATGCTCAAAGAGATCTATGAGCAGCCGATCACCTTTCGAGATGGATTCCGTGGCCGGCTCCGTGTCGAAGACGGTACCGTGCGATTGGGCGGCTTGGCCAGTGTGGCGGAGCAACTGCGACAAGCCCGCCGATTCATTATCACGGCGTGTGGTACATCCTGGCACGCCGGGCTCGTTGGTGAGTATCTCATCGAATCTCTGGCACGTGTTCCGGTTGAGGTGGAGTACGCGAGCGAGTTCCGCTACAGAAACCCGATCATCAACCCGGACGATGTGGTCATTGCCATCTCGCAAAGCGGAGAGACTGCCGACACGCTGGCGGCGATCCGAGAGGCCAAGTTGAAGGGGGCAACGGTCATCGGCATGGTGAACGTTGTCGGTAGCACCATCGCGCGGGAGACGGACGCAGGGGTGTACCTTCATGCCGGTCCGGAGATCGGCGTTGCGTCAACCAAGGCCTTCACGTCTCAGCTCTGTGTGCTGACGCAGTTTGCCCTGTACCTCGGTCGAATGAGGGCCCTCTCCGCCGAGCAGGGCAAGGCCATTGCCGAGGAGCTTGTGCGGATACCCGAGCTGATCACACGTATCCTCGACAACGTCGAACCAATCAAGGCCATAGCCAAGGAGTATGCCGGAGCATCGAACTTCCTCTACCTAGGCCGCGGAGTCAACTTCCCTGCCGCATTGGAGGGTGCTCTCAAACTCAAGGAGATATCCTACATCCATGCTGAGGGCTATCCTGCGGCGGAGATGAAACATGGTCCGATCGCCTTGATCGACGAGAACATGCCGGTGGTGTTCATTGCGCCAAAAGATGAGATCTATGACAAGGTCCGTTCGAATATTGAGGAAGTGCGTGCCAGGAATGGGCGTGTGATCGCCATCGCGGACGAGGACGATGAGCGCATCGCCGATGTTGCAACGCACGTGATCCGTATGCCACGCACCATGCCGATGCTCACACCAGTGTTGGCATCGGTTCCGCTACAGCTGCTTGCATACTTCATTGCCTTGGAGCGAGGCTGTAACGTTGACATGCCTCGCAACCTTGCCAAGAGCGTGACCGTCGAGTAGACCCCATGGACGGAACCGTAGCGTCACTATCGATCATAGCAGATCTTCGATCCGGCTCGAGAAGAGCTCTGTCGAAATGTCTGTCCCTGATTGAAAGCACGCGTCCAGACGATCGCGCACTTGCCTACCAGATTCTCGAGCATTGTGCCAGCGCCGGTGAACGATCCTGGCGCATCGGGTGCACCGGGCCGCCGGGAGTTGGCAAGAGCACGTTCATCGAGCGCATCGGGATGGACCTTCTGCGGCGCGGCCGTCGGGTGGCTGTGCTGGCAGTCGATCCGAGCAGCCGCCGCACCGGAGGGAGTATCCTGGGAGACAAGGTCCGAATGCCTCTGCTTTCATCTCAACGTGATGCCTTCGTGCGGCCATCACCGTCAAAGGCCATGCTGGGAGGTGCTGCGCCGAGCACCCGAGACGCCATCGCGATCTGCGAAGAGGCCGGGTTCGACACGATCATCATCGAAACCGTGGGAGTTGGACAGAGTGAGACCGATGTTGCCGACTTGGTCGACATGTTCATCGTGCTGGCTCTTGCCAACAGTGGCGATGATGTCCAAGGCATCAAGCGCGGCATCATGGAAGTAGCCGATGCTGTGGTCATCACCAAGGTCGACGTCGATGAGGCCGCGGTCAGGCGATCGGCCGCGATTCTCACCGGAGCCCTGCGATATATGCGTCAGGCCGAGGATGACTGGACCGTGCCCGTCATTTCATCCTCCTCGATCACCGGTCAGGGGGCAGAAACCGTTCTTGAATCCATCGAAACATTCTTCGCCACGACTCGCGACGATCGTCGCATGAATCGTCGCCGCCGTCAGCGTGGCGAGTGGTTCGACCGCGCATTGTCGTCGGAGATCGTCTTGCGCCTGCACGATGCGGAGGCTTTTCGCTCTGCTTGCGAGTTGATGCGCGGTCAATGCGTCAGCGGCATTCTCGCACCAAGTTTGGCGATTCATCGTCTTCTCGGCCGCGTCAACATCACGATCAATGAGGATTCAATATGACAAGGTTCAATACGATCCAGCAGGCAGTATCCCAGAGTGGTTTTGACGCTTGGGTGCTGTATGACTTTCGAGGTTCGAATGAGCTTGCGTGGGACGTCTTGCAACTCGATGCCGATGCTCATTGTACGCGCCGATGGATCGTCATCATCCCAGCCAACGGTCGACCCGTAAAGATCACCCATCGCATGGAGCAGGATCCTCTTTCGCATTTGGACATCGAGGCCAGACTCTACGACACACGGACGTCATGGATCGATGTTGTCAGCTCCTCGTTGGCTCCCTACTCACGGGTGGCCATGGAGTATTCGCCGATGGGCGACCTGCCAGTCGTCAGCCGAGTCGATGCCGGAACAGTTGACTTCATCCGGTCACTCGGAGTCGATGTGGGCAGCTCGGCCGATATCCTTCAGCAGTTCACCTCGGTTCTGACCGACGATCAGATCGCCGGTGCATGCCTTGCTGCCGGTCAGCTTCGAGAGACGGTTATGAGCGCATTTGAACTCATCGCCAACACGATTCGAAACGATGGGCGCATCTCCGAGTACCAAGTCCAGTCATTCATCCTTTCTGAGTTTGACAGAAAGGGTCTCGTGACCGACTCAGCCCCGATCGTGGCGATTGGACCGAATGCAGCATCGCCACACTATGCCCCGTCGATCATGCGCAGTAGCGACATCTTGCCTGATATGCCGGTGCTGATCGATGCTTGGTGTCGTCATGACAGCCCGGGCTCGGTGTATGCTGACATCACGTGGATAGGATATACAGCAGAACGAGTCCCGGACGATGTTGAATCAGCCTTCCGCATCATTCGTCACGGTCGCGATGCCGCGCTATCTCTCGTACAGGAGCGTTTCATCTCTGGCCATCCAATTGCAGGTTTCGAGGTCGATCGTGCATGCCGAGAGGTGATTGAATCGGCTGGTATGGGGCATGCCTTCATTCATCGCACTGGACACAACATCACGACCCAGGTGCATGGTCCGGGAGCAAACATGGACGACTTCGAGACGCATGACACCAGGCAGATTCTCCATGGAACATCGTTCTCCATTGAGCCGGGCATTTATCTGCCCGATCTCTTAGGTCTGCGCACGGAGATCGATGTGATCATTCAGCACGACGGCCAGGTTCTGGTACCGAGTCAACCGATTCAGCAAAATGTATTGCCGATCATGGCAGAGGAATGGATGCCGTGAGGCTGCCCCAAATGATGAAGATGCCATTGATATTGCTGGGGCTGCTCTTGCTCATGACAGCCGGAACTGTGCAGCTGTGTGCTCTGGGTGGCCAGGCTGTTGCATCGGACCAAGACACCGAGAAGTATCGCATCGCTGTCGCCTATGAGCGCTCGGGGGATCATCGAAATGCCGCGCGGATCTTTCAGGAACTCCACGCGTCGCAACCTTCTTCAGCCTTGTATTTCGAAGGGGTCGTTCGTTCGCTTTCTGCATTAGGGCAATATGCGGCACTGTTACAACTCGTGGAGAAACAGGCCAAGAAGACCGACTCGCCAGCGACAGCTATCGTGGCAGGCACACTGAATGCTCGACTGAATCGATTCGACCAGGCACGAACCTGGTGGGAACAGGCGCGATCTCTCTCCGGTGATGACGAGGCGACAATTGTTCAGATCGGTCGTGATCAGATGGATCTGCTCATGAACACCGATGCGCTGGAGTCGTTTGTCGCCGCTCGAGCACGCAACGGCTCGCCAACGGCTTATGCAGATGAGATCTTCAAGCTCCGGTCGGCTGCCGGTGACGTTTCCGGTGCGGTAGCTGACGTTCTGGCAGCGTTTCGAGTCGATGGTGATCCCATCTTCGCCGAAAGGCGTCTGAGTGTGCTTTTATCTTATGAGAATGGTCCTGAGATCATCGCGGAAAACCTTGAACAGCTGCCTCAGAACGATGGCAAGAACTTGCGCCTATCTGCCTGGTTCTATCGTGAAACCAAGCGTTGGAGGGAGTCATATGACGTCATCGCGAAGCTTGACCAATTGTCTTCCCAACCCGGCCTTGAGTTGCTGGTCTTTGCCGAAGGTGCCAGGAGCTCAGACCAGTTTGATGTGGCGCTTCAGGCCTACGATGAGGTTGTTCGCAGGACCAAGGATGGTAATATCGTCATGTCAGCCGTCTTCGGTGCCGTTCGATGCCTCGAGCTGCAAATGCGTCTCAAGTCCAATCCCACCGCGGCCGAGGCCGCAGATATCATTCGGCGATACGATGAATTGATCGCGCGGTTCGGAACCAATCCGATTGTTGCCGACGCCCTCTACTTTTCGGCACTCTTGTTGGATGACGTCCTCAAGGACATGAATTCATCGCGGGACCGCTTGTTACGTCTGCGCAGTTCATGGAGTGCAACCTCACGCGCAGTTGATGCTGGATTGAGACTTGGCGACATCTTCATCGTCATGGGCGATGATGACCGTGCGCGCGGTGTGTTGTCAGAGATCATCAATGGGCCCAAGGGGCAGGTTGGTGACCGTGCTGACGTCGCTCGATTGAAGCTGGCCGACATGCTTCTTTGGAACGGCCAGCTCGATTCGGCAAAGATCCTCTATCAGCCCCTTATCGAATCGACCGGATCGATCGCTTCCAACGATGCCATTGACCGAATGCTCCTTCTCAATCTGGCACTTGACGACTCAGCATCTGTTGTTGCCATTGCTCGTGCAGAAGGTCTGGTGGCGCGTCGTCGTCATTCCGAGGCCATCCCTGTCGTACAGAGCGCTCTGGCGCGGATGCGCGATGCCGATATGCGCGACCGTTCGATGTTGATCTGCGCGCGAAGCTATCTGGCTTTAGGCGACACGGTCAATGCACTCGTCATGCTCCGAAAGATCATCGATTCAAGCACCGAGTCGATTTACGGTGACCGCGCAATGTGGACGTATTCTGACGTTGTCGTTGCCCATCGCGACCCGCAGCAAGCGATCCAGGTGCTCGAAGCTCTCCTTCGCATTTATCCACGATCAATCATTGCTCCAGATGCACGGGAGAGGATTCGCCGTTTACGCGGCGATTCACGATAACCCTGCCAGCGAGTGATGAAGAAAGAATCAATCACATGTCTCAGTTGACTTTCTCTCAGCTTCCCTACAACCGCCCAGATTGCGCCATCCTGAAGGCACGTTCGCACGACCTAGTCGAACGCATCAAGTCGGCAACCACTGCCGATGATGTCGTGGCCTGTGTTGAAAGCTGGAACAGCTCACGGATCGAAACCTACACGATGGCTTCTCTCGCGGAAGTGAAGTTCACGCAGGATGTCTCGGAAGAAAAGGCGAAGGCAGAGAAGTTGTTCTTTGATGAGAACGGCCCCACCATCACCGAGTGTGACAATGCCGTGGCCCACGCGCTGTTGGAATCTCCATTCCGCCAAGCCGTTGATGACAAGTACGGTGATCTGTTTCTGACTCGGTTGAAGAATTCGACGCTGACATTCGATCCATCGATCAAGGACCTCTTGATTCAAGAGTCGGAGTTGACAACTCGCTACAATGAGATCACGGCCTCAGCCAAGATCGACGTCGACGGCACGACATATAACCTGTCGACGATTCAGAGACTTGTGATCGATCTCGATGCCGGTGTGCGCCATCGCGCCTACAGAGCGATGGGAGACTTCCTGCTTGCCAATGCCGAGGAGCTCGATAGCATCTTTGACAAGCTGGTGAAGATCCGAGCTCAGAAAGCTGCTAAGCTGGGGTACTCATCGTACATCGACTTTCGATACATCGAGTTCGGACGGGTCGATTACACCGCGGCAGATGTTGCGAAGTTTCGAGATCAGGTGCGCCAACATGTCGTGCCCCTTGCCTCCAAACTTCGTCAGGCACAGCAGCAGCGCCTCGGACTGCCGATGATGACAACAGCCGACGAAAAACTCCAGTTTGCCAATGGTAATCCTGTGGCGTCTGGCGATCATGACTGGATCGTAGATCGCGCCGCTAAAATGTATGGCGAGCTCTCGCCGGAGACCAAGGAGTTCTTCCAACTCATGCTCGATGCTGAACTTTTGGACCTGAAGAGCCGCGACAACAAGGCCACCGGCGGTTATTGCACAAGTTTTAGCGCCTACGGACTGCCATTCATCTTCGCAAACTTCAATCGCACGACGCATGACATTGAGGTCTTGACGCATGAAGCAGGACATGCCTTCCAAGCTTATCGTTCCAGGAACCTGCCAGTGCCGGAGTACTTCTGGCCAACGGCGGAGGCCTGTGAGATTCATTCCATGGGCATGGAGTTCCTCACCTGGCCGTGGATGGACATGTTCTTCGAAGACCAAACGGAGAAGTTCAAGTTCTATCATCTGCAGGGAGCGTTGCTGTTTCTCCCCTACGGCTGTGCAGTGGATCATTTCCAGCACTGGATCTATGCCAACCCGGATGCAACTCCTGAAGAGCGCAACCAGCAATGGCTGCAGATGGAGAAAATGTATATGCCGTGGCGCAACTCCGAGGGCTTTCCAGCCTCTGAGCAGGGCCGAGTCTGGCAGTTCCAAAGACACATCTATGAGATGCCGTTCTATTACATCGACTATGCCCTTGCCCAGACCTGCGCGTTGCAGTACTGGAAGTGGTCGGAACATGATCGTACGAAGGCATTTGAGTCATACCTGTCGATCTGCGACGTTGGCGGATCCAAGCCATTTCTCGGAATCGTCGAGCATGGCGCTTTGAAGTCGCCCTTTGTCGATGGCTGCTTAAAGGACATCGTGGACTACTCTTACTCAGTGTTGCGCGAGCGGCATCCAGACTATATGATGGGTAACTGACCGGTTTATAACTTCTTCACACAGCTCTTCTGGCCCCCTGGCAATTCCCCATGAATATGCCAGAGGGCTGTTTTTTGATATTTTTGCCCGGTCCTGGTTTGCAAATCATCTCCTTCCACATCGTCTGGCTCCGCGTATGAAGCGTCTTTCAATTCTGTGTGTGTTGGTGCTGACCATCTTGGTCATGCTTCAGCCACGTGCTCATGGTCAGTCTCAACCTGCGACAACGTGGTCGCTCAGTAGCGGCAACTATACGTTCACCGACTGGCTGAATACCAGTCCTGCCGGTACGTATCCCACGGCAATGGTGTTCCACATGGTTGCCAACATTGATGCGCCAGCGACCGATCCAGTTGTGGGCGACTTCAACTGTGCATACAACCTGTCGAGCGGTGCGCGCATTAATGGTCTCGGTACAGGTGGTCTAGCCTTTATCAACACCGGCACGCTGGTCTGTAACTGTAACTACGTTGGTGCTGCTGTGCTTGCACTTAACACCGTAGGACGTGCACAGATCGGCGTCACGTGGACGTCGAGCGTTAACAGTTCCGGTTCTCGTCCGTACGCGCTTCGCCTGCAGTACCGATTGAGCACCACCGGATCTTGGCTCGACGTTCCTCGCAATGGTGTACCAACCGAGTACGTTGCTCCGCTCAACACCTCGGGCGTTGCCACGACGCAGACCATTACAACGACACTACCGACGGTATGCGAAAACCAATCGCTCGTTCAGCTTCGATGGTTATACTACCAGGCCCCTGTTTTTTCATCAGGCAGCCGTCCGGGGATCACCTTCGATCAGCTAACTGTCTCGTCGAATCCCACAGCAGGAACCGCTACTAATCTCGCCATTGAGAACATTGTGCCGGCCTCTCCATCGCAGAACACCGGGTTTGGACTCCGCGTGCGCGCTGTCGATGCTCTCGGCGCTGCAAAGAATGTCACAACGGCCACGACAGTCCAAGTCGCCGTCAACTCCGGAACCGGCTCGGTCTCGGGAACACTCACCGGAGTGATCCCTGCCGGTAGCAGCTTTGTGGATCTTACAGCTGTCTCATACAGCGTCGCCGAGTCGGGTGTCTCCTTGCGTGCGAGTGCTATTGCGGGTCAAGTGCTGACGCAGGCGGCCTCCCCAACCTTCACGGTCACCGGCCCACCGGCCTACGCGTCGCTAGGTGGAGTGCAGACCAGCGGTTATGTAGGTATTCCGTTCAATCCGCTCACAGTGACCGTCTATCGCTCTGATAACACCATTGATGCCAATTACGCTTCCACCGTCTCGGTCGTGCTCATTTCGGGACCCGGAGCGCTGACAGGCACGACGACGGCACCTGCCAGTGCAGGTGTGGCAACACTTAACAACTATTCTGTCAGTGCCCCCGGTACGTACCAATTGGCGCTGAACATTCCGGGCATTCCGCAACAGCTTCTGCCGACGATCAATGTTGCAGGTGCCCCATCAATGACCACCGACATCGTGCCACAGTTCATTCATGCGCGTGTCGCCTCGGGAACATGTAACTCCTCAACCTCCGCTTTCCCGATCCCAGTGTTTGCTCGCGTAACGTTCACCAACCTCACGCCAAATACGGTATACCGCTACAACACTGGCCTTGCCACGGATGCAAACCTCACCTCAACAGGTGGTGGGTTTAACATCCACTACAATGCAAATGACAATACGTACTTCTACGCTGCAGGAAAGTCGCTGACGAATGCCGGTGAGTTTTCCACGTTCTCGACCCTTGCTGGTCAGACAACCAAATCTGTCTGGATCAACCTTGTCACGTCAACCAACGTGGCATTCCAAGAAGGGTCAACGATCTTCTGGCGCGTTGCTCTGGGCGATCAGAATGGTAACCTCATCAACCGTTATCAGCTGTCACAGACGTCTGTTGCACTGCGAATGGGCACGCTCACGACGCAGGCAACGGGTATTGCCGACGATAACTCACAGCTGACGGAAAAGAACTACGTGCTCCTATACGACAATTCGGCCGGCACAGGACGTCCGGTAGCCGTGGCGTTGATACAGCGTCAGGGTACCTCGGTGCCAGGATCTGAGTCGTTCTATGCAACACGGCAGACCATGCCGACCTCATGGGCCACATTCATTCCCAATGCTCTGGCAACGGGAGTGCGTCGGATTGAAGAGCGTGATGTAAATACGAATGCCATCGTCAATGCCATCACCTCAGTCGATGGCACGTGGAACGGTGTTCAGACGAATCCATCGGATCTGGTCGCCTACCCTACTGGGCCTGGTGGCTTCAGTAGGCCGATCATTATGCAGACACCAAGGATCACGGTGTCTGCTCCTGTGAACGGCGACACACTCTGTTCGGGCTCTGTCGCGACCGCTCGATTCGTAGCACGTGGCATGGCCAATGTGGACGTTCAGTTCTCCTCCAACAACGGTGCTTCTTGGCAGTCGATGGGCATCGTGCCAGCAACGTTGAGGGCCGTCGACTGGACGGTCCCGGCCATTGAGTTTGCCGGACAGTGTCTTGTTCGCGTTGTCGGAGTCGATCGCCCTGAGATCAGTGGCGTGTCGCCACTGTTCGCCGTCGCCTCTAGCGTCGTCGTCGCCGCGCAACCTCAATCCAAGAATCTCTGTCTCGGTGAGGCATATTCGATGGTTGCCATCACCCGCGGAGCCGTACGCAATTATCAGTGGTACAAGGATGGCGTCGCTATTCCGAATGCAACCGGACCGTTGTTCCAGATCGACCGCGCCCAGTACAACTCGTCGGGCGTTTACCACTGCGATCTATGGGGGTATGGACAGTGCGGTAACACCAAGACGGACGAGGTGCACATTCGCGTGGCTCGCCAAACACAGATCGTCAACCAAACACGCAACGCTGCCGTCACTCTCGGTGGTAAGGCTTTCCTGAGGGTTGAGGCAGAAGTTCCTGATGAGGCGATCTCGTACCAGTGGTACAAGGGACAGCAGATGCTGACCGACAACGGTCGCATCGTGGGCACGAACTCGAATCTCCTCGAGATCCGCAACGTTTCCAACGCCGACCTCGGAACGGACTACTACTGTGTTGTTGTCGGCGTATGCGGCACGGCCACTTCTCGCAATGTACGCGTGCAGTCGACCGGTGTGTTCGTCGACTTTGCTTCAAACTCTATCGCCATCTGTGACGGCCAGATGGCCGTGATCAACGCTACCGTCTATGCGAACCCGCCAGCCGGCGAACTGCGCTTGCAATGGTGGTTCAAGGGGGCTCCCCTGGCCGAGGGTGGTCGCTATACGGGAACTCAGACCGCCACACTTACCATCGACCCTGCCACCAACGAGGATATCGGTGAGTATACTCTCTACGCCGAAGTTGCCGGTAATAGTTCCGTCAGTGCAACTGGATCGATCGATGTGGTCATTGCTGGTCGTCCAACCATCACAGCGCAACCGATCGCAAACACCGCATGTGAGGGTGAAGCATTCAACCTGACAGTCGGAGCTTCTGCCACGGGCGCGATCTCCTACCAGTGGATGTTCAACGGCAGTGACATTTCGGGCGAGACATCATCGACGCTTACGTTGTCGGCAACCAAAGCTCGTGCTGGACAGTACTCGGTGCGTGTCTCCACGGCTTGCGGCATGGTCATGTCCAATGCTGTCGCCGTAACCGTTCGTGACGCAACACGCATCACACAGCAGCCAGCCGCAACGATCGCCGTTCAGGTAGGGCAGCCCCTTTCCATCGCCCTTACGGCCGTTGGCTCTGGTACGCTACAGTATCAGTGGTTCAAGGACGGTGCCGCTCTCACCGGCGAGGTAACACCAACCTACTCCAAGGCCGCATACGCGATCACGGACGAGGGCAAGTACTGGTGCCGTGTGCGGTCGGAGTGCGGAGAGGTGATCTCAGACACGACCACGGTATCGACGAGGCCGGGCGTTGTGGGAGTCGATGAGCAGTCCCCTGCCGTTGCAGGATACTGGGTCGGTCCGAACCCAACATCTGATGTCATGAATGTCCATGTTACGCTGACGTCAGCGTCGAATGTCGTCGTCAAGGTCGTCGAGATGACTGGTGAGGCCCAGACAATTGTCACAGATCGCGTGCTCATGCCGGGTGATCACAAGTTCACGTTCACGACCGCACGTCTTGCCGCTGGATGGTATCAAGTTCTGACGCTCGTCAACGGCGTGGCGCAGACGCGTTCCATCGTTGTGATCAAGTAACGATCACGTTCACCCTGCCGATCTGAACGTTTGGAAGCAAAAGGGGTATGCGGCTACGCATGCCCCTTTTTTTGTAGAATCGAAGGGAGTTTTGAGTCAGGAAATGGCAACTGTAGCGCGTTTATTCTTGCTTGTCGTCATCCTCATGTCCACTGTCAAGCAGTCGATGGCACAGGACATGGTCGTAAGCGAGTACTACAACATTCAGGATGTCAACAGCGAGTGGACGGAGCTTCTGGTTGTGGCCGATAATCTCAACGCCGTTGGCTGGATCCTCACTGATGCCAACACAGGGCAGATCACCCGTCAGGGCGGCCCTCAGTTTCGAGATGTTCCACTATGGCGGAATCTTCGGGCGGGTACGATCATCGTGTTGTGGCACCGCGCAGTTCCTGCTGGCTTTGTGACAGATGACGATCCATTGGACGGATATCTGGAGATCTCGTCTCGTGATACCCGATACTTCACCACATTATACTTTGCCCCTCCGAGTGACCTTGCGGATCTGAACATCGCTGACGGCGGCGATGTACTCCAGATTCTTCGTGCCGATCAGTCACATGTCCATGCCCTCGGTCACAATAAACCCACGGGAGCAGCCTATAACGCGATTCCTGCGCCAAAGGCTAACCTCGACTCTGGTAATGTTGGGGCATCTCGGTCGAATCGCGTCACGGGCAGAACTCTTGCAGCATATGGTGTCGGCATTACCAAGGATTCCGTGGTTGCGGGTTTCAACGACTCACGTGGTCTTCCAAATCGGTGGGACCTTGCTCGCACAAACCAAGGCGTTGCTAACATCAACCACTGGTTCTGGAGAGAGACTCGCGAACCGAAATGGTCAGGTACTCCATCCGTAGCACTCGTTTCCCAGTCGGCTACCAGCAACACGATCGAATGGACTGCGATCGATGATCCGCATCCGCAGGACAGTACCACCGGCTATTTGGTCTTGCGCGACACTGCCGGATTTACCAGCTTCTCACCGACATCCATCCGCGATGGCGCCACCATTGGTAAGGGGGCTCGTTTTGGCTCGGTAACGGTTGTTGATGTGCGGCCAACGGCTCTTGGACGGCGCTTGACCGACTCGAATAGTATCAACTGTGGTACCACTTATACCTACCGGATATACGGCTATCGGTATCGTCGTGACGACATCCTATCAGTAACGGACGATACAACGGCACGAGGTCGCCAGTACACAGAACTGAGATGGGCTCAGTCGAGTCCGATCACAAAATCCAATCCGACCAAGCCCCTTATCCAAGCATCGAGGCTGCGGATCTGTCCGGGTGATACGGTATCGCTTACCACAACCACACTGAATGCCTCCCAATATGAGTGGACGGTGAATGGGTTACCCGTTCCGGTTGGCGGCACAACGAGAATCATTGTCCGTGCTCCAGGCTCCTATCGCTTGATCATCCGAGGTGACGATGGATGCTCGGCCATTTCGGATGCGGTGGTCATTGAGGCACTACCAGCTCCGTCGGTTGAGATCCGACCATCAACCCCTCAGACAATCTGTGCTGGTGACAGTGTTCTGCTGACGACTCCCACGGTGTCTGCTTCGTACGAGTGGCTTCGTGACGGACAGGTCATCCCGGGAGCGACTGCTAACACCTACGTTGCCCGCGCTGAGGGGGACTATCAGGTGCGGATCGCCTCAGCTTCCGGTTGCCCTGGCATTTCGCCGACAGTCCGGGTGCGACACATCAAGGTTGATTTCTCCGTTGTTCCATCGATAGTGGACTTTGGTGTCATCGGGCAATGCAAGACTGACACCACGGTACTGGTTGAGATCGTCAACCGCGGGCAGTCTGATATCACGATCACCGGTGCCAATCTTCCGGCGGGCTTCGCCCTGGTGGCACCAGCGCCCGGCTTTGTTGTGCCTGCAGGGCGGCGTCAGCTGGTCACTCTCGGATTCGCCCCCTCTGGTCCGGGCACGTTCACGTCATCGGCATCGTTCACTGCGCAGCCATGCGGCGGCTCCGCTGCATTCACCGTCAAGGGGCAGCGCACGGCTGTTTCCGTTGCGCTTAGTAAGCCGGGAGTTGATTTCGGAACGTTCACGGCGTGTCCAACCAGCGACATCAGGCCGGATTCGGTGTTCTGCATTCGTAACTCCGGTAGCGAGCCGATCGTCATCGGCGTTCCTCGCGTCGATCCCCCATTCTACCTGCTTACGGACATCCCACGTCCGGTCACGATCGCACCCGGAACACAGTTCTGCATCAGTGTGCTGTATCGTCCGATCGGTGCAGACCTCAATCGCGGAACCATTCAGACAATCGCCTTCCCATTCTCGTCGGCTTCATGCCAGGACACGCTCCGTGCACGCGTTCAAGCCGCCACCTATCGTCCACAAGCCACCGTTGACGAGTCCCCTATCGACCTCGGCGTTGTGCTCTCGTGTTCTCGTCGGCTCGATACGGCCATCAGCATCACCAACTCGTCCCTCGTTCCGATGACCGTCATGAACGTCATCGGAAAGGACGTGCAGTATTCCGCCGGCACGGTCGTGATCGATCCTAAGTCAAGTCGCTCCATACCGGTCACCCTCGAGCCTTCGGCAAGTCCTGGACCATTCACGATGGTTGCCAAGGTTGTGCTGGCCCCCTGCCAAGACACCATCGAGGTGCAGTTTGACGGACTTCTCGTTGATGCATCATACGTGTTGGATCGTCAGGAGATCGACTTTGGCGATGTCGTGCTGTGTCGCGAGAACAGCAAGTCGGCCTCCTTCACGATGGCTGCTCGTGGTCTCTCCGGACTTCGGTCGCGTCTGCGGTCCCTTCGCCTGCAAGCCCCGTTCACATCGGCGGTTCAGTCGGGTTCAAGCTTTCGTGACTCGTTGTTGGTGAACATCACCTTCACGCCCCCTGCAGAAGGTGATTTCATTGACACCCTCGTTATGCAGATCGATCCCTGTGGCATAGAACGCCGCGTGGTGCTACGAGGACGTGCCATCAGGCCCCGCAGAACCACTACGATCAGTTCTACGAGCTTCGGAACGATCAACAACGGAGAAACATCCGTTCGCACGCTCACGATCACAAACTCCGGACAGTCACCGGTGAAAGTCGATGACATACAAGGCCTCACGTTGCCGTTTCGGATCATCTCCACCAGGCCGATTCTGCCAACGACGCTGCCGGCAGGGGGCACGGTGATCGTCGATATCGAGTATGGGTTCGCAGGTTATGATCGGGCCGATACGGCGGTGCTGATCAGCACGACCACCGGTCCATGCGCCGACACGGTGACGTACTCCCTGACGGGCGCGACATTTGGGCGAGGCGTGGTTACGGGGCTTCGCATCATTGCACCAAAGGGTTTGACGGCTCGGGCTGGCGAGGACGTTGATATTCCTCTCGAGCTTACTGCAGGGATGGCTCTGGATTCGGCCGACGTACGATCAATGCGGATCGATATGTCCTATGATCCTCGCTTGGTGCGTCCGGACGTGATCTCGGTCAACATCCCTGGATTGGCCGCGACATTCGACGAGGTGAGTCCTGGCAAATCATCAATACGTCTGACGTCGGATCGGCCGATCAAAAGGGCCGCTCCGATCGTCACACTTCGTGCACGAACATTCGTCGCACCGGTGGAGTCCACGATTCTGAATGTCGATACTGCCATCGCAGCCGGTGCGATGATCACCGGTGACGATGGAGACCTGACAGTGGTTGCTGACTGTGAGATCGAAGCCGCCACGGCCGGCCTTGTTCGCCCGATCACATTCCGAGCCACGGCCACGCCGGACGGCTATCTGCAGGTCGAGTACTCGACGGTGACAGCCGATGCAGTGAGTATCATTCTGACGTCACTTTCCGGGGATTCACGCCATTGGCGTGCACCGGCAGCTGCGCTTGGCGATCTGCGTCGCGTGTCCATTCCAATCGATGAGTTCAGCACGGGCACCTATGTGCTTAGCTACATCCATGGACGACATGTCCGTCGCTTGCCAGTGGTGATCATTCGTTGATCTACTTAAAGCCCCTTGCCCATCATCTTCGAAAGAGGAACACGTGAACGTACTGGTCACCGGCGCAACCGGATTTGTTGGAAGTCATGTTGTGGATTGCCTCCTAGAGCAGGGACATACGGTGCGATACATCGCCCGTGCAACGTCCAATCTGCGTTGGTTGGAGGGAAAGGATGTCACGCGAGTTGACGGTTCTTTGTTTGATGTCGCATCGCTCCATCAGGCAGTGACCGGCATGGACGTAATCATCCACGTGGCTGGCCTGACGGCTGCCAGAAATGAAGATGAATTCCGCCGTGGCAACTTCGAAGCAACACGTAACCTGATCGATGCGGTTCGGGCATATAACCCGTCGCTGCGCAGATTCGTGCACATCTCGTCTCTCGCGGTCGTTGGGCCGTCAGCATCGATCGAACAACCCGTCGATGAGTATTCGCCTCTTCATCCGATCACAGCCTATGGTCGCACAAAGAAGCTTGCTGAGGATGTCGTGCGGCAGGCCACGGACGTTCCGTCGACGATCATTCGGCCACCCGCTGTGTACGGACCGCGTGACGAGGCGATCTTGACATTCTTCCAGACCGTCAACAGAGGCCTGGCCACGTATATCGGATTTGGCAACAAGAGTGTGAGCCTCGTGCACGTGCGCGACCTGGCGCGCGGCATTGTCCTTGCCGCGTTCCATGACAATGCTGTCGCTCAGACCTATTTCATCTCCTCCGACGAGTTCTACACCTGGCCTCAGATTGCCACGCTCACCGGGGCTGTGATGGGCAAACGGAAGCTCATCAGCGTGCGGCTCCCCCACGCTGCTGTTCTCGGTATCGCTGGAATCGTCGGTGGCCTTGGAAAGATCGCCGGTAAGCCCCCTGTGCTCGACTATGAAAAGGGGCGTGATCTGATTCAACCGTACTGGATCTGCAGCACGCAGAAGGCACGGCAGGAGATCGGATACCGACAGGAAGTCTCTCTCCACGAAGGCATCTCCGAAACGGTTGAGTGGTATCGGGGTCAGCGCTGGCTATGATTCGACGGTTGCTCGTCAGTGCCACGGGATTCGGCGTCACGCTCGTGGTTTTGGGCGTGATCAGCGTGACGTTTGCGATTCTGCTCGCAACAAGAAGTCATCCCAAACCATACCAGGAATCTCAGGCATTGGTGCGGGACTCGGTGAAGGTATTCCGCAATGCATTCGGGGTTCCGCACATCGTTGGTGGCTCTCTGCGAGACGTCGTCTTTGCTCAAGGGTATACACATGCGCAGGACAGACTTTGGCAGATGGATTTCTGGCGCCGGGCTGCGACCGGACACACGGCAGAGATCCTTGGTCCTGATGGCGTTCCATTCGACGCCTTCATGCGCACGATCGATATTCGCGGCATCGCCCGCCGTCAGCGCAAGATGGTCAGTGCGACGGCCATGCAGATCCTGCAAGCATATAGCGACGGTGTCAATGCCTTCATTCAAGAAAACCTGCAGAGTCTTCCGTTTGAGTTTGACGCCCTCTCCTACACGCCCGAGCTGTGGACACCTGAGGATTGCCTTGTGGTTGGTCGCGCCCTTGCCTTCGATCTGAGTCTTGGTTTCTGGTCAGACATCGCCTATGCGCAGATCGAACATCAGCGTGGCTCGGAGTTTGTAGGCGACTACATCCCTCGAGACGATCGTGGCCCGTTCGTGCTCGATTCCATAGCGTCCGCGGGGCAGAGCAGACCCGTTGGCGTGCCTCTCAGTTCCTCGACGCACCTTCGAGAGCGTTCCCATGCCGCTGCGCATCTTGGCCGCGTGCGGGACCAACTTGCAAACGCGCGTCGGATGCTTGGCCTGCAAGGATCGGGTTTCGGTAGTAATTGCTGGGTCATGCGCACCGCAGGTGGGTCCACCATTGTGGCCAATGATCCGCATCTGAGTGCATCGATTCCAGCCAAGTGGTACCAGAATCACTTGACAGCGCCAAACATGAATGTTGTGGGCATGAGCGTACCGGGCATACCGCTTGTTGTCTCTGGACGAAACGATCATGTGGCATGGGGCTTCACCAGCTCCATGATCGATGACGTGGACTATGTTGTTGAACTCTGCGATTCACTCGATCCGGTCAACTACTATCGAGATGCCTCCGGTGGAAGGCGAAAGTTCAGATACATCGCCGATACCATTCGTGTTGCCGGTCATCCCGATACAATCATTAGTATTCGTGCAACTTCGACGTCGCGGGTCATCTCAGACCATCACATCATGAGAGATCCGACACCAATCTTTGAGTTCCCGCGCGTAGCGGCAACGGGATACATGTTCCCAGAGCGGAATCGAGCCAAGCCGAACGTGCTGACCTTCCGGTGGGCGGCCTCGTGGCCGAGTGACGAGATCACGTCGATCTATCGCATCTGCTCAGCGCGAACGGTCGAGTCGGTACTGAGTGCTCTATCGACATGGGGCTCGCCGGCCTTGACGTTCTGCGTTGGCAGTAAGTCCGGCTGGATGGGAGTCATGGCCGCCGGCAGTCTGCCCGCACGCGGCAGCGCCGATCCTCGCCTGCCAATTCCATCATGGGTCCAGGGGGCCGACTGGTCCGGCGTTTCGTCGTTGAATGATCTCGGTCGAATGGTCAACCCGACACGCGGGTGGGTCGCGTCTGCAAACAATCGCCTTTCGAGCTCAGGTGTGTATGTCGGCTCGCTCTTTGAGCCCTCCTCTCGCATGGAGCGCATCGGCGAACTGATGCGATTGTATCGAAATCCAACGGTCCGGGATGTCCAGATGATCCAGCAGGACGTTGTGTCGCCTTATGCAAAGGCGATGCTCGCGCGTGTTATGCCGATCCTACAGCGTGCTGCTAAGCGTTTCAATTCGGCAGAACGTCGATCCTTGTCGATTCTTGCCTCGTGGGATGCCGGTCATACACCGATCGATAATGCCGCGTCGATCTACTCGATCTTTCTCGACCGTCTTGTCTGGTCGACGTTCGAAGACGAACTTGGTCAGCAACTCTACTTTGACTGGTCAATGGTCTCAAACATCCCATTACGTCGCATTGACGAGCTTCTTGACGAGCCGCGGCATCGACTGTGGGACGACGTGCGAACGCCGAGCCAGACGGAAGACATGTCATGGATCGTCATCCGAGCCTTTCAACTGGCTATCGATGATCTCCAGAGGCATTTCCGTCACGGCCCTGAATCTGGTTGGGCATTCGGCTCGATTCATTCGGTGACGTTCCCGCACATTTTTGGCAAGAATCCCCTTATGCGCCCGACTTTGAACTTGGGGCCATTCAATGTGGGCGGCAGTCAGACGACCATCAACAACACACAGTGGAACTTTAGCACGAGAGAACCGCGGGGAGTGATGTTGCCGACGAAGGTCGTTGCAAGCATGCGCGTCATCTCGATGATGACCGACTCGATACAGTACACGGTCGTTCCCGGTGGAGCATCAGGTCAGCCCCTTGAGGCTCACTATTCCGATCAGATGCAGCTGTGGCTCAAGGGTGGATACGTCAAGCTTCCGGTTGGCCGACAGCCGGACGTGTCGTTTCGGCTCTACCACGTCTTTTCCCCTCGATGAATGGCCTGATGCATTGCGTATTTTGCCACTCTTGTTCCACGTAACGATTTCGATATGTCCGTAACCGTCTCCATTGCTTCCCGTCAGAGCATTAAGTCTGATGCGATCGTCGTGTTCATCCCATCGTCCGAACGTCAGTTCGCACAACATGTCAAGGCGCTAACCGCAGCGATCCCGCATCTGACGCCGGTGTTCGACTCGAAGGATTTCTCTGGCAAGGCTCTGCAGACGACGTTGGGCTATTGCGGTTCTGCCGCATCGGCCCCGCGGATCATACTCACCGGGCTGGGTGAAACACAGAATGTCTCTGTCGAAACGATTCGTCGTGCCGCCGCTGCTGCGGCAAAGCGCGCTGCTGCGTCGGGGTGTCAACACCTTTCGATCGACGTTCAGACTGTCAACGGCATCGATGCTGCCACGATAGCACAGGCCATTGTTGAGGGCGCACTGCTCAGTCAGTATGCCTTCGACAAGTACAAGACCATCAGCCCATCGAATGATAAGAAGGTCAAGAAGCTCACGCTCGTTACTGACAAGGCGCACCAAAAGGCTGTCAGCAAAGGCGCAGAGGCTGGAATGGTGATCGTCGATGGCGTCACGCTTGCAAGAGACCTTGCCAATGCGCCGAACTGCGAGATCTATCCTGAGTCCCTTGCTCGTAAGGTTCAGGAAGTGGGCCGCAAGGCTGGCTTCAAGACCACGGTCTTGGACAAGGACAAGATTCAAAGTCTCAAGATGGGTGGCCTGCTCGGCGTCAACCAAGGCAGTGTGCGTCCGCCGGTCTTCATTGTGATGGAGTACATGAAGGGACCAAAGTCGGAAAAGCCCCTTGTCTTGGTCGGCAAGGGAGTGACCTTCGACACAGGCGGCATTTCGATCAAGCCGGCCGCCGGAATGAGCGACATGAAGAGCGACATGCATGGTGCGGCAAGCGTCATTGGCACGATGCAGACCATTGCCCGCCTGGGTCTGAAGCGCAATGTCGTTGGCATTGTGCCGGCAACGGAAAATATGCCGAGCGGTTCTGCACTTGTTCCGGGTGACATCATCACCTTCATGAACGGCAAGACTGCTGAGATCGACAACACTGATGCCGAGGGTCGGCTTATTCTTGCTGATGCTCTATGCTATGCCGATCGCTATAAGCCATCGGCGGTCATCGATCTGGCCACACTCACCGGCGCTATTGTGATTGCACTTGGAAGCGTCACCACTGGTATGATGGGTACCGACGAGAAGACCAAGGGGCGTCTGCGCACGGCCGCGGCTAAGACCAATGAGTTTGTCTGCGAACTTCCACTGCACGAAGAGTATGAGGAATTGATCTCCAGTGATTTTGCTGACATCAAGAACTCTGGTGGACGCAGTGCCGGCTCGATTACGGCTGCACTGTTCCTGAAGCACTTCGTGAGCTACCCCTGGGTTCACCTCGACATTGCAGGTACAGGAATTCAGCCAAAGGCTTCCCACTACGTCTGCAAGGGTGGTTCCGGTGTTGGCGTGCGCCTTTTGACAGAGATGCTTCGTCACTGGTAACGCGAGTCCTGCTTGTCCGACAGTTCCCCATTCGATCTGCGTCAAGAGTTTGAGCGTGAGGCCATGCCGCATATGTCGGCTCTGTACTCATTTGCTCTCCGGCTCACTCGTGACCAAGACGATGCCGCCGACCTTGTTCAGGAAACCTTCCTGAAGGCATTCCGGTTTTTTGACAAGTTTGAGCGGGGAACTAACTGCAAGGCGTGGTTGTTCCGAATCCTAAAGAATTCGTACATCAACACGTTCAGGCGCTCTTCAAAGGCTCCAGATACCGTTGAGTACGACGTGATCGAAGAGTTCTACGAGACTATTCGGGATAGCTCGGTCGAAACATCAGTTCTCGAAGAGCAGGTGTTCCACAACGCACTCGACGATGAGGTTGCTCAAGCGGTGGCTTCTCTCCCGGAGGAGTTCCGCACTGTTGTCATTCTTTGTGACATTGAAGGTTTCACTTACGAGGAGATCGCCGAGTTCATCGACTGTCCGATTGGGACAGTCCGTTCACGTCTGCACCGTGCGCGCAAACTCCTGGCTGCCAAACTCGCCGACTACGCCAGGGCGAGGGGTTTCTCCACCGGAGAGCCGGAGTAAGTAAGGGCAAGGTGCTTTTCGATTTTTTGAGGAAGTGTATGGAAAAGATGAACGACTCCTTTGATTGGATTTCCGAGTTGCTGGACAAGCAAGATCAGCAACTGTTGGCTGACCGAATAGAGGCGGATGTGCGTGCCCAGCGTGAGGCCAAGATCATCGGCGCTGTACGATCGACGGTACGGCAGCGTCGCAATGCTCTGCGCGAAGCAGTTCCGGTCCATGTGGAGCGGTCCATTCGCATGGCGATCGCAGCAGAGGCGCACGTTCAACTGCGGCCGAGCTTGTTCGGTCGACTCCGGTCCGTGCTTGCCGCAGTCCTTTCGCGCCCGTCGTACGCCATTGCCGGCATTGCTGGTATTGTCATTGCCGTTGCCTCATTGGTGGTCTTCACGCAGGGCCCGGCGGCATTGCCGTCGAACCTATCCGACGCTGCTCTGACGGCGTATACTGATGTTGCCTCTTCCGATGGCGACGTTGGCTTACGGTCGGCCGACAAGAATGATCTTCGAGCCTACTTTGCAAATTGTGGCGTTGATTTCGAGGTCTTCTTCCCGACGGTTGCAGCCGAGCTCGTTGGCGGTAGCGTGAGAACGATCAATGGTGAGGACTTCCCTGTCTTGGTGTACCGAACGGCCGGACACTTCATCTCCCTTTTGGAAGTCGATCAGAAGTCCATCAATAGCAGTACCGTTCGCATGGACAAAGCAGCGGCGGACGATGTGGAGAAGAGCAAGTGGCACTGGGCGTCTTCGGATGATCGGACGTTGTTTGTTTGGGAAAGCAATAGTATCATGTGCTCGGTCGTCTCTGACCTGGCCGTCAATGAAGTCTCCGCTCTCTTCAGTCTCGAGGTACTCTGATATGAATCGCTTTCTGGTCGCTGCCAGCGTCGTCGCACTCGTCGCCGCGTACTGGCTCTACCGTCCTTCGGATGCCTCCGCCACGTCGGGCGTCAGCGCCTCCGGCGGTGTGTATTCGGTTTCCGCCGTCAAGGCCGCCCTTCCGGGCAAGGCCGTTGATTTTACGTGGACGGATCCAGACGGCCGCCAACGGTCGTTTGCGGAGGTCGCTGCCGGAAAGACCGTGCTGTTGAACATCTGGGCTACATGGTGTCCGCCGTGCCGACGTGAGATCCCTGACCTTGTGGCGATCTCGAAGGAGATGGCTAGCAAGGGCGTCGTGGTCATCGGCGTCGCACTCGATGACAAGGCCGATGCACTGAACATCGTCAAGACCTACGCCGAGAAGAATGGAATCGCCTATGTGAACGTGCTGGATGCCGACAAGAAGATCGCCGAAGCCTACGGTGGCATCCAAGCCGTTCCGACGACGTTCATCATTGACAAGCAAGGTACCATCGCGCAGAAGATCGTTGGCTCCATGCCCAAGGATGCATTTGTTGCGGCTCTGCAAAAAGCGATGTGATCGCCCCCTACCAGACTTTCAGAATCATTGACGGCTCCCGCGTACAGGGAGCCGTCGTTGTTTTTACGACACACGAAAGTTGATCAGCGAGACTCCTGCAGGCATCTGAACCGGAAGCATGGACGGTGGCGAGAGGCTCGCCTTTAACGACTGGCTCCCCGATTGAACGATGAAAGACGATACCAACAGAGTGATCGATGATGTCATCTTCTCTGCTTCTGCCGGCGCCGGCAGCTGAGAGAATGAGAGCAAGGTCACGTCCTGAAACATCATCAAGGTATCCGTCCTCTCGAGCCAGAATGTCGAGTTGTGGCAATGCTGCATACTTCTGCATACTGTCAGACCAATTGCCTCCCTGCCTGGAGATCATCTCGTGGAAGATCACGTGAGCACGGCCGCTCTGCCACGCAGCCAATACCTGCGTGCGCGCCTCGTCGCGCGTTAGTCCTGCGTTTGCCAACATCAGCATCCGAGCAACGAGTTCAGTGGTGACCTCGGCGAGGTCACGCTCGACGATACCCGCCAGCGCTGCCTCGGCTTCGACCATCTCGAGCCAGTTGCCCACTGCTCTGCCCAGGGGGCGATCCATTCGCGTGAACACAAAGGTCACCGGCAGGCCGATCTGCGAACACACCTGTTGCATGGACAGCGCGAGTTCTTCGGCCTGTTCTATCGTGGTCAGAAAGGCTGCGCTGCCCACTTTCATGTCCATCACCAAGCCGTCGAGACCTTCGGCAATCTTCTTGCTCAAAATGGATGCCGTGATCAGCCCCGTGCTTTCAACTGTTCCCGTGGCATCTCGGAGTGCATACAAGATCCGGTCGGCAGGCACGAGCGTTGATGTCTGACCGGCCATGAAGACATGATGATGCTCAAGCATGGAGCGCATGTCGTTCAGGGACAGTGCAGTGGAAAGTCCAACCACGCTCTCGAGCTTATCAAGTGTACCGCCGGTGTGTCCGAGTCCCCTTCCACTGATCATCGGAACGTCAAGACCGCAGGCCACGGCCAGAGGAGCCAGCAACAATGATACCTTGTCTCCTACCCCGCCGGTCGAATGCTTGTCGATTCGTGGGCGCGAGGATGCTCCTGACGGAAGCGTCTCACCCGACTGAGCCATTGAAAGGGTCAAGGCTGAGGTCTCTGCAGCATCAAGTCCGCGAGTGCAACAGGCCATCAAAAATGCCGCTGCTTGCGCCGATGAAGCCTCGCCGCTGACCGTGCTGCGAATGAGGAATTGAATCTCTTCTGCTGTAAATGGCACTCCATCACGCTTTGCGCGAAGGAGTTCTTTGATGCTCTTCATAGTTTCGCGGAATGAACGACAAGTTCGGGCGGACGACTCTCAAACTACGAAATGCGATTCGCCAATTGCATCGCGCATCTGTTCGCACTGAACAACAGGAGTTTCTCGTCGAAGGTCCTCACGCATGCCTGGAAATGCTCAAAGCTGGCCTGCGACCTCGTATCCTTATTCTCACCGACGAAGCCACGCCCGAGGTACGTTCGGTCGCCGATCTGGCACTCCATGCTGGGGTCGACGTTCGGACGGCATCCACAAAGGATGTCGAGCTCATGTGTTCCACCCGTAGCTCGCAGGGCATTCTCATGGTCATGCCAACCTTTCGTGAGAATGTCTGCAGGGGGCGAGTGGTGGCTCTGGATGCAGTTGCGGATCCCGGAAATGTTGGAACGATCATCAGAACTGCCGCCTGGTTTGGATGTACCGATGTGGTCGTTTCCGACGATTGTGCCGACGTCTACAACCCCAAGGTGGTTCGGTCAAGTGCCGGAGCGCTGGCGTCGGTGAACATCATCCGCCGACATCGTGTAACAGATTTCTTGGATGAGCAACCGAACCTGCCGGTCATTGTGGCCGATGCTCACGCCGGAATCAACCCAAAGGCAGCCACGAAGCCGGAACAGTGGTGCTTGGTGATAGGTTCAGAGGCACATGGAGTATCTGAAGCCGTCATGGTGCGAGCTAACATCCGGCTGACAATTCAGGGCTCAAAGAACGTTGTCGAATCACTCAATGCTGCTGTGGCGGCAGCTGTTCTGCTGTACGAATTGACCGATATGCCATGAGACTATTCACACCAGGCCCTGTTCCCGTTCCTCTCGAGGTGATGAAGGCTGCGTGCCGACCGGTCATGCACCATCACAGCGACGAGTTTCGGGAGGTTCTGGCCCAAGCCAAGAAAGATCTCCAAACGATCTTCGATACAGCCGGCGCTGTCGTGATGCTCTCTGGTAGCGCCATGACGGGCATTGAAAGTGTCACCGCTGCGTGCATTCAGGCGGACGATCATGTTTTGGTTCTGATCAATGGCCGATTTGGTGATCGGCTCGCCGAGTGTTGCACACTCAGAGGTGCCATCGTGCACCGCCTGGAAGCCCCCTGGGGAGAGCTGATTGAGGCCGAACACGTTCGCGCCCGCATCCGGCAGTTGAACACAACGAGCCGGCTTCGTGCAGTGTGGTTGGTGCATAGTGAAACGTCGACCGGAGTCTCGCTTGATCTCGAGGCGATAGCGCGCGTCGTTTCGGAGGAGTGCCCCGACGCGTTTCTCCTGGTTGATGGCGTAACGAGCATCGCCATTCAGGAAGTGCGTACTGATCGATGGAAACTTGACGCCGTGGTGACAGGCGCGCAAAAAGGACTCATGTCACCCCCGGGCATCGCTATCGTGACGATGAGTCAACGTTTTCAAGAGTGCGTTCAGAGTTCTTCAATCAATCTATACTCCAATGACTTACGGCGTGTGCTTAACGTGAAGGATCTGATGCTGTGGACCCCTCCTGTCTCGATCGTATGTGCCGTGCAACAGGCTGCTTCGATGATCGTGCAGAGGGGTTTGACCACGGTATGGCAGGAACATGCCGACCGTCGCAGATTCGTTCGTAGCAAAGCACTCGAGCGTGGTTTTGATTTGTACGGTGAAGGTTCATCGCAGGCGCTGGTCATCGTTGCTCACGAGCGAATCGACGAGATACGACGGGCGCTTCTGCAGCGGCACAACATGATGGTTGCCGACGGTCAGGATCAGTCGGCCGGACGAGTCATGCGCATAGGTATCTGCGGATCCTATTCGATGGCCGATCTCGAGGAACTGTTTTCTGCCATTGATGAGGTTCGTGCGCATCTGGGGATCGACCAATGAGAAGGAAGATCGTCGTTGCTACCGGCAACAAGCACAAGGTGCAAGAGCTCTCGGACCTCTTCCGCACGTGCGGCATGACAGATTTAGAACTCATCCCAATGAGTCAGATCGTTGGTTCGATGGACATTGACGAAACCGGGCTGACGTTTGAAGAGAATGCCCTCATCAAGGCACAGGCGGTCTTTGACGCGTGTTCCTTGCCGACGATTGCCGACGACAGTGGACTCTGCATCGATGTCCTGAGTGGCCAACCAGGCGTGCGATCTGCTCGGTTTGGTGGTCTACAGGCGACTGATGCAGAGAATCGCGATGCAGTTCGCGCGGCAATGAGACAGCATGACGTCATCGAATCACCTGCTCGCTTCGTTTGCGTTCTCTGCTACATCGATCAGTATCGAACCCTTTTGACTGCTGGTGAGTCGTCTGGTACGATCGTCTTGAATGACCAAGGATCAGGGGGCTTTGGATATGATCCGATGTTCATTCCAGAAGGATTCAATGTCAGCTATGCCCAGATGAGCTCCGAGCAGAAGAACTCTCTTAGTCACCGAGCGAGAGCCACCACGTCAATGGTTGAGCACCTTGCTCGGATCGAGGATGAGACCGATCGCCGCAACCATGATAGGCTGTCGAGAGCTGACCTTCTCACTGCCTCGATCGCGGCCGTCATAGGTCGGCAAGATGTGGTGCGATCGGTTGCCGTGAGGGCCATTGATGAGACTGACCATCGACGACTCTACGAGACATTGCTCCAAACGTATCTTTTCGCCGGTTTTCCCGTCGCCTTGGACGCACTATCGTCGGTTCACGATGTCTCAGCAAGCTGGTCGATCAGCCACGAGTTGGAACCGTATGACGTGCCGCTCTTTGAACGACGAGGTGAAGAACTCTGTCGACGCGTGTATGGTCAGGTCTACGAAAGGATGATGCAGCGATTCGACGTTGTCTCGCCATCGATGCGCTCATGGATGATCATTGAAGGCTACGGAAAGACGCTCAGTCGGCCGTGGCTATCGGCGATCGAGCGCGAGCTCTGCATCGTGTGTATGCTCGCTGCACTCGGCCGAGGAACGCAACTCTATTCACACGTCAGAGGAGCAATTGCACTTGGAGCGCACGAAGCAGAACTGCAAGAGTGCATGGACACGGTGCTCGAGTTATGCGGCCCAAAAGCCTACGAGCTCTTGAGTGGCACATATCACACTTTGGTTCTACGCGACTGACGAACGTGTCAGTTCCCCAGGCAACACGCTCTTGTTCAGGCCGGACGTTTCAGAAGGAAGCTGTTGCTTTTTACGAGTGATCCTGATCCCCATACGCCAAGGCCACCGGTGATGTTACCGAGACGGTAATCGTAGGTGCTGCGGCGTCCTCCCCCGACAAGGTAGAACCATTCAAGGAACGCACGGTCAGGAACATAGATCCGCAGTTCATGCATGCCGTACCAGCGGAACACCCCCCAGACGGTTTGGGATGTGGCAAACGGTGTTGCTCCGAGCGTCGTTCGCTCATTCGCAATCAACGTGCCCGAGCGATCAAAGAAATCCGGGTTCGGACGCACTGTCCGCTCGTTGGTATCATCGGTTGGCGGTGTCAGAAACGAGCCGTAGCCAAGAGTGTCAAGACACGTCAGAGCGATGATGTAAAGCTCGGTATTCGGCACCGGTGTCCACGACACAAGCAGTGAATCGTCCACCGGCAAGAGTAACGAGTCTTTCGACGGGAACTGGATAAAGGGGCGTGGCGGAGCAACCCACTCGAAGGACTGAGGAGTCCGCGTCGAGGCCGTCAGCCTCGCACCTCGGGCTTCGACGACCACGCTGTAGAGGGTGTTGGGCTTGACGCGGTAGGCGGTGTCAACGGCACGATAGGTGCCCCCGCGTGGACCGTCGACGTAGGTCATGGGGATGTCGACACCGTCGGCGGTGACAACGATCTTGGCATCATTCAGGATCGCTTGTTCAAAGCGGAATGTGTCGGTCACCGGCAGCGTCCTCTGGATCCGTATGTCGGCAAGGGGCTCGCCCGCCAGCAGAATGCCCTCCAACATGATCTCCTCGACGTAGTCCGTTGGCACGGGGTCTTCGCATCCCGACATGATGATCAGGGCACATGCTGCCAGCAGGAGTCGCATTGATGACATGGTCTTCATCATGGTCTTCATCAGAACCTCAACTCGGCAGAGATTGACGGAAGGATCGGAAGAAGTCGTACGTCTTCGACCGTTGGTACGCCGTCCTCCGTCTGGAACAATCGGAACCAGATGTCACGGCGCGAGTACACGTTGTACACGTCAAGAAACAGTCGAAACGGCAGACCGTAGAGCGTGGTGTTGTAATTGACGTTCACATTCAGCTGATGCGAGTTCGGCAGACGCAAGCCCCATCGCTGCGAAGGATTGACCATCACGATACCACCCTCCCAGCCGGGCATGCGGCCTCCCAGAGCTGACGTGGCGCCGGTGTAGGACTGTCCCGATTGGAACATGAACGACGCGCCGAACTCCCACGAATCAGACAGCGCGTACATCGCCGTGATCTTCAGGTCATGACGCCGGTCGAACTTCGGACGGAACCAACGGCCCAGATTCACACTGTCAAACTGCGAGAACACGTACCCCAGAGCATAACCGATCCACCCCGTGAGACGTCCTGAGCGCTTCTGCAAGAACACCTCGGCACCGTAGGTGTAGCCCCGGCCGACGTAGAAGACGTCAGAGACGTTCACCTGACGTCCTCGGTTGCCCTGACGCAGCTCGTTGATGTTCTCAAGGTTCTTGTAGTACACGTCCACGTTCAGGTCATAGCCTTCGTACGGAGACGACTCGACCGACAGCACGTAGTGATCGGCGCGTCCCGGCGGAACGGAGTTGTCCGATGGCAACCACGTATCGAAAAACGAGAAGTCCGGTGCCGAGGCCAAGCGCAGGTACTGATGATAGATGCCCCATGCAGCTTTGACGGCCACGTCCTCACTGAGCTGTAACCGGGCCGCAAGGCGCGGGTCGATCAGGAAGTCCTCACTTGAGGTCCAGTAGTTACCTCGCACGCCCCCTTGAAGGGACAGCGATTCGGTGACGTTCCAGTTGGCCTGGGCATACATCGACTGCGTGTTGTCCCACAGCACCAGCGCGGTGGTGTCGCGGATGACCGTGTTGTTCTGCGCCGATTGCTCGAAATACTGCACGTAGTTGAAATTGTAGAGTGACCCCTCGTAGCCACCCTTCAGTGTCAGATCATCGGCCGTGAACCATTCGAGCTCTGCCTTGACCGTGTAGTCGGTGATGTCGTTAAGCACCTCAAAGGCAATGCCGGAGTTGCGTCCGTCAAAGCCATTGTCGTATCGACTGGCGCTGACGGTGATCACCGAAAAGACCGTCGGATCATA
This sequence comes from Bacteroidota bacterium, assembly GCA_041170435.1. GTDB lineage: Bacteria > Bacteroidota > Ignavibacteria > Kapaibacteriales > Kapaibacteriaceae > UBA10438. Next base: position 55,581 of record JBEAYU010000029.1, read on the forward strand.
GATATGCGACCATCGCAGCGACGTTGCCCGGTTGCCGATGCGTACGCCAAAGTCCAAGCCGGGCTGCGAGAATCCCAGCTGATCGCGTGTCAAAAAGCCACTGAGTGAGACCTTATCATCTTCGCCGAAGTTCTGCGTGATTTTGGCATTGAGATCGTAAAATCCAAAGTTTGGCAAGGGGGCTTCGGGGTCTTCGGGAACGAGGCCGAGAACAAGATCGAGATACGTTCGCCTGCCACCGAGGAAGAACGAACCATTGCCGAGCGGACCCTGCAGGGAGGCTCGTGATGAGATAAGGCCGAGGCCGACAAGGCCCTCGACGTGGTCACGATTGCCATCCTTTTGTGTGATGTTCAGCACCGCAGACATGCGTCCGCCGAATTCGGCAGGAAAGCCCCCTTTGATGAGGTCAACGTCCTTGATAGCGTCGTTATTGAATGCCGAGATGAATCCGAAAAGGTGTGTCGGATTGTAGACCGTCATGCCATCAAGCAGCACCAGGTTCTGATCCGGCGAGCCCCCTCGAATGAAGAGTCCACTCGAGATCTGCGATGAGGTCAGCACGCCGGGAAGCATCTGCAATGCTCGAAACACATCGGCCTCACCGCCGATGCGCAGCTGACTGAGCTGTTCGATCGGGATGTTCACGCGCGAGATGGAGATCTGCCGCTTGTCCTCATCGCGTTCCGCGGTGACGGT
>JBEAYU010000030.1:0-67216 GCA_041170435.1 Bacteroidota bacterium
TCTTTCACGAAGCCGACGGGACAACGACGGATCTCCTGAAGATCTCCGAGGAGCGAATGCGCTCCTACCGTGGCAATCGAATCGCCATGATCTTTCAGGAGCCGATGACGTCGCTCAATCCTGTGTTCACCTGTGGCGACCAGATCATTGAGGCCATCAGACTTCATCAGAACGTCTCTACTGAGGATGCTCGCGCCAGAACACTTCGTCTTCTCAACGAAGTAAAGCTGCCCCGTCCTGAGCAGATGATGACGTCCTACCCGCACCAGCTGTCGGGTGGCCAGAAGCAGCGCGTCATGATCGCCATGGCGATGTCGTGCAATCCCGACCTACTGATCGCCGATGAGCCGACAACGGCATTGGATGTGACGGTGCAGGCGACGATTCTTGACCTGATGCGACAGTTGCAGCGAGAGCACAACATGGCGATGATGTTCATCACACACGATCTCGGCGTGATCGCTGAGATCGCCGATGATGTGATCGTCATGTACAAGGGCAAGATCGTCGAGCAGGGTCCGGTCCTACAGATCTTCGAGGATCCGCAGCACCCCTACACCAAGGGCTTGCTGGCATGCCGACCTCGTTTGGACAGAAAGTTGAAGGTCTTGCCGACGGTGCGGGATTTCATGGAGGAGTCAGATAGCGGACAGATCACGGCACGAACTCGCGAAACGGTGGATGAGCGCATTGACGAAGTGTCGTATTCTGCCGCAGAGATCGCTCAGCGTAATACCGAGCTCTCTACGGCAGCCCCCTTGCTTGACGTGCGCAATCTTGAGGTTCATTTTCCGATCAAGTCCGGCTTCTTCGGTCGTACATCGGGCGTGGTCAAAGCAGTGGATGACATCACCTTCAACGTCAAACCGGGTGAGACCCTCGGTCTGGTCGGTGAATCCGGTTGTGGAAAGACCACGACCGGACGTGCGGTCCTTCGGTTGGTCGAGCCAACAGGGGGCTCTGTGATGTTCGATGGTAAGGACGTTCGCTCGCTCGGATCGACAGATCTGAAGAAGATGCGCCGAGACTTCCAGATCATCTTTCAAGACCCGTACTCATCGCTGAATCCGCGCCTCAGTGTTGGCAGTGCCATCATGGAGGTGCTGAACGTGCATGAGATCGGCAGTAATGAGAAAGAGCGCAAGGAGCACGTGATGTACCTTCTCGATAAGGTGAATCTGCTTCCACGACATTTCTCCAACTACCCTCATGAGTTCTCCGGCGGTCAGCGCCAGCGGATCTGCATCGCCAGAGCACTGGCACTGAAGCCCAAGCTTCTTATCTGCGACGAAAGCGTCAGCGCGCTGGACGTATCTGTCCAGGCCCAAGTGCTGAATCTCCTGGTCTCGCTTCGCGACGAGTTCAATCTGACGTACATCTTCATATCACATGACCTGAGCGTGGTCAAGTTCATTAGCGATCGGATCGCCGTGATGAACGCCGGCAAGATTGTCGAGATGAATACGTCCAACGAGCTCTATCAATCGCCAACCGATCCATATACCAGGAAGCTGATCGATGCCATTCCGACGGGCACACTTGATGTGATCCGTTCCAGAATGTCAACCCCTGCCAACGCATGATCGAACTTCGCAACATCAAGAAGGCCTTCGGCTCGAAGGTCGTTCTCAACGGCGTTAGCTGCAGCATACCGACGGGGCAGACCACCTGCATCATCGGTCGGTCCGGTTGCGGAAAGAGCGTATTGCTGAAGCATATCGTTGGCATGTTGAAGGCCGATTCGGGTTCGGTTCTCATCGATGGTCGTGACGTGGAATCATTGTCGAAGTCCGAGCTCTTCGATATGCGCCGCCGCATCGGATATGTCTTTCAGGGGGCTGCCCTTTTCGATTCGTTGACGGTGTTCGAAAACGTCATCATCAGTCTCGTTGAACACGGCGTGACAGATACGGCACACATTGATGCAGAGGCACGACGCGTGCTGAGTGCCGTGGGACTGCTACCACCGGTCAACGGCAATGGCAGTGCCGACTACGAGCGTGAGTTCGCCAACCTCGCCGCTAAAAAGCCCAGCGACCTCTCCGGTGGTATGCGAAAGCGTGTTGGTGTGGCGCGCGCGCTGGTGGGGCAACCCGAGTACATCTTCTATGATGAACCGACAACCGGCTTGGACCCTGTCACGTCGCAGCAGATCGACGATCTGCTGCATGATCTGGCAGGAAAGTACCACGTAACCTCTGTGGTGATCACTCACGATATGTTCAGCGTTTATAACGTCGCTGACCACGTGATCATGCTCCATGACGGAGTTGTGCGATTCACCGGCTCCGTGGCCGAGCTTCAGGCCTCGACGGATCCGATCGTTGTGGAGTTCCTTGCACGCTTTGTTCCTGCCGGATCGTCGGTGTAACTATCACTCCCGATTGCGTGTTCTGGAAACCATGCTCTCACCACAGCATCCATATCGCCCTCTGACATTGGCCCGAGTTTACTTTGCGGCAGTTCTCCTGTTATGCATACTGGTAGCTCCGTCCGTTCTGACTGCTCAGATCACCATGACGGGCGTTGCCATTCCCGGCGTCGGGTCGTTCATCGACGTGTCTTCGTTTCCTCGCGTCACGGTACGTTTTCGTGCCACGCGCAATGGGCAGCCGGTGACCCTGACGGACAGAGATGTCTATATGCAGGAGAGCAACCGATTCATGCGGATCTCGGAGATTACCCCGGACGGTACCGGTATCTGGCGTGTCGTGTTCACGGCCTCGACCTTCAGTCCGCGTATCAATGTCTTTCCGACCCTCGCCGAAGGTGGTGCAACGCTCTACGCTGTCAACAACGGAGAGGTTGGCGTTTTTCCCTTGACCTGGTCTGTGAACCCCAACCGCGGCGGAAACGTCTTCATATGCGATAGTTCGTTTCGACGACTTCCGCTGTTTCTTGACCTTGGCGATGTCGCCGTCGGTAGCGAGTCGCTCACAAAGCTCAACATTCGAACTTTTGCCGCCACGCGCGATGCCAACGGAAACGAGCGGCGGTTGTTCATCGACTCCATCCTAACGACCAGCGGTGATTTCTCGATCGTCTGGAAGCGCACCTATGGCTCAAAGCCACCGCCGGTCGAGGTGGACGTTGGTACGGACTACCGCTTCGATCTGATCTTCCGACCGAGCAAGCCCGGCCCGGTCAGCGACGTGCTGACGGTGGTCTATGAAGGTGGCCAACGTCACTCTCTCATGCTGTTTGCCAACACGCCAACCTATCAGCCATCGACGCTGCTACAGTTGATCAGCCCCAATGGTGGGGAGCGTATCGCCCCCTGCCAGCGCCTGCCTATCACGTGGAAAGGGGCGATCCAGGGTTTCTCCACGTACGTCGAGTACTCGCTCAACAACGGTCGTTCTTGGAGATTCATCGATTCGACGTTGGACTCATCAGTTGTTTGGGATGTTCCGCGCGAGTACACCGACAGTCTGCGAATCCGTGTGTACCAGAAGCAGGGAGCTTCGGACGCGCGTTGGCTGGCCGGCGAACGTTCTCAGGCCACAAACCTTGCATTCTCGAGCGACGGACGATACATCAGCACTGCCTATCAGAATGGTGCCGTTCTTGAGTGGGACATCAGAACATCTCAGATCGTGAACAAGTATCTGGTGGAGGGCACCACCATTCCGGGTGTCAAGATCACGGCGCTCAGTTACGCGGGCTCAACGCGAGATCTGCTTGCGGTGGTGAACAGACCGGCTCCGGCACGTGACCAGATCGTGCGCTTGACCACGGGCAGGGAGAGTCCAACAGCCAGCGTCGATGCCGACATTCCGGAGGTGACGGAGGTCTGCGCCAATGCTGCAGGAAACACGGTGTATGTGGCCGGCCCTCTGACGGCCAGCGTGCGTGTTCATGATGGTGCGTCGCTTGCCCTGCGTTCGGGCATTGCATTGGATGCCCCCATCTCGGCGGTTCGCTTTGCCGACAGTTTGATCAATGTGTCGCTCATCAGCGGTGACGTCATCCGTGTTTCGCCGGAGACTGGTACTGTGGATGCACGTTATCCAACGACGTTGTTGCGCATGGGTGCACCGTTGATGCAGACGCTCACCGTTTCTCGCTCGAATGGTCTCATTGCCCTTGCCGGCGTTGCCGATGCAGGGTCGGGTACTTCACCCCAGGAACAGCGGACGTTTCTCTATGACACGCGCACCTCGGCGCTGATCCGAGTGATCTACCGAGAGGGCTTGAACCTTGTTGGTGTGACGATCAATCCGAGTGAGACCTTCGTTACCCTCGGTGCTCAGGGTCAGCCGCAGATTCAGCAGTACGATGTGCAACTACGTCGCATGCTGGGAGGCATTCCCGGAATGCCCGGACACAATCTCTTGATGAACGACATCGAGTACGGTCCCGACGGATCGACCCTCGCATCGTGCTCGAATGACCTCCAGCAGAATCTTCTTCTTCGGCGCATCATCAATCCTGAGACGGACGTTAGCGACGGGGTGCTGGCGATCATGCCCCCAGACATGTCAACACCTACGATATCGTTCGGAGATCAACTCATCGGATCACAGATCGATACGCTCATCACCGGTGAGATCTGCAATCGCGGTGCGGTGTCGGCCATCTTCAATACTGGCGGGCTTCAGGACTCGCTTTGGGTAACGATGCCCGATGCGTTCCGTGCCGACACGGTAGCGCCGGGCGAGTGCATTCCGTTGCGATTCCGTGCAGTACCCCGCGATACGGGTCTTCTGACCGACACCTTTGAATTGAGGGCGTGCGACCGCACGATTCGTGTTCCGCTGCGCATTCGTTCGGTGGACCGAGACCTGACGACCTTTGGTGACCTGACAACGTTCGGCGATGTCTGCTTGGGAGATACCGCGGGCCGCACCTTTGTGGTCATTCGCAATAATGATCCTGTGCCTGTAGTGATCGACGGCATGTTCATGCGAAAGGGAACAGCCTCGCAATTCCGTATCCGAGGCTTCACGCCCGGTGTGCGGCTTGCATCGGGCGCGACCATCCAGATCGAGGTTCTCTTTCTGCCACGGCGGCGAGGTAACGATACCGATGAGGTCGTGATCGCTTATGCCGGCCAGAACGTGCTGTACCGTTCGATCCGTGTAACGGGCCGTGGAGCTGGCGACGAGATCTCCGTTTCCCATCCGATCCTGGCCTTCATCCCAGAGCGTCTACGACGCAGTATGGTTCTTCGAAACCGTTCAGCCTCGCCGGCCACTCTCTCTGAGGTAACGCTCACGGCAGATGCTCCGTTCACGACGGATCTTGTTGTTCCGACGGTCATTCCGCCGGGTGATTCATTGGTGTTCACCGTCACACATGATGGTCGCCCCATCAGTGGTAATGACTTCTTGACCTTCCGCTTTACGCCGTGTGCAGTCAACGCGCAGGTTCGGCTGATGGCATATTCCGGTACGGCTGTCGTGCGTCCGCAAAGTGTAAAGGTGGATCCGCGGCAGATCGTCCGCATTCCGATCCTCACGTCTGTGACGGAGAACGTCCGATACGATGGCATTCGCCCCCTTGAGGCGATCGTTGACATGGATGAATATCACTTCCTAGCGCAGAGCATCGAAGTGCAAGGGGGCTCGGGAGAGATCCTTTCGCAAGACGTCGGTAATGGCCGACGTCGCATTCGCATCAAGGTAGAGCGATCATTCAATCGACAGGACACGGCCATCTGGCTTGTCGGTCCGGCCGGAATTGGTCAGCAGGACTCATCGACCATGTTTGTCGATACGACGTCTGCAGGTTTCAGTCAGGTTGTTTCGACCACCTATGGGTCGGCTCTTCTGAGAATCGCCAATCCCGACCCGTCACGGCATTTCCGGTTCCCAACCGGCCCTATCATTGGCGGCATTGTTCCGAATCCATCGTCCGATCGCGTCTCGATCGGTATCACGTCAGACCGCGATGAATCGGCTCGTCTTCGCATCATCGACGCTCAGGGCATCGTGGTTGCGGATGTCGATCTCTTCGTGCCAACTGGCAAGGTCGACCACAGCATCGATCTTCTAAGCCTCCGCAGCGGAGCCTACCGCGTGGTCCTCGATGCCAACGGACGTGTTTCATCGGCAGCCTTGATGGTGATTCGATGAGGGCTGGAATGCTTGCTTTGGCCGTCATGATGGTTGGCCTGCAGAACGTACATGGACAGACTGATTCTGGCCTAACGCGATTCGGTGTGCAGGCTGATGTGTCGGTGGGATACAACATTCACATCTCCGACTTCCGCCGAATCGACCCGCGTTTCCCCTCATGTTGCGCCACCTTCACTATCGGTAGCGGTATTGGGCCGTCGGTTGGTGCGTCGATAACGTACGATCTTGGCACAACCCTCGCTAATGAGCCCATCCGCATTGGTACTCGGGTGTCTTGGATGGATCTGTCGGCGTCGTTTGTCGAGGACGAGTTCATTTCATACGTCATCCGCGGATCAACCTTTTCCGAGGGGATCTCGCGCCATACCGTCACGGCCTCGTATGGCGTCATGGGCATTGAGCCGTTTGTTAGCGCGCGCCCCCTGACATCCCTGCCTCTTCGGGTTCGGCTCGGGGGCATGATCGGTGTGCCACTTGGTCCGGCCTTTTCACAGCAAGAAGAACTCGTCGAGCCAACAAATGCGGGAGTGACCTTCGACGATGGATCGCGAACCCGGAATGTGTTCAGTGGCGACCTGCCGGATGCATCGACTCAGGTCTTTGCAACCATTGCAGCATCGTGGCCGCTTATGTTTCAATCCGGACTCGAGATCTCTCCGGAGATCGGCTATCAGTTTGGGCTGACGAATATGACCTCGTCGTTACAGTGGTCGGCATCATCGCTGCGTCTGGGCGCATCGGTTCGCTATGCTATTCCAAAACCACCACTACCGCCACCACCGCCACCACCACCACCGCCAGTGGTAGAGCCACGCGTGCCGACGTTGTCATCGCGCATAGTCTTTGCCACGGAGGCTGACACTCTGGTGGTTCCGATGATCAGGCGAATGGTGGTCAAGACCGCGTATGATGCGCCGTCGGTGCTCTTTTTCGAGGCAAACTCAACCACACCTCTTGTCGGAGAGACTGAACGCGACCGATTGCAACAGCGCACCATTGAGGCCGTGCGTGAAGCTATGGCTTCCAATGCCTCGTTGCGTGTCACGATCGTCGGTTCCGCCGCGGCGGATGAGCCGGCAGTGCTTGCACGAGAAAGGTTCCTGTGGGCCATTCGGCAGCTTGGAGTTGACGCCGCGAGGATCGCCGTTCGAACCGAGAATCCGGCCATGCCGGGAGACTCTGTTCTTCTCGATGAGCACAGAAGCGTGACGTTCCTGTTGAATGATCGCCCGGCGGTGCTTGCCGCAACTGAGTCGTACCAAAGTGAAACGCTCGTGCCCGGTCGCGTCGAGTTCGCCCACGTGATGACATGCGATACGACGTGCCAGCAAAGCGTCGTTGGTGATCTCGACGGAACCCCGCTACTTCTGAGCGGCTCGGGGCCCACATATTCGGTGACGCTGGATACGGCGATGATCGGTCATGGAAGTGGTCGACTGAGGATCAGCTCTTCCGTCAACGTCGGCGCCTTTCTCGTTGAGGATCGCCAGGAGCGCATCCTCAAAGCGGGATACTATGACAGCACGGTAACACTGCGGCGTGTGGTCGATTCGTTCGTCACCGGAGCATCATTGGCTCGGATTCTTTGCTACTTCGACTTCAACAGCTCGGCACTGCTTAATGTAAATGAGCGCGAGTTAGACGTTGTGCGAGCTGCGCTTCGGACCGGTTCCGAGGTCACGCTTGTAGCCTCCACAGATAACATTGGCACAGTCGAATCGAACAAGGGTCTTGCCCGCAAGCGCGCTGAAGCCGTGGCTGAACTTCTGGGTGCGGATGCTTCACGCATACGCTTCGAGACGATCGTCACACAGGACGAGGTCAATCGCACACCGATGGGACGTGTTGGTAACCGCTGCGTGCGTGCCATTATCAAGGAGCGGCGATAATGTTGTCGCGTGCTGACTTCATCCTTCGCGAAGACGTGATCTTTCTCAATCATGGATCGTTTGGCGCATGCCCCCGGGTGATCCTCGACGAGCAACGCCGGTGGATCGAGCAGCTTGAGCAACAACCGGTCCTGTACTTCCGCGACTTGATGCATCACATGCGCGTGGCGCGCCAGTCCTTGGCCGAGTACCTTGGTTCCGATCTTGAGGGACTTGCCTACGTCTCGAACTCGACCTACGGTGTGAATGTTGCGGCGCGTGCATTCGGTTCGATGTTGAAGCCCGGTGATGAGATCATCACGACGGATCATGAGTATGGAGCCTGTGATCGTGCATGGAGGCAGTATGCGATCGATAAGGGGGCTGTGTGGCGTCGTATCTCCATACCGATGCCAGCGCCATGCATCGATGATCTTCTTGAACTGATCTGGTCCGGCGTCACCGAGCGGACACGGTTGATCTTCATTAGTCATATCACCAGCCCCACAGGCATTCGGATGCCTGTTGAGCAATTGTGCGAACGTGCACGCCAGGCAGGTATCATTACCGTAATCGATGGATCTCATGTGCCGGGCCACATCGCGCTCAACCTTTCAGAGCTGGGCGCTGATTTCTATACGGGGAACTGTCATAAGTGGATGTGCACGCCCAAGGGGTCGGCCTTCATGTGGGCTTCCGAACAATTCCGAGAGCACATTGACCCGCTCGTGGTCAGCTGGGGTGCAGACATTCCGACGGTGGGAGACGGCCGGTTCATCGATGAAAACGAGTTTCTCGGTACGCGCGATCATAGCCCATTTCTCTGCGTGCCGTTTGCGTTGGACTGGATGCGGCGCTCGCAATGGGAGGACGTCCAGCGTAGGTGTCGGACGTTGACCGGTGCAACGGAGTCCGAGCTGACCACCATTCGTGGAATCACCTCAATACGAGAGGAAGGAGCAGATCCCATGCTACAGCTTGGGACCGTACTCCTTCCGGCAAACGTTGATGTTATGGCGATGAAGAACTGGCTCTATGACCAGTGCTTCATCGAGGTCGTGGTTCATGAATGGCTGGCTCGGCCGATCCTAAGGTTCAGCGTTCACGCCCACACATCAGAGGCAGACCTCCGGGTACTTGTCGAATCAGTTCGACAATACCTGGGAACCGTCACTTCGTGATGTTCTTCTCGGCTCGGATGTGGCCGATGAATGCATCCATAAAGCTGAGCGAGTCCGGCAGATTGAGACTCATGACGCCCCCTCCCTGAACTTCGATGTCGACATAGATCTCGGCCGTATTGAAGCTGCAGTTGACGCGGGCATTGAGAATGTCCGCATAAGGGATGCTGTGCTCGCCGAAGTGCAGAATAGTCATGGGAAGGTCCTTTCGGAAAAAAGATGATTATGACGTTCCGAAGAGGCGATCACCGGCATCGCCCAAACCCGGAACAATGTAGCCAAGTGAGTTAAGTTCACGGTCTTTCGCGGCACAGAAGAGTGCCACGTCGGGATGCTCCGACTCGATCGTGGCGATCCCCTCAGGAGAGGCGATCAGGCAGGCAGCCATCAGACGTTGATGAGGCATGGGGCGAAGCATCGAAAATGTGGCGCTCATGCTCCCGCCAGTGGCCAACATTGGGTCGAGCACAATGAACGTTGTCGCCGGATCCGAGGGAGGCAGGTTTCTGTAGTACTCGTGCGGTTCGAGTGTCTCCTCGTTACGCTTCAGGCCGATGAAGCCCACCGATGCCTGCGGACACAACGCGATGAATGGATCAAGGATCCCCATGCCAGCGCGCAAGATGGGCACCAACACGACGTGTCCGTCGATGACGTTGCAGGAGGTCGTCTCCAGAGGTGTGGCAACGTCGATCGTCCGCGCAGGTAGCGCATTCAGTGTTGCCGATGCCAGGTGCAATCCGATTCTATGAACGGCCGTGCGAAAGACATCGATGGGAGCGTCCTTTGCTCGAATCGTTGCCAAGTCTGTGGACAGGGCCGTACCAGAGAGGATGACGGCCATGATCAGAAGTTCGGATAGAACAGGATCGTCAGACGCGGGATCGAATAGATCGTTGTGATATCGGCCAGATCCTGAGAATAGCGGTTCGTGGCCTGATCGTAGTAGACAAGCGTTCCGGAATCGGGCGCAAGCGGATCGGGCTGGGTCATGGATTGGTTATACCACGGTTTACTCTTGTCCTCTTCGTCGACAAACTCCGTACGTACGACCTGCTTGAGATCCTGACCGAGCATGAAGTTGAATCGAACGTTAAACATGGGGTAGAACGTCCCGAACGAGGTCGGAATGGCCACTCCCGCGCCGATACCCCCAACGATGCCGAGTTTGGAGATTGTCTGCACACCGTCGTCAGTGTAGGCATATGCCATTCCGATCTGAGGGATGAAGTTGACCTTGTTATAGGGATTGAGCGCATAGAGCATCGTGGCCTCTGCAATATGCGTAGTGATGATTGGCAAGTTATAGAGCCTTTGTTTGCTGTCGTTTCGGGTGTTGACGTAGGTGGCCTCTAGCATTAGCCGATCAGAGGCCTGAAATGCCACGGTGCCTCCAAAACTCAGAATTGACGGATACGAGAATGATGCTGTGGAGTCAAGATCACTTCTCCACGTCGGCCCACTCGCGAGGTCACGTTTGTAAAGTTGCCGATAGATCCGGCGCTCGGTGATCGTGTTCGAGCCTGCGCTTATGCCAATGCCGAACAGACGTGGCTTGACCAGGCGAGCCCAAGAGGCAGAGTCAACCTGGTAGTTCTCATAGGCAACATCGTAGTCAGAGTCGACGTCGTATGCATCCGGATCTGGAGCTGTTGGCTGTGCGATGGCTCCAAGCGTGATGAACATGAAGGTCATTGCCAGAGCAAAGAAGCGCCGTGCCGTGGACGTGGTGGTTTGAAGGACATCCGATAGTGTCATTCCGGTGATCTCCGAGAATTTTTCTGCAACCAGTTGTACGTAGGTCGGCTCATTGCGCTTGCCGCGATGGGGAACTGGTGTCATGTATGGTGAATCGGTTTCGAGCATGAATCGGTCACGTGGCACACGATGAAGTACCTCATGTAGTGTGAAGCGCGCAAAGGTAATGTTGCCGGTGAACGAGACGTGGAAACCGAGCTCAATGGCCCGATCAAGTACCTCCACGCTGCTCGAAAAACAATGCAAAACACCGCGGAGCGTACCGTCCTGCTCCTCCTCGAGGATCTGGAGAACGTCCTCGTCGGCATCCCGATTGTGGACGATCACCGGCAGCGACCGCGACTTTGCGATCTTCAACTGCTCACGAAAGTACGACTTCTGGGTCTCAGGAGCGCAGAAGTCGTAGTAGTAGTCGAGGCCGATCTCACCAATGGCGACGACCTTGTCTTCATGACTCTGCTGCATGACCAGGTCGAGGTCGTGATGATCGACCTCGCCGGCATGATGGGGGTGGATACCAACACCACGAAACAGGCGCGAGTGTGCGTCGACTACGCTTTTGAGATGTGGACGAGTTGACGGTTTGATGTCGGGAACAATGATCGTCTCAACCCCGGCTGCGAATGCCCGTTCAAGCATCTGATCTCGGTCGCCCTCAAACATCTCGGTGTCGATGTGGGCATGGGTGTCGATCATCGATCAGGCGCCGAGTTCGGCGAGCTTCGCGCTGACGGCTTCGACGTGTCCGCTGACCTTGACCTTTTCGAAGGCAGCAGCGATCTTGCCCGTGGGGTTGATGATGTACGTGGTTCGCTCCACACCCATGTACGTGCGGCCATACATGGATTTCTGCTTCCATGTATCATAGGCTTCGCAGATCGCATGATCCTCATCCGACACAAGGGTGAAGTTGAGGTCATACTTGGCCTTGAACCGGTCATGTGACGCTGGACTGTCGGGGCTTACGCCCACAACCGTGACTCCGCGCTTGGTAAGGTCCGACATCGCATCACGAAAGTCACAGGCCTCGGCCGTGCAGCCCGACGTGTCGTCCTTGGGATAGAAGTACAACACCACCCACGATCCCTTGTGAGATGCCAGCGAGAATGCTCCCCCTGAGTCGGTTTTTGCCTTGATCGCCGGTGCCTTGGTTCCATTCTGAAGTGCCATATTGATCATCTCCGAGGTGCCGTCGACCGACGCGCACCAAATAGTTCTATGAGGGTTTCTTCAATTGGGAGGAGCTTGTCAGAGGTTGCCATCGGCGCTGCCGGAGCATCGTCTGCCACAGAGACGCTGGATGAACCTGTGGTTGACGCCGCCTCGTCGGATTGCTGGGAGGGGGCTGACTGTGCCTGCGAGCGAGATGTTAGCACGATGTTCACCCCCACAGCCACCCCGTAGGTGGTGGCAAGGTGCTCCTTGAGCGTTGGCAACGAATCCTGCAGGCGTTGGTGCATCACCGTCGATGTGGTGTGCAGGACGATGCCCACATCCGTCACGTCGGCCCTGACGAGGTTCTGGCGAACGGATTGTTGAACGATGGCAAGGCTTTCGGGGAGAGTATCGACCCACTGCGACCAACGCCGGGCAAGGTTTGAGGATGAGAGCGAGCTCACGGGAGCTGGTGATGCTCGCATCACGATCGGTGTTCCCAGTCGGACAGGCATTTGTTGTGCCGAGGCAACGCCGCCGACAACGGACTGACTCGCCGCCGACGGGATCGATGCCGGAAGAGGTGGGGCAGGACGCTGAGCTGTGGCAGGATTCTGAAGTGCGGCCAAGACTGTGCCGAGATCCACCGTGGAGTCCATTCCCGCTAGCTGCACAAGCGTGAATTCGAAACGTACTCGTGGCTGCGGAGGATGCTGCCGCAGGGACGCTTCTCCCTGGGAGATGAGCGTCATGATCCGCAGCACATCTGCCTTTGTGAAGCGCTTTGCCGTCTGATTGTACCTCTCGAGATCGGCCTTGGAGGCCTCGATAAGCCCCGTCCCACCAGTGGTGATGACCGATAGGATGTTGCGGAAGTGCTCGAGCAAACCGATCAGGCACTCCTGCAGGTCGTACCCGCGCTGGACAACAATGCGCGACTGCTCGAACATTGTTGGGATGTCTCGGGCGACAATGGCATCGCTGAGCGTGAAGTAGAAGTCGGCATCGATGAACTGCAATGCGCGGCCAAGGTCTGCTATGGTGATGCTCGTTCCACAGAACGACACCACCATATCGAAGATCGACTGTGAGTCCCGCATCGATCCATCGGCCTTTTTGGCGATGGCGATGAGTGACTCTTCGTCAATGCTAATGCCCTCTGCCGATGCGATGTGTGCAAGGTGCTGTGCGATGGTATCGATCTCCATCCGGCGGAAGTCGAAGCGTTGACACCGACTCAAAATCGTGGCCGGAACCTTGTTGATCTCGGTTGTCGCAAAGACGAAGATCAAGTGGGCAGGGGGCTCCTCCAGCGTCTTCAGCAGCGCATTGAAGGCAGCCGTCGAGAGCATGTGCACTTCGTCGATGATGTACATCTTGTAGGCACCCGAGACCGGTGCGTACTTGACGTTGTCACGGAGCTTGCGAACATCGTCTATGCTGTTGTTGGACGCACCGTCGATCTCGACGATGTCCATGTTCCGCCCCTCGAGCATGTTGGTGCAGTTCTCGCAGGCGTTACAGGGCTCTTGGTCAGTAGGATTGGTGCAGTTCAGGGCGCGCGCAAGGATGCGAGCACAGGTTGTCTTGCCAACGCCACGGGGTCCGGTGAAGAGGTAGGCATGATGAACCCTCTTCATGGAAATGGCGTTTTTCAGCGTTGTTGTAATATGCTCCTGTCCAACTACGTCATGAAAGCGCAGGGGACGCCATTTACGGGCCGTAACGATGTAGTGTTGCTGGTCTGACATGTGGTGTTGATACGAAAAACTCAATCTGCTAAAACCAATGGCCATGCCCAAACCTCGAGCCCGAAACGTTGTCCACCTCCTCATTGTAGGGCTCTTTCTTGCCGGATGGCAAGGACTGTACTCGCAGGGTGTTCGCTACGAAACGGTCACCGTTGACGGGTTTCCTTTGGAGATCGTGTCTGGAAAAGTTCACGTGCGAATGGTCTCCAAGAGGACAGTCGAGGAGGTCAACGCCATTCTGCCGGAAGGTTTTCGGGTTGACCATCATTTCCTCCCACCGGAGAGAACTGAGCACTTTTTGTCGCAAAGCGTGACTCGTCCACCCTCGGAGCCTGCCCGATCCCGTGCTCTTCACGTACAGCGTTCGGCTTTGCGCGATGCCGAGGACCGTCTAACGCGCACCTTCACGATCGCCTTCGAGGGGAGGCCGTCGGTGTCGGCTGCCATCGCCTATCTCTTGAAGACCCTCCCCGGCGAGGTCGAGATCGCCGAACCGTGGACGATCGACCGTATTCAAGGTCAATCAAATGACTCACTCAGGCCACTGCAAGACTACCTGCAAACCATCGGATTCGATCAGGCATGGGAAGTTTTCAAGGGGGCTGATACGATTATCATTGGCATCAGCGATGACTGGATCGATCAGCGGCACGAGGACCTGAGTGGGAACATTGCGGCGAATGCCGGCGAGATTCCCGGAAACGGAAGGGACGACGATGCAAATGGCTATGTGGATGACTACCGAGGTCACTGTTTCGCGTGGCCGGAACGTGCCAACAACACAACCTTTAGCGGAAGCTTCAATCACGGTACGCGAGTTGCGGGACTTGCCGCGGCATCAACGAACAACGGCAAGGGCATCGCCTCGGCGGGGATGTCTTCGCGATTCTTCCCGATGGCAGTGGCGGGCCTCCAGGGTGGTGGGATCATGTACGGATATCAGTCGCTCATCTATGCCGCAGAACGTGGTTTTGATGTGGTGAATACCTCGTGGGGAACTGTCAAACCTGCCTCGGCAATCGACCAGTCGGTAATCGATTTCTGTCTGGCAAAGAATGTACTTGTGGTCGCATCCGGGGGCAATCACGGCGAGGGCTTAGGAGGCACTGCCTTCAACCGGCGGAACTACCCGTCGGCCTATGATGGCGTGCTTGGAGTCGGAGAGACCACGCCAGACGACTTCGTTGTTGGGTCAAGCGGTCTTGGTGGCAACGCCGATCTGATGGCTCCGGGCAATCTGGCATTGACGACCGAGATGGAGGTGAGTGGCGGCAATGAGTTTCGATCCGAATACACCTCAAGCGGCACCACCGGCACATCCTTTGCCTCTCCGATCGTAGCAGGGGCTGCGGCTGTTGTGCGTGCTCGATGGCCGCAGTTGACGGCGCGTCAGGTTGCTGCACACTTGCGCGCTACGGCAGTTGACATCTCGTCGTTGAACCCGTCGTTCATGGACGTGGTGGCTCCCAGACTGAACCTTTTCAAGGCGGTGACCGAGGAGCCCCTTTCCCGACCTTCGATGCGCATCTCCGCTGTTCGCCAGAGCGTGGCCGGGAATGGCTCGACGAGCCGATTTCGCGTTGGTGACACGCTGTTGCTGCAGTTCGAGGTTACCAATGACCTTGGCCCAGCCACGGCTGAGCTCGAGCCGCGCATCGTCTCTGCCAACGGCTGGGCACTGCGAGGTCTACGTGAGCGTGATGCTCTTGGGCAGATCGCCACGGGCGCATCGGTGAGCTCGAAGCCCTTTCCTTTCGTGATCGATGCCATTGGCTCGTCAGCGTGTGTTGTGAGGGTCGAGATCCTTGGTGACACCTATCAGGATCATGCATTCCATTACATCAATCTGCCGAGTGCGATCACGCGCTTTGAGAACGAGGCTATCATGTACTCGATGTCTGACGATGGTATGGTTGGCTACACGTCGATCGACGCGACGCGGCAAGGGGCGGGTTTTGCCCGCAAGCCTGCAACGCAGCTATTGTCACCCAGTGGACTGTTTGTGGTCGACGATGGAGCTCGCAGCGTTACCGGATATAAGAACGATCCACCTCTTGCATCGGACTTCGTGGCCACCAAGCCCTTTGGAATGCAGCCACAGCCCAACACGTGTCGGATGATCGATTCGGCATCGTCGGCTCCTCTTGATGTAGAGGTCACGCAGACGTGCCTATTGCCGCGCCCCAACCTGCCAGCCACGATCTGGAACGTCACCATCACTCCACGTTCAGCAACCCTTCCGAGCGTTGCCGCGGGGTATGTTCTCGATTGGGATGTTAGTCCCGGGGGACGCAACGACATCGTGACACCCGACCAGTTGGCGATACCCTCAGGCATGCAGGATCTGAATGTGGCAGCACAGCGCGTCACGTTGTGGGAGGGTGTGAGTGCTGGTGCGGTAAGCCACATCTGCGTGGCCGTGGTCAGCAACGACCCCGATGACCGCGCACAGTCAGCTGGGCTACCGCTGGCGTCGATCATCGACGATAATGACGGATTCACGCACCGGGATCGCGTGGCCTTGCTGTCTGCCGGCATATCACGCACCCCGACATTCGATCGAACTGATGTGTTCGTCTTGGCCGGAATGCGCCGCACGAAGCCCCTTGAGATCGGTCAATCATGGACGTTCTCGGTCATCATCACCGTAGGCGCCGATTCGGCAAGTGCTCAGGCTCTTATGCGGGAGGTCATTCCGACCGTTTCCGTTGCGGGCGAACGTGAATCAGCATCAGCTTTACTGCAGGTTGATCCCAATCCTGTTACGGACATTGCCACAGTTCGTGGCACGGTCGGCCCGTGTCGGTGTAGCGTGATCGACATGCTAGGTCGAGTTCGGATGTCATGGCAACACGCCGGCGTCGGCGATATTGCGTTCGATGCTTCGCAGCTGGAGAAGGGGGCCTACACGCTCCGCATCGATGATGAGATCACCGGACCTGTTCAATTCTTGAGATTCATTCGATGATCGTACGGATGCTCTTGACCACTCTCTGGGTGCTGACATCTGCCATTGCGTGGGCACAGTTTGAGATTCTTCCGGCCGAGCTGCCGCATCGGCCAGATCCCGTTCTGCGCGGTATGCTCAAGGTTCGCCTGTCGGCCGAATACGCGTCGAGAGCACGAGAGATCCTTGCCGAACTGGGGCTGACGTTGGTGCAGCCAATTCTGCCGTACGGTCAGTCGCTCGCCGCTCAAGATCGATTCGGCATCGTCAACGGCAGGCAGCGCCAGATGGATCACAACGAGGCACGCGTCATCGAAGAACGTCTTCTTCGATCCTTCGTGGTGCGTTATGACCGGTCTGATATCCCGCCGGAGCAAATCATTGCTCGCCTACGCGTTGGGTGCGGCCCCATCGAGTGTGCCGCCCCCTGGTGTGTGTTGGAGTTGTGCGGTGAACCAAATGATCCCGATCGGCTGCGGCAAGAACTGCTGAAAACCATCCAGGCATATGCCGCGTGGGATGTGGAGTCCGGAAGCGATTCCGTGGTGATCGGTATCAGCGACAGCGGTCTGCGAATGGATCACGAAGACCTTGTTGATGCGCTCTATTCCCGAGCCGGCGAGATCCCCGATAACGGTATCGATGACGATGACAATGGATACATCGATGATCATCGGGGCTACAACTTTTCATGGAAGGAAGACTCTACGCGGCCCGGTGACGCGTTCAACCCAGCCAACGGCCACGGTACGAGTGTTGCCGGTACGTGCGCCGCTACGGCAAACAACGGGAAGGGAATCGCCGGCGTCGGCGGCAAGTGTCGGATGTTCCCGCTGCGCACTATGCCCAAGGGCACAACGGGCATCGTGTTTGGGTATGAATCGATCATGTATGCGGCCGTCAATGCCTTCGATGTTGTCAACTGCTCATGGGGCGGACAGTCCCCGAGCTGCATCGATCAGGATGTGGTCTCCTATGCCATTGCCCGTGGAACAGCCGTCGTGGCGGCAGCAGGGAACCACTATTCGGCAAGCCCCTTCTATCCGGCCAGTTACCGAGGCGTGCTCGGAGTGGGTGTCGTTGATGCCTCCGACAACGTCATTGCCATGACGGGAAGGGGCCCAACGGTGGACGTCATGGCGCCGGGACATTCGAGCTGGAGCACGTCCAACGACGGGTCGTATTCGACCTTCTGCTGCACATCCGGATCGGCTCCCATCGCTTCGGCCCTTGTGGCTCTGGTCAGATCCCGATATCCCTCCATCGGCCCCCTTCAAGCGTGCGCAATGGTGCGCGATGCCGTCGATGAAGCCCCCTGGAGAGACATCCCGGCCGAGATCGACGCACTGCAACTGCCACGCGGACGCGTCAACGCCCTGAAAGCCGTTACGGCTCATCCCGATACGTTGGTCTCGATCGAGGTCGACACCCTCGAGCTTGTTGCCAAGAGCGGATCACAGCGATGGACGGTTGGCGATACACTTCGGGCCAGGGTAGGGCTCATCAACAGACTTGGACCGTGGACCATGAAGATCATCGGCGTTGACGGTATCAGCGGTGCCGGCCGTTCTTCACTACAGTCAACCTCCGATGCGGGCCAGATCACGCAGCAGGCCATCGCCACCGGAGAACGATTCTCCATGCCACCACAGGACTTCGTCGTGGTCGGCGAGACCGATACCGCTGCCTATATCCATATGCGTCTTCTGGGAACTGATCAAACGGGTCAGTCCATCAACCGGCGATATAGTTACGCCGTTACGCCGTCACCGGCCTTCACAACGTTGGCCAATCGAAACGTCCGCGTCAGCATCGGTGATCGCGGACGAATCGGCAATACCGACATCGAGCGTGGCCAGGGAGAGGGATTTCGCTACCGCGAGTTCTGTGGCCAGCTCTATGAGGGGGGCCTCATGATTCACGCCAACGGCCGTGTGGTGGATGCCGTGCGCGCCGGCCGGCGCAGCAACGATCACTTCCGCCCCCTGCGGCGGTTTTCCGGAGCCCATGCCATTTCGGGGACGTTCAGCGATGCCGATGCGCCCGACTCAATGCGCATCGGCGTGGAGGTTGAATTGGCTGTCGATCTTGATTCTCTCAATGATGTGATGCGTCTTGACCTGACGATCACCAACCGCAGTGACACCACTCTGCATGACCTGGCCGTTGCGTGGTTCTATGATTGGGATCTAGGGCGTCAGCCGGCACGAAATGTCACGGAGAAGGATCGACTTTTCCAGTACGTATCATCGGTGGATCAGGACCAGCCAATGGTCGCCCTTTACAATCAGAGTGTTTTCAGCGATGCCACGCCTCTGCTGGCTGGGATCGACAACACGACCACCTACGGGGGATTCACGACGGAGAAGAAATTCTCGATACTGCTTGACCCGGATTCATTCGACTACACGGACACCAACGATGTGGCAACGGTGACGGGAATGCGCTTTCGCGTGCCCGTTCCTGCCGGCCACCGCCGATCGTTCCGACAGGTGATCGTGATCGACACCTCTCGTAAGGGACTTGCCGATCAGTTGGAGAACGAAACATGGGTCTGGGGGACACCTCCAACAGACACACTTTTTGCGGCAGATTCAGATCCCGTCTTCCCTAATCCCGCGTCGAGTATTGTCTACGTGCCGGTTGATGCGAGCACAGGCTCGCCGATCACGTTCTCGGTGTTTGATGTATCTGGTCGACAGGTACACGTTGATGTTCTGCGAATGATCCCACCGAATAGGTACGTCCATCCGATTGAGGTCGGCACACTGAGTTCCGGCACCTACTGCATCCGTGCAGTCGCTCCGGAATGGACGCATACCTGGCCCCTTGTGATCGTGCGGTAGGTGTCCCGCCACGGTAGTTGTTGATGTCAGGGGGCCCTCGTTGCCGTATTTTTGGGGCCATGAGCATCATTCTCACCAATACCGCCGATGGAATCGGTACGATCACCCTGAATCGTCCCGAGAAGCGGAATGCTCTGAGCACAGAGCTCATCGCCGGGCTGCATGATGCGATTCGGGCGATGCAGGCCGACGATGCCGTCAGGGTGGTCGTCCTGCGAGGGCAGGGGGCTGCGTTCTGCGCCGGAGCTGATCTGGCATATCTCCAGCGGATCTCAGAGCTTTCGCCCCTTGACAATGTCGATGACTCCACGTCGCTGAAGAACATGCTTCAGGCCATCGTGGAATGTCCGAAGCCCGTCATTGCCATGGTCCACGGCCCCGCGATCGCCGGAGGGTGTGGTCTTGCAAGTGTCTGCGATGTGGTCATTGCCGCTCGAAACGCAGCTGTCTTCGGCTACTCAGAGGTCAAGATCGGCTTTGTGCCGGCCATCGTTCTGGTGTATCTCGTGCGGAAGATCGGGGACACGCGCGCGCGGCGTCTTCTTCTGACGGCAGAGAATATCGGCGCCGAAGAAGCGTGTCAGCTTGGAATGGTCAGCTATGTTGTCGACGATGACGCATTGGAGCACGAGACCATGCGTATCGCGGCCAAGATGGCTCGCAATAGTTCCTCGGCAATGGCCATGACCAAGTCGATGCTCAATGCTGTACATGGCATGTCTCTTGATGCTGGTTTGCACTATGCCACGGTCATGAATGCAATGGCACGTCAGACTGAAGATTTTCGTAAGGGCATCGCAACTTTTCTCTCGCCAAACAAGGATTGATAGACTTATGAAAACCCAACTGCGATTGACGATCTTGTCATTCCTCGCCATCGTTTGTGGCTTCACCGCTAATGTGTCTGCCCAGCAGGCCATTCTCAATATCGAAGGGTTCGTGCGCGATTCGGTCAGCGGAGATCCCGTCGGTTGTAAGCTTCACATACACTACCCATCGGGCAAGCGTGTGAGCATCTCGTCGAACTCCAAGGATGGCTCGTATCTCCAGACACTCTCTGAGGCTGGGCCGCACAGAGTCGTGGCTGCGGGGTTCAATGTGTACCGCAAAGAGTTCATCGTGGACATTCCGAAGACGGAAAAGTTCATGGTTATCAAGCAGGACTTCACCGTCCGTGCGTTTGTCGAGGGACGCGTATTGAGTTCGACCATGTCGGCCTTTGATCGAAATGCCGCTACGCTCACTGAGTCGGGACGCAGTGCACTGGCCGATCTGGCTGACGTTATGAAGGCCAATCAGCATCTGAACGTCGTCGTGCGGGTCATGGCCGACGAGGATCAGCTAGCCCCCTTGCTGGCTCAACAAATGGCCGACCACAAGAAGCGCCACGATGCGTGGGCGAAGGCCGTGAAAAAGGTCAAGAAGGGGCAGCCCCTTCCCGAGGAGCCACAGATTCCGGCGCCGCCGACCGATCCAAACGCGGCCCTCATTGAGTCGCGGTTTGAGACCATTCGGCAGGCGCTCAAGGACGTCAAACTTGGTGATGTGCGAGTGGCGTTTGAGTCCAAGGCCATCGCGTCCTTAGCACCCGTTGTTGAGACAGTGGTCGAGACACCAGCGGTCAAGGGGAAGAAGACCAAGAAGGCCGCCACTGCGCCAGCTCCTGTCAAGGTCAAGTCCACTGCATCTACAGAGCCGAACCTGGTTGTCACCATCGGCAAGATCAAGAGCATGTTCGACTAACGTCCGTGTGCATAATCTCGGCCCCTGACCGCAGAATTGACGCAGTATATTTCACTCGATTCGACGAAACAGAATTGACGTCGATTCGTCATGAACCGGAACCCTCATCGTTCCGAAGGACAACCAAGCAATGGAAGGCAATTTTTCGAATCGTGTGCAAGACGTCATTCGTCTGAGTCGTGAAGAGGCCCTGCGCCTCGGTCACGACTACATCGGTACCGAGCACCTGTTACTTGGTATAATCCGCGAAGGCGAAGGCATCGGCATCAAGATCCTTCGGAATCTCGGCGTCGAGCTTAGTAAGCTCAAGAAGGCCATTGAGGATACGGTTCGAACCATGAGCGGACCGCTCACAATCGGCAACATTCCTCTTACGAAGCAGGCCGAAAAGGTTCTCAAGATCACCTATCTCGAGGCAAAGCTGTACAAGGCCGACGTGATCGGCACTGAGCATTTGCTGCTCTCGCTACTGCGGGACGAGGACAATATCGCAGCCCAGATTCTGGGGCAGTTCTCGGTCAATTACGACGCCGTCCGCAAGGAATTGGATGCCTACCTCAGTGGTCGGCAAAGTCCTACGCCCCCTCGCTCAGAGCGGGGTGGGGGATCATCGACCTCGGCAGCCCGCCCGACGGCTCCGGAGCGCGCAAAGACGCCGGTGCTGGACAACTTCGGCAGGGACCTGACGAAGCTGGCCGTGGAAGGGAAGCTTGATCCGGTGATCGGTCGCGAAAAGGAGATCGAGCGAGTCGCACAGGTCCTTTCTCGCCGGAAGAAGAACAATCCAGTTCTCATCGGCGAGCCTGGCGTTGGGAAGACGGCCATCATTGAGGGGCTTGCCATTCGAATTATCGATAAGAAGGTTTCACGAGTTCTCTTTGACAAGCGTATTGTCACGCTCGATCTTGCTGCGCTGGTGGCCGGTACGAAGTACCGTGGTCAGTTTGAGGAGCGTATGAAGGCCGTGATGAGCGAGCTGGAGAAAGCCAAAGACGTCATACTCTTCATCGATGAACTCCACACGATCGTTGGTGCAGGTGGAGCCAGTGGCTCACTTGATGCATCGAATATGTTCAAGCCGGCACTAGCTCGGGGGGACATCCAATGCATTGGTGCCACGACGCTCGATGAGTATCGTCAGCATATTGAAAAGGACGGAGCCCTCGACCGGCGGTTCCAGAAGATCTTGGTGGACCCACCGACGGCCGACGAGGCGATCCAGATCCTGCATAACGTCAAGGACCGCTACGAAAAGCACCATGGCGTGCGCTATTCAGACGATGCGGTTCGCTCGTGCGTGATGATGGCCGACAGGTACATTACCGATCGGTTTCTGCCCGACAAAGCGCTGGACGTGATGGATGAGGCGGGCGCTCGCGTGCATCTGGCCCACATTCATGTGCCGAAGGAGGTACTGGAGCTCGAGACCAAGATCGAGGAGCTGCGCATTCTCAAGAACAGCGTCGTCAAGTCCCAGAACTTCGAGGAAGCTGCCCGGCTGCGTGACCTCGAAAAGAAGTATCAGACTGACCTCGAGCAGGCCAAGGTGGAGTGGGAAAGTTCCAGCTCCGATGTGGTTTTCGATGTCTCGGAAGAGGATGTTGCGGACGTCATCGCCATGATGACCGGCATCCCCGTTAACCGCATTGCCGAGGGCGAGACGGCAAAGCTTCTGAAAATGGCAGATGAGCTTCGCTCACAGGTGATCGGACAGGACGAGGCCGTCGAACACCTTGCCAAGGCCATTCGCCGCGCGCGTGCCGGACTGAAGGACCCGTCACGTCCTATCGGATCGTTCATGTTCCTTGGCCCTACGGGCGTCGGCAAGACCGAGCTGGCAAAGGCACTTGCGCGGTACATGTTCGACAGTGAGGATGCGATGATCCGCATCGACATGAGCGAGTACATGGAGAAGTTCTCCGTCTCACGCTTGGTCGGTGCGCCTCCCGGCTACGTCGGTTACGAAGAAGGCGGTCAGCTCACCGAGAAGGTTCGTCGTAAGCCGTATTCGATCGTCCTTCTCGACGAGATCGAAAAGGCCCACCCTGATGTGTTCAACATCCTGCTTCAGGTCTTCGACGACGGACAGCTCACCGATGGACTCGGACGCCGGATCGACTTCAAGAACACGATCATCATCATGACGTCGAATGTTGGCATGCGCGATGTCAAGGCCGGAGGCCGCATTGGATTCACGACGGATGAATCGACCGACAACTACGACAACATGAAGTCGACGGTTGAAGAGACCATGAAGCGTCTGTTCAACCCTGAGTTTCTGAACCGTATAGACGAATACGTGATCTTCCGCCCGCTCAAGAAGGAGCACATGGTGAAGATCATCGACCTCCAGCTGAAGCGACTTCTGAATCGTCTCCACGCGCGAAGCATCACCCTCGACATCGCAAAGGCGGCCAAGGAATTCCTTGCCGAGAAGGGCTTTGATGAGAAGTATGGGGCACGACCATTGCGAAGAACCATCCAGCGGTTTGTCGAGGATCCTATTGCCGAAGAGGTCTTGCGAGGGGGCTTCCCGGATGGAAGCACAATCAAGGGCAAGTTCGACAAGAAGACGTCGTCAATCATCTTCACTACGGCTAAACCTAAGGGCGGCGACGTGCTCGAGGAGCCCGAAGAGGCTGAAGCCCACGAGGATTGACGTTCGGCACTGCGCCGGGCTTCCGTTCTTAGCAATCGCATCTCGTTTCACTTCTTGATCACCGATGTCTGCATGCCGACGATTGCTGATGAATTGCTTCGCTACCTTCACCAGCAACGACAGCTGCTCGGTTCGACGGTGTACGTCGACAACGTCGACCCATCATCAGTGGTCGTCCATGCGCCCGAACCCGATGCTGGTGTTGTCGTTCCCAGCGACGTCGACGGCACGGTCGAGTCTGTACCCATACCTTCAACGGATTCGATCATGAGTGCGACCACGCTTGAGGCGTTTCATGCCGATATCAACGGATGCATGAAGTGTCCGCTCGGGGCCACCCGAACCAGTTTCGTCTTCGGCTCGGGTAATCCTGACGCCGATATCATGGTCATTGGCGAGGCGCCCGGTGCGGATGAGGATGCTCAGGGGTTGCCGTTTGTTGGTCGGGCCGGTCAGCTGCTGACGAAGATCCTTGAATCGATCGAACTCAGGCGCGATGACGTGTACATCTGTAACATTCTCAAGTGCCGTCCGCCAAACAACCGCAAGCCCCTAGTCGGCGAGACCGATTCCTGTGAGCCCTATCTGTGGAAGCAGATCGAGCTCATTCGACCGAAGTTCATCCTTTGCCTCGGCCTTACGGCCGCCCACACACTGCTAAAGTCCACCGAGACAATGTCATCCCTGCGAGGTACCCTCCACGACTATCAGGGTATCAAGACGCTGGTGACGTACCACCCTGCGGCTCTGCTGCGTAATCCCGAGTGGAAGAAGCTTGTGTGGGAAGACGTCAAGTATCTCCGTTCACTCTACCTGGAAGCCCAACGATCATGAACATTGCCGTCCTGCTTGGTGGAATCAGCACAGAGCGCAACATCTCTCTGCTCAGTGGTCGTTCGGCCGTCTTTGCTCTGCGTGAGCTCGGCCATCAGGTCAAAGCGATCGATCCGATGCGCGGTGGTGGCCAGCCCCTTACAGATCAGGAACTCCACGACGCATCGCCGCGTGAGGTGACACTTGGAGAGCTGGATTCGTTTGATTCTCGCATGCTCCTTGAGTGCGCAACGTCGGCACATTTGGAGGGTGTTGATGTTGTCTTCAATCTGCTGCATGGGCGGTATGGTGAAGACGGATACATGCAGTCGCTGCTTGATCTTCGAGGTATCCCATACACCGGCAGCACCATGCTGGCCAGTGCCACGGCGATGGATAAGGGGCTGTCCAAGCTCCTGTTTCAATCAGCCGGAATACCGACGGCGCCATGGGTGAATGTGACGCATGACCAGTTTGATGATGATGGTTTGTTCGAGAGCGTGATGCGCGAGATACCGGGACGGCTCGTGGTCAAGCCCAATGATCAAGGGTCGACCGTTGGCATGACGATTCTTGATGAGCCCGACGTGGACTCACTCGAGGCGGCCGTCCGGCTGGCGGGGGCTTTTACATCGTCTGTGATGATCGAGGCCTACGTGCCGGGACGTGAGCTTACCGTTGCCGTTCTGGGCAGTGAAGCGCTTCCGGTGATCGAGATCGTGCCGAAGCAGGGCTTTTATGACTTTGAGAACAAGTACGTCAAGGGTAACACCGAATATCATTGTCCGGCCGACATCTCAGATGTGATCGACGAGCATGTTCGAAACCTTGCCGTTGCCGCCCACAGCATCATCGGCTGTCGCGCCTATAGTCGCGTGGACTTCCGCCTCACTCCCGAGGGGATGCCGTTCTGCCTTGAGGTCAATACCATTCCGGGATTCACTGCCACCAGTCTGGTTCCAATGGCAGCAAAGCAGGCCGGAATCGAGTTCCCCGAGCTGTGCATGGAGATCATCCGCCTGTCCGGTGCCGATCGATCGACCGTCTGAGCTCGGTTGCGGTGGACCGTCAATCGACGGCCTCGATTCTATATTTGCGCCGTGAAAAACATCATGCTGTCGGGCATCGGCAATGCCCTTGTCGACCTCGAGTACCGCGTTACCGAGGATGAACTTGCCACTTTCGGCGTCCAAAAGGGCGCTATGACCCTTACCGATGCGGACCGGCAGCGAGAGATCATCGCGCAGCTGGGTCAGCGCGATGTTCACCGATGCAGTGGCGGCTCCGCCGCTAATTCCATCATTGCCTTCGCGCAGTTTGGAGGAAAGGGGGCGTACTGTTCTGTTCTCGGAGGCGATCACTACGGCGACTTCTACGCTTCCGAGTTCCGGGAGCTTGGCATCGAACTTTCGGCCGCGTCGATCAAGGGCGAGACCACCGGTACGTGCCTGGTGATGATCACGCCGGATAGCGAGCGTACGCTCAACACGACGCTTGCTGTCAACGCTGCGTTCGATCGCACACACATCCGAGAGGACGTCATCCGCTCCAGTGAATGGATATACATCGAGGGATACAAGCTCACAGACGACAATGGAGCTGAGGCGGTCGATCTGGCCCTGTTCCACGCCCGCAAGCATGGTACATCGGTGGCGGTCAGCTGCTCCGATGGCTTCATTGTGGATGTGTTTGGCGACCGATTGCGGTCCGTCCTAGCGCATGCCGACCTCGTATTCTGCAACGAGCGCGAAGCCACGGCCCTTGCCGGTGCTGAGGATGGCGATGAAGCATTTGCCGCACTCTCGTCTCGATTTCGGAACGTCGTTGTCACCAAGGGTGCTGAAGGTTCTCGTGTGCTCTGGAACGGCACCACGGCCAGCGCTGCGGCATATGCCGTAACACCGGTCGATGCCACCGGCGCCGGAGACATGTATGCCGGTGCGTTCCTCTACGGTGTGCTGCATCGATACCATCCGGAGTATGCTGCGCGACTTGCATCCTATGCCTCGGCACAGGTTGTTGCGCAGTACGGTGCTCGACTAAAGGCGAGCCACATCGAAGTACGAGACACCATTTTATCGAGTGCCCAAACGTTGTGACCCTGGGATCGACCATACGTGGTGTACGTATCCTGGCCTCACTGATCGGGGTCATGCTCCCAGTTGCGGTCTTTGCGCAGTCGGGGATGGACTTCGATGAGTTCAAGCGCCGAGCTGATCCGTACTTCGCCGAAGAGCTCCTTGCTGATGTACGAAATGCGATGCCACTCGGCGCCAGCTACCGGATCTGGGGGTGGGACGTTGGCGACTTCAGCGGGGATGGCGTCTATGATCTTGCCGTTTCCCTGCACGTGAGCGGTTCGCGCAAGCGAGAGTGTCTCGTGTACATGTTCGTCGACGTCGAAGGGTACCTTGTGAACATTTCCAAGATGCCCTTCCCGTTTGTCGATCTACCGCTTGAGGTAGGTGTTGTCATTCGGGATACATCGTGCTACGTGACGGTAAAGCGTAAGTCGGAAGATTGGTCCATTCTCGGATATCGCTTTCGGGAGGGGGCTGTGGTCCTCGTTGATCAGTTCGTAACCGACCGAATCGAGTCGATGGGACACGAAACGTATCGCTCATTCCAGTCGCTGGCTACGCGTGAGCGATTCCTTCGGAAGGACGATGAGGCTGCCTACGAGAGCGAGTTCATCACCATCCCCTGCTATGGCCGTGCTCGACAGGTCTTTGCTGGCTTTGTCTCTGAGGCATCTGTTCAGGACATTGATCACGTCACCGATGGGTCATACTGGTGGACGGGTGACGACGACGTGTCCTTCCTGGCGAGGATGGTCTATGACGATGATTATCTGTACCTCAGGGTTCACGTGCGTGACTCAAACGTGGTCACCGGGTGGTGCGACACCTGCGTTGCGGATCATGTTGAACTGCATCTCGACGTGACACCTGCTCCAGAGGTGGGGCTCTCGAGATACGTCAGCATTGTGAATCGCACGGACGTAGCCGTACGACACTCGGCTGACACCGGCCTGTACACCATTTTGGTGCGGCTGGGCGACTTTGGTGATCGACTGCCACGGGTGGTGGTGCGCACGACGGATGATCTTGATCCCACGCAGAATCAGTCCCGGCGGCTCATTCGTGCCGTTGCCGCCCGGTCAAAGGACGGCTACGTGGTCAAGCTCCGCGTCCCGTTTGTTCTGTTAGGCTACCAGAAGGCGCCTATCGACGAGCGTAAGCCCACGGAGTTCGGTTGCACGGTGGCTGTCCACGATGTGGATAACGAGTTTCGGGCCGAGGAGTACACAGTTATCGCCACGAGCCCCCTGAAAGAGCTTGATCCATCGACCTACGGGGTCATTCGATTCGTTCCCGACGGTGTCTGGTACGGCGAGTCCAGCAACATCTACGGCGAAGCCGTGTTGAATACCCTTCGTGAATTGGGCTTTTAGCGTGGGCCGACCTATTTTTGCGCGGCATTTTTTACGGACGTGATGAGCATGTCATCGTCAAAATCGCCGATGCAACAACTTGCACCATACTTGGTCCTGGGCAGCCAGCTTGCGGGTACGGTGTTGGGGGGTGCGGCGGTTGGATGGTGGATCGACTCGCGTTTGGCGTCGGAGCCGATCGGCATTGTCTCCGGTGTGGTGCTGGGATCGATTCTTGGACTTACGCAGTTCCTCCGCATGGTCAGTAAGCTGACGCATGAAGAGGGGGCTGGAACGACACAGGAAAGGTAGAGAACGAGGGGTGGATCCGAAGGGGCCATTGGTTGCAATCATCACCGCACTGGGCATCAGTGTTGCCAACTCGTCTGTTGGCTACATTGTCTCAAAGCGGGCTCAGTCCAAGGAGTTGAATACCTTCATGGGTATCGTCTTTGGAAGCCTCGCCATTCGTGGCATCGTGGTGGTGACTCTGGCCTATCTCTGTTTAGGCGTGATTCAGATGCACCAAGTGTCGTTTGCCCTGACGTTCTCGATCTCCGCTTTTGCCGGTTTGATGGTGGAGGTGTTTTTTTTTCACTTCTCTATGGAGCGCACAAAGCAGCTGCAGCTGGTGAACGCAAAACGCCCCTTTAAAAAAAAAGGGTATGAGCCGCTGATAGCAGTCCTTTCCTTGGCGCATGTCTGACAACGAGAACGATCGCGACTATGAATAACGAACACGGACAACAGCACGATTCAACACAGCCGTCGGCAGACAGTCTTCATGCCGTGGCCGGAGCCCATAATGCCGGACATGCCGCAGAGCAGTCGGACGGGAAGTTCACGTTCAATAAGCTGCTGGATCAGCTTGGTGATCACCACGAGTTGAACATTTTCTTCGGTCACTACGAGATCCTGCCGGTGATTCTCATGGACCACGACAACTCTTTCCATACGTATGGAAACGTGCATGCCATGGAAGAGAGTGGTCAGTTCACGATGCATCACCCTGGTCACGGCCATCACATCGTGCGGACGCATACGGCGCATACGGAGAAGGAGACCTGTCCGATCCCGAACGCGTCGCCATCACTTGACCTGTCGATCACGAACTTCGTCGCATACCAGTGGATCGCCATGATCCTCGTAACGACTCTGTTTGCCATTGCACGTTCGCGGTATCGCAAGTCACCGATGTCTGCCCCTCGCGGCATTCAGAACGTTCTCGAATCGTTGGTTCTTTATGTCCGCAATGAGATTGTTCAGCCAAATGTTGGAACCGAGAAGCGGGCTCAGCGACTGATGCCGTTCATGATGTCGCTGTTCTTTTTCATTCTTACGCTCAATCTCATCTCCCTGCTTCCCGGTGCGCACGCTGCGACGGGGGCGCTGCCGGTGACCATGGCGTTGGCTACGTGCACGTTGATCGTGGTGAACTACATCGCCTTCAAGGATGCGGGAGTGAAGGCGTGGTTTGCCCACCTTCTTGGTGGTGCTCCGGTGTATATCGCTCCGATCATGGTGCCGATCGAACTTGTCGGCATCATCACCAAGCCATTCGCTCTCATGATCCGTTTGTTTGCGAACATGACGGCTGGACACATCGTTCTCATGTCGTTGGTTGGACTGATCTTCTTCTTTGCCCAAGAAATGGGTCAGGCCGTTGGCTGGGGCGTGGCTCCGATCAGTGTCCTGTTCTCGGTCTTCATTTACCTACTTGAACTGCTAGTTGCATTCCTTCAAGCGTACATCTTCACCATGCTTTCGGCTGTGTTTGTAGGTCTTGCCTTGGGCGATCACGCCCACGATGACCACCATCACGCTGAAGCGCACTGATCCACACGTCAACAAGTCGAACAGCATTAACAACACATTTCATTCATCTTCACTTTGGAAGGAAATCTCATGAGTCCAGTCGCATTTGCCTGGTTGTCAGCCGGTCTCGGTCTCGGCATCACGGTCTTCGGCGTCGGCACGGGTATCGGCCGCCTTGCAGCAGCCGCTCTCGAAGCCAGCAGCCGCCAGCCTGAAAACGCCGGTGATATCCGCACGACGATGATCATCGGCGCCGCTCTTATCGAAGGCGTTGCCCTTCTTGCCGGCGTCGTCTGTATTCTCCTGGCCGTCAAGAACCCATAATCCTGACACCACCCTCGACCCCGCACGCCGGGGTCGGTCGTCAGGTGCGACCTCAAACCCGCTCCTGACGACCGAATGACGACACCAACCCAGAACCCAAAACCCATAACCTGACATGCCAGCATTTCTATCCTTCGACCCCGGTCTGGTGATCTGGACCTTGATCAACTTCAGCATCTTCGCCCTGATCATCGGAAAGTTCGGCTGGAAGCCGATGCGCGATGCCATTACTTCACGCGAAGAGTCCATTCGCGAGGCGATTGCCGGCGCGGAGCGCGCCAATAAGGAGGCGCAGGATCTGATCCGTGAGAACCAGGAGCGTCTGGCCAAGGCACAGCGCGAGACGATGGACATCGTCAAGGAAGGTCGTGTTCAGGCAGAGAACATCATCCGTCGCGCCACGGAAGAGGCTGAGCACGTCAAGCAGCAAAAGCTCGCCGAGGCACAGCGTGAGATCGATCGTCAGAAGGACGATGCCATTCAGGTGTTGCGCTCGGAAGTGGCCTCATTGGTTGTGGGTGCAACGGAGAAGCTCATTGGTCGCTCGCTCGACGGTGAGGATCACAAGCGCATCGTTGACAGTTACGTAAACGAACTCTCGAAGAACTGATCACCATGTCCAGTCTCAAGATCGCACGCCGATATGCCAAGTCACTGATCGCTACAGCGGTGGCATCGGGAACCGTCGACACTGTATCGGCAGATATGGCTCTGATCCATTCAACCGTTGATGCATCCAAGGAGTTGCAGGCCATGATGCGCAGTCCGGTCATCACGCACGACCTCAAGAAACGCATCATCGACGATCTGTTCTCGGACAAGGTCAGCCCCCTGACGCTTTCTTTCCTGCACCTCGTGATTGAGAAGGGGCGGGGCGACATTTGGCGAGATGTGGCGAGCGAGGTCAGTGCGCAGGTCGATTCGATTCGCAATGTCCAGCGCGTAGAGGTTACTTCCGCCGCTGAGCTCTCGTCGGATGAGCGCTCGCGAATTGAAGGTGCGCTCTCGAAGTCGCTTGGCCGTTCCATAGCAGCCACCTACTCCGTCGATTCATCGATCATCGGCGGGGCCGTGATCCGCATCGGTGATCAGGTGCATGATGGGTCACTTCGACATCAACTCGCCGTGCTCGGCAAGAAGCTGACGCAGGCCTAACTCATACCCAACACAACGACACAAACCCTAAGGAATTACGCAAATGGCTGATGTTCGTCCAGACGAGATCTCCTCGATCCTGCGCAAGCAACTCACAGGATTTGAAAAGGAGACGGATATCTACGAAGTGGGCACCGTGCTCCAAGTTGGTGACGGTGTTGCACGCATCTACGGTCTTACCAACGTGATGGCCTCGGAACTCGTCGAGTTTCCTAACGGCGTGGTCGGCATGGTGCTGAACCTTGAAGAGGACAACGTCGGAGCGGTGTTGTTTGGAGATGACTCGCTTGTGAAGGAAGGCGACCAGGTTCGTCGTACGGGTCGGATCGCTTCCGTACCGGTCGGTGATGCTCTGGCGGGGCGCGTGGTCGATCCGCTCGGCCGTCCGATCGACGGAAAGGGTCCCATCAAGGAGTCGGCCATATACCCGATCGAGCGTAAGGCTCTTGGTGTGATCGATCGCCAGGGTGTGCATGAGCCCCTTCAAACGGGCATCAAGGCGATCGACTCGTTGATTCCAATTGGTCGTGGCCAGCGCGAGCTGATCATTGGTGACCGTCAAACGGGCAAGACAACAGTCGCACTCGATGCGATCATCAGTCAGGCCTATACGCACACGAAGGAAGCGCAAGAGCAAGGCATCAAGCCCGTGTACTGCGTGTACGTGGCGATCGGCCAAAAGGGTTCCACGGTAGCGAACGTGGTGGCAACGCTTGAGAAGTACGGCGCCATGGGATACACGACGGTTGTCGCGGCATCTGCTTCCGATCCGGCACCACTTCAGTTCATCGCCCCCTACTCGGGCTGTTCGATGGGTGAATACTATCGCGACAACGGACGCCATGCCCTGGTGGTCTATGATGACCTTTCCAAGCAGGCTGCGGCGTACCGTCAGGTGTCTCTGCTTCTACGCCGTCCACCGGGACGTGAGGCCTATCCGGGTGACGTGTTTTACCTCCATAGTCGCCTCCTGGAGCGCGCTGCAAAGCTCAGCGATGCCCTCGGCGCCGGTTCGCTGACGGCACTGCCCGTGATCGAAACACAGGCCGGTGACGTGTCAGCATACATTCCAACGAACGTGATCTCGATCACGGACGGACAGATCTACCTCGAGCCAAGCCTGTTCAACGCCGGTGTTCGTCCGGCCCTGAACGTTGGTATCTCTGTGTCGCGCGTGGGCGGAAATGCTCAGATCAAGGCCATGAAGAAGGTGGCTGGTCCACTCAAGCTCGATCTTGCCCAGTACCGCGCCCTTGAAGCCTTCGCTCGCTTTGGTTCGGACCTCGACAAGACCACGCAGCAGCAGCTGCGTCGTGGTGCACGACTTCTCGAAGTGATGAAGCAACCGCAGTATTCGCCGGTTGCCGTCGAAGATCAGATCATCGCCATTTATGCTGCATCGCAAGGCTTCGCAGACGAATTGCCGGTGGAAAGCATCAAGAGGTATGAGACCGAACTGATCGACTTTGTGCATGCCAACCACGCTGACATTGTCGAAGGTCT
This sequence comes from Bacteroidota bacterium, assembly GCA_041170435.1. Taxonomy (GTDB): domain Bacteria; phylum Bacteroidota; class Ignavibacteria; order Kapaibacteriales; family Kapaibacteriaceae; genus UBA10438. The sequence continues at coordinate 33,032 of JBEAYU010000030.1, forward strand.
TCGTGTCGAAAAGGCCCTCACGGATTCGATCGTTGAAAAGTTGAAGACAGCGCTGACGACCTTCACGCAGCGGTTCGCCGCTACAGTGTAAGGCAGGGCTTGCATGATCGTTCTCACTGGCGGTGCCGGCTTCATTGGAAGCTGCTTTCTCGGGACGCTGAACGCTGCCGGTCGAGACGATGTGTTGATTGTGGACTCACTGGGTAACGGCCAGAAATGGAAGAACCTGGTAGGCAAGACGTACATTGACATTGTCAGCAAAGAGAACTTCCGCACCATGATGAGCACGGGCGAGTTCAGCATTGAACTCGACGCAGTGATTCATCTTGGAGCATGCAGTTCGACGACGGAGACGAATGCGGACTATCTCTACGACAACAACTACCAATACAGTGTAGAGGTCGCAGAGTTCGCTGCCACACATGAGGCCCGGTTCATCTACGCCAGTTCGGCCGCCACCTATGGTGATGGTTCAAGGGGCTACTCAGATGTGACCACTGACCTGCGACCACTGAACATGTACGGATACTCCAAGCATCTGTTCGATCAGTGGGTACGTGGTAACGACATGCAGCACAGCTGTGTCGGTCTCAAGTTCTTCAACGTCTTCGGTCCAAACGAATACCACAAAGGATCGATGGCGAGTCTGGTCTCGAAATCTGTCCAACAGATTCGTCAACGGGGCTATGTGGAGCTGTTCAAGAGTACCGATGCGACCTTTGCAGATGGAGGTCAGATGCGTGACTTCATCTACGTGAAGGATGTCTGCCACGTCATGCTCCAACTGATGCAGCGTCCGGACGTGAATGGCATCTTTAACCTCGGTACCGGCATTGCCAGATCATGGAACGATCTCATGGCGGCGACCTTCGCGGCAATGGGATTACCGGTCGACATCCGGTACATCGACATGCCTCCGGAGCTCGCGCGACAGTATCAGAACTACACGCAGGCCGATATGTCGACATTTCATGCCAGCCTGCCGGGCGTCGCCTTCGAATCCCTGGAAGACTCCGTTGCTGACTATGTGAACGGCTATCTCACTCGTGAGTGGCCATACCTTTGAACACTGAAGACACCTACTCGAAGAACCAACAATGGCAACACTTCGCGAAACACGGGACCGGATCGTATCGGTTCGCAATACATCGAAGATCACACAGGCGATGAGCATGGTGGCCACGGCCAAGTTGCGCCGCGCGCAGGACGCCATCACGGCTGCCCGCCCCTTTGCCAATCAGGTTCAGAAGATTCTGGGTAACCTCTCTTCTGCCGATTCCGATTTCGTGCATCCGTTCTTTGAGACACGCAAGGACGTCAACAACATCGCAATCATCGCCATTACTGCCGATCGGGGCCTCTGCGGCGCCTTCAATGCAAACGTCCTTCGCAGTCTGAGCACTCGCATCGCCGAGCTACGGGCGATCCATCCAAAGGCAACCATCCACATCATCCCTGTGGGTAAGCGAGCCGTCGGCGCTGTGCGCAAGGGCAAGGATTCAATCCTTCGCGAGTTCTCCGATGTGTTCTTCAAACTCGACTATTCGACGGCCGTAGAGATCGCCGATCTTGTCGCGGACGGATTCCTTGGCATGCAGATCGACCACGTCGAGATCCTGGGCAATCAGTTCGTCAATGTCATGCGTCAGGTTGTCCGAACCACTCAACTTCTTCCGATCCCGGCCTCTACCAGCGACACGACGAAGTCGGCCAGCACCGACTATATCTACGAGCCTTCTCGCGGCGAGATCCTCGACACACTTCTTCCCATGTACGTCAAGCTGCAGGTTTGGACGGCGCTTCTTGACTCAAACGCAGCCGAACATGCCGCGCGGCGTATGGCCATGGAGAATGCCACGACCAACGCCCGCGATCTGATGCGCACACTCCAGCTACTGTACAACCGTGAGCGCCAAGCCGCCATCACCAAGGAGATGCTGGAAATCGTGGGTGGCGCTGAAGCACTCGCCAGCGCCTAATCGGGAGAAGCCCCGTGACAGAGGTGCGGCGACCGGTGTTCAGCGTTAGGGGAGTTGCCCTCACCATTGCTGCGATGGCCTTGCTAACCCTTCTGGTGGGACCCTACTTGGGCGATGCGAATCCATACGCTTCCTCGTTCAATGCCCGGATCGAACTTTATCGCGAAAAGCTCGACTCCTTGAACCGCATCCGCGGGTGGCGCGATCGCATCTATATGCGACACGTGGCCAACCTCGAGATCCCCGAGTACATCGTCAGCAAGCTTCGTCCAAACGACATCCTACTGCTGCCACCGATGGAATACGGCAATCAGTTCATGGCCACCAAGGCCTATTGGACCGATCCTCGGATCTTTACATGGATGGTGGGTTTTCAACCGATCGTTGCATGGCGTGATACCGCCCGGCGGAGGGAGGCCAATGCCTTTGTGGTTCTCGAAGCAAACACGATCTGGATCACGCGCCCCGGCGGAGGTACGAACATCGACTCATTGCTTTCCGTCTATGAGAAGCTGGGAGGGGGCAAGTGAGAGGCGAAGCGATAATGCTGATCATGATGCTGCTGATGCAATGGAGCATTGGAATCGGAGTGGTCGGAGCGATCGGATACCGACTTGAGAGATCGACATTGTTACCCCTTGGTATGCTTCTGGGAATGTTCCTGCACACCATGGCGATGTTTGTCGCCCAGCTTCTTGGGATTCCATTGTCCGAGCAAACGATGATCGTCACCGGTGGTGTTGCAGTTCTCCTGCCGCTGCTGCGGTATCGAACGATTCGAGAATGTCTTGGCGGTTTGCTTTCTGCACCTCGGCTGCGACCCACTCTTTACGACGTCGTGTTCTTGGGGTTCATCGGATACATCGCCTACATGGTTGTATGGGCCAGCTGGTACTGGCCCGTGACCCCGTTCGATGCGATGGCCGGCATCGATCTCGTGGCGCGATATGCAGCTACGGACGGCATGATCGCCAACCAGGTGTTCACTGATCCATCGCTTCGAGGTCAGCTGTCAAATCAACCCTTCTATGCCCCCTTCGCCATGCTCATGCAGGTGATGATGAAGCTCATTGGCTACCCCTACACGCAGATCTGGGTGAGCGTCGTGGCGATCTGTTTCTGGTGGTTCACGTGGTCGAGTCTGCGCCGCATCGTTCATCCTTTCATTGCCGGGGTGTTGCTGACGCTGTTGGTGCTCACGCCGGAGATGCTTGGCTACTCCTACATCCTACAGACAGACTTTGCCAATGCAGCGTTCTTCACAATGGGATGCTTGCTGCTTCTTCGCTCCATTGAGGAAAGTTCAGCACCGGGTCTGGCAGTTTCGGCCATCGCCTTTGCCGGTGCATGCTGGTCTCGCACGGAAACACCACTGCTTGTGGTGCTTGTCGTTGCCGTCTGCATTCGACGAATGCTCGAGGACTTTGGAGCTCTCAGGGGGCTTGCCGGTTCCCTCGGAATTGTTGCCGGTTCAAGCATTGCCTTTGCACTCTGGAACATCGTGTTCTTCAATTGGTATCTGCCGGTCCGCCCGTCCACCGATGAGCAGTTACGCGGATTTGATCTAGGTCGGTTTGGTGACGTTGCCATTTCAAGTTGGACCTCCGTGATCTCCAACACGGAGCTATGGGGTTGGCTGGTGTGGCTCTTTCTGGTCATCGTGGTTCTCGATGCGATCATCAACCGCCGTCTGACGCAGCCGTTGCTTCTTTCGATGATTGGCGTCACCATCATCGGACTTTTCTTTGTTGGCACCATTTTCAGCGCTGCCATCGTTGAACAGACGCTTCGCCGGGGAATGTTCAAGATCATCCCTCTTATGATTGTTGCGATTGCCGGCTCCGGCTTGGTAAGTTCGGCATCGTCTGCACTGTACTCATGGGAGGCAGGACGTAGGTCCTGATTTCAGTATGCCAAAGCTCGCTCTCATCTTACTCGCCGGATTGGGTACGTTTCTCGTTCTCGTCACGGGCAGTGCTCTGATCTCGCGTGTCTTTGTGCGTCGATCGATCCGACGTTTGGTTCGCACGATTTCCAATCAGCGACTTCCGCGGTTTTCTCGTGAACTCGTCGTTGGTCTGCCGGCTCCGGTGCAGCGGTATCTCACAAACGTTGTGCGTGAGGGCCAGGAAAATCTCCGCTACGCGATCCTAACACAGAGTGCGCGCTTCCGACACCGTCCGGGTAGCCCTTGGTTCACAGTCAAGGCCACAGAGACGATCTCAGGCATGGAGCCGGGATTCGTCTGGGATGCCGTTCTGCGACACAATGCAGTGTGGTGGCGAACCGCTAAGCTCAGCTACGTTCAAGGCGAGGGTCACGGCCACATCAAGCTCTATGGGGCCATGACGCTACAGGAGTATGGCGGGAAGGAAACGGACACCTCAATGCTGTTTCGATTTCTGAGCGAACTGGTCTGGATACCGACGGCATTTCTGCCAACAAAGACGCTACGATGGGAGGCGATCGATGATCGCACGGCACGTGCCGTGATCAGCGTTGGAGCCACGAGGGTGAATGCCACGTTCCACTTCAACGAGGCCGATGAGATCGAGAGGATCGTTACTGCTGACAAGTACCGTGATCACAAGAGCGGATTCGAGCAGGCCCGATTCACCATGCATTGTCGTAGCTACAAGGTCATCGACGGCGTGAAGATTCCCACCGAGGTAGAGTTTGTCTGGAATCTCGAATCAGGGGATTTCGACTACGGGCATTTTACCATTACGGACGCGGCCTACTACTTCAGTTGAGCACGTCGCAGACGTCGTGCTTCGAAGTATGCAGCTGGGACTGCCATGAGCTTGGCCAGGGTGCCGATCGAAGCTCGCCCTTGAAACACGTTGTAGTCCATCTTCTCCACAGCGCGTAAGATCTTCTGGTAGTTGCGACTCATCAGAAGTACTGTGACCATGCTACCGGGCTCCAGCATGGCGATTCCGGTATCGGCGCGCTGATACAGAACATCGGCCCGATGAATATACTCGGCGATGAGAGCCCGAACGTTCGGGGTGAATCGACCGTCGAGAATGTCGACTTCCGATACTCCAAAGGCTGACATGTCCTGCTGGGCCAGGTAGATTCGCCCCCTGACGGCATCTTCGCGGACGTCGCGGATGATGTTGGTCAGCTGCATGGCAATTCCAAGATCGACGGCGTAGTCAAGCGCGTCAGGGGAGCGGTAGCCAAAGATCTCGGATGTCATCAGTCCGACCACTGAAGCCACTTTGTAGCAGTACACCTTCAATTCGTCATACGTGGCAAAGCGCGTGATGGTGGTATCCATGAGCACGCCTTCAATGAGCTCCTCTGGCAGATGCGAAGGGATGCGGTACTTCTGCAGCGTATCCTCCCATGCGATCAGCACAGCTGCGCGGTCCTGCTGAGCAGGGTCAGCAGCGCCATGACCGCCTTGGCGATCACCGGAGTACACTGAACCGACCTCGTTGCGCCACTGCTCGACCAACCGGACGGCATCCTCACGTGTCACGTCACCCCGTTCCATCGCCACATCGACAATGTCGTCGACATATCGACAGAAAGCATAGACAGCATAGCAGGCATTACGCCTATCTGCGGGGATGAAGTGCGAGGCCGCATAGAAAGTCTTTGCATGCGTCTTTGTCACCCGCCTGCACGCCTCGTATGCTGCTGCCGTTGATCCGTCTTGCATCACTGCCCGTAGAACATTTCCTAGCTTTGAGTTCACCATTTTCCGGTCGAAACAACCCCATGAAGATACGCACCCTCTATCGCTGTTCCAGTTGTGGACATTCCACTCCAAAATGGGTGGGACGCTGTCCGGGATGCGGCGCATGGGAAAGCATGATCGAGGAACTCGACGAGACGTCGGGTCCAGGTAAGAAGCGTATCAAGGCTGTTGCCGCCGGTTCGGCCACGCGGCTTGGCTCTGTCGACGTTGAACGCGTCAGACGTTTGTCGACGGGAATGCAGGAGCTTGACCGAGTACTTGGTGGAGGCATTGTGCCGGGCAGCATGGTGCTGGTAGGGGGCGACCCCGGCATGGGCAAGAGCACATTGATGCTTCAGCTAGCATCGTACGTTGGACGCCTTGCTGATGAACGGCCATGCTTGTACGTGACAGGTGAGGAGAGTCTGCATCAGATCAAGCAGAGGGCGGAGCGACTCGGCATCAACGCAGCCGGAATCATTGTCGCTTCGGAGACCAATGTAGAGCGTATCGCCCAGCTGATTGCCTCCGAGCAGCCCTTGCTTGTGATCGTCGATTCAGTTCAGACAGTTACGACCGAGGCACTCGAATCATCCGCCGGCAGTGTGGCCCAGGTTCGCGAATGCACGTCGTTGATGACGCGCGTGGCCAAGGAGCGGGGCGTGCCGATGTTCATCATCGGCCATGTCACAAAGGATGGAATGATCGCCGGACCAAAGGTCCTCGAGCATATCGTCGATGCTGTGCTGCAGTTCGAGGGAGATGGAACCTATTCCTACCGTGTGCTGCGAGCGCTCAAGAACCGTTATGGTTCGACCAATGAGATCGGTGTGTTCGATATGACTTCGGCTGGCCTGCGTGAGGTATCCAATCCGAGCGAGGTACTGCTTTCGCAGCGTAGCGTGAATGAGTCTGGCACGGCCATCGTTGCCGTGATGGAGGGAACACGTCCACTCCTGATCGAGGTACAGGCCCTTGTTTCTCCATCGGGCTATAGCTTACCGCAGCGCGTGTGCACCGGTTATGATAACCGCAGACTTCAGATGATCCTTGCTGTGTTAGAAAAGCGCGGCGGAGTTCAGGTCCGTCAGTCAGACGTGTTTGTGAACGTGGCCGGCGGCATTGCCGTCCAGGATCCCGCGGTGGACCTCGGCATTGCCATGGCCATTGCCAGCAGCGTGACCGATCAACCTCTTCCCTCGGGTGTGGTGTTCGTCGGCGAGCTTGGACTCACCGGCGAGGTGCGGCGTGTCTCGCACTTGGACCAGCGAGTGTCGGAATCAACTCGCTTGGGATTGGAACGCATCTATGCTCCGTCTCGTGGCAGCTCCCCAGGCTCGGTCGTCCACGTCGAGCGACTCTCCGATGCCCTGCGCATGGTGTTCGGGTAGGGGGCTCACCAACGGTCGACTCAGATACTGAGGGTGCCGCGGAGTTCGATTCGTCATAGACGAACGCCGAGAAAGAGACGGCCACCGATCTCATAGGCTTTGCTTACTGTGCGGCCAGCGCCATCGTCGAAAATCGTCGATGCCCCCGTCAGTGCAAAGGCCTGGAGCGCGGTCACCGTTTCAACTCCAAGAATCCTGTAGGTGAAGGTGTATCCTGTCATCACGCCTACGTCAACCATTGGTGATGTAAATCGCTCAGTTCTGAAGCGAGACAAAACCCTGCTCTTGCCTGAGTCCAGCAGCTCAACATCTGGTCCACTTATGAACGTCGCGTTGTGCGGCTCGATGATGCGATAGAGAGCCAGGAGCTCAGCAGACGAAATGAACGAAACTCGAGCGAATGGTATCACCGAGAACGATGAAGCCTCTAGACCAATCCCGAAGGTGATCATTTGTGATCGATCGTCATGTGCTGCCGTGGTATTCGTGATTGACCTGCCGATCTCACCAGTGGTAGGATTGATTGTAGGTAGGGTGTCTGACACCAACGTCCAACGAGCATTCGAGGAAGAGCTTCCGAGTCCGAGCAGTCCAATGAACTGCGTCGATTCAGAAATGGGAATACGAAAGTAGACCTCGCCGCCGATGACTCCGGAGGAGCCACTTTCACTGTGAAATCGTCGTGGGCTACCGGAGCTCGAATCTCTACAATTGCTGCAGTCGATGTTCATGGACATGGACGACAAGCCTCCGGCAACACCGATGGATATAGACACTTGAGCCGTGCAGAAGCAGGCAGATACCACGGCCATTACGAGGCATACGAAGTGTTTCATAGAATCACCTTGATGGTACAAATCAGCGCCGACGAGTGAAAATAAATGTGGCCGTTGATCTATCAACCAACGGCCACCAATAAATCGCAGAGTAGGAACTGACTTTACGCCAGATCGAACCGATCAAGGTTCATGACCTTTGTCCAGGCAGCAACGAAGTCGCGGACGAACTTCTCTTGACCGTCGTTGCAACCATAGACCTCAGCCAGAGCACGCAGTTCGGAATTGGAGCCGAAGATCAGGTCAACGCGCGTGCCAGTCCAGCGCTCTTCACCCGTGATGCGATCCTTGCCGACAAAGACGTCGTTGTGGGCAGAGGTTGGCGACCACGTCGTGCGAATGTCGAGGAGGTTCACGAAGAAGTCGTTTGTCAGCGCTTCCGGACGCGACGTCAGAACGCCGTGCTGGGATGATCCCGTGTTGGCGTTGAGGACGCGCAAGCCCCCTACCAGCACCGTCATCTCAGGAGCCGTGAGCGTAAGTAGCTGGGCCTTGTCGATGAGGAGCTCTTCAGCGGTGATCGAAAGGTGACCTTTCGTGTAGTTGCGGAATCCGTCGGCCACCGGCTCGAGGACGGCGAACGAGTCGACGTCAGTCTGATCTTGCGTTGCATCCGTGCGACCCGGCGTGAACGGCACCGTGATCGTGTGACCGGCCTTCGCTGCTGCTTGTTCGATGCCGACGCATCCGCCCAGGACGATGAGGTCGGCCATCGACACGCGCATGCCATCGGTACGGGAGGAGTTGAACTTCTGCTGGACTTCTTCGAGTGCATCGAGGGCGGATGAGAGATGTGCCGGGTCGTTGACGGCCCAGTACTTCTGCGGCGTTAGACGCAGGCGTGCGCCGTTGGCACCGCCGCGCTTGTCTGAGCCGCGGAATGTCGAAGCCGATGCCCATGCTGTCGACACGAGACGTCCAACGGACAGACCGCTGTCGGCGATCATCTTCTTGAGTGTAGCGACCTCGGTATCGCCGATCACGGGATGATCGACGGCGGGGACGGGATCTTGCCAGACGAGAACTTCGGAAGGGACTTCCGAGCCAAGGTAGCGTGCGCGTGGTCCCATGTCACGGTGCGTGAGCTTGAACCATGCACGTGCGAAAGCGTCGGCGAACTGATCGGGATTCTCATAAAAACGACGGGAGATCTTCTCATAGGCCGGATCGACGCGCAGGGCAAGGTCCGTGGTGAGCATCATCGGGGCGTGACGCTTGCTTGGATCATGAGCATCGGGAACGGCATCGGCTGCTGCACCGCCCTTTGGACGCCATTGTTGAGCGCCGGCAGGAGACCTGGTGAGCTCCCACTCGTATCCGAAAAGGTTTTCAAAGTAATTGTTGCTCCACTGGATCGGGGTTGTTGTCCAAGCCCCCTCCAGTCCGCTCGTGATCGTATCGCCACCCTTACCGGTGCCGTACGTATTCTTCCATCCCGTGGCTTGGTCTTCGATCGAAGCGGCTGCGGGTTCACGTCCGACGTATTGATTTGGATCTGCCGCACCGTGTGACTTCCCGAACGTGTGACCACCGGCGATCAGGGCGACGGTTTCTTCGTCGTTCATAGCCATGCGACCGAAGGTCTCGCGGATGTCGCGAGCGGCTGCGAGCGGATCAGGATTACCGTTGGGGCCTTCCGGATTCACATAGATGAGTCCCATCTGAACGGCGGCCAGTGGGTTTTCAAGTTCGCGATCGCCTGTATAGCGCTTGTCGGCCAGCCAGGTTGTTTCGGAGCCCCAATACACATCTTCCTCTGGCTCCCAGACATCGGCACGACCGCCGGCAAAGCCGAAGGTCTTGAAGCCCATCGTCTCAAGGGCAACGTTTCCGGTGAGAATCATCAAGTCGGCCCACGAGAGCTTACGTCCGTACTTCTGCTTGACAGGCCACAGCAGCAGTCGTGCCTTGTCCAGATTGGTATTATCAGGCCAGCTGTTGAGCGGTGCAAAGCGAAGTGTTCCACTACCGGCGCCGCCACGTCCGTCGCCGATACGATATGTACCGGCACTGTGCCAAGCCATGCGGATCATGAACGGACCGTAGTGACCATAATCGGCCGGCCACCAGTCTTGAGAGGTCGTCAAGATGTTCGCAACATCCTTCTTCACCTCGTCGAGGTTCAACGTCAGAAACTCCTTTGCGTAGTCGAAGTCCGGATCCATCGGATCGGAAAGCGTGGAGTGTTGTCGCAGGATGTTGAGCTTGAGCTGATTTGGCCACCAGTCGCGGTTGCGTGTTCCGCCCCCTGCCGTCTGATTGCGCTGTCCTCCGGTGAACGGACACTTTCCGTTGCCGTTCTGTGAAGCGTCGTGGTTTTCCATGGAACGAAGATCCTTTGATGAAAAAACGTCGTGATTTCGATGTTGGAGCAAGGGGGGCGCAAACGTTCATCGCCGCGTGGCGCGGCGACGAATATCTTTCTCGAAAATTGGCCCCTTTTGCACGCGTCAGAACGGCAAAGATCGCAGGAAGGTTCCGGGTTTCGATCTACCGCTTTACCCGATCCTGCTGTTCGTCGAGCGACTGCATGGCGATCATTTCGCGGAGCGTCTTGTTCATTCCCTCGGCTGATCCGTCGAGGAAGATCACATTGCCTTTGCTCTCGGCGGCGAAGCTCTTGATCGACTCGGTCCACATGCTGAAGAGCAGGAACGAAGCGTCAAGGTTTGCCTGCTTCATTTCTGTTGCGGCCTCGCTCATACCGCGTGCAACTTCCCGGCGGAAGAGGGCTATGCCCTGACCGCGCAGCTGTGCGGCGATCTTCTCGGCTTCGGCGGCGATCTTGATGGCATTTCCTTCAGCTTCCGCGGCCTTTGTTTTGGTTATCAGAAGGGCCTGACCTTCGTTTTCGGCGGCAGCCTTCAGGTTTGATGACGCGACCACCTGTGCCATGGACTTCGTGATGGCGTCATCAAAGGTGATGTCGTTCAGCTGAAGATCGAGTAGGTGATAACCCCAGGTTTCCAGGACGTGGTCAATGCTCTCTTTGACGGATTCAACAATCTCCTTGCGAAGCGACAGGATCTCGGCTTGGCGTTTTGTGGCCACAAAGCCCCGGATCGAGCCCTCGATGGTGCGGATGAGCGCCGTCATGAAGTCGCGCTCATCAACGAACTTAAATGCCACGTTCTTAACGGTCTCCTCGTTACTGTCGAGAACCGAGTACAGCAACATTGCCTTGAAGTACACATTCGCCTGATCCTGCGTGATAGCCTGAAAATCGAGCTCAATGCTTCGATTCTGGATCGAGATCACTCGGTGTACCCTCTCGAGCAGTGGAATCCGGATGTTCAGTCCGGGCCCTAGTATCCTGCGGTACTTTCCGAAGATCGTTAACACGGCTACGGTACCTTGACGCACCGTGACGAATGTGAAGTAAAGGACAACGACGACGATGGATATGAGAATGATCTGATTCATGGTAAACCGGCTACGTTTGATGGAGTAAGAAGGGTCAGGACGCCAACTTACCGACGCCGTGCCCGGTTCGCAACGTATTTTGCAACGTTCTCACCGTTACGGATCCAGCCGAGCATGTTCGAGAAAGAACTCGACAGAGTCAAACATTCATTGCGGCAGCGGCTCGACAGTGCCCAGCCATACACGTCGTTGCAGTCGATCATTGACCGAAGTGACATCCACGCGTCGGTCCGTGCGTTCCTGCAAGCAGAGGCGCGTTGGTGGATTCACGAGGAGCGAGCGATCCGTGCCTCCAATGCACGGTTCGATGTTTCCGTCGAACCCCTTCGCAGTGCACTGAGTGAGGTCGACGAGATGCTCTACAATTGTGCTCGGTACGACCACGAGGAGCTCCTTTCGACGATCGATGCGGCCGTCAAGACGCGACTCAACTTCTTGTGTCGGCCGCGCACGACGTTGAAATGGTTCGTCTTTCGAGGCGAGCCCACGAAGCCCCTTTACGAGATCCTCCTTCGTCTCGACTATTTGACCGATCACGCATATCTCCTTCAGGGCATCCGGCAGTGGGCCATGAGCCGCGGCGCGGAGTCATCGGCAAACGAGATCCTGAGCGTCGTCGAGTTTGAACGGATCATCGAGCGCATCGACAATGAGGCGATCCTTGATCTTAGTGAAGAAGAATTCGTCAAGCTTCTCGACGGGCTCTATGCCTTCTTTGCTGAGGCCGATCCGGAGTTGCCACCCGAGAGTGTGCCAACTGAGGCAGTGATCATCTTTCTTGATGATAAGGGGGCGATACCCCTTTCGCTGGAGCTTGAGCGGATGCTGTACCGTCACGAACTGCGGACTCTGACGCGAGCCAAGCTCATTGAGGTGATCAAGGGAGTGATCGCCGGCATCGATGCACAATCGCCGAGCTCGCAGCAGGATGTCGCGCCGGTGGCAGGGGGCGATAGCGCTCCCACGTCAGACGATATGCTCCGGCTCCGAACGCGTGTTTTTGAAACATCGATCGATCCGGATCAACGCGGTAAGATCCTGCGTAAGGTGTTCCGGGGCGACTCCGAAGAGTACGAATCGGTGGTACGGCGCCTTCTCGGATGCTCCGAATGGCGGCAGGCGGCAGGAATGCTCGATCGGTACTACGCCAAAAATGGCATCGATCCAGATGCGTCGACGGCGATGGAGTTCGCCCAGGCGCTCCATAGGAGTTATGCATGAGTTTTATCGATACCGCAGTCATCTTCGTCAAAGCAGGCGATGGTGGTGCGGGACACATCTCGTTTCGGCGGGAGAAGTACGTTCCCAAAGGCGGTCCAGATGGTGGAAACGGTGGTGATGGCGGTTCGGTGATCATCGAAGCCGATCAACACCTGGGGACGCTTCTAGATTTCACCTATAAGCGGAAATACACGGCTCAGAACGGCGATCGTGGTGGCAAGAGCAATTGCACGGGAAAGAGTGGCAGTGACGTTGTCATCCGGGTGCCTGTCGGCACCGTCGTACGTCAGCGCGAAACTGGCGAGGCGCTGGCCGACATGACATCACACGGCCAGCGTTCTGTCATTGCACAGGGTGGTATGGGCGGTAGGGGCAATTCCGAGTTTGTTACCTCGGTCAATCAGGCCCCTCGCTATGCCGATCCCGGCACACCCGGAGAAGAGTGCTATCTCGAACTCGAGTTGAAGCTCCTGGCAGACGTCGGGCTCGTGGGGTTCCCAAATGCTGGAAAGAGCACTCTGATTTCGCGGATATCGGCGGCCAAGCCGAAGATCGCCGACTACCCCTTCACAACACTTGTGCCGAACCTCGGTGTCGTCCGGGCCGGCGAGGGTAGGAATTTCACCGTGGCCGACATTCCGGGGCTGATCGAAGGTGCTCATGAAGGAAAGGGGCTCGGCATCCAGTTCCTGCGCCACATCGAACGCACAGCGGTCCTGTTGTTTCTCGTCGATATCCAATCACCGAACCCGGCAGCGGACCTGGACGTGCTACGCCGCGAACTTGGATCGTACTCGCCTCATTTGCTTGAGAAACCGTGGATGGTTTGTCTTTCCAAGGCCGACGTCCTGTCAGAGGACGAGCTTCAAGAGGTTGCCGGCGGCGATTTCGCCATCCCTGTCAGGGCCCGCATCATTTCTGCAGTCTCAGGTCTTGGACTGGCTGAACTCATTGAAGAGCTTTGGGGATACGTCAAAAAGCATAGGATGAATCCGAACAGTCAAGAAACTGGCACGTTACTTGATTAGGGTTTTTTGGCGAAAACAGTGTTTTTCGTCGTCGAGGTATTGCGGCTACGTCATGCGTTTTGTTTGGCGGAACCACCTCGCGGTGATATTTTCGCAACCGGGGCTGAGCGCATGAGCGAACCGCACCGGGATTCAAAGTGTTTGAACGGCTCGATTTCGAGTCGGCATCAAACGCCGTGTCGTTTCAGAAAAGATGAAAAGAATGAAGAACAATAAATCAACGTTTCATTTGGAGGATCGTATGAATCGATTCGATTCCACGTTCTCGTCCACACAACGGAGTACACCATCGTGGTTGCGCTTCGCGGTGTTGGCGGTTCTGGTCACTGTTGGTTTGACGTCATTTGCACATGCGCAGACGACGATCAACCGCGCTTCACCAGCTGGCAATGTCAATCAGGCATGCGAAGGCCAGCAGATCGTGTATAACACGGAGAACTTCGGTACGAGTGGTCAGACGTACACGTGGACGGTTGTCGGAGGTTTCGTCGTGCAAGGCGCCGGGACGCCCTCGGTGACTGTGCAGTGGCAGAACGTTGGCAATCAGACGCTGACGATCTCACGCAACAGTTTTGGTACTGTCACCACGGCCACAATCAACGTTGCTGTGAGCCGCACACCAACCCCGGCCATTGCTGGTTCCAACGTTGTATGTATCAATGCTGAGCGGACCTACACCACGCTTGGCGTCGCAGGCAGCAACTACACATGGAATGTTAGCCCCTCCAGCATGTGCGCTGTGATTGGCGGAGTGCCCCTTGGTGTTGCCTCTGGTTCAAACCAAGTGAACCTTCGCTGGATCAATACCGGCACGGCGACTGTGTCGGTCACGGAAACCGCCGTTGGAGGAGTTTGTAGCGCAACGACGACCGCGTCGGTGATTGTCAACCCGATTCCGGCACCGAATCCTCAGTCATCTACCGGTTACGGTAGTCCAACGACTCGCCGTCCGGGCATCGTAGCTGCTGGAACGGTTCACACATACTCCGTGGCAGCAACGCCAGGAAATGTCTTCCTGTGGACCATCACTGGTGGCACGATCACGTCCGGCACAGCTTCGAGTTCGACGATCACGGTTAACTGGCCAGCTGCTGGCACTGGTGTTGTGCGCTGCCGTGAAACTGTTCCAGGTTCTGACTGCAGCACGGAGCGTATTGACACTGTGCTGATTCGTCCGGTTCCTCAGCCAAACATCACTTCGGGCGGCAATCCGATCGTATCATCTCCGTGTAGCGGTTCGATTCAGACGTATTCGACGGCCAGCGTCGCTGGGAACACGTATAATTGGACTGTCGGTGGCGGTGGATCTATTTTGAGTGGTCAAGGCACGCCGACGGTTACGGTTCTCTGGTCGGGTACCACGTGGCCGAATGTCATCACGTCATCGATCTCGGTCACGGAATCAATTGCTGACGCGTTGCCGCTGGGACAAATTGGAACGACCGCGAATCAACAAACAATCTCTGTTGCCATCAAGCCAAATCCTTTGGCAACGACGATCACGGGTAGCGCATCCGTATGTGCAACGAACCTGAGCAACACCCCTCCAACGGTCAACAACGCCACGTACACATGTACGGTGCCGGCCAATACCGGAACCGGCTTCACCGGTTCGGGCACGCTAACGCCAACATGGTCCGTCACGGGAGGAACAATCGTCTCAGGGCAGGGTACCGCAACTATCACGGTGCAGTGGAACAATACGGGCACAACGCCTGTCACTGGAACGGTCACGTGTGTTCACACATCATCCTTCAACTGTACGTCCACCAGTACATTCAGTGTGACGGTCAATCCACTCACGACTCCATCTGTGAGTGGTCCTGCAACCCTCTGTGTCAATTCGAACGCTGAGTACTCAGTCGCAGCTGCCACAGACAATGTGTTCACATGGGCGATTTCTCCAAATGGCATCATCACGTCAGGACAGGGCACTAACATCCTGCGCGTGCGCTGGCTGGGATCTGGAACAGGAACTGTTTCCTGCACACAGATTAGTCCAATATTCGGTTGCCCAGTCACGAACACTCGGACGATCACGATTAATCCACTTCCAACCGCCAGCCTAACGGTATCAGGCAAAACTTCATTCTGCGAAGGTGGAGACATCACGATCTGTGCACCACTTGGTTTTAATCGGTATGTATGGAGCACGGGAGAAACGTCACGTTGTATCGTGGCGCGCGTCAGTGGTCCGTACTGGTGTCTCGTGACAAACGGCAACGGTTGCACAGCATCGTCTGATACGGTTCGTCTCAACGTCACGGCCGCTCCAGCCCCAACTGTCGCTATCAGCGGCCCAACGAACTTCTGCGAAGGCGGCAGTGTGGTGCTAACCGCACCAGCGGGCTTTGGCTCGTACGTGTGGACGAGTGACGATGCGGCATTCAGAGCAACCACTCCGTCAATCACTGTGACTAAGGGTGGTCTGTACCGTGTGAGCGTTGTCAATCCTGCGACAGGCTGCTCCGGAATGTCTGCCGAGACGGAAGTTGTCGTAAATCCAACTCCAAAGCCAACTCTCGCCGTGACAGGCAACGCAAACTTCTGTGCCGGTGACAGTGTGGTCGTTACAGCGCCATCTGGTTACCTGTCGTATGCATGGGTTTCTTCTTCGGGCAACTCCTACGGCACGTCCAACCGTATTGTCCTGAGGTCAACTGACACCGTGCGCTGTGTCGTCGTCGATGTCAACGGCTGTACAGGTTCGTCGGATCCGGTAGGTGTAAAGACTCCACCTCTGGTGAAGCCAGTTGTCATCAGTAACGGACCAACGACATTCTGTACTGGCAGTGCAGTCACTCTTACGGCCGAAGACGGTTTCACCACATATCTGTGGTCAAACGGTTCAACAAGCCGTGAGATCAAGATCACTGAGTCTGGAGAGTACTTCGTGACGGTTCTGGACAAGGCGACACAGTGCCCGGTATCTTCCGCCATTGTGAAGGTCGATGTCAATGACCCACCAGTCAAGCCGATTGTGTCTCGTGTTGGTGATGTTCTGACGGCTGCCTCGTCGTCCAACGTTGAAGCGTGGGCATGGAATTATAATGGTACCCGCATTCAGAATGCGATGTCGAGCTCTTACACAGTAACGAGCCCAGGCACGTATTCCGCAGTAGCGATACGCAAGAATTGTGAGTCGACGTCAGAAGACTTTGAGATCGTCTTCACCGGAGTTCACGAAGATGTCGTTGCGGGTGCAGCGAACTTTACCGTGTTCCCGAACCCGACAAATGGTCGCGTGAGCATCTCAACCGGTCTCGCTCTGAACGGCGATGTTCGCATCAACATCACCAATGCAGTTGGCGTCTCGGTCATGTCGGTCAGCGAAGTTGCTTCAGGTGCGGGCTTCACGTCGAGCTTCGACATGACGTCGCTCCCAGCTGGTCTTTACAACGTGGTGATCACGAACGGTAGCGAGCGCTGGGTAGTCAGCCTGATTCGTCAGTAAGCTGAATCAAGTCTCGAAATTCTATCGGCGGGGATGTGCACAGGCACATCCCCGCCGTTGTTTTATATGGTCTACACCCTGAAGTTTGGTCATTAGTTTTGGGGAAACGAATGTATCGCTCGCTGCGTCATAGCAGGTCGATCAGTTACTCGTCACTCCACGTTCCAGTGAGAATGAACACATTCTTCTCGTCTCTGTTCGCATTGTTGTTCTCAGCGATCTGTGTTTCGGCACAGTGGCGAGAAGTGCCACTGCCGTCCCCGTACAATGAAGGATACTATCTGGATGTGTTCTTCCTACCTGATAACCCAAGTCTTGGTTGGGTGTGTTCAATGCAGGGTCATGTCATACGTACTGTGGATGCGGGCAGGACGTGGCGTGGTACAATGATTCCAGGTGCTAATCTTGAGTACATACAGTTCCTCAATCAGCGGATTGGTTACGCATCGGGACCTTCAGGTGTCTATCGAAGTGTGGATGGGGGGGCGACGTGGTCTGACATCACGCCGCCGTTTGTCGTTCCAGAGAAGGGTTGGGGGAGTTTCTGGATCAGTGAGCGAGAAGGGATCTACTTCGTAGGTGGATGTGCCACTGGCCTTCAGTTCTTTTATAGGACAACCGATTCGGGACAATCATGGTCTGTCTCATCGACGAATGAGCCCAACAGCGGTCTCTCCGATGGAATCATCTCAGAGAATGGAACAGGGTACGCGGTTAGCAGTGGTGTCTTGTGGGGTACCAACGATTTTGGAGTAAACTGGTTTCGTATCAATTCTACCGGTTCGAAGAGGTGGACAGAAGAGATCGCCGTTTTTGGCAATTCGATCCTTTTGCCAACATCCGGCACTGACTGTAATGGACAGACTCGTGGCGTAGGATCGCTACGTTTTAGCACAGACGGCGGCCGCACATGGCGTGAGTTTCAAACACGAGCCAACATGTTTGGCACCTTTCTCAACAGTCCGTCCAGAGGCTGGGGGGTGGGCGATGAACGAGCTGTCTTTGAGACGACCAACTTTGGACAGTCTTGGACGCGGAGAAACTGCGGGATTCGTGGCAACATTGATGATATCTGGTTCATCAACGACACCTTGGGTTGGGCGGTCGGTGAAGGCATCTACGTAAGCCGGCTCGGTGCGAGTGAATCGCGTATCACGATCAGCCCCAATGTTGATACAGCATTTATCTGTGCCGGTGATTCATTACTCTTAGAAACCGTGGGCCCATTTGCGCCCTATACGTGGAATGACGGTGTCGTGGCACCGTCACGGATCGTGACGCGACCCGGAAAGTATTCCGTTCAAGCATACGACTCATTGACATGTGAGAACGTCTCTGACACGATCACCATCAGATTGCGGAGCAACTTCGAGCCCAAGATCGTGGCCTCGAAAAAAGCGATCTGCCAGGGTGACAGCATGACATTGTCTGTTGACGGTCCGGTCGTATCATGGCTTTGGTCATCGGGCGATTCAACATCGTCAGTACGCATTGGAAGCGCGGGTCGTGTCACATGCACGACGATTGACACGGCCGGTTGCCGCCGGCAGGCTTCATTTGACGTGATCGTCAACGCGTTGCCACAACCGGTCATCATACCCAACAGGAAAACAACGATCTGCCGCGATGAGCAAATTGTCCTTGCGGCTGATCGCAGATATTCATCGTACCGTTGGAACACTGGTGAGACTACGAGTACAATCACGACATCCTCAGCAGGTGATTACGTGGTCGAGGTCATCGATTCGAATGGTTGCGTGGGACGCTCCGAGCCGATTATCGTGACCGTGCTGAATATCAGAAATCAGGCGCAGTTCATCTTCTCGACCTCAGATCCGGAATACACAATTGAGGATCATGACGTCGGTAGTCTGCGATGCCGCCAGATCCGCGTCTTCAACAGATCCGACAGCTCTGATCTGATCATGGCGACGGCTCAATTCCAAGGCAACGTCTTCTTCTCCGTCCCTCAGGGTCAATTCCCGCTTGTGATCCCTCCGTCCGGGTTTGGTGATCTTACCATCTGCGCTTCTGCGTATGAAGTTGGGCCGATCAGTGACACCCTTCTCTATGTTGACACGTGTTCGGTGATCCGAGTGCCTGTTCGTTCAACCGGCTTGCCGATAGAAATCAGTGGACTATCTCGGTGCGACCTACCTGTCGAGTCGTCCATCATTCGAGCCGGGACGTCATGGAGGCTGCGAGCCCCTTTCCCAACGCCGGCAGATGATCGAATCATGCTCGTGGTGAAGAAGGCAGGGACTGATACAAGGGTAGTAACGGTTTCTGTGGTTGACGTAACGGGGATCCAACACCTCGGGCCATTCGGTGTCGAAGTTGGCTCTGAGGCCGAGCACCTGATCTGCCTGTCGACCCTTAGCGTGGGCCCGTACATGGTCACTCTAAGCGTCAACGGACAGCCCCTTGCAAGCTACCCTATCGTCGTTAGCCGGTAGTGGCAGGGGGCGAGCGACCCATCGAAACTTCGTAGTTTGCACGTATGGCTACGATCGTTTCACTCGATCCGCGCGTAACGCGCATGGAGATCGATCAGGATCCGGGATCTGCTCCGGAACCCAAAGCAGAGCTCGATCAGTTTCCCACCTTTGAGGTGTTCCACCAGGAACGCACCGGCGCGCATCACGTGCACGTTGGATCGGTCCACGCACCGAATGCCGACCTAGCACTTCTGTTGGCAAAGGAGCAGTACGGTCGGCGAGGACAGACCGTGAATCTCTGGGTGGTCAACACACGCGATGTGGTGACGATGTCGGCCGATGATGCTGACGTCTTCGCAACGACGCCGGAAAAGAACTATCGCGATGTGGGAGCATATATGGTTCGAAACAAGGTTGAGGCCTTCAAGAAGCAACAGGGAGATAAACAGGCATGAATCGTGATGCAGCAACAGACCTTCTGACGCGCATGGCCGATGACGTGCTGATCCTTGCGCATCGCCACTCAGAGTGGACGGGACTCGGTCCGGTGTTGGAGGAGGATATTGCGTTCTCTTCGGTAGCCCAAGACAAGCTCGGACATGCCCAAGCACTCTACGCCATCATGCATGAGCACTTTGGTGCGCCCGAGCCCGATGCGATGGCCTTTGGACGGGGCGAGGCCGACATGCGCTGTTGCCACTTCGTCGAATTGCCCAATGGTGAATACGATTTCTCGCTTGTCAGACACCTGCTTTTCGATGCCGCCGAGTACGTTCGCTGGAGTGCTCTTCGTGAGAGCTCCTTCGAGCCCCTTGCCAAACTGGCCCATAAGATCCACGGTGAGTTGAAGTACCATCTCTACCACGCCCAAACATGGATCGTTCAACTCGGTGCTCATGGTTCGGAGGAGTCGAAGGCTCGCATGCAGTCAGCCCTGAACGAAGCTTGGCCTTACGCGCTTGGCCTCTTCGAGGCACGTCCGGGGGATACAGGTCTGATCAGCGATGGATTCTTCCCGGGCGAGGAAGCTTTGCGCGAACAATGGGAGGTTCTCCTCCTTGGTATTCTTACCAAGGCGGGCCTTGCCATGCCCGATGAGCAGGCAGCCGTTCTTGGTGGCCGTGATGGATACCACTCCGAGTATCTCAATCCATTGCTCGTAGAGATGACCGAGGTCTATAGAATTGATCCATCGGCTCAGTGGTAGAATGACGCAGCAAGACGTACTGGATGCCCTTCAGACGGTGCATGACCCGGAGATTCCGACCATCTCGGTCGTGGACATGGGAATCATCACGGACGTCGTCGTGGAGGATGATGATCACGTTACGGTGACCATGACACCGACGTTCGTCGGATGCCCTGCTATCGACGTCATGCGCTCCGACGTCGAGGCCGCCGTCCGCCGTCTTGGCGTTCAAAACGTTGACGTGTCGGTGACGTTCGATGTGCCGTGGACGACCAATCGATTGACTGAGAGGGGGCGAGCCGCACTGCTTGAGCACGGACTGGCACCGCCAGAACAGTTCGATACCTTGACGCTGGAACTTGAAGTTCTAAACAATGTCGCCTGTCCGTATTGCGGTTCACGCAAGACGACGTTGAAGAGCCCGTTCGGTCCAACCCTGTGTCGGTCGTTGCACTACTGTAATGAGTGCCGTCAGGCATTCGAGGGATTTAAGCCCGTTTAGAATCGCAACTGTATTTGCGCCGTGAATTGGCGCCCCACAAGGCCCGGGATATTCAATGGATCGAGAACATCCAGTCCATTGAGCATACCAACGCCGAAGGTGCCATGCATTCCGGCAACGTCTGTGGTGTATGACATAGCTACGTTCAGCACCGTGTATCCGGCTACATACTCATCGTCGCGATCAGGTACCTTACGGGGTGGGTCACTAATGACGATGCCGTTTTTGTCGAGAGCTTCCACCCCAAACCGTCCGACGAACTGCAATCGAGCGTTGACGGAGAACGCAGCAGATGGGTCGTCGTACTGAAGGCGGAGCACACCGCTATGCCTAGATCGTCCCCACAGTCCACCATATGCTTCATGAGTCAGCAGGCCATCGACGGTGCCTGCTTGCCCCTTGACAATTGCCTCGACAACCTGTCGGTCCCGCGCGTCAAGAAGCTGATAACCCGCAAGCATCGAAAACGTGCCTACTCTATCGTGCGCATAGGCAAGGTTGAGATTGGATTCGATCCCCCGAGTGAATGCACGCGCCACATTCCTGTACGAATACACATCACGTCCGCCAACGGACCTGACAAAGTAGAACTCGATAAGATTTGACAGTTCGTTATGGAATGCACGAATCTCTGCGTTGTAAATGATCGAGGATTCCGACGTCAACCGCCTGTGGCCGTCCTCATAGCGCACTCCAACGTCGTAGGTCAGACTGCGCTCCGGTTGTAGGTCGACGCCAAGACGTGATGCACCGAGCAGGTCATAGCCCGCACCTGAGAGTCTATTCGAAAACGTCACGAATAGCTGCCGAAAGTCGGGAGCTTTAAATCCTGTTCCGATCCCTGCCGAGGCACGGAAATGCTCTCCTGGCTTTAGCAGGAATGAGAAGCGTGGACTCAGGGCAGTTCCGAAGACGTTGTTGTCGTCGATGCGAGCACTGAGGACATATGAAATGTAGTCCGTGGGAAGACCTTCCCATTGGGCAAAGGCAACACTGGTTTGGTATGATGGATCGGCACCGGTCGAATCCCTATATCGCGTGCCGGAAATGTCGTCGTAGATGAACTCCCCTCCGATCGTCATACGATTCTTTGACCCGACCATCAGATCGTATTGAGCATAGGATCGCAGAATTCTCCGTTGCAGGTCGTCAATGTCCGTTCCTGATCCTTGCACCGTATCGAAGTCGTAGCGTTCGTTGTAGAGTGATCCAAACGATGTGACATTCAGACGGGACCGACCCGACTTATACTCTGCGTTCACGGATGCTGAACCGTCCCACTGGGTGACGCTTCCGGAGTTCTCAGCGATCTGTCCGGCGACACTTTCGATGAACGAACCATTCGTTTCTGAGCCGAATGCTCGTACCCATGAGCGCACTGTCCATGCTCGCGCTGGCCGCCATAGCAGGTTACTCTGCAGTGTCGCGTCGGTGAAACCGGCAATAGGTACCTGAGTTCCTCGACCAGTCAGTGTGAAGGGGCTCTGATTCTTGAGATTGGCAAACCCTGAGACCTCGAGATCATCTGCCCCCCAGCCGATCTCCACGCGTCCTTCTCCCGTACCACGCGTTTGTTGCTGAAGAAGAACGTTTCCGTGCAAACTGTCGGCTGGACGCTTTGTGATGATGTTGATCACTCCAGCCAATGCGTCACTGCCGTACATGCTGCTCATTGGCCCCTTGACGATTTCCACGCGGTCCACGTTGCCGATCGATAGGCGTGAAAGGTCCAGTACGCCGGCGACGCGGCCGATGACCGGCTGGCCATCGATGAGGATGAGTGTGTGGTCGGGACCTAAACCGTTCATCTGAATCCCCGATCGGATCGCCCCGCTCACGGCCATCCCAGTTTGTTCTCGCAGAACGTCGGCCATCGTGGCGAGGCCCGAATTGGCCATGCGGCGCGAATCGATGATCTCAACGCGGACAGGCGAATCCTTTGCGCGCAACTCATTACGCGTCCCGGTGACAACGACCTGTCGTGACTGATAACTCTTGATGCTGTCTGTTTGTAGACTGGCTCTTGAGGAGTCGAGCTCAAAGGGGGCGATCGGTCGTGCCCCGGCTTGCATGAATGCTATGAGGAAGAACGTGACAATGGCGATATGCATCGCACAAAGTTACGGTCCAACGGGAAGCTACGGCATCCACATGACTGGCGATGCCGTCTGCCCCACAGGTGTGCGAATCAGAAGGTAGTAGCCCCCTGAACTCATCTCAGACATGTCGATCATGTCTGCAAGAGAACGTTTCTCGCCCGGATGGAGGACCAAAGACGTGTGATACACCGTGCCTCCTTCGAGCGTCGCAAGTCGGATCTCATACTCTCCGGGCATCTCGGCCTGGATGTCAACGTCGATCGCATGATCACGAGGCCGCAGTCGCAGGCCGACCTTCGGGACCGTGTATGTTTTGACCAGACGGCGCATGATGCCGCAACCATTGACGAAGAGCACGCCCGGCACGACCGTTGAGCTTGGACACTTTGATGATTCCCACTCAACATTTTCCCAGGTAAGATCGGCATTCAAGACCTGACCGGCGAGGACAACGCCTCGAACGGACGTGATGCGTTGACGCGTGCTGATGACATCGACGTTTTCGATTCGCAGGTGTGACAGACGTTGGCTCCCGCGAACACTCACTCGGAGCTCGCCGCGATCGGTACTCATTGGGAAGAAGGCGCTGGCATCGTGTACGAGGGTCGCACGCATCTCATCGATATGCAGCGGCAACATGTGCGGCGGAACATCAAGGATGATAGGAATACCGACACTGTCCTGTCCAGCTTCGGCTGAGACGGTGCCAGCAGACAAAGCTAGGGTCACGGTGTCTCGCACTGTGATCCGGAAGTACTGTGTCTCTGTACATCCAAGACCATCAACGCCGGTTACAGCATACGTGATGGTCGAATCAGCAATGATGGTCTGTGCAGCAGCGGTGCTATCGGTCAGCCCCACAGCTGGACTCCAACGATAATGCCACGCTCCGCTGGCTTGCATACGGACGGCACTTCCTCGGCACACCAGTGTGTCGCCGGTCAGACGCAAACGAAGTCTGGACACATACACCGTCACCGTATCGAAGCTTTCGCACTCACCGATCCGCGCTCGCAGAACGTAGGAGGTCGTCACGGTTGGCGTGGCAACAGGTGCGAGCGCCGTGGGATCGCTGAGGCCGTCAGCCGGTGTCCACGAAAACTCGTCTCCGAAGCCGGAGGCTAGGAGACGCTTACCGACTCCAGTGCAGATAGAAAGGTCGGCGCCTGCATTGATGTTTGGTGTCGGGGTCACCGCTACACGAATGGTATCACGCACTGTGCAACCGGATGCATTGGTAGCCTCAACGGTGTAGGTTGTTGAGACACGGGGTGAGGCTGTGACGGCTGTGCCGGAGTCAACGTCGAGACCGGTTGATGGATACCATCGCACTCGAGCATCGCCAGCATCTACTGTGAGCCGCGCCGCGCCCCCTGCACAAATGCGAACACCAGGTTGCACCGTCAGCACTGGCAATGGCAATGGGGCAATATCGAGCTCATCAGAGGCCGTGCACATGCCACTACTGACATTCAGGCGAACGCGACTGCCGCCGAGAGGCAGAACGAGCCGTGTGGTGGAGGATAGATGATCTAGCACGCCGGGACCGTCCCATGTGAAACTCGTACCTGCCGTGGCCGTCAGAATGACCGTGTCACCAGCGCATGCCTGCGTTGGTCCCTGGATGCGGACGACAAATGAGTCCAGAACCGTTACGCGAACGCTGTCGAAGATCGTACAGTCGCCGACATCAATGGCGACGGTGTAGGTGGTCGTCTTTCTTGGCGCTGCCGTCGGAGCATCCGAGGTTGCATCGCTCAGCCCGTCGGATGGACTCCATCGGTATGATCTGCCACCTTGCGCACGAAGCTGAACCGACGCGCCATTGCAGATCGTCGCGTTCGAGCTGACGGTGATGGTTGGAACCCGCACGAGCACGGTTGCGGTGTCGGCGCATCCCGATGGACCTGTTCCGATGACACTCAGGAGTGTTGTGGTACGAACGCGAACCGTCGGAGTGGCCGATGCTGCATCGCTGACGATCGATGGGGGAAACCACTGGTATCTTTCGGCCCCGGATGCCCGAAGCTGAAAGGGGCTGTCCGGACACGCAATAACCACGGAATCAACGACGATGTTCGGAGTGGGAAGAACCTCAATGGTGGATGTGACGGTGTCGTTGCCATAGACACTCCCAACAATCAGGCGAACCCGATACGTACCCGCTTTGGGATAGCGAATCTTTGACGGATTCCGTTCAGAGGATATCGTTGGGAAAGCCCCCTCGAAGAGCCAACTCCATGAGGTAATGGTTCCTGAGCTTTTATCCGTGAATGAAGTGCTGGACCCTTCACAGATGTTGGGCTTGCTGGTGAAGTTTGCCACGGGAAGCACACACCCGGAGCTACGGTCCTCTGCTTCGAACAGTAGCGGCGTAGGGATGTTGGGCAGACCGGTGCGCACTGAACCAGTCAGGATGACGGCCTCACGCCGATACCCAACGTCGTCAGATGCCGCATTAGGCCGATCGATCACGTCCAATCTGCGCGTTCCAGGAATTCCCACGTAGATCCGTCCGTCAGGACCGAGTTGAAGAGGTACCCACGATGATGTCTGTGAAAGGTCGGCGATCAAGGCCTTCGAATCCGCGATCTCCGATGGCGTGCGCTTGTCGAGACTGAACTGATACACATAGGTGCTGTTGCCGGCGTCAGCATTTGTGACGCTCACGTACACACGACGTCCATCGGGAGAGAATGCAGCTCCGAAGTGCTCACCGACATCACTCGGGCCAAAAAGACTCATGCCACCGGAGATGTGCCCGGTCTGACCATCGAAGTCGAATACCTGCGAATTGCCAGATGCAGAGGTTAGGAGAAGTCGCCGATTGTCCGGAGAAACCTGAAGATTGCCGGCGCCCTTGACGTCGAGCTGCGGAGTTCCAACGGCCGAGACAACAGGGGTTGACTCCAGATAGTCACTGTTGAGGCGGAGGCTATAGAAGTGACGGGAGACGCGACTGCGCACGATGATCCACCAGCTACTTCCCCGACAGTCGAGCGTAGCCGTCAAATGCTCGGTGATATCCCCAAGCACGAACTCGTTCTTCGTCGTAACATCCCCAAGGCCATCGCCGGCTCGCATGTCGATGATGCTGTAATAGAGGCACAGACAACGAACCGAGGCATCGACAGCTGAGGTAGGTGCAGAGTTGAACAGATAGTAAACTCCGGGACGACCAGGTGCCGGGACGACGAGTGCTCCCTGACTCGTTGTAGGGTCCCCATTAAGTCCCGTTCCATTGGGCATTACCTCATGAAATCGGTTCCAGACGGTCACCCCGTCCGTGTAGAAAAGCAATTCGCCTGTGGTGGGATCGGAGATCACTGCCGATGACCGACCCGCGATCATTCGGGAATCATCAAGTGGCCGAGCTTCGCCGTTCGTGAACGACAAACCCGCGTACTGTCCGAAATACCAGTTTGATGAGATCTTCGGCTGCGCACCAGAGCTTATAGTGCCGAATAGTATGCACAGAGACAAACACGTCATCGACAGAACAAACCATCGATGGCGACCCTTTCCCCCCAAGAAATATGGTCGCGGATTCACGTGCACATTGGCTCGGTAAAATAACCAACTTCTTGTCTCTCGGTGCCGACGATGTTACCGGATTTTAACCGGCCTCTGAGCGGCATGCCCGTAACTTCGCAGTTGAAAATTCACCTATGGGATTCGCATGGAAAAGAAGATCCTGATCGTGGACGACGAGCAAGACATCCTCGATCTGATCTCTTACAACCTGTCCAAGGAAGGATACCGTGTTCAGACGGCTACGGACGGGATGAAGGGGCTGGATGTGGCCAAGAACATGCGGCCGGATCTGGTGATTCTCGACGTCATGATGCCTGGTATGGATGGTTTTGAGGTCTGCCGTATGCTTCGACAGGATAGAGCATTTGCCGAGACCGCCATCATGTTCCTCACGGCCAAGTCCACTGAGATCGACCAGATCCTGGGCCTTGAGCTCGGAGCCGATGACTACCTGCAGAAGCCCATCTCGCCCCGGGTGCTCCTTGCACGGGTCAAGAGCATCCTCCGTCGCGGAGGCGATGGAGGACGGGGTGAGACCATTGTTGCACCAGAGATCCTTCGTCTTGGCAACCTGGAGGTCAACCGTCAGAACTACACCGTCCGCGTTGACGGCAAAGAGACCTTCTTTCCGAAGAAGGAGTTTGAGTTGCTGGCATTCCTTGCGGCCAACCGCGGTAAGGTCTTCTCACGTGAGGCGCTCCTTCGCCGTATCTGGGGCGAGAGCGTGTTCGTGATCGATAGAACGGTAGATGTGCATGTGAGCAAGATCCGCGAAAAGCTGGGTCCTTACGGCGCTTGGATCGAAACGGTCAAGGGCGTCGGCTACCGTTTCACCGAGCAGGTCTAACTTTGCCGTCATGAACGGCGAAACTGAGTTCCCAACCGCTGCGGTACTCTTGTGCTTGACAGGATTCCTGGCAGGGTCTCTTGTTGTGGCCATCCTGATGCGCAACCGACTGCGGCGGACAGTTCGTGAACCCCTCGAAATCATCGAGTCAGTTACGACCTCGATCACACAAGGGGCTGTGAGTGCTCGTATCTCGCTGCCGGATAGTGCCGACCCCTCGGTTGCACAGACAGCAACGGCTGTGAATCGCCTGGCTGACAGGGCAGCGCACGACATTGAAGAGATGCGCCGTCTCGAACGCGTACGTTCCGAGTTCATCGCCAACGTGTCACACGAGCTGCGAACGCCAATCTTCAGCGTGCAAGGGTATCTGGAGACGCTGCTTGATGGAGCAATGGATGACCCGGCAGTAGCGATACCGTTTCTGGAAAAGGCTTATCACAACGCGATGCGTCTGAACGTTCTTCTGAACGACCTTATCGACATCTCCCGGATTGAAAGCGGAGAACTGAAGTTCTCGTTCCGATATTTTGACATCGTGGATCTCATCACCGAACTGGTGCACACCTCAGAGATCCGAGCACGTCAGGCCAACGTTACGGTTACCTATTCGCACGATGATGCCCGTTCGGTGTATGGTGACAAGGAACGGCTCTCGCAGGTGTTGACGAACCTGCTCGATAATGCCATCAAGTACAATGTTGATGGTGGTAGCGTGAATGTGGTGACGCGAGGAGCCGACTCCGGAGTGCGTATAGAGATCGCCGATACAGGCATCGGCATCCCGGAGCAGCACCTCTCACGCATCTTTGAACGATTCTACCGCGTTGACAAAGACCGCTCACGCGCAGTCGGTGGCACTGGTCTTGGACTGGCCATCGTGAAACACATTCTCGAAGCACACGATGCACACATTGACGTATCATCGAAGGCTGGCCACGGCACGCAGATCGGTTTCACGCTTCGCTCAGGAGAATCCGTTTAAGCGCACGTCACGCGCTAAGGGGCTTACCGAACGACCATGACTGGCAGACTCGAGATCTTCGATCCAGATCGAATCGAAAGCACATACCGTCCTGAGGCCAGAGCCCCTATGTCCACGATGAGCGTCGATCCTTGCTGATACCAAGGAGCTCTGCAACGCATGCCGGTCAGATCCGTTAGCCATGCGTCATCAACCATCAGGTCAGCGGTGAGGGTGACGTTGCAATGGGATGATGCCGGAAAGGGGAAGACCGAGAGACCGTGACTCGTCTGTTGCTCCGACACCGAGGTGGTGAGAAGATTGATATCGTCCATATAGAACCCATCGGACTGCCGTGAGGCATTACTGCGGAAGCGAAGGCGCAAATGAGTTGTATCTCGTCCAATCGGCAGTATCGCGCGAGCCATTCTCCATGCATCATCACCCTTGGTGGTGTCGGACCACCGAGCATCCTTAGATGCGTTCCACCATTCCAAGACATCGTATGGGCCATCAACGCCCCGCGTTGACGCTTCCAGAAACATCGTGTCGGTGGCATCGACGAATGCTGCCACGTGGAATTCCATAACCAGAGATGCTTCCGGAATCATCGGGCCTGGAACAATTGGCATCAACTGCAACGTGTCGCGCCTGTTGGGTTGATACGGTCCGGCAGGAGCGTGCGTGTACGATGCCGGCCAAGAGCGATAGAAGTTCGTTGTGGTACCCCATGCCCCCTGAATCTTTCGATAGCGAGGCTCTTGGGTGAAGTTCTCGTAACGATAGCCAGCATCTCCCGTGAAGACCCAGAGCGAATCACTCTTTGGGCTCTCGTTGCCATCCGCATCAACGACGCTGGCCTGCACTCGATACCATCCACGGGCATCAGGAGTGATGTCACGCGTGATCACGGTGCCGGAGTCATCGACTGTCAGTGCACTTTGTTGGTCGAAGTCCGTCGCCGTGAGGACGAGCTTCGAGAGATTCACCAAGGGCGTCACACCGTCGAGTCGCCTGTTGGGCAGTCCAATGGTGCAGCTGATCGGCTGGGATGAGGAACCAACCGCGGTGATGAGCTTCGGAACACCCGGTTCGCGCGAACCACCGGCCCAAGCCGATGCCATCTGCGGGGCGCTGGTGTCTGCGCCAGCAATAGCAACCAACGTGTAGTCATACTTTCGATGCTTGGTCAGTCCGCGGTCACGATATGTTCTTGCGTCCGAGCCTAGACGTGCGATCGGTTGTCCATCACGTATGATCGCATACGCGATATCAGCCGAGGCAAGGGGCTGGCCGAACGCACGTGTGGTGACGGCATCCCAGGCAAGATCGATCTCGGTCGGCGCATTGGGAAGTGTCGTTGCAGTGAAGCGTTGCGATGATGAGGGCGCACGTGTATTGACCACCGCCGTATAAACGTCATTGTCGGCCCGGTTGGTTGTTGTGTTACGCATGTCCACCCACGACGGGTAGACGATACCGTTGCGGAAGTCGCAGCCCGAGTAGTCGCCGGCGAACGTGTTGCCGGAGAACGGGTTGTTACGCAGGTCGCTATTGCCATCGCCGGCGCGCCGGTCTGTCCACGTCGTTCCGCCATCGGTCGAGAGGCTCACGTATGTGCGCACCAACACGTTGGCAGAGTCATCGCGAGAGTCGGCATACATCACGGCAACGTCGCCAGAGGTAGGATCAAGGGCAATCCACGACCAGAACTGGTCGTTGGTCGTATCGGAGTGCACGATACGTGCCTCAGACCAGGTCGTGCCATTGTCGGTCGATCTGGACACATACACATTGGGATAGTTGTCTGCTGCCCAACTCAGGTACAACCAGCCATTGCGCATCCCACCAGTATTGTCAATCGTCAGCGTCGGATAGCACTCGGCGCGCACCACGCCTTTGACGCGGGAATTGGATTGACCGCCAATGGTGCTCTTGACGCCGAACGGCTTGTATCGGTGGATCACTCGTGGGGTCGTCCACGTTCTTCCGCCATCGCTCGAGCGCGCATAGCGGATCGATGACTCGGTGCCGGAGTTCCAGACGACGTGCACTTGTCCATCCGGACCGGTGCGTGCCAGTGGGAAGCTCTGACCAAATGTCGTGTCCTCACTTGTCTTTGGAAATCGGTCACTTACTGCAACGGGGGTGGTCCACGTCGCCCCCTCATCTGTGCTCTTGCTGATCATGATCTGCGTCGACGAGTCGCGATTGATGACGCGCTTCCACGGAATGTAGAGGGTGCCGCGGTGTGGGGAGCTGGTGGCCGTGTCAACGTGGACATAGTACTTGTCTTCGAAAGCCGAGTCGGCCGTCTGCACACCGGTGTGAATGATCACAGCGGTGTGTTTCATTGACCAGGTCTTGCCGGCATCCGTCGTTGAGCTGATAAAGATGCCATTCTCGCCGAACTGCGCATTTCCGGTTCTGCGAAAACCACCATAGCAGAGATAGCCCTTGCCCTTGTGATCGAAGCACACTGAGGGATCATTGGTCGAAGCCCAACCCGGGCGGGCAGTGCCGAGGGTAACGTTGTTCCACGTCGCTCCGGCATCCGTCGAGTAATAGGCCCACGTTGACGAACTTCCACGGTAGTCCACGGCTGAGCCGATCATGAGCTTTGGATTCAAGGGGCTGATGGCGATTGAAGATTCGTTCTGTGTTGGCAACTGGTCGTTCTCGGCCGTAACGATCATGTTCACGTTCGTGAACAGCGTCGGTAGAGGGGTCTCCTCAACGAACGGGAGCTTGAGTATCTCTGGCTCCGACGTCATCACAGGCGTTGGGTGTGCCCGTTCCATATGCCGGAGGTGAATGTTGTCTTGTGCCGGGAGCAGATGTGAGCTCAGCACGGCAGCTATGGCGTACACGGCAAGATTCATACATTTCATGGGCCGAATGTACGCATTCCACGGCATCGTAAGCGGATGGCGTTACACCAACAAAAAACACCCGTACCGGTGGTGATGCGGTACGGGTGTCCGTGGTGATAGACGCATCGTCCGCAATGGGCCGATGCTATGGTTGCTTACTTCTCGTCGACGATCGTATAGTCCGCGTCTTCGACCTTGTTTCCGTCACCTTCCGGAGCCGGTCCATCCTGCGAAGGGGGCTGCTGCGATGCCGTGGCCGATGCTTGCTCATACATCTTCGTGGAGGCTTCACTCCAGAGCTGATTCAGAGCGTCAATGGCCGGACGGATGTCAGAGGCGTTGTTCTTCGAGGCGTCAACAAGGCGATCCTTGGCCTTGGTGATACGATCTTTCGTGTCTGCATCAAGCTTCTCGTCGAACTCCTTCAGTTGCTTTTCCGTGCTGTACACCAGCTGGTCGGCCTGATTGCGGAGTTCGATCTCTTCCTTGCGCTTCTTGTCTTCGGCGGCATGGTCCTGAGCATCGCGCTTCATCTTTTCGACCTCGGACTTGTCGAGTCCGGATGATCCGGTGATGCGGATGTTCTGTTCCTTGTTCGTTGCCTTATCCTTGGCAGTCACACTCAAGATGCCGTTGGCATCAATGTCGAAGGTGACCTCGACCTGAGGGATGCCGCGCGGGGCCGGTGGGATCCCATCGAGGTGGAACTTGCCGAGCGTCTTGTTATCGGCCGCCATCGAACGCTCACCTTGAAGGATGTGGATCTCAACCGACGGCTGATTGTCCGACGCGGTGGAGAACGTCTCCGTCTTGCGGTGAGGGATCGTAGTGTTGGCCGGGATCATCGGCGTCATCACTCCACCCATCGTCTCGATGCCGAGCGAAAGGGGCGTCACATCCAGCAGAAGCACGTCCTTGACGTCGCCCGAGAGCACACCGCCCTGGATTGCAGCGCCTACGGCCACGACTTCGTCGGGATTGACACCTTTCGATGGCTCTTTGCCGAAGAAGTTCTTGACCAGCTCTTGGATCTTCGGGATGCGTGTCGAGCCCCCGACAAGGATGACCTCATCGATCTGGGACGGCGTGAGCTTTGCATCGCGAAGAGCCCCTTCGCATGGCTTGAGAGAGCGGTCAAACAGATCCGAGCAAAGCTGCTCGAAGCGAGCGCGGGTGATATTCACGTTCAGGTGCTTCGGACCATCCGCCGTGGCCGTGATGAACGGCAGGTTCACGTCGGTCTGCAACATCTGTGAGAGTTCGATCTTGGCCTTTTCGGCAGCTTCGCGCAGACGCTGAAGGGCCATTGGGTCCTTTCGCAGATCAATACCTTCGGTCTTGTTGAACTCGTCAGCCAGGAAATCGATCAGTCGCTGATCGAAGTTGTCGCCGCCAAGGTGCGTGTCACCATTGGTCGACTTGACCTCGAACACGCCATCGCCGATTTCAAGAATCGAAACATCGAACGTACCACCACCGAGGTCATACACCGCCACGACCTGGTTCTGACCCTTTTTATCGAGTCCGTAAGCCAGAGCTGCAGCCGTTGGCTCGTTGATGATACGGCGCACAGTAAGACCGGCGATCTCGCCGGCATCCTTCGTGGCCTGACGTTGCGCGTCGTTGAAATATGCCGGTACGGTGATGACCGCCTCGGTGATCTTCTCGCCCAGATAATCTTCAGCAGTCTGCTTCATCTTCTGAAGCACCATGGCTGAGATCTCAGGGGGCGAGTAGAGACGCCCATCTATGTCCACGCGCGCCGTGCTGTTATCTCCCGACACAACAGCATAGGGTACGCCCTTTGCTTCGTCGGAGACTTCGTTCATTTGCCGCCCCATGAAGCGCTTGATCGAGTAGATCGTGTTCTTCGGGTTTGTGACGGCTTGGCGCTTTGCAGACTGACCGACGAGGCGCTCACCGCTCTTGGTGAATGCGACGACCGACGGAGTGGTACGCATTCCCTCCACGTTTGCAATCACGACGGGCGTGGTACCCTCCATGACGGCAACGCAGGAATTCGTTGTTCCGAGGTCAATTCCGATGATCTTTCCCATTGGGAATCCTTGAACCTAAACGTGTTTGAATGTGGATTGCTTACGCGATCTTGATCTCTTGTTCCTTGTGCATGGCTGGCTCTTTCTTGGCCACCCATACCGTTAGAACGCCTTTGTCGAACGATGCCTTCACCGAGTCGAGTTTCAGATCGTTTGGCAGTGTGAACGACCGCGAGAACGAACCGTAGTTTCGCTCAATGCGGGTGTAGTTCTTGTTCTGCTGCTTCTCTTCGCGCTTCTTCTCGCCGCGAATCGTCAATACGCGATCATCTGTAACGGTGATCTTGACGTCCTTCTTATCCAAGCCCGGAAGCTCAGCATGGAAGGACACTCCATCTGCCTCGTCGCAGATGTCAACGCGTGGTGAGAAATCGCCGATCTCAAACTGCAGGCCTCCGTCGTTGAAGCCATCGAACAATTCGTTCATGCGACGAAACACCGTATCGACTCCGCGAAACGGATCAACTTTGATCAGGGACATTGTCGGTCTCCTAGTGGTGATGAGGAATGACATGTGTGTCTCCCAATGGCCATTGGTGGAACTGCGGTGATGACGGATGTCTTGGAAAATCGTGCCAAACCCGAAAATCTGCCGTAATGGCAGTCATAGCGTATAAGTCGATGTCAGTACGGCAGTTGTACTGCGAAAGGGGCTGACA
>JBEAYU010000031.1:0-3115 GCA_041170435.1 Bacteroidota bacterium
TATGGACAGATTGCAATGCGTCAATTAGGATGGGATATCACTGAATGGAATATGAACGTACACACACACACACACACACACACACACACAAGGGGAAGTTATCCACAGGTTTAGCGTCATACCCCATGGGCCACTGCCGGCTTCGCCGCGGGACTCCTGCGGAGGGACTCGCGAAGCGAGGGACGCGGCTTCGCCGCGGGACGTCTACGGCGGGACGTCTGCGACGGGACTTGGCTGCGCCAAGGGACTCGCTGCGCGAGGGATGCGTGATAGGCGCTGCGCGCCCGTCATGCCGCTTTCTCTCGGATGAGGTGCCGCTGTAATTTTGGCCCTTCATGTCCGGTCCCATCACGTACACCTTCGCTTCGGAGCTCTGGCTATCGCCTAGTAAAGGCGGCTGGTGGTTTGCTTCACTGCCGATTGGGATGTCCGAAGAGATCCGCTCGACGATGCAGCGTCTCAAAGGGGGCTGGGGAAGACTTCATGTCTCTGCGCAGGTGGGCGACACTACGTGGAGTACGGCCATCTGGTACGATACGAAACGTAGGACGTATCTGCTGCCGATAAAGACCTACGTACGGAAACAGCAAGGTCTTGAAGGCGGGCAGCATGTCCATGTCAAACTCCGGATCTGATCTCATGCATCAATCTGCACTTGATAAGCTTGTTGACAATCGCAAGGTTCATGGAGTGTCGGTGGCAGTATGCCGACTGACGACTTCTGACAATAGCGTGGCCGAACCGTGGATCGGTGCTGCGGGGAATCTAACATCAACAACGCCGTTCTTCATTGCCAGCACGACGAAGCTGATGATGACGGCTGTGTTGCGACAGCTCCGACGCGAGGGACGCCTTGGATTTGATGATCCGATCGGTCAGCATCTCGGCACTGAACTATTACAAGATCTGTTGATCATTGACGGGGTGCAGCAAGCCCCTTCGCTGACGATCCGGCAGCTGATGTCACACACGAGCGGACTTCCGGATTACTTCCAGCGGAAGGTTGCCGGCAAAAGTCTGCAGGATGAGCTGTTTGCCGGCAGCGACAGATCTTGGACGCTGGAGGATGTTCTCGAGCGCTCGCGAGGAATGCGTCCGGAATTCCGGCCCGGGCAGGCGGGTCGGGCCGAATACTCTGACACCAACTACCAGCTTCTAGGACGCATCGTTGAAGTCATGGAAGGGGCTCCCATTGCTGAGGTTCTGCAGCGTCGGCTGTTCGAGCCACTTGGCATGACGTCGACATACATGTACACTGACCCGTCCGATTCGCGCCCCATGACGCTGTATTACAAGCAATCGCCTCTTCGCATTCCCAAAGCAATGACGTCGTTTGGTCCGGACGGCGGCGTTGTATCGACGTCTTCGGACATGATGATTTTCCTACGAGCGTTCTTCGGCGACGCGCTCGCCCCCTCCGAAGACCTTGACGAGCTAACGAGTCATTGGAACAGGATCTGGTTTCCATTCACCTACGGCACCGGCATCATGCGTTTTCGTCTGCCACGGATACTCTCGCCATTCCAAGCACAGCCCGAACTGATCGGTCACTCGGGCCTCTCGGGGGCCTTTGCTTTCTATGCACCGGCGAAACGAACATTTATCACGGGCACCGTCAACCAGCTGGCCTATCCCGATACGTCGTTTCGTCTGATGCTGAAGCTCGTGAATGAGCGGTCATGAGCGATCGACGTGTTTGAGTGAGGTGGGGCGATGATAAATGTCTGACGTCATCCCCGCGAGGCCCGTCATCCCCGCGTGCCCGTCATCCCCGCGAAAGCGGGGATCCATCCCGCAAGGGTATTTTTGAAGATGCTCTCCGAAGAACAACAACAGCAGGATCGCGCGATCATTCGTGCGGTGTACGAGCGGTTCCTGCCGCTCAGTGAAGAGTTGTTGTCGACGATCTTCGCCCACATGCGATATGCAGAAGTCCCCAAGGGGCAGGCATGGATGATGCAGGGTGGTACCAACGATCAGATTGGATTGCTCGTCAGCGGCCTTATGCGGTCCGTGCAGGTTGTGGATGGTGAGGAGCACACGGTGTTCTTTTTCAATGCTCCTGATTTTGCCACAGAATACGTGGGCTTCTTGCGTCAGACTCCTGCTCGCTGCAGCATCATAGCCCTGGAAGACTGCAGGATGTACACATGGACATATGATGCCTTGCAGTCCATGTATTCCGGCTCGCCCGCAGGTGAGCGGCTTGGGCGTCTCATTGCAGAGGCCATTTTCGGAATGGCCATGAGTGATGTCGAATCCTTTCGTTTCGATTCGGCGACTCAGCGGTATGAAAATCTTTTGGCGAGGTCTCCCGACCTAGCGCAGCGCGTGCCGCAGTACATGATCGCCTCGTACCTCGGCGTTACGCCCGAGTCGTTGTCCCGTATCCGTGCCAAGCGTACACGGGGGGGCAGCTAAACTGCTGTAGATATGCTTTCGGCCGCTCACCCTATGGACATGGGAATTATCTGAGTACTAGTGTCTGTAACCGTTCTCCGGCTGGTGGTATCTGGGGGCAAGTACGCAACCCCATCGATAGGTGAACGAATGACGCATATGTTACGCACGTTGACAGTCCTAATCGCCATTTGCTCGAATTTGGCCGTAGCCCAGACGAATGTGCGGGCATGGAATGCCGATGGCCAGGTCTTTGTGATCTGGCAGACAAGCGCGCAGTCCACACTGTCCTACAGCGTGCATGCCAGCGGAACACAGGTTGTTACGAACACGAAGGACGCTCAGCTGCTTGGAACGGTGTTCCAGCCGGAGTGGAGTGGCAAGCGTCTGACGCTCGCTCAGGACGGAGCAACATGGCGCATACCTGATGGCAAGGGCGGTACGTATCAGCTTACGGCCGGTGAGGGGCTGTTTGTGTTCACTCCGCACGAGAGCGATGCCGGCCTAACGCATTTCTACGTGACCCGTAATGAAGATGTTACTCTGGGCGCCACAAATCGCACTCCGCAGCCTGTTGCCGTGGTGTATGATCCAACGAACGTGCCTGTGCGATGCCATCGTCAGCTCCAAGGAACAACCGCCCAGGGATTTCCCTACGAGGTCTATGCAATGTGGGTGGACGGTCGGGATGAGCCTGACGATGCACGACCCGATA
>JBEAYU010000032.1:0-14189 GCA_041170435.1 Bacteroidota bacterium
CGTCCAAATGTGGGCTGGGCATCGGGAAACACTCCCCCCGATCGCAGATCACCAAAGCGCGTCAACGTCAGCGACGTATGCGAGCCCACATTGCTCCACGACAGATCGGCTTGGGCGTGCACGGTCCGTTCGGCGGCCGCCGAAGCATAGCGCACGTAGCCCTCGCCCCCTGCTCGGAATTCGCCCTGACTGCCGGTGAGCAGGGGCTCACGGGTGCGAAACACCATCACGCCGCCAAGAGCATCGGAGCCGTATTGCACGGAGCCCGGACCGAAGAGCACCTCGGCACCCTCGAGACTATTGGCATCCACTTGGATGAGGTTCTGAAGATTGCCCGTACGGTAGATGAGGTTGTTGAGTCGGACGCCGTCGATGACCATCAGCACGTTGTTTGCTGCAAAGCCGCGAATGCGCGGGCTACCGCCCCCTGCCTGACTTCGCTGCATGAAGACCTCTCCGGTACCCTCGAGAAGGTCGGCGGCCGTGCCCGGATTTCGGTCGCGCACATCACGTGCGCTCACCACCGTGATCTGTCGCGATACGGTTGAGGCGCGTTCGGCCCATCGGCTGGCGCTTACAACAATCACTGGCGTGCGCATGCTTCTGACACTGTCCGACTGCGCCGAATCTGGCACCACTGTGGGCATTTCAGTGAGTGAGAACCCCCGACTGGGAGCCGGCAACACAAGAAGCACAAGCAGGATTACCTGACCGAACCATAGATGTTGATACATACGACGAAATTACGGTCACATCCTCCGATGATGTTCGTTCCATTGGCGATATTGCGCCGTCGTATCTAACAGGGGAACCTCAGCAATGGCCAAGACCACCAAGCGGAAATCAGCTTCGACAACACTCTTTGACCGCATCAGTGCGTCACCGTCCATCTTCATCGTGTTGGCGGCCGTGGTACTTGTCGTCTATGGTCAGACACTCTCGTTCACAGTAGGGAAGTTTGATGAGGATGTGATCATCAAGTTCAACGAGAAGATTCTGAAGAATCCATCCAACGGGCTCGATGTTCTTAAGCGTGACGCCTTCTTCAACAACCCAGGACGCAACTTCTACCGTCCAGTTCAGAACTTCTCCTTCTTCATCGATACGCAGCTAGGCAAAGGAAGGGATCTGACCTATTACCTATCGAACCTGCTGATTCACATTGCCACCTGTTGGCTGCTGTTTCTTACGCTACGTGACTTTCGATTCTCCCCCGCTGCATCTGCGGCAGCGAGTCTCGTGTTTGCCGTCAGCCCCTTGTTTGTGCATGCCGTGGCCTGGATTCCGGGACGGGGCGACCTGCTCATTGGGATGTTCGCGCTCTTGTGCGTGCGCCTGGCATCGCGGTATCTAGAGTCAGGACGCGGAGCTCTGTTGGCGGCATTTCACGGGGTCTTCTTCCTGTCAATGTTTTCGAAGGAGACGTCGGTTCTCATTCCCGTCGTTGTTGCAGGTGCCTGGTGGCTTTTCGATCCCAATCGATCGGCAACATCCAGGCGGCTTGTTGCGCTCCTTGCTCCGTGCGTCGTGCCGGTTGCTCTGTTCTTCTTCCTGCGCAGGATCATCATTCCAAAGTTCCCTGCCGAGACCGTTTTCGGTGTCACTCCGTTTCTGAACAACCTGCGTGTCATCCCGGAAAGCATCGGCAAATTCTTTGTTCCGATTGGGCTCGCCCCTTTACCCGAGTTTTCATGGCTCGTGACCGGTATCGGCGCTGCGGTTGCCGCCGTGCTGGTCTTCCTTGCCCTTCGTGGGGCTGAGTCCATGCAGCGCAAGCTGACGGTGTTCGGGATTGGCTGGTACCTGCTGTTTACGATCCCCGGAGCCGCCTACACAAACGAACTTGGATCGATCGCTTATGAGTATCTCGAGCATCGTTCCTACCTACCCATGATGGGTATCATACTGGTGTTTGGCGTTGTGCTCACCAATCAGTTTGCACGGGCTTGGCGCGACAACGTTGCTCGAGGCATTGTCGGGTTGGTTGCCCTTCTTGGTTTGGTCTCGATCCTTCATGCGCGGAATTACAAAACAGCCGAACGATTCTATGACATGGCCATTGATGGCAATCCGAACTCGGGAATGGCACTACTGAATCGTGGATATCTCAGAGCAAGCAAGGGGGACGTCAGCGGTGCCATAGAGGATTACACCAGGGCAGCGGTCGCCTGCCCAACATACGCGGAAGCCTTCGTCAATCGGGGGGTACTGTATCAGGACATGGGTCGAATGGCCGATGCCGGACGCGACTTTCGTCAGGCCGTAGCCCTGAACCCAAAGCTCTTTGCGGCTCAGTACAACATTGCGAATTGGTATGGCCGAACTGACGATGTTCCCAATGCACTCAAGCACTACGATGAGTCGACACGCTTACGACCAGGTTTTGCAGAAGCGTGGGCAATGTCTGGCTCGATGCGCGCAAAGATGGGAGATCTGCAGGGTGCCCTTCCGTACTTCGACAGTGCGCTGGCACGCGAGCCGGAGTTAAAGGTTGTCTATACCAACCGTGGCAAGGCCTATTACAATGCTGGCCTTCGCAATGAGGCCTGTCAGGACTGGCAACGCGGCTCTGCCATAGGTGATGCCGAGTGCGGCGAGTTGGTGCGCACGCTCTGCCGCTGAGGTCAGAACGTGTAGCGCACGCCCAGAAAGATGCTTCGTGGTTCGGCCGGGATGAGTCCCGGACCCGGATACGCCTCTGCTCGTCGTGTGGCGTATCGTGCATCAAGAACATTGTTGCAGGTCATCTCGATGATCAGGGGGCTGATGTTGTAGGCCACCGTGAGATCTGCCACGGTGTACGAAGCAAGCGCACCGCTGACGGCGGAAGCGGCAAACTCTGCATTGGTCGCATCAGTATTCTGACGTCCGGTGTGCGACACCAGCAGCGAACTACGAAGCCGGCCGTAGCGAACGATCAGGCCGGTTCGCACGACAACGTCCGGCACATACTCGATCATGTTGCCATCTATGGTCTGATCATTAGGGGCATCGTATCGCCCCCTGACAACTGAGCCGTTGATCATCAGATGCACATCGGGCATCTCTTCGTCCTGATCATAGCCCGCCAGGCGTGTGAGACTGATCTCCGTCATGGCCTCGATGCCCATAGTGGATGCATCACCAACGTTGGTTCGGTATCGATACGGCAGAAAGAGCGGTGCTTGATCACTG
Source organism: Bacteroidota bacterium (assembly GCA_041170435.1). GTDB lineage: Bacteria > Bacteroidota > Ignavibacteria > Kapaibacteriales > Kapaibacteriaceae > UBA10438. Next base: position 3,175 of record JBEAYU010000032.1, read on the forward strand.
CGCAAGATCTCGCCGATCTTGTCGCGATAGCTCAGGTAGAACGCCGATACATCCAGTGTGAGCAGATCCCCAAATGTTCCGCGCAGTCCAAGATCGGCCGTGGCACCGCGTTCATCGGCGATATTCGGATCGACCACGAGATTGGGGTTGATGATGCGCAGATCGCTGAAGGTGATCGATCGATAGTTCTGCGTGATGTTGGCATAGACCTCAAGGTCGTCTACCTTGTAGCTCAGACCGAGTCCGGCAAGGAGTATAGTCCGATCTCTGCGGCGAGATTCCGCAACAAGTGAGTCCACCACAAGGTTGCCCGCCAGATCGCGCACTGAAGTTCCATAGGTCCCATCGGCACGCGTCGAGATGAACTCCGCACGAATCCCCGGCACGATGCGGAAGTTGTCAGTGATGCTTACAACGGCCTCTGTGAACGCGGCCGCATTGGTGTTGGGGAACGTGAAGTCAGATCCGTCCCGCGTGCCACGTCCGCTGAACTGAAAGTCGGGTCCCGCCCCGTTTGATGCCGCACCCTGACGTTGCGTGGTGACACCGCGGAAAAGCCTCACGCCGGCGAGCATCGATACGCGTGCGCCAAGAATCGTGCGATCCTGTTGGATGGTAGTCTCGTTTCCAATGTTTCGAAACACCCCGTCGATCATCGTGCGCTCACCACCGAGATCGATCATGTTGATCCTATCGAGGTTTCCAAGCGCGGCACGCGAGCTGGAGTTGACGAAGAACATTGAGCGCAGTGAGGTGATGGAATCGATGATCCAGTCTGCCGTCACAGAGCCAAGCGTCCAGTCAACATTGAACCAATTACGATCTCTCGACGAAGAGCCCGGATCGACGGCAAACTGCCGATCGGTCAATCCGCCGGGCTGATGAGCCAAGTAGGACATCGACGTGACATCTGCCGTGATGCGCAGGTTCGGGCCGATGGCATGACGCACGAAGACGTAGCCGAGGCGCTGGTCGAACTCGCTGTTTGGACGCCATCCATCAGCTCGGCGATACTGAGCAATGGCACTGTACGAGGTCGATCCGACCGTACCGCCGACGCGAAGAAGTCCGCTGGCGAAACCGTAGGAGCCCCCTGTGAGCATGACTTCAGCCGAAACGGGACGCGAGCGAGGGGGCTCGCGCATGATGAAGTTCACCACTCCGCCAAACTGCGTACCATAGCGCAAAGCACCGGCACCACGCACGATGTCGATGCGTTCGAGGGCCTGCAGCGGCGGTGTGTAGTAGCTCTCGGGATAGCCGAGCGGATCGGCCGAGATGTCGTAGCCGTTCTGACGTGTTGTGAAGTTCGACGTGCGATTGGGATTGAGACCGCGAGCGCCGATGCCGAGCTGAAGTCCTGCACCATCGCTCTCCCATATGGTCAGACCCGCGATACCCGCAAAGGTTTGTCGCGTGTTGTTCGTGGCCGTGTTGGCGATGATGTTCGCCAGCGAGATTCGCTCGGCCTTCTTGCCGGCGAAGATGACGCCGTTCTCTACGTCGTCAATGCGCGTGATCAGAAAGGGTGATTCATGGAGTCCGGATACTTCGACAACGCGCATGAGGATCGTATCACGTCCGGCCGTCCCGGGGATGGATTCAACTTCCCTTGCGGCTGTTATACGTGCGCACAGCAACAGCAGAGCGGCAACATGAAGAATCGCGAGAGAGAGAGAACTACTCATCATCGGGACACAACCCACGAGCTTGGGGCGATACCGATCTCATCCTGCGCCAGATCGCGCGTGGGATCGACCATTCGTTGTGCCGGTGCACCGTTGAGCGTCACCCACACGTCAGCCGTCACACGCGGGCGCGCCACGCCGCGCCGAGCATACTCATCTCGGAGGAACTTGGCATACTGCACCACCATGTCTGGCTGCATTGCCATCTGCTTTTCCTGATGGGCATTCAGGAAGTCGCTGTTATCAACGATCCCCCCGCGCCCCGTCGCCCCATCCCATACCGTGAACGTTGCCGTTCCGGCCTTTTCCATGAGCATCACGCGCCAAGAGAAGCGGTATCCATCCTCTGTCCAGAACAGCTCTCCGGGATACATCAAGAACCGCAACGGCAGAAGGATCTGTAGCACGAAGTGTACTGCTAGCACAAGTTTCAAGGGGCGAGGCAGCACCGCAGCACGGTCAGCATTGATCGTCGATGTTCGCTGTGCGCCCGGCTCGAAGAACACCACCGTCATGGCGATCATCACCAGAGGGAAGACGCCGATCTGGAACATCATGCCGGTGATGATGTGAAACACCACAACCATCACGTAGGCATATGGCCGTGTGCGCTTGTTCCACAGCAGAAACGGCACCGCACAGTCGAAGATCATGCCGGCCCAGGCAAACACCCACGGGAGCCACCAAAGCGTCATGAGTGGACCAATGAGCGGAAGATCATTCTGGGCCGGAAGCCAGATGCGAAGGGGCATGGCATCGATGAGCCAGGCGTGGTTGATCTTGGCAATGCCGGCAAACAGATACACGATACCGATCTGCACCTTGAACACATCCAGCATCCAGCGAGGCATCACATCGAGCCTCCACTCCGGACGTCGCAATACGTCGATGCTGAAGCGCCTGTGCGCCGGCAATAGACAGAATAGAAACGCAGCGATGCTAACGAAGTAGTAGTGGTTCAGGTAGTAGGTCTTGTCGATAAGCTCGACGTACGTGAAGCAGAGAAAGAACATGATGCTGCTCACCCGATACCACGCTCCGAGCGCAACACCCAGTGCGGCCAACGTCATCACGCCGAAGAGTACATACATGCCGGGATCGCCAAGTGACACCACCAACTCAAACCCCGTATAGGGGAAGTGCATGACCGGATCGATGTACTGCTCACGGATCCAGCCAAGCCATGCAAAACGCACACACGAAGCCACCATCACACTTCCGAAGAGAATGCGAAGGATCGCCAACGGGGCGAGCGGCATCGGGCGCGAATCGATCATGCGCTAGTCGCCGTCGCCACTGCTATAGGTGATCGAAATGCCGAGCAGTGAGGACATCTCACTCTTGAAGAATCGTGTGAGCTTCTGAAGCTCGGTGTGCAACTCAATGAGCGACTGTGGATTGGCGACGATCTGCTGCGAGAGCGGCTCACTGCCGAGCCTGTCAAAGGCGGCATCCACGCGGCCAAGCTGTACTTCGGTGTCCTGGACGAGTCTCGGACCATTGACGACCGTCAAGAGATAGTCGCGGAATGACGGAACCGACGAACCGCTCCGAGAAGCCCCCTTCCAGAGGTCACGGATCGACGTGTAGTGTTCTCGCAGTAACTCCAGTGACAGTCCGGAGTGGTATGCCTCCACCTTCGTGGGTTCCGATGTTGTTTGACCGGCTCTCAGGCCAAGGGGCAGACCAAGCTTGAAGTTCTTCAGAAGCTCGAAGCTCTTGTTGAACTCGTTGAAGAGCAATGAAACGGAGCTGCCGGCATCGGTTCCACTGCGGCTGATGAAGACATCACGGTAGGTCGACTTCCACGCGGTAACAACAGCCGACACTTCGGATGACATGCGGCGCACTACAGCGCGCAAGTACGCACGACGTGCTGCGCCCGCAGCTCCCCCGAACACATCCGCCGTGGCGGCACGCTCTCGCGCAAACAGTAGGTAGTCGACCGTTGCCAGACCCCGTGTGTCGCGACGGAAGTCTCTCAATGCAGTGTCCGATCGCTGTACCCTCTGTTCCACCTCCGATGTGTCGCACGGAAACGTTGCCAGCTCCTGAGCGAGTGTACCGAGGTCGTCCTCCGCAGGACCGAAATTGAAGGTCACGATTCGCTGCCACGCACGGGCCGCCCGCACATAGCCGGTCTGTACACGCTCGATGTCCACAGCGGTAAGGTTGGCATCCGGCAGTTGATCGACGGCCTGTGACAATTCCCGAAAGGCCACGTCGGCTGAATCGTAGGATGGAATGATGACGCCGGCGGCGAGGCCGCGAAGCATTGCCGGACGATCGAACGTATCTGTTGCCGGCCCTTCATTGCCGGCACAAGAGCCCAGAAGCACAGCGACAACAAGGGCGGTGGTGATCGCGCGCAGATTCATCACTTCCGGCCCTGTGCTACGACCCAATTCGTCTTAAAGGAGATCATCTCCTCGTCGCTGAACCCGTAGATATCCTGCAGACGCTCTCGAACCATGACCACACGGCTGAGATTGTCTGCCGGGAACTGCCAGATCTCGTAACACTTCCACGGACCGTCCAGCGGCGCCTTCAGGAGGTTCAGTAACTCATCGATCTGTTGTGTTGTGATCGTCCGAGCCGAGGGAGTGATGAATCTCCAGCCCGTCAGAAATCCAACGCATTCACCGTAGGCATGCATGGCCAGTCCGCGCGTGGAGTCCGACGGATTCGAAGCGCTGAGTTCGCCGATCACCGTGTAGGTGTAATTGATCACCGTTGCCATAATGGCGCGCTCCCACAGCTTCATTGCCGCCGCCGCAGAGGCGCTGGTCTGCGTTGACCCTTCATTTGCGGAGCCGGCATTGATGAACTCACGACGTATCTGTGAGTAGAGCCCCTTGCCATCATTCTGATCACGACGCGCGCAGTAGGCCGCGGAAAACACATCGGGATTCACCAGCGCGCGATCCGAATTCGGAAACGCCGGATTGGCACCAAACAGCGCAAGAACACGATGGATCGTTGCACGACTGATCTCTTTGTCGAGAAGATCCGATGCCGTCTGATAGAACATCGCACCAAACAGCCCCTTATCGATCAGCTGCTCGATCTCCATTCCGTCTTCATTGAACAGATAACCGCCATAGGTTCCGCCATTGTTCATGCCGGTCGGCGGCGACTGCCAGTTGTGCGTGCCTCCACTGGCATCGGCTAGTTCCGCGGTGTACTTGCTTAGCTTGGCTCTGAAATCCGGTGCAACTGAACTTGACAAAGGGGCGAGCAGCGCGTTCAGCTCGCCTTGTGACACTCGCACGCCCGGCTGGCGCGCTGTCTTCATGAACGCCACGAGTGCGGCCATCTGTCCACGCAACTGATATTCAGCCTGCGTGGCAGCGGCAAATCCGGTTGAGTCATAAGCGACGGGAGCCACTGGCCCCGTCGGATTGTCATCATTCTGACAACCGGAAACAGCCACGACAGCGGCCACGGCCGCAAGCAGAAGAAGGTTCCTCAACATATTCGGACTCCGGTGGTTGTATCATATACGACCGATTCAGTCCGAAATTAATTTGTATTTGGACTTTGTCCAAATAAGGAAACCTTTACGCAGCGCTTCCGATCACTCGCAGATACTTCAAATGAGAGGTAAGTGCTTGCAACAAAGTGGGATACTCGATATACGGCACCCCATACTCACGGCATGTTGATTCCACAATTCCCTTGATTGCCGGGTAGTGCACGTGGCTGATCTTGGGGAAGATGTGGTGTTCGACCTGGAAGTTGAGGCCACCAAGGAACCACGACACCACCTTGCTACGGGTAGAGAAGTTTGCCGTCGTAACGAACTGGTGAACGATGAACTCACCGTCGACCTTGTTTGTGTCGACATCGGGCTCAGTGAAATGCGTCTGCTCGTTAACGTGAGCAAGTTGAAACACCACGCTAATAAGAATTCCGGTTGCAGCCGCCGAGGCCAGATAGGTGATGAGTCCGAACTGCCATCCCAAGACGATCATTGGAACCACAACGAACACGCCAATATAGAAGGCCTTTGAAAGCCAGAAGATCATGTGGTCGCGTACGGTGAACTTCGTTATCTCAAGCCCCCCGATGGTACGATCGATGTACTTGCGAGTATCAGCCCAAAAGACCCATTGTAGGTAGGTGATGCAATACAGGAACAGACCATAAACATGCTGATATCGATGGAACCAGAGTCGCTTCTGGTGAGAACTGGAGCGAATGAACGGCCAGACGTCGATGTCCTCGTCTTGTCCCTCGACATTCGGGAACGTGTGATGAGCAACGTTGTGCTTCAACTTCCAGAAGTATGTGTTACCGCCAACCAGGTTGAGGCTGTAGCCCATCAGGTCGTTCACCCACCGGCGGCGGGAGTAGCTTCCGTGAGCACCGTCGTGCATGACGTTGAAGCCGATCAGTGCGTGATTGACGCCCAGCAGTATGGCTGACAGGACTGAGGCCCAGACGGGCAGGTCTAGCACAACCCAACCGACGTAGAACAAGACACCGCTCACAACAAGCACAGTGGTCTTGAGGTACAAGCGCCAGTCGCCCGTCTGCCGGATGCTGTGTTTTTGGAAGTACTCGTGAACTCGTTGCTTCAAAACGGCAGCGAATGTGCCGTGTGGTTGCGCAAACTTTGCGACAGCCATGGAGATCCCTCGATTCGTCAAACATGCCCGGGGAGGTTTTCCCCGACCGGAAAAATGCCGTGGAAAATACGAAGCCGATGGGTGCCCACGACAATATCTGTCAGATAACGAGTGTGATCGCCTTGGGGATAACTGTCACCTTCAACGGGGTAAATCCACTGAATTCCCCGTCAATTTCAATAGGAAGGGGCTGTTCCGAGGCCAAACGGCCGCTTGTTGCTCGTAGATATCGAATCTCCGGATTGACCAATTCGCGAGCCTTCCGGAGCCGAGGTATCATCCCGAGAAACTGTAGGGGGCTCACCGAACCGGCTACCGTAAGGTCGATCATCCCGTCATCGGGAGCCGCATGCGGTGCAACACCCATGCCCGATCCGAACCAGCGGCTGTTGGCAAAAACAGCCAATAGAAGGCACTGCGTGATCTCGGCTTCGTCATGCGACAATTGCGCGAGCTGTGGTGAGAATCTCGAAAATGAAACGAGGGCCGCGGTGATGTAGCCAAGGTCCGGTGGGAGCCATCGCATCGACCGGTTGAACACCTGCGACACATCGGCCGTGATCCCTGCGCTCATCACGTTGATGCAATAGCGCACATCAGGTTCATTCAAGGGGCTTGTAAGCTCCGCCCGAAGCACGTCCCACCGCGTGGTCTGACGCTTGAGGATCCGACGTTCCACGTCGGCTGCATCTCGACGAATTCCCAACATCCGGGCGACGTCGTTGCCGGAGCCTCCGGGGATGATGAGCACAGGCGGACGCTTCTCGATCGCACGCTGCATGAGGCCGTTGACGACTTCGCTCACCGTGCCATCGCCCCCTGACACGACAAGGAGCGATGCATCCGACGGCAAACTCGCTGCCAGCTGTTCGGCGTGCCGAACATGCTCGGTGAAGATCGGACGGCAGCCAAGCAGCTCCGACGCATGCGCCAGGACTGGGCATGTGCTACGCTTGTACAAGGCAATGATGTGGTCGCTCACGGCGTGGAAACTACGAAAGCAGGGGGCCTGCGTAGCTTTGTCTCGTTGTACATCGTCACCGGAGCAGTAGCGTGCGTGTCGGATTTGCCTGTCAGTGGGATCGAAGGGATCGAAAGCAGACGTGGTCCCATACGCCCTACCATCTGCTCGCCGCCTTTCAGCAGTTGACGCAGCAGGGGGTGATAGACGTTCCCATAGAACTGCCCCGAGTTCATGAGCTACTGGTCAAGCTCCTGTATGCACGCCCCCACCCTACGGGACTGTTGACGGTGGCATCCTGGACGCCGGCAATGTATCGGCTACGTCATGCAGCGCTTCGCGGAGCAGTTGATCGCGCGCCTGCGTGCGATGCCATCCTCACCATCGGCGAGCATGGGCCGATCGATCGACCACAGTTCGTCTATCAGGATCAGAGCGTCGGACAGTTCATCGAGTACTTCGAACAGCACGGTGTGATGGCCGATGTGCGAGACGTACCCTCGATGCACCTTTTGAAGAGTCGTGCCGAGATCGAGCAGCACACCTACAGCTCCCTATCGGGCGTTTTCACAATGAGTCATTGGAATGCACGACATGTGATCGCCACCGGTAGCATCGCCGCCGATCGCGTGCACGTCGTCGGCGCCGGGATCAATGTTGCCAGCGACCTTCCGACGCAGGATGACGTAGTTCGTCGACTCGAAAAGGACTCGCGCACCGTGCTCTTTGTTGGACGTCACTTTCATCGGAAAGGTGGCGATGTTGTGGTGGCCGGCGTCGAACGGGCACGCCAACTCTCGGGTCAGACCATACGACTTGTTGTGGCCGGCCCTACCAAGTGGCCCATGAAGGGTGAGCCCCCTGCATGGGTCGACTTCATCGGCGATGCTCCGCTGGAACGAGTTCAGAAAGAACTTCGCTCGGCAGACGTTCTAGCGCTACCGTCACGGTTCGAGGCCTATGGCATAGCTGTGCTCGAAGCTCTGGCTGCCGGCGTGCCGGTGATTGGACGAAACGACTTTGCCATGCCCGAGATGATCGATGCCGGTCGAACCGGAGCTCTCGTCGATGGCGATACAAATGAGCAGTTCGCTAAGGCGTTGCTCAGTGTGCTTGGTAACGAGACCATCGCCTGGGAAACCCTGCGTCGGGCACCCGAGGTGCGAGAAATGCACTCCTGGGACGCGGTGGCACGGAAAATGCTTGACAGTGTTCAGTTTGTTGTATGATGTTCCGTTCCTACCATACGATCACGTTGTATACGCTTGCGGCAGCACTTGGAATCACGTTTGCCGCGTGCAATCTCAATGCGCAAATCATTCTCAAAGGTGTGATCGATCAATGTCATGCCGTGCAGATTCTCGACAAAGTCTTACCTGTCGACTCGTTACGCATCAATCCACCGCTACGGGAATCAACATCCTCGGCCGTGCTACTCGGCATGGTAGGCGCGTTTGCGGTTCCCAAGAACACCGATGCGGTATCCGTCACAGGAGATGTTGGTCTCTCCATTCCGATAACATGCCTGTCGGTAAGTGATACCCTTACAATCATCGAGCCGATAACCCTAGATGCGGCCTTTCGCAGGAACATCTATCAGATGGTCGTCCCCATTGAGGCAGACAGTATCGTTATTGGTTCGGAACTCACTGCCACTGCCTGGGATGGGACACGCGGAGGCGTCATCATGCTTCATGCACGCGATGTTATCGACATGCGTGCTTCAATCAATGTGTCGGGACTGGGATTCGCCGGAGGACGTCGGTCGGCTGACGGTGGTGCATGCGGCATGATCGTTCAATGTGATCCGATCATAAGTGATCGCACGGCACAGAAGGGATTTTCGCCGCTTTTGCCCGACCCTTTGTGCGCGTCGGGCCACATCCCCTGGGCTTCAGGCGGAGGTGGCGGAGATGCCCACAACGCCGGAGGGGGCGGTGGTGGGAACGGTGGCTCAGGCGGCCGAGGCGGAGATCAATACCCGTGCAGCAATCCTTCGGGAATGTGGGGAATGGGTGGCATGCGGCTTGATGATGATGATGCCAATCGGCTGTTCCTTGGTGGGGGCGCAGGAGGCGGGCACCAAAACAATGGCTTGTCCACGGATGGAGAGCGCGGAGGGGGCATCGTCGTTCTGCAGGCGCCGTTGCTGCGGGGTGACTCGATCATCATCAGATCAAGAGGCAATAGCGTCAGGCAGGTGGCCGGCAACGACGGAGCAGGAGGGGGCGGAGCGGGAGGATCGGTGGCCCTGCATGTCTGCACCCTCAAATCACCCCTTACGGTTGATGTGTCGGGCGGACGTGGAGGCAATGCCAATGCCTCTCACGGACCGGGCGGAGGTGGTGCCGGTGGCCGTGTTCTGTTGCAACCGGCACTCGTGAATCGGCATCGCAGAGAGATCAATGTGATCGCAACGGGCGGGCAATCAGGCTCCGTCAACGGCCAGCCACAAAACTCTAACGGGGCCGAACGCGGGGAAGATGGACGAAACATCGCACTGTGTAACAGTGTAACTCCGCATGATGTCTATGTTCCTCCGTACGCATCGATCGGAGATACTCTCTCGGTGGTCTTCATCCCTCGTGGTCAAACGCCGGTGTGTGAATGCACGATAACGCATGAGGTGAACCTTGAGGGTTTCGCTCTTGCTGCGATCACCGAAGGCACAACTCGCATCGATGGTGCGTTGCTGACAACAAAGCGCAGTTCAACGGGAATATCGTTCCGGGTGGAGATCCCATCTCGACAGTCTGTTTCGATCCCCATGCTGGCCGTCCTTACGTCGGATTCAATTGTTACGGCAACAAATGGCGCGCTGATCGAAGGATTCGGTGTGGATACCGGTTGCGTATGGGACGGCCAAGAAACACTGATCAACATTGATGCCTGTGCGCGATCACAACGTCGGGTCACTCTTCGCTCACCATTCGGTATCACGGCTCGGTCAGATGCATCGCGAAACGTCACGATCACTCTCGAGAGCACATCCGACGTACCGACATTCGTTCGCATATACACGTCCTTAGGAACACTCATGTCCGAGCATGATGTCACGTGGATGCAAACATCTGAAGGCAACGCTTCGGTGATGCACTTGGATACATCAACGTGGCCTCAGGGCATATACTTCGTGTTGGCACAGACCTCGCAAGGCATACGAACGGTAATGATCAGGCTGTGAGCCAACACACCCTATCGAACGATGGCAAGGGGCATGGCGTAGCGGAGCCTTGGGCCGCTGACGACAAGTGTGTACATACCGGGAGCAAGCATCGATACATCCATCCGCTGAGCATACAGGCCGTGTTCATGATGAAGTATGCGTCCGGCTGCATCGAAGATTGCGATGGAATGTTCGGATGGCAGACCCGAGATCGTGATGTGTGAGGCGGCGGGATTAGGTGTTACCTGTAGCACTTGTTGATGGCTGATTTCGGCAACCGAAGTCTCCTGGGTTAGGATCTCGATCATGCGCGCCGCGATCATGAAGGGCTCCGATGGCCCTTGGTTGACAAGGACGGAAATGCCAACGTCGATCGATGGTACGTACAGGACAATACTCTCATATCCCCGGATCGATCCGGTGTGGCCAAGAACCACATTGCCGGCTAGAATCTGACGTCGAACTCCCAGACCGTATACGTTTGTGTCGGGATAGCTGTGCATCTCTGCCAGTGATGTGGGCGAGACAACGTTGCCACGATGAAGCTCTCGCATGAAGGTTGCGATCTC
>JBEAYU010000033.1:0-6620 GCA_041170435.1 Bacteroidota bacterium
TGTGCGGATGGTTCTTCACATACGGCTGCACAAAGCGGTAGTCTTCGTCGTTCAAGATCAGCAGCATAGGCGCATCATTGATGGCAAGCTGCTCGGCCATTCGATACAGACGCATGCGCTCCGTGCGGTCGGTGGTTGAAAGCGCACGCTCGAACAACCGATCATATGCATCGTTACGATATCGCGTGGAGTTGATCGGCGAGTCCTCGTCATCCGACGGCACAAGCTTGCCATAGTAGAGATTCAGAAACGACTCCGGATCGGGGTAATCAGCCACCCAGCCCAGACGATAGAAGGGGGCCTTCCCTTTATCGATGTCCGACAGATGCTGGGCAAACTCCACCTGCTGCAGCTTAATGGTGACGTTGAGGTGTTCCTTGAGCATCCCCTGGATGGCTTCGGCGATCGACACATTGCGCCCGCCCCCTGCATTGAGCTGCAAGGTCACCTCCGGAAATCCTGCTCCGTTGGGATAGCCCGCTTCGGCAAGCATGGCACGGGCCTTTGCGGGGTTGAAGGTGTACCCCATCACACTGTCCGTTTGGTATCCGGGCATGGAAGGAGGCACAAGACCGTGGTGGGCCGGACCCGAGGCCTGACCCTTGAGAACGTACCGAATGATACGATTGCGATCCACAGCGTAGTTGAAGGCGCGACGCACACGAGGGTCACGAAACACCGGCGTGTTTGTCACCATACCATAGAACTGCGTCGAGAGCGCCGTCTTGTGCAGGAGATTGAATCGGCTCCACTTCCCCTTCGGATTCTTGTTCTCGTCAACAATGTCAGCAAAGAACTCATTGGGAATGCGGAAGCTCTCCTCAAGATTCCCCGCCGCAAACTCCAAGAGTTGCAGCTTGTCATCCTTGATGAAGGAGAATCGAATGCCATCTAAGTACGGCAGACGGTTGCCGTGCTCATCGACGTCCCAATACGCTTCATTGCGCTTGAGCACCAGCGACCGGTCCGGCGTCCAGGACACGAACCGAAACGGCCCCGACCCAACAGGATGCTGGAAGAAGTCCTTGCCATAGTGCTCGACGGCTTCGCGCGGCACAATGCCCATGGACGTTTGCGTCACGGTGTATTCGAAGGGGGCGAAGGGCTTCGTGAGCCGTATGATGAACGTTGTGTCGTCGGGTGCTTCGAAGCCCCGTACACCACTCACACGCGGTGGCTGACCCGTTCGGGCGGCCTCCTGCGTTGAGCGGTAGTACTCGGTAGCGCCCATGACCTTGTCGCGGAAGTACGCGTCGCTGCGCGATCCCGAGCGCACGTCGCAGATGCGCGTGAAGCTGTAGAGCACGTCGCGGGCGGTGACCACTCGCCCCTTGCCATTGGGGAAGCACGGATCATCATGGAACCGGGCGGTTGTTCTCAGGATGTAGGTATAGGTCAGTCCATCAGGCGACACTGTCCAGCGCGTGGCCAAGCCCGGCACCATGTTGAGGTCTTCATCAAAGTGCACGAGCTGATCGTACACGTTGATCGACACGTGTGACGAGGTGATGTCGTTGATCTGTGCCGGATCCAACGTTCGGATCTCACCTGTCTCGTTCTGACGGTAGATGCCGCCGTAGAAGAGTTCGCCGCGTGCTTCGCGCAGCGTGCCCTCAGGCTTGCCGGGCTTGGTGCATGACGTCACAACGATCATGCAGGCCACAGCGATGATGAGGCCGATGGCTTTCGACTTCAATGACATGTCGAATCAGCGCACCGGTGTGACGAGTTCGATCTGCACCGTACGAGAGTAGGACCGACCTTCCGGCGTTTCATTCTCGTAGATCAGACGATCCGAGCCCACTGGCTCGAGCGTCACGCGATCGTCGGAAAGGTCCAGCACACGCTGCACTTCGAGACATCGTTTGCGGGCCAGATTGCGGTTGTATTCCGGATTGCCCGATCTATCGGCGTAGCCCACGATGCGAACACGTGTTTCCGGTTGAATGCGCGCCTTGACGCGGTCAACGATACGCTGGTTGGAGGCGTTCAGCTGCGCGCTGTTGAAGTCGAATACGATCAGCGAATAACGCTCGACCATCTTGCCCTCTTCTTGGCGGGCGCGCATGGTCTGAAGGGTCACGTATTCAACGGCTACCGTATCAGAGGCTTCGACGTTGTCGCCCCGATCGTTCCTTACCCGAATGCGGGCGACGATCGGATCGTCCTTGCGCGGCTTGTTGGCTGCCTTCGATGCATCCCAGGAGACGTTCTCCGGCGGACCATCGCCCTTGGCTGTGTAGAGCAAGCGTCCGGCCTGCTCCAGCACAAGGCTCCAGCTGGACACGTCGTCGTCCTGCCGCAGTTGCGAACCGATGCCGATCACCGGCGGCGAAACGATAAGGTCCTTGTCACGGAACTCAACCGGCTCCAGGATCGATGGCATTGATGCGGTGATCTCGATGCGCTGGTTCTCGGCACGACCCTCGGGCGTGGACGAGTTCGCGGGCTGGTCCGGCAAGAGTCCACCACGCGTCTTGATCCGCGCAGGGTCGATGTTCCAAGTCGAGGTCAGATACGACTTCACCGCTTCGGCACGATTGCGCGAGAGCTCTCGATTGCCCTGCTCGGGTCCGGCATTGCTACCATAGCCCATGACGGTGATCGTGGCCGTTGGCTCGGCCGACAAGCGCTGACCAATGATGTTCAGAAGGTGCGTGTACACGCCGATCTGATCGCGTGTGAGCGAGGCAACAGAGAAGCTCGATGTTTGCGCGGTCGTCAAGAGCTGTTGTTTGGCGTTCGCAAGATCGGCACTGCCTTCGGCGAAGAACAGCTGCGGAAGCATCGGGTAGTTCTCGATCACATCGAGCTCCTCGATACGCATGCGCGTTAGGTCCTTGTCGGAATCCGCAGCGCCCCCTGCCACAAGTCGCACACTCAATCCCGGATCGAACGGGGCCGGCACCTCACGGGTGTACTTCTCAGTGATGAGCGTCGTCAGATACAGCGTGTCTCCGGCTCGACGCGTGTCCTCGCTGATGTCATCATCGGACAACACCACACGCGGCTCTGTGATGCCGCGGCGCACGATCGTTGACGTGTCACGCCGATACACCGTATCACGCACGATGATGGCATCGGCCGGACGGAAGATGCCGAAGCGAACACTCACGCCGGCCATGACCTGGTGGACGCTCCACGACACGTCGGAGATGGAGCCAAGGGGCAAGGCATAGCGCAGCTCCGGAGAGATGCTGTACGAGCGGGTCGACACAAGATCATAGCGAGCGCCCACCACGGCATGCATCTGCTGAACAGCGGCAAGCGGGATGGGGTCGGTTACGTCATTTCGGATCGTTGAACCATTGAGAAATGTGTACCCCTCCGGTTCTGTGAGCGTCTCACGCTGAGTGAAGCTCGTGCTTCCCATGATACCGAGTCGGACGCCACCCTGCAGGTGAACATTTTTGGCAATCTCAAACAGCAGCGTGGGCTCTATCGTAAACAACGGTATAGTCGATTCGAAATCGTGCCGAACCATCACATCGCGACGTGACTGACGCGGAAGCGGTCCGTCTTCAAGGACCGGCTCATTACCGATCTTCTCATCACGAGAGAAGCTACCCGAGAGCGTCGTGTAGCCAACTCGGCCTTCCATGCGGACTTTGCTACTAACTAAGAACTCGGCAAGGATACCGGCAGCTGCCGTTGTAGCTGACCCTCCGCTGAAGGATTGACAGCACGAGACCAATCCAGGAAGAGCCCCAAAATCAGCGATGTGGATGGACTGAGCGGCATTGATAAATCCTCCAAGGCGATACTTGAGGATCATCGTCTGTCCTGTTGAATCGACTCTGTAGCGATCCTGCGCGGTTGCGACTCCACACATCATGGAGGTGATCACGAGGATGAATATGACTGGATACTTCATGGCACTAGCGGATGATCGACAGTGGCATAATCCGCCGACGAGATGGTGTCTCAAGCACAACCTGATAGAGACCTGACGAGAGGTCTTCGACGGGGATATCGTGATGTACGATCGGAGATGACACATCATGGTCCCATGAACCAAGGCGAATGGTTTGACCATCAGCGGTTATCAGTGATAGTGAATGTCGTCCACGTTCATAGGTTTCCGTGACGATCTTTCCATCGCCCGAGACCGGATTCGGGTGGACCTGAACCGACAGACGTCCACTGCGCTGTATCAGTCGGTCTCCCCCTGCCTGGCAGACGACGATCTTGATCGATCCATCTTCTGTGAGCAGTCGTGAGGTAACATTTGGGGCTGTGACGGTAGCCTGATCGAAGAGAATATCTGTCGAGTCGAGCGGACCTATGGTCATGTCTCCGAAGAGCTCTGCGATCACTGTGCCAGTCGAATCAATAGTACGCGCAGGGACGGAGATGTCCACGAGAGCGAAGCCCCCTATCACTTCACTTCGAAGCACGGAAGCACCAATCACGTCACGCAATGCGAACACTGAGGCATGGTATCGCAACTTCATGGTGAATGTTGCACTGTCGATACGACCTGATTCACCGGTCACTCGGGCACGGATAGGCAAGCGCACATCGCGCATTGAAGGTGACTCGACGATCTCTGGGAGCGTTGCTATAACATCGACCACGACCACGCCAGACCCACTGAGAGAGAGTACACGCGTGTCCGAACATGGTGCATCCAACTTCATCACCACGCCATCGATGTACGTCTTCTGCTGCTTCGGCAGAAAGTCCACAAAGATCTCAAAGACCCCACCCGGCTGGATCGTCATGGGTACGGCTGGATTCGAGCGTACACGGAACCCGCTGGTTGCGCCTCCTAGCACTGAGATCGAGGAGATGACAAGGGGCTCACTACCCGAGTTTGTGAAGATCAAGCTCTGTGTGCTTGTTGCCGAGATACTCACCTTTCCAAACGTCATGCTTGATGGTGTTATGAACAGCGAGGTCCTGCGCTCACCCTTGAGCTCGCTGATGACCGGAACGATCGTATCGTTGATCTTCGCTCGTACCGTCAGATATGCCACCTTGATACCGTCCGTGGCTGCGGCCGGATCGAACTCCACGCGAAGCACGCGCTGCTCGCCCGGCAGCAATCGCTGAGCTGTGGCTGCTGCGGGATTGAGCACGCGGAATGCTGCTGCATCCGGACCCGTGATGCCGACCACATCCACGAGCTCGATCGGAAGCGAACCACTGTTGACGTAGACAACGCTGTCGAGGCCCTTGACGCATTCGCTCTTGACGCCGAAGTTGATCTTCTGAGAGGCACTGAGCTGCTCACTGCCGCCGCGGGCACGAACGATGATGGAGATCGTATCGGCACAGGGCTGATCCAGGGCAAGATGCACGGTATCCTCGACGTTCTCCTCGGCGCGACAAACGTAGGTAAAGGTCAGCCCCCTTACCTGTGATGGATCGAGCGAGAACTGCGTCGGATTGACGCCAATGCGGTTGGGGCCGGTAACCGTGGCATTGACCACGCGCAAACGGAACGTCGAGCCGTTGGTGTAGTTGATCGTCGTGTTGATCGTGCCGCCCACACGCACGGAACCGAGGTCAACGATACGCGGACCTATGAGTGCGGCCGAGTTGCGCTGACCGTTCAGGCCGACACTGATGATGCCAATGCCCGGATCATCTGTCCGCAAGGAGAACACGGCTGTCTTGACGCCGTCCGGGCCCTGACTTCCGAGGAAGGTGATGCCATAGGTGACCGATTCCTGTGGACGCAATGTCGTATCGCGCAGTGGTCCTGCCGACCATCGGAAGGACGTGGGATTCACGCCGTTGATCACGGGTGGGCTGATGAGCCTAAAGGAGGTCGTACCGTTGTTGGTGATGGTAACGCTTTGTCGCAAGCTGTCGCATGGGGCCGTCGACGGATACGTTAGCGACGTAGCCGAGAGCGTGACGTTTGAGAGCACCCCATTGCCGGCAAGAACGATCTCGACGGTATCAATGCAACTGAGCTGCGATGAATCGACCATCATCATGAGCCGAGCCGTGGAGCGCGTCACGGCTGTTGGTGCGAATGCCACGACCAGAATCAACGACTCGCCGGGCATGATCTTGGTTGGAAGTGCCGGCGAGATCGAAACGATGCTGAAGGGGGCTGACAGAACCGGAGGTGTCCGAATATCGAGTTCGCTCGATCCGGTATTGCGAAGCTCGAAGATCGCCTCGCGCAGATCGCCCACGCGAACGTCACCGAACTGCCCGTTACCGGTAACGGAGACCTGCGACTCAACGCCAGTGTGCTTGATGTAGATCGTATCCGGGATCGGACACTCTTTAAAGGTGACCAGCACCGGCACCACCTGCGCGCCGGCGCGCTTGGCGGCAAAGGTCATTGTCATCTGGTAGAACGAGAACTCGTCCTTCAGCACCACAGGCACAGCGCCCGTGACGGCCATTGCCGCGGGACTTGCCGATGCGAAGCCCACGATGGTCAGTTCAGCGGTGCCAACCTTTCGAACGGTCAGGAACTCCACGATCGGCCGACCTATGCAGACACGCCCGATGTCGAGCGTATCACGCTTGAGTCCCCTCCAGAAGTAATCCACCGTTACCGGCGTTGCACTTGCCTGAAGGCGCACGATGTGGACTTGACTGCTGCCATAGTTGACGCGGAGCTCACCGCTCTGCACGCCGGTCTGTCCGGACTG
>JBEAYU010000034.1:0-20929 GCA_041170435.1 Bacteroidota bacterium
CATGGTCGAACCATCCGTGAGCGAGCGCAAGCGCTGATCGGCATCGCACACCCGGATGATCGGGAACGGCTCGAGCGCGAGGCACTCGAACATTGGCATATTCGTGTATGACGGCCATGAAAGCCACTTCAGCGCTCGTTGTGGGCATCGCAGGCGCCGTTTGTGCGCCGATGCTGGCACAACAACCGCCCGACGCGAACGCACCAAAGGTTCTGACCGACGCGATCGTGTTTCGTGGCACGCAGTATGGTGACGCGTCACGGTGCGACCTCTATGTGTCGGTGCCCTACCAGCTTCTGCAGTTCAATGCCTACGAGGGCAAGATGCTGGCCGAGTATTCCTTGTCGATCACTGTGCGTGACTCATCTGGTAGGCGGATCATCGATACAACCTATCGCCGATCGGTGCTCGAGGCATCCTACAGCGTCTCACGCGGTACGACGGGTAAGTCCGACAACACCGTGCGACGCTTCACGCTCCGGCCCGGCACATACGTCGTCGAGACCGTCGTTGCCGATGCCTTCGGTCGTAAAGACCATGCTGGTAGCATTGATGTGCGTGTTCCGGAGTACTTCACCTCCGACGTTGAGCTCAGCACACCGATGTACGTCAGTCAGATCGAGCAGCGAGGTGGACGCTACTCCATCACACCGTTCGTGGGCAATGTCGCCTGGTCCACGGAAATGCAACTGTTCGTCTTCATCGAAACTTACATTGGTGGACAGGCGAGGCGCATCAAGCATCGCTGGAGCTTGACCCGCGCCGATGGTCGACGTGCCGCCAGCGGCGAGGGCGACGTTGTGTCGTGCGAACGCATTGCCACACAGAGCTTCTTTCCGTTGCGCATCGACGGACGCTTGATCCCGGGAACCTATACCCTGCGCATCACGGCTCATCCGGTGGATGCTGCAGGCCGCGCAGATACGTCGGTGACCGAGGCGAGTGTGAGTCGACCCTACATCGTGCCCCGCACCTTTGCCGGAGACGTGCTGACGGATCTGAAGAAGGCCGCTCGACAGCTCATCTATGTTGCCGATCAGGAACAGATCGATGCGATCATCAACGCCAAGAGCGAAGGTGAGGGATTGAGCCTGTTTGAAGAGTTTTGGAAGGGGCTTGACCCATCGCCGGGTACGATCCGCAATGAGGCGTTTGACGAGTATTACTCGCGCATCGACGAGGCGAATAAGCGGTTCAAGTCATACAACGAAGGGTGGCTCACCGACATGGGGCGCGTCTTCATCGTTTTTGGCGAGCCCCTTACCATTGAACGATTCATGAGTCCCAATGGCATTTCTCGGATCGTACGCTGGATCTATCCCAACAACATTGCCTTCACCTTTGAAGACACGTCGGGCTTCGGTGATTTTCGCCTCCGCAGCGGCATGCCGGGCAATCAGAAGTATCGCTATCGCCGCTGAGTGCGCCGCGCTGGCTCACACCACGTGAACGACAAAAAGAAAGGGCCGCCCGGCGTCTGCCGAGCGGCCCTTGATGTTTCAATCGATTCGGCTTAGCGGGCAACGACCACCGAAAGGGTGGCGCGATCTGCACCGTTCGATGCGACCACGTTGTAGGCGCCCGACGTCAGCATCGAGGCATCGATGTTGACCAGTTCAGTACCGTTGACAACACCGTTGAACAGCGTCGCAACTTCCTGACCGGCAGCATTGACGACTGACACGCGGACATTGTCATTCGCACGCACACGGATTGAAGATGAGCTGCTCACAGGATTTGCACCAACCAGCGTCATGCCGATCGCTCCGGTCTCGCTCACAACATCCGTTTCAACCGACGTTGTCGTGGACGTGCCACGCAGAGAGATCGTCACAGGCGAATCGTTGCTATTGATCACCAGGTTTGCAACAGCCGTTCCTGCACCTGTTGGTGCATACTTCACCGTGACCGTGCGGTTGGCGTTTGGTGCGAGCACAACATTTGAGCCGCTGACGCCACCAGCAGTCACCTCATAGAGCGAGGCGCCCGAACCTGTGATCGTCATTGTTGAGATCTCGAGGTTGGCCTTGCCTGTGTTCGTGATCGTGAAGGACATATCCTTCGTCTGTCCAGCAGCGACGGAGCCGAAGTTCAACGTCGTATTGTTCACGCTGATCACCGGACGATCGCCCGCAGGCATGAGATAGTCCAAAATGCGCTGCATCAGAACCTTACGCGCATTTGCATCGTTGGGATGCTCGACACCCCATGACGAGTAAACGACGCGTCCTTGGCCCGCATTCTCGCAGCGGATACCGACGATGTTGGTTGTCTTGTTATCTGAGTATGCCCATGCGACCGACTTCGAACCGGCGTTGATCGAGAACACGTCCTGCACTTCGCAGTAGAACGGCCAGGACTGGGTTGGACGGTTCAGATTCCACACGGCGGCGGCAGTCTTGTCATTTTGGCCAAGGGGCTCAGAGGCGATACCGTTCAGCGTGTACGGTGTGAGCGTGTTACCCGTGTAGCGAGCAACTGGGCCCGTACCTTGAAGCTTCAGTCCAAGTGTCTCCGTCAACCAAGCATTTGCCTCAGGATATCCAGCGAACTGCTGGTTTCCTGCTGCCGTTGCAACCGAGATACCCATTGGAGCGGCAACGTACACACCCTTGCCCTGGCTCGTCATGTTGACGGCAAGCTGGGCAATGGCAGGGATGTTGAAGCGCCCGTCGACACCGACAGGGAAGATACCGGCGTCAAACTCAGTTGGTGGGAAGGCAGTAACAATCTCCTGTGTCGCAGGCACGAACACCACGTCTCCGGCGTGCGACGTTGCCATGGCAGAGACATACTGACCGGCAGCACCGTTGGTGATGCCGGCCCAGACTGCGGCGCGCGCACCATTTGTCAGGTATCCATGCTCGATCGAGGATTCACGCGGAATGCCCGTGGCGTTGATCGGCTTGGCATTGAGCGCAATGGCGGCAAACCCTGCGTTTGCAGGAGCTGTTGTTTCGATCGTGATGTTCTTGCTTGCACCGGCAGCCAGAGCGATCACTTCTTCGCTCAGAGCGATCTGCCAGCCGGCGTCGACCAGTCCCTGGCCGTTTGCGATCGAGAGCTCGACCTCCATGTTCGACGTGCCAGGGTTCGACACAGTGATCGATGCTGTCTTCTTTGCACCCTTGTCGATCTTCTGCCACTTGGTGCCCTTGAACTCAAGACGAGCGAACACTTCATTGAGATTCGTTCCGGCTTGCATCACTTCGCGCGATGTGTTTGCCTGCACGAAGGCAATGACGTACTGCTGGCCAACTGGCCAGAGGTCGCCCTGACCTTGGTTGAACGTAAAGTCAAACTCCTTCGAGCTGTTAGCATCCATCGACAGTGCCGTTCCACTGGCATTCGGCATCATGTCCAGCATGGCATCGCCAAACTCTGTTTCGCCGTTGGAGCCCGGAAGGCTGGACGGAAGGTTCTCAAGTACCGTCTTGCGCGAAACAAGGGCAACTTGGAGCTTGTGTGACTTGAGGTCGACGTTGGTCTCGATCTTTACCTTGACTGACGTGCCAGACTGCGTGACCGTGATCTTCATCGGCGACTTCGCAGCATTGTCTGCGCTGATCGCCTGCGTCAGCTGTGCTTCGTTGCGCGGATCCACGGTAGCCTTACCATTGACGCGCGCCGTAGGGATGCCGCTGACTGAATAGAATTGCTGGCGTGAGAGATTCTCAGCAGGATTGGCCACGTTCCACGGATCGCCTTGAGCCGGGAAGTTCATGTGGTAGCGGATCGATACCGAACCGTTGGCAAGCGAGATCACGCGGCCCATCACCGGACCGGCAGCGACGCATGGCGGACATGTTGCACTGGTGAACTGTTCGACGACCGAGATTCGGTCGTACGTGTTTTGCGCGCTGGCGGATACCGAACCCATCAACGCGATCAATGCCACAGCAAGCATCGATACGGTAAAGCGAGACTTCATGAAAGCCCCTTTCAGGAACTGGTGATATAAGGGTGATTGATTGGTCATTTTTACGACTGCCTAAAATAGCGTGTGAAGCTTTGCAAACAAGGGCCGCCACGTGATTTCAATGGCGAATCATCGTTTACCCTTTGGACGACGCTCCTGATCACCCCTGGATGGCTTCCCGGTCGACTTGTTGAATTGCTGTCCGGGTAGACTCTTTCCCTGTGCCTGGGCCATTTCCTGCGCTTCACGCATCTTCCTCTGCATCCACGACTCTTTCTTGGGCATCTTCTTGAGATCGGCCAATGTGAGCTGGTTCTTCGAGAACTTCTTCTGCCAGATGGTCTGACCAATGGCCACAACGTTGAACACGAAGTAGTAGAGGTTCAACCCCGATGGCAGCGATGAGAACATCAGCGTCAACATGATCGGCATCATGTACACGAGGGCCTTCTGCCGTGGATCGGTGATGGCCTGCTTCTGCTGAATGAAAAGCGTCGCTCCCATGAGCAAGGCCAGTCCGGAGAACTGATCGACGTTGAACAGCGGCAACTTGAACGGAAGCGATAGGATCACGTCAGGCACGCTAAGATCGGTGATCCACACCGGCAGGAAGCCCTGCTGACGAAGGTCGATATTGAGGTTCAGCACCGAGTAAAGCGCATAGAGAAACGGCATCTGCAACAGAAGGGGCAGGCAGCCCCCTGCCGGATTGATGCCATATTCGGAATAGATCTTCATGGTCTCCTGCTGCTGACGCTGCATGTCGTCAGCATACTTCACGCGGGCCTCGTTGATAAGGGGCGCCACCAGCTGCATCTTCTTGGCTGACTCCATTTGACCAATGCTGAGCGGATACAGGAGTAGCTTCATCAACAGGGCAAACAAGATGATGGCAATTCCGTAGTTGGGAATCCCCATGTGGATGAGCTTCAGTGTTGGCAACATGAAGTACTCGCCGATGGGCTTGACGATCCACTTCCAGCCGAAATTCATGATGCCTGTAAGTCCGTAGGCATTGAGCGTATCGTACTGCATCGGGCCAACGTAAAGGCGCGATGTCAGACTGCCGGCTCCGTTGGCGAGGGGCGCTTGCAGTGCCACCCCGTAGCGTTCCATGATGCCTTCGTTGGGCAGACCGATCTTGATGCCACTGACAATGGCCTTGCCGCGAAAACCAGTCTCCGGCATGAGTGCTACGGCAAAGTACTTTGAGCGTGTGGCCACGAAGTCAACGCTGGCCTTAGACGTGTCACGTCGCGTGTCAGTGAACGACTCGGCCTCAAACTCGGTGATGCTTCCGGCCTCGGACAGGATGCCAACGGCGTTGTTGGATTCCTCAACACTGCTCTGCTCCTGGTATCGAATGCCACCGCGCCACTCGAGATTGACCTGCTGGGCGCGCTTGTGGAGGACCGAGGCAAAGCCCGACATCTGGAGCTTGGCGATCACATCGTAGTGGTCGGCCGCAAACCTGTATGTCCGCACGATTCGGCCCCCAAACTCCGTCGAAGCCGTGGCCGTAATGACGATCGAATCTCCCGCGCGCACGTCGATCCGGTCCGTTGCCACGTCAAACTCGAAGGGTACGTCAACGGCCTTCACCGTGTCGATTACGCCCCCTGAGCCAACCGTATCGGACTTGGCGATGAACCAGAAGCCGAACTCGTGAGCACCGGGTTGTACGATGTCCACCCGTGCAGCAGGATTCTCCTGTCGGTACCATGGACTGTAGTTTGAAAGTTTCCAAGAGCGCACCGTTGCACCGCGTGAGCTCAGGCGCACCGTGTACAGTGGCGTGACCACCGTGAGCGTGCGCTGAGGTGCCGGCCGAAAGGCCACGGGCGACACGTCCATGCCCTGACTTGATGTCAGAACCGCCTTGGACGAGACGGCACCCTTGGGCTGCGCCACCGGCTGACGCGTTGGCTGCTGAAGGAAGACCCATATTCCGACGACGAGGGAAATGAGGATGATTCCGATGAGTGATTGGCGGTCCATTACAGGTTACAGGTTACAGGTTACAGGTTACAGGTTACAGGTTACAGGTTACAGGTTTTGGGTTTTGGGTCACTTGTACCCCGGGCCGAGGCCCGGGGCTATTATCAACGCTCTGACACTTGTCACTTGTCCCTCCTTTGTGGTACCGGATCATATCCACCGGGGTGGAGTGGATGACACCGTCCAATTCTGCGGATTGCCATGATGGATCCGGAGAATGCGCCGTGCAGTTGAATGGCTTCAATGGCATAGCTCGAGCAGGTGGGTTGAAAGCGGCATGACGATGGAAGCATGGGCGAGAGCCAGCGCTTGTAGATTCGGATCGCACCGATGAGCATGGTCGAAACGAGCCGCGTCATGCATCCTGTACACTTTGCGAGCTTCGTGCAACAAGCTTCGCCAATGCGCGCTCAACGTGTGGTTCCACATCGCTCAATCGCAGAAGCATTGGCGACGCCGGAGCTTGACGCCAGAGAAACACGAGTCGGTCGTATCCGCACGACCCAATTTCGTCGGCCCGACGGCAGACCTGCCGGCGTATGCTCTCGCGAAGGAGCCGCTTGACGCGGTTGCGTTGAACGGCGCGCGGAGCAATCCGCTTGGGGATCCCGACACCGTAGAAGATCGACTCGAAAGGGGCAGTGGCATCTGGCACTGGTGCGGCCGTTAATGACAACGGTCCAGACGTCACACGACGACCGGACCGAAGCGTTTCTTCGAAAGCACCAAATCCCTTCAGCGGCCTACAATTCATGAGGCAGCACCGATGCGCCGGGATTACCCTTAACGGGCAAATCCAACGGCAATGCGTGCACGCCCCTTGGCACGACGACGTGCAAGGACCTTGCGACCATTCTTGGTGGCCATGCGGGCACGGAAGCCGTGCGTGTTGACGCGGCGGCGGCGACTTGGTTGATACGTACGTTTCATGATGATGCTCGACGAGTCAAGTTCATTGGGTTGAAAATGGACGGCAAATATACAACGGATCAGTTGATATTCGTCACGCCTGGGGGAAATGGGTTGTGTTGGCCATCGACATTGATCTCGCCGTACTGGTTTTCGTACTTGCCGATGTTGTCAGCCAGCGCATGCAGAAGAAGCTTTGCGTGCTGCGGCGTCATGACGATGCGGGCATGCACACGGGCCTTCGGCACACCCGGGAGGATGCGCGTGAAATCGACCACGAATTCGGCCGGCGAATGCGAGATGATCGCAAGGTTGGAATAGATGCCCTCGGCTTCTTTCTCGCCAAGCTCAATGGTCATCTGTTGCTGTTCGTTCTGTTCATTTGCCATCGAGCTTCGTCCCCTTCTCTTGGATAAGTTTCATTTTGTCGAACATTTTGTTGCGGGCATAAAGACCCTCCATCACACGATAGTAGTCACGGTTTGTTGCATACTTGCTCTCCAGTGCCTCGAGCTCAGTGATGAGCTCCTTGACGCGTGACGTGACCTTCCGGACTTCGAAGGTGTTGGCAAGTTCACCGATGACAACGAAGTCGTCTCGGAATCGAGGCGAAACCTTGCGCAGACGCTCAAACAGCTCACCAGACTTTGCCAACAGTCGCAGATAGGTCGTATCGACGACGTGCTTCGGGTTGGCGTCACTGAGCTTGAGCTGTTCGCTCTGCTTTACGCTGGCGAGATTCTTCGCCGAGGCGGCGCCATCATAAAGAGCGGCTTCATTTGACGGGTCAAGGGCGATGACCTCTTCATACTGCTCGAGGGCTTCGGCATAGCGCTCCATGTTGCCGTACATGGTTCCGAGTTGCAGGCGGAGCATCACGGACTTGGGTTCCTTTGCGACCTGACTCTTGAGGTTGGCGATGGCCACTTCACCCTGGCCTGTGAGGGAGAGGCACTGAGCCCGAAGTGCCGCCAGTTCCTGGTCAGCCGGCTTGGCCTTTGCCACCACATCAGCCCACTTGAGCGCGTCGGCATACTGTCCGCGCGAATACGTGATGTAGGCGAGATTCTTCACAGGGTTGATCGATACGATGCGTGTGCGCTCCTGCTCCAAACGAGACAACGTCGCAGGTGGATCATAGCGCCATCCCTCGACGGATGCATCGGCGCCACCCTCCGAATATGAGAACACAAAGACCTGCTTACCCTGATATGTGAAGGCGTCGCTATACAGAACACCGTTGTCGATGCTATCCATCTTGGTCTTCTGAGGCGTTCCAAACACCTTGATGGCCTGGCCACGGGTCGACCCAAGAACGACGCCGGCGGCGGCCATCTGCTCGATGCCTGCGCGCTCAGCATCCCACCAACGGGTGTA
Source organism: Bacteroidota bacterium (assembly GCA_041170435.1). Lineage (GTDB taxonomy): Bacteria > Bacteroidota > Ignavibacteria > Kapaibacteriales > Kapaibacteriaceae > UBA10438. The sequence continues at coordinate 8,204 of JBEAYU010000034.1, forward strand.
GATCTCAACTGCCTGCGACGTATCGCCGAGGCGCTCAAGGGTCTCACCAAGATTGCCAAGGGGCTCGGTGAACTCAGGCTTGATGGCAACGGCACGAGCAAAGGCGTCCCGCGCTTCGATAAGCTTGCCACGGTCCTTGCCCGCCGTCATTGCCGCATTGTACGCCGTGATGCCCTTGTTGTAGGCAGCGGCCCACTGATTGAAAAGATTCACCGACACCATTTCGCGCTGCTGAGGCTTGATGGTCGGACTGGCCAGAGCACGCTGATACATGATCGTGGCACTGTCTTGTTGCTCGAGTGCGTCGTAAACACCACCAAGCATGACCATTGCCTCGGCATTGTCCGGATTCGTACCAAGGGCAGAGGTCAACTGCTGTTTCGCCTTGGCGAAGTCCTTCCGCTCAATAGCCTTTCGCGCGCTCGATACTTCCGTGGATGCACATTGAAAGCCCTGGATCAGGATGGCTGCAAGGACGGCAGCTGCATAGAGCAGCGTTGGACGATTCATCACACACCTTCTTCATCGTTGTTAGCGAGAGGTGCGAAGATACGCCTCCGATTGCTCACGTGACTCGGTGATGATACCCTTGACGAGTTCTTCTGCGCGATCTCTGGCCGTGTTGACGCGTTCAGAAAGCGCCTGTGCCTGGATCAATTGGGTGTCGCCCGGACGTCCAAGGTACTGATTGACCTCGCCGAAGAGTCCACTGATGGTCTCCCGCAGTTGTTCCTCACCCGTAAGACCCATCATGCCGACACGTGTGTTGACGAGTGTGGCGTTGAGGGCCGTGAGCGAGTCCCGCAAAACTCCATTGGCGTCAGGTTTCGACGAGAGCGTATCGATCGCACTCTGGATCCGGTACGTGGTCACGGCCAGGTCCTCAAACATCTTGGTCAGGTCCTTCATAAGGGCCCTTTGCTGCTGCATCTCTTCGACCGTGAAGCCGAGTGTCGTGTCGGTGACGATGGTGATCGGAACCGTCGAGATCTGACCGGCACGATCGAACTCCAGCGTATACGTACCCTCATCCAGAAGCGGTCCGCTCAAGGTACCGAAGGCACCACCGACCTTTGATCGAGGGGAGATCGGCGCCGGGTGCGAGATCGGCAGATCGATGAAGTTCAGCCCCTTGCGCGTCGAGGCCGGGATGCTGCGGATGAGCTTCCCGCTGGAATCCTTCAGGCGCAGCACGAAATTGCCGCGCATGTGCTTGTCCTTGAGCATGTACCAAATGCGGGGTGCTTGAGACTTGCTCTCACCGGCGTACTCCGCATCCCCGCCAAACCACCGACTGCCGGGCTTACCGTATGAGCGCAGAAACTCGCGCGGAGGAATGATCGCCAACTCAGTGGTCAGACTCTTGGGATCGAATGACCGAAGGACGTCGAGATCATCGATGATGTAAAGCCCCCTGCCATGAGTGGCAACGACGAGCTCTTCTTCGCGGGACTGTACGGCTAGGTCCCGCACGGCCACCATCGGGAGCTTGTTGCGGAAGTGTATCCACGAGCTGCCGGCATCATTGGAGATGTACAGTCCGTTTTCCGTTCCGAGGTAGAGACTTTCGGCGCGACGTGGGTCCTGACGGATCACGTGGGCATATCCGCGTAGATACGGAGTTGAAAGGGGCTTCCAGGTCGTACCCATGTCGGTGGTGACGTAGACATAGGTCCTCATGTCGCCCGTCATGTGACCGTCGAAGGTCACGAAACAAGTGCCATCGGCATGCGATGAAGGTTCCACGCATGACACCCACGTGGCCTTGGGAAGACCGGGAACATTGGGCGTGACGTTGCGCCACGTGCCTCCTGCGTCGGTCGTGACCTGCAGATTCCCGTCATCGGTGCCGGCCCAGACGATCGACTCGCTGCGTGGCGACTCGGCAATGGTGAAAACCGTGCAGTGATTCTCTGCCGAGGAATTGTCCACGGTCAGACCACCATTCTCATCCTGCGTCAGCTTGGTACTGTCATTGGTGGTCAGATCCGGCGATATCCGCTTCCACGTCTCTCCGAGATTGGTCGAGCGGTGCACATACTGCGAGCCAACGTACACCACGCCCGGCTTGGTGCCCCTGATGATGGGAGAATTCCAGTTGTAGCGGAGCTTCTTTGAGCCATCGTCAGGCTTGGGCGCAACCGTCTTGGACTGTCCGGTGCGTGTATTGGTGCGCACGATGTTGCCGCCCTGTGACTCCCAGAAGACGATGTCGGGATTGCCACGATCGACGGCAACGTGGAAACCGTCGCCCCCTCCGATCAGCGTCCAATCACCACTGGTGATCCCACCCGGCTTGCGCGACGGTCCAAACCACGAGCTGTTATCCTGAAGACCGCCATACACCTTATACGGCTGCTGGTCATCGACCGTTACGTGGTAAAACTGACCGAGGGGAAGGTTTCCAAAGAAGCGCACCGTCTTACCCTTGTCAAACGACTCATGCACGCCGCCATCGGTGCCGATAAGCAGGTGTTCAGAGTTTGCGGGATCGATCCACACGGCATGGTGATCGCTATGCGCCGAAAGGGCGACCGTGCCAAAGGTCTGGCCACCGTCATCACTGCGATACAGATTGATGCCGTGCTTATAGAGAACGTTCTTGTCGTTCGGGTCGCAGACAATACGCGAGAAGTAAAAGGGGCGAATGTCGACCGCACCACCAACGTAACGCCGCATCCATGTGATGCCTCCGTCGGTGCTTGCATAGAGGCCTGACTCTTTGGCCTCGACACTGGCGAAGATGAGCTTGGAGTCTTTGGGTGACATGGCAAGGGCGATCCGGCCCACCTCACCGGCGGGAAGCCCCTTGGTCATCTTTGTCCACGTCGTTCCACCGTCCGTACTGCGAAAGATCCCTCCGGCAGAACCGCCGGAGCTGAATGAAGATGGCGTGCGCCGGAAGGACCACATCGAGGCAAGCATGATCTTCGGATTCTTCGGGTCGATGACCACGTCCGTGCATCCCGTGCGCTGATCACCGGCCAGCACCTTTGTCCATGAGGCCCCAAAATCCGTCGTGCGATACAATCCGCGATGGTCACTGTCATTGAACAACGGACCCGGAGCGGCAACAAACACGGTAGAGGGCGTCTTCGGATGGATGGCGATCATGGCGATCCGCTCGGTGGAATCCAAGCCAACCTTCGACCACGTCTTGCCGGCATCGGTCGTGCGGAAGAGTCCTTCCCCTACCGATACGGAGTTGCGCGTCCACGGCTCGCCGGTTCCCACCCACACCGTATCAGGTCGGGCCTGATCGATCTCGATGGCCCCGATCGACTGCGGGTATTCATCGAAGATGGGCGTAAAGGTCATTCCTCCGTTGGTGCTCTTCCATACACCTCCACCGGCAGCCCCAACGTAGATCTTCTTTGGAGCTGTGTCAACCACCGCCAGATCGCTGACGCGACCGCTCATGATGGCCGGACCAATGCTGCGCGCACGGATCGCCGAAAAGGCACTACTGGAGGGGGCTTGCGCCTGCACACTCTGGTGGCTGAGCATGACAACGCCGAGGCATAGCACTGCAACGAGACGATTTTTGCGTCCCATTTGAATACTCCTGATCATGGTGGAGAGCGAGCTTCTTACTTCTTACCGTCGGAGGCTTCTGCCGGGAACGCGAAACGTGCATCCGGCACATCGACGTTGGCCTTGTTGGAGCTGTAGGTCATCGACATCATGGTCTGACCGTCCGTACGCATTTCGATCAGATTGGCAATCTGCACGCCGTTGACGTCCTGCCAGTTCGAGTAGATCATCTCGACGTCTGCCTCCTGGCCCATCATGGAGAACTTGGTATCCAGGCGCATCTCGAGGTTCGAAACGGCGTCGATGTACAAGAAGCTCTCCTTACCTTCTTTGTCCGTGATCTTGAGCTTGTAGGCCGTCTGACCGTCGATGTCTTCCGTTGCGATGTACTCAACCTTCTTGCCCTTCTCGAGATAGTCCACAAGGTCACCATCAAAGTCGGCCTGCTCGAGCGCCTGCTTTGACTCTTCTGCCGACTGCTTCTCGGGCTTGTTGCCGGCCATTGGGTTAACCGACCATGCTGTCTGGCCGTCAAAGGCCGATACGATGCTCATACCCTGGAACGACATGTCCATGCGCATCTTGTTCTTGCGCTTGTACGTCTGCGTGAAGTTCAGTTCCATGCCCTGTGCCATCGACATCGTTCCTTCGCGAACAAGCGTGTTGATGGACTTGATCTTGGCCAAGCCACCCTTGGCTTCGATGTTCTTGGCAATGATGTCCTTGACGTCCGTTGCAAAAGCGGACGCTGCCGCGACAACGAAGAGTGTTACAAGCGCAGCGATGCGACGCATAGAGTGCTCCATGGGAGATAATGTGTGAGTAATTGGCAATCTGGTTTTCGTTCGTAGCCGTTGAAGTGCCGTGGCAACAAACCGGGCATTCGACAACGCGAAATGCCTCAAGGTTTCACCACGCGCCAAACGCGTCCAAAACTACTGGCTGAATACCATCCCTCCCAATGAAAACTCTTGTGGGTCTGCAGGCCCCTTAACGAAAGGCGACCAGGGGGCTCTCCACCGCGCGAAGGGTCACGCGCTGGTATGCGTAGGTACCCTTGTGCGTGAGCTCGATGCGCACGTGCTGCCCGTCGGCAAGATTCGTCAGGGCCTGGCGCAGCGTGGGCTCGGCCTTGACAACATCGACGTGCTCCTGACGGATCGTTGCCGGCTGCATATCTGCATTGAGGACAAGCGCGATGTTATCGTCGGCCCCAACGATGCGCTCAATGTCTTCGCGGCTGATGGCATCGACCTCTACCGGAGTGACGGACACTCCCAAGAAGCGAGCAGAGGCACGCGACAGATCGACCACGCGCCGGCGAATGAATGGGCCACGGTCGGTGACTTCGACGATCGCAACCTTACCGGTCTCAACGTTTCGTACCCGCAACAGCGTACCAAATGGCAGCGTCTTGTGCGCCGCCGTGAACTCGTCCATGTCATAGCGCTTTCCGGAGGCCGTTCGGCGTCCGTGAAAGGCGCCCCCATACCACGAGGCAAGACCGTCCGCCACATCAACCATGGCCAATGGTTTCGGACGTGGCTCCACACTTGTGATCACGCGCGGTGAGGCCGCAACCGCATCCGGCACGTCGTGGGCCTGGACAAGAAGACTGATCGACATAATGATGGTCACGACGACCACGAATACTGCGATCCGAGCGATGGTCCGTTGCGAGAGATACGTTGTCATAGGGTGGTCCTCCTGCATTGTGCGAGGAAATCTCACTCGAATCAACAGCTACCCTACACTGTTGTCGAGACGGAAAAAGCCTGCTAGAGGCTCCCTGACGAATTCAGGGCCTCAAAAATGCAGGTTTTCCACACCACCCTGATGAATTGTTTATGAATTCATATTCATCAGGCTGCAAGTACTATTAATTGCAATCTTTTACAACGACCACTTCGATGCGGCGATTCTTCGATCGAATGCCTTCGAGCTGCTCCTTTGACATCTTTTTGGCCATTTCGGCATTGGGTTCCATCACTTTCGGGCTTGTTGAACCACGTCCAACGGCGCTCCGGATCTTCGTTGCCGAGATACCATTATCGAGCAACCACTGCTTGATGCGAAGCGCGCGCAGTTCGGACAATTCCTGATTGCGTTCCGGCGGACCGTCGGCTGAGGCATGACCCTCGATGATGACCTGAAGCTCGTCACATGCGCCCTTCATATAGGTCCACAGCTCCTGAAGGTTCTTCTCGGTCTGCACGTCATCAAGATCAAGCTGGTCGGTATTGACCACGAAGTTGATGGACTTGGAAAAGGCAACCTTCCGTGCGGCCGGGGTGGGCTCCGGTGCGGTTGGCTCAACGACCGGCGCTGCCACAGCCGGCTTCTCGGCGGGATTGTCGTCAGGCTTCTGGGCAGGCTTCTCGGCAGGAGCCGCTTGTTCCGGTGCCCGCTCAGGAACAGGTTGCTCGTCCTGACGTGGCCGCTCATCCATTGGCACGTCACGCTCAGGCGCTCCACGCCGCCCCATTCCCCATCCGCGAGGTGCATCGTCGCAGCAACAACCGTCATCGATCACGCAGCGGCAGTGTGGGCACATCCGAGGTTCCTTGTGTGACGCGCGGTGGCGTCGCGGCTCGTTGAACTTGTACGACAGGCTCAGGGAAAAGGCCGACAGGTCGTCGCGACCGCCGTTGATGTCGATATCGTCTAGGTATCCGCTAAAGACCAGCCGGTACTCACCGCGCAGGGTCAATCCGACGCGTTGCGAGAGTGGAAAGACAACGCCCCCGCCGAGCGGAATGCTTGCCACGGTGGTCGAGTACTCTCCTTGGATGTTGTTAGGAAGGGGCGAGTGCTGCGACGCATTGGACGGCGCAAAGTCCACCAGTCCGACACCGGCCGTGATGAACGGCACGGCAGGAATGTTGTCCACCAGCACGTAGCCCACCATAAGGTCAGCGGTCGTGATCCGGCTCTCATTGCGATCTTCGATCCGCGTCAGCGTGCCCGGATAGTTGTCACCCAAACTGGCCCCCTGACCAAAGTAGTCCGGATTGGCCGCGATCCGTGTGGGATTGATGCGCCATCCGTACTGACCAAGGGACGTGCGCGCCTCCACCCACAATCGGTCCATGGCATTAAAGGACAGGCTCACCACGCCGCCGTAGCCATAGAGATCGTCTGCAAACTCCCCATGGTACTTATAGCTCGTGGCCGAAAACGTCCCGATCACATCGCCCTGACGCTTTTGGGCGGTCAGAACAACGGAGGCCAGCACAAAGAGGATGCCGAGCACGCACGCCATGCTCGCTCCCGTCACTCCGGTACCTCTCTTCATTTCATTTTCTCCCTGCATTCTTTACAATCTGAGGGTTCGAACGGAAGCGTTCCCTTGGAGATACGCTCTGTTCCATCGGCCATGACCTGCTTGCGGTACCATCGGCCATCGGATTCGGATTCACGCAAAAGGCTGCCGTCTTCGAGTGTGCGGGCCAGATCCCAACGGATCTTCTGGGGTCCGCGAGGTGGCTCGTTATCAACGCAGATCCCAAATCCCGGCGGACCGAAGCACTCGCGGTGCTGTCCGGCCGGACACGGCACGCTCATGGGCTCCACGCCGTCGGGCTTTGGCGGCTCGGGTGCAGGCTTTGGCGACGGCTTGGGCGACTGCTTCGGTGCGGGTGCCGGCTCTGCTTCCTCCTCCGAGGGATCCGCTGGTTCTGGTTCTTGTCCTTCTGCCTTGTCCTCGGCGTTGGTAGCTCCGCCCCCTGCACCGGCCTTCATCGGACACGGCATGCAACAGCAGGCCGAACAGGTGCGGCAATAGCAGCAGAGGCAGACGTTGCACTTGACGTGGACGCATTCGTCGCAGGATGGACACATGGTGCAGCTGGTGCACTCGGCGCATTCCTCGTCCTGACGTTCAAAGACCTCATCCCATCCCGGAGGGGCGCCGCGATGCGGCAGGCACTCTTCGGCCGGATTCTCGGCGTCGCACTGGCCGTTTCCGCCCCGATCGTCATGTTGGTGACGTCGGGATCGCGGGGACATCTTGTTGAAGGTGTAGCTCAGCCCCATCGAGATCATCGTCAGTCCGTCATTGCTTCGCTTGGGATTGACGTCGTCGAGGAATTGCGAGAACACCAGCCGCCGCTCGGCCTGCAGCACAAGGTTGACCCGGCGCGAGAGCGGGAACCGCACGCCCCCTCCCAGAATGATGCTGGCGACGGATGTGCTGTATGTTCCTTGGATGTTGTTCGGTAAGGGGGCGTATTCGGACGCATTTCTCGGATCGAACGAAAGAAGTCCGATGCCAGCCGTAAGAAACGGCGCGGCCGGCAACCCCGGAACCAACACGTAGTTGGCCACGATGTCCACCATCGCAGTGCTGCTGACGTTCACCGAATCGATCAGCGTGTTCGTCCCAGGATACCGATCCCCCAGCTGAGCCCCCGGGCCAAAGTAGTCCGGCTCAGCCGCGATCTTCGTGGGAGTGATCTTCCAGCGGTACTCCCCTAGCACCACCCGGGCATCGAGAAACAACCGGTCCATGGCGCGAATGCCGAGGGAAACTCCACCGGCCGGACCGAACAGATCGTCCATCTGCTCGCCACTGTACTTGAGTGATCCCCCAAAGAGTCCACCATGAACATCGCCGGCACGACCCTGCGATCGGGCCACTGAGGCAACCACCAGAAACATTGCCAGCATGCCTAGCATACCGCGGCACAACGTGCTCACAACGATCCGCAGAATTGTGGATAACAGTGTGGATTATCGTATGAAAAGATAATCAAAAAGTGTTCCAAACTTCGTCATAATACCATCAGACATCGTTCATAGAAAATCTGCAAGTAATTGATAATAAGGCATATAAGAAAAGCGCCCTTGAAGTTTAGTTCAAGGGCGCGGGCATGAGAATCAGCTGTGGAAAGATGCATGATCAGGTCAGGAGGGACAGGACGCGTTGATTCACCTCGTCGACCTCACCGATGCCGTTGACGCTTGTGAGCAGGCCTTTGTTGGTGTAGTATTCCAGCAAGGGGGCTGTTTCGGCGTTGTACACGTTGAGCCGATTGCGGATGATGTCTTCCTGATCATCGGCACGTCCTCGTTGCAGGAGTCGACTGATGATGGTCTCATCATCGACCTCGAGATTGATCACGCGGGAGATGGAAAGCCCCTTTGCCGACAGCAGGCCATCGAGTGCATCGGCCTGCGCGCGAGTGCGCGGGAACCCGTCAAGGATGCAGCCCGAGGAAAACTGTTCTCCGGCCATGGCCTCCTCGACGATCCGGGCCACCACATCATCGGGGACGAGTTTACCGGAGTCGACATATTCCTTGGCCACCATGCCGACTTCCGTCTGGTTCTTGATGGCGGCACGGAACGCGTCTCCTGTACTCAGATGAGCAACGCCGAGCTTCTCGGCCAGGATAGCGGCTTGCGTGCCTTTGCCCACGCCTGGGGCACCGAACAACACGAGTATCATCTCACTCCCACGATGCGAATGCAACGAAAATACAACCTCAGAAGAACTCCGCATCAAACGTCGACGCGTACGGCGCGGCGTATTTGCGCAGAACCTGGAGGGTTGCTGAGAAGTCTTTTGGAGGGGGCGCTTCGATCGTCATGCGCTCTGCCGTATCGGGGTGGTTAAAGCTGATACGTTTCGAGTGCAGGGTAAGCCGCTCGATGATGGGGCGCTCGGTCTCCCCCTTTCGGACGTTATAGCGACGCTTGATGCTCGAAAGCAGAAAGGCCGACGAGGTTCCATAGTCTTCGTCCACCAGCAACGGATGCCCAATTGCCGAGCAATGCACACGGATCTGATGTTGACGTCCGGTGATCAGGTCGCACTCGACATGCGTGGCAAGGCGGAATCGCTCCAGCACACGCAGCACGGTGCGGGCTTCCTTTCCCTTGGCCGAGGGCTTCATGAGCCCCTTGCGCCGCGAATCGGGAGCAATGGGAATGTCAATGGTCATCTCATCACGGTCAACAATTCCTGAGACGATGGCCTCGTAGGTCTTGGTGACCGTATGATGCTCAAACTGTTCGCTCAGTGCCCTGTGGGCTTCAGGGGTAAGGGGCATGAGCATGACGCCGGACGTCTCACGGTCGAGCCGGTGCACGACGTAGGCCGAGCCAAACTGCTCGCGCACGGCGGATTTGACGCTCGGCAGTGACTGGTCATATCGATCCGGGATGGACAAGAGGCCGGCGGGCTTGTTGACCACCACGAGTGATGAGTCCGCATGAAGGATCTCGAGGCGGGATTTCTTCGTCATTGCGCGCGCCGCTGTGCGGCCGTCAGAGTATTGCGAAGCAGCATGGCACGCGTCATGGGGCCAACGCCTCCGGGCACGGGCGTGATGGCCGATGCGACGGTGCTAACCTCGTCGAAGAGCACATCACCGACCAAGCCCGAGGTGCCATCAGGGCGTTCCACGCGGTTGATGCCAACATCAATCACCACCGCCCCCTGCCGCACATGGTCATGCGTGATGAGTCCGTGCACGCCTACGGCCGAGATCAAAATGTCGGCCCGACGTGTGTGTTCGGCCAGGTCCGGCGTTCCGGTGTGACACAGAGTGACCGTGCAGTTACCTTGTGGACGCTTCTGTGCAAGGAGCATGGCAAGGGGCTTCCCCACGATGTTACTGCGGCCAACCACGACGGCGTGCTTACCCGATGTTTCGATGCCATAGCGCCGAAGCATCTCCAGCACTCCATAGGGCGTGCATGGGATGAAGCCGTCAAGGCCGATCATGAGCTTCCCGGCGTTGATCGGGTGGAAGCCATCGACGTCCTTCTCCGGATCGATGGCTCGGATGACGGCGTGCTCATCGATATGCTTTGGCAAAGGCAGCTGCACAAGAATTCCGTGCACGCCGGGATCGGCATTCCACGCCATCACCTGAGCGATCACCTCTTCTTGTGTTGCCTCGGCGGTCAGGCGCACGATGGTCGATCGTATGCCGACTTTTTCGCAGTCCTTGCCCTTGTTGCGCACATACACGGCGCTGGCCGGATCCTCGCCCACAAGCAGCAAATTCAGTCCGGGCACAACACCCGTGGCATGCGTCAGCGCAGCCACCTCACGTGCTACTTCTTCCCGTACCTGCGCGGCGAGCGCGTTCCCGTCGATGATCGTTGGCATCGGGCAAAGATACGCATGCTGCGCGCGCTGTTATTGGAAGTTCCACACTCGCGTGACGAACTCCACGACGGAATCCTCAATGGTCCCGACCTTGTTTGCCGCAAAGTAAATGAGCAGGACTGCGCCCACAAGGCCAAGGATTCCCAAGAGCACCATACATCCAGATGGTGGCCCTCCGTTACCACCTTGGTATGATCCGGAGAGAACCGAGGACAGAGTGGTGCCGGCAAGTACGAGGCAAAGCGGGACCAGCAGGATGGCCGGGACCCAGTCCCACGCCGACGTCCTTGCCTCGAGTCGCGTCCCCGTGTACCGTATCCGCTCGATCTGAAAGTTGGGGATCTCCAATCTGCTAGATGACGCCGCGTTGGGCCGAATCTCGAGCACCTCGCGGTCGAGCTTCGTGATGATGACCTGTCGATACGTTGTCAGGTGATCGTTGACATTCTCGATGCCTGCCGAATCGGTAACTGCCGTGATGGAATCGCCGCCTACCGGCGGCACGCCGGCAATGACCACATCGACGGGATCGGTTCCAACGTAGCTGCGCAAACGATCCATCTCGGAGCCAAAGCTCGGATCGGCCCGGTTCAGGGTCAACTTCCTCACTGAACCTTGCGATCCATCACTCGACCCAGCAGCGCGTGCTGCGAGGCCGATCAAGGTTGCCGTATCACCAGCAGTCCTGCACCCTGCAAGCGTCAGCGCCGCGATCACGACGAGCACACTATTCCGGGCATTCATGCTGAAACCTGTCGAGAGCGTCGTAACAGTGGGCTTTGGTTCATGATGATCCACCTCACAGATTCCCGACTACAGCTTGTTCTGCAGCTTGCCCTGGATGTGGAAGCTCAGCTCACGGGCAACATCCTTGATGGACTTGCAGCAAGACTGATCGGCGACGGCCAGTACCTTGTTGCCTTCGCCCTTGAGATCGTAGATGTTCGCATCGAAAGTGCTGACGTTCTTGAACTGTGAATTCACCAGCAGGCCAAGCAGACCATCTCCAGCCGGGCCCGACCGATCGGGTGTGTAGTTGAAGGCGATAAGGTAATCGGCAGAATCCTTGTTCATGACCACTTGGATACCACTCACCTGAAGTTCGAGGACCAACGCGTCCGTAAGATCTGGGTCAGTCGGCAGCGATCCACCCGTGAGGTTCCCATCCTTCATCAAACAGAATTTCTTGGCCGGATCAATCTTCGATGCGCCATCACTTACATAGCGCAGTGCCGGCGCAGAGCAACTGCTCATGAGCAGAGCGGTGACGATGGCGGCGAAAAACATGGCGTACATGCGTTGCATACGAGCTCCCCCTAGAAGAACATGAAGAATACACGCGGCAATATGGCACATCTGGGTAAATGATTCAAGAGGGATGGGCAAGGGGCAGGTACGACGGATAGTAGGCAACGAACCAATCGGGCAAGAACAGGTGTGCGGTTGCGGCGCTCACCAGGAGCCCCGTCCACAGCACGCGAGAGAGTGGTTCGGAGATCATCAGCGGAGCGGGAATCCGGCCTTGCGGGCGTGGTTGAGCATCATCACGAAGGGGGCCCACCAGAGAAGGTCATTGGTGATGAGCGTGTACCCAAACAATACCGGCGCAGTTCCCATGAGGATGTTGAACACATAGCCGATGGGCCCAAACACCTTGCCCATCATGCCGATGGCCACAATGGGCCAGTGTCTCACGTAGTCGAACGACGCCCAGTAGTAGGCCAGGCCGTAGAGTCCGATCACCATGCCAAGTCCTTGCCAGACCATCGGGTGGTTCAAGGGCGTCATGCCCGCGAAAGCGGGGATCCATTCCGTCATCCCCGCGAAAGCGGGGATCCATGCGGTACGTGGATGGCCGACATCAATCGTCATGAATCACCGCGACATGCGCATCGCACATTTCGTACCCCGGGCCAAGGCCCGGGGCTAGTAAATCCGTGGCGTGTGCTTGCCACGTTGTCACACACCGCATTTCAACATTTCACCATCTAAAGTCAACGCAATCCAACGATCGACATCATGGATTTACTAGCCCCGGGCCTTGGCCCGGGGTGCGGAATGGGCGATGCGCG
>JBEAYU010000035.1:0-4248 GCA_041170435.1 Bacteroidota bacterium
CAAGCGTAGCCACGTGCAGGCCGAGGTTGTCGAAGAGGTTCACATGCACCATGCCATCGGCATGGAGGTCATACGATACCGTCGCATCGGTCCGCACCGGATTCGGAGCAACTGCATTGAACGTGAATGCCCGCGTGCTCACACTCGGTGTGTCCGAGACATCAGTGGTCTGACCCTTGATGACCTTGATCGTATCGAAACTGTCGAAGAGGACATCCTTAACGACGGACTTCTTTGCGCCGAACCATTGTTCGAGGATGCTGGCATATACCTGACGGAAATCGAACTGCGTCCGCAGGTTTCCGTCAACAAGATTCTTCAGATCCGGATTCGTTCCTGTCATGCCGTCCTGGACGGAGGTGCCGACGACAAACATTGGAGCCGAGGTACCGTGGTCTGTGCCATAGCTCTCATTCGACTGTGCCCGGCGTCCAAACTCCGAGAACGTCATCGTCACAACGCGGTCAGCCACTCCGAGCTTCTCAACATCACGTTGGAAGGACGTGATCGCCTGTGACACTTGGTTGAGCAGATTCGCATGCGTTCCCATCGTTGGCTCGGTTGCATCCGTCTGCCCGGCATGCGTGTCAAAGCCCCCTAACTGCACAACGTACACACGCGTCTTGAGGCCTCCTGCGATCATGCGTGCCACGATCTTTAGCTGATCGGCAAGACGGTTGCCGGTGGGATACGTCTCGATATTCTTTGCCTTGTCGGCTGCGGCCTTGATGACCGTGCTGTACTGCATGGACTTGGCCTGCACGTCGCGCACATACGTGACGTTTGCCGCGGCACGCTGCTGCGACGGAAGATCCGACCCGGGCGCATCAGTGCCGCTGACGAGACGATAGAACGTCTCCGGATCCTGCAACGCAATCCCCATCGACTGTTGCTCCAAGCCGACGAGGGTCAGACCGACCACGGCCGCCATCTGAATGGCGATCGGATCCGGCATTGCGGCATTCGGAAATCCATCCGGATAGTTGGGATACTCCATGTTCAGATAGCGCCCAAGCCAACCGTTGGGAACGTTCACATTTGACGCACTGGCACTCATCCAGATGTCTGTTGAACGGAAATGCGACAGATTGGGATTCGGGTAGGATACACCTTGAACGATACCAACCTTCTTCTCATCCCACAATTGCTGTACGCCCACCATGTTCGGATGAAGTCCGGACTGCGCCGAGATCTTCAGGGCGGATTTCTCGGGAATGGCAATGTTGGTGCGCAGCTTCTGGTATGTGGCATAGTCATTCAATGGAATGACGGTGTTGAGTCCATCGTTCCCGCCATTGAGCTGGACCAGCACCAGCACGCGGTCTGATTCTGCCTCGACGTTAAAGAGGTCGTGCAGGACAGGACCGTCAAAGGCCTTCACGGGAAGTCCATTGATGAGCATCGGTAGCGTTACAGCTCCCGTAGCACGAGCGATGAAGGAGCGACGCGAGATACCAGTGCGAAGATTGTTCTTGTTCATCTGATCGTCTCCTTAACCCAGTTGGAATTCCGCCATCCGGAACAAATACCTGAACAGTCGATCAAGCGGTGTGCGCACTGCATTGAAGGCTGTGGTCTTCGTCGGATCTGCGATGTAAGCGTTCCACAACGTGGCCCACTCGTAGTAGCGTCCACCATTCATGAGTACCTCTTCGGCCAGCATCATTGTGGTCGCTTCGGTGAACGGAACGGCAAAGAAGATCTCATTAAGCTGCTCGATCACTCGAAGCGAGTCGTTAGCATCAGCCAGTTGCCTGACGAATCCGACTGTGTCGAGAATAGGCTTTCGGCCTAGGGCATTATTATTCACGAGCAACGCATCGGTGAAGCCATTTCGCAACGGGAGTGTAGCAGTCGATAGCCAGATACGATCGAAATCGGGCGACTGGTGATACGCCTCCCAACCAGCAACGCTTGGGGGTTCGTTAAGATCCATTTGTTGCTGCGCAAGCGCTGTGGCCACGCCGCTATAGAATCGGGATTCAAGCGAGGGGTCGAGAATCGACCGCCACGTTGGTATGGCGCGCAAGAGACCGATGACCATGTCGGCGGGAGAACGCAGCTGGCCCCCTAGCAGGGCCTCATCAAAGAAGTGCTGCGAACCAAGCAGCTTCTGCAGCACCGGACCAACGACATAGTTATTGCTTCGGAGATCAGCGGCAAGGGGCTTGATAATGTCGCGCCGCACCTCGTCAGTGACCTCGCTACTGACAAACCATCGGTAGAGCCGAAGCACGATGTACTCCGCTGTCGCACTCTGCTCAAAGATCATATCGAGCAGCTCATCAACTTCTGCGATAGCCCCCTGCACGGTGCTGCGACCCTTGATGACGCGATTGCCATAGCGTGCCGAGAACTGCTTATCGCCCGTGTCGTGCTGAGCCGGAACGAAAACTGCATTGGGGTTGTCGGGAAAGACCGGTGCGTTCTTGGGCTGATTATCGCGATAATCTCTGTCACCGGCCGGAATCACGAGGTCACGCACGCCAAAATCGCGCCACCCTGTCAGCACTCGCGCAGCGGCGCGCACATCCTGCTCGGTGTAGGTGGTGTAATCGCCTTGTGATACCTCAGGACCCTTACCGATGGTAAAAAGCTCCTGCAACTCGCGGGCATAGTTCTCGTTTGGACTTCCCTTGGTGTTGACGTTGCCGTTCAGATAGCGGAGCATGGCTGCATCGAAGGTGACACGTCGGGCCATGGACTTGACGTTTCCGAAGGCATTGGCACGCAGATACGCCAAGAGCTCAAACGACAGGATGCCGTGCTGCACCGGTGTCATTTCGGTGGCAAAGTGGTTCGACCAGAATAGCGTGAGCTTTTCGTGGACCGTTGCCGGCGAGTTGATCATCTGCCGTGTCCACCACATCTTCGTCAGACCATTGTAAAATGCTGGTCCCTTTACAAGGTTGTATGCCGTCTGGGTTGAAGGATCACTCTGGTCACTCAAAACAAACGTGGACGTCCAGACCTTGCCCGCATCAGGCACCCACTTGGAGTTGTCATCGGTGTTGACCGGAGGGACGGGTGTTGGAAGGGGCGTGAAGAGGGACTTCAGAGTGGACTGCATGCCCCCTTTCACAGAGGCGTCAATGTCTGCCAACGTTGCACCAAATCCTGCCCGACGCAACAGATGGGCCGCCTCGCGGCGGGTCCAAGATCCGTTGTAGGGTGTCAGCGAAGCCATGAAGGACTCCTTGTGAAACGTGATCGATGATGCGAAGACTGAAATTACCGCGTTTGAGATGAAACCTATCCGCGGAATGGGCTCATCGGACTGCATCTATCCAATGCTGGTTTAATGTCTATCGTTACACCTAAAAACCTTCCCGTGACCTTGTCACGATTCGTCTCATCAGCGGGCCGACGAGCGTCTCTCGATCACCTCTAGATTTGCGCCCATGTCCAAGCCGATACCACTGATCGTGGTCCAGAACGCGTTCACCCTCTTCAACATCGTCAATGCGATCGTTGTTGGACTGTTGACAGTGGCGTATATCTCGACGCGTGATGCGCGCTTGGTCTGGGACTCTCTGGGCGTGATGACGGTAGTCGTGGCCAACACGTTATTGGCAATAGTGCAGGAGATCCGTGCACATCGCGCACTCGAGCGGGCGGTGATTCTGCGTCGAACGCCGGTGACCATCACGCGCAACGGCGCAACACTGATTGTGCAGCCTGACGATGTGGTGGTTGGCGACATCATTTCCTTGAAACGGGGTGAAGCCGTTCCCGCAGATGGGCGCGTGTTGACCTGCCGCGGAGCCGAACTCGACGCGTCGTTGATGACCGGAGAGTCCGATCCACACCCGCTGGCAGTTGATGACACTGTGCCATCCGGATCATGGTGCGTTGCGGGCTCGTTTACCATGCTGGTAACGGCAACGGGAATCAACACGCAGGCCGCGCACATTGAGGCGATAGCCCAAAGGGTCGATCTCAGCCCCTCACCACTTCAACGCAAGGTCAACATCCTCTTCACGTCCAGCTTCATCCTAGCCTTGATCCTTGCTGCCATCGATGTTGCGATGACCGGGACGAGCATGCTTACGGACGTCGATTCAATGAGACGCGTGGCAACGCTCGTCTTGGGTATGATCCCGGAAGGTCTCGTCTTCTTTTCAACCATCACCTTCGTCACGGGCATCATCCGTATGGCTCGGCTCGGCGTCACAGTACAGAAGCTTGCCGCACTGGAGGGTCTTGCCAACGCTGATGTAGTGTGCTTTGATAAGACCGGCACCCTGA
>JBEAYU010000036.1:0-6316 GCA_041170435.1 Bacteroidota bacterium
CCAGCACCACCCAGCCGAAGCCTTTGCGGAGGGTTGAGCCATCGATGCGGTGGGACAGAGCCATTCCCGAGAGGATTCCCAGCGTGGTCAGACCGGTGAAGCCGAGTACGAGGGGCCAGTCATAGGGGGTGCCGGCCCAGATGTCGGCAGCCACGCCGACGGCGGAGTTGATGCTGATGAGAACCAGTGAGGTTGCCACGGCACGCTTCATATCGAGTC
Source organism: Bacteroidota bacterium (assembly GCA_041170435.1). GTDB lineage: Bacteria > Bacteroidota > Ignavibacteria > Kapaibacteriales > Kapaibacteriaceae > UBA10438. The sequence continues at coordinate 220 of JBEAYU010000036.1, forward strand.
CGGCCCATAGCACAAGTGCAGGGGTCATGAGAAAGCCCCCTCCCACACCAAGGATCCCGCTTATCGTGCCTATGACGGCACCATACCCGGCGAGCAGTTCTGGCCGACGAGACGTTTCGTTAGGGGGCGCTCCGGTGCGTAGCATGCGAATGGCAGCAACCAGAAGTATGCAGCCGAAGGCGATCATTTGAACCGCCGGCGGAATCATTGGAGCTACGAATCGACGCACCAGCAGGATGGACATGATCGTGGTGCTACCAAAGGCCAGAACCGACGGAATGTCAACACGGCGTTCGCGAATGTGCTGCGATGATGCAATGGCCGAGGCCACGGCCACCATGAACAGTGCATAGCCACTGGCCAAGCGAGGTTCGATGCCGCCGATGTACACGAGTGCCGGCACGGCCACGATGGCCCCTCCGGCGCCGATCAGACCCAGGGAGATGCCGATGGCGACCGCAATGATCGAGAGTGGAAGCATGTGGGGAGCACGCCGGGCCTACCAGGCCAGCATGCCTCCGCGCAGGTTCACCGGGTTGGCAAAGCCTGACATTTGCAGGAGCATGCAGGCCTGCCCGCTGCGGTTTCCCGAGCGACAATACACGATCAGCTCTTTGTCCTTGTAGGCATCAAGTTCGCCCATGCGCATAGGCAATTCCCCCAGCGGGATCAGGATCGAGTTGGGGATGTTCTTTTCGAGATGCTCTTCGGGCTGTCGCACGTCGAGCAAAATGACGTTTTCGCTTGCCTCAAGACGAGCCTTGAGGGCATCAGGCATGATCTCGTTGATCATTGAGTGATTCCTTCTTCGATCGGGTTACCGGCAGACTTCCAGCCACCGTAGCCCTGTGGGAAATTGCGGATGTTGGTTAAGCCCTCGCGCTGAAGGTAGCTTGCTGCGATGCTCGAACGGTCGCCTCCTTGGCAGGCGATCACCACCGTACGATCCTTAGGGATCTCCTGCAGATGGTCCCGCAGATACCCCCCGTGGATGTGTCGCGCACCGGGGATATGACCGGCAATGTGTTCGGAGTGCGCTCGCACATCTATGACGGCATAGGATGGATCATTGTACACCCGCACCAACTCGTCGAGATGCAACTGGGGCAGCTCCACGAGGTCGTGTCCAGCCCCCTGCCAGTCGGTGACGTTGTTGTAAACGCCCACGATGTTATCGAGCCCGATCCTCATGAGCTTACGAGTGATATCCTCAACGTGCTCATTGTGGGCAATGATGATGAAGGGGCGATCGTAGGGAACCATCCAGCCGGCCCAGGTGGAGAAGGACTTGTTGTTCTGGATGTTGATCGAACCTGGCAAGTGCCCCCCGGCGAAGGAGACCTTCGAGCGGGCGTCAATGATCATGTCGTGGTTCGCAATCGCCGTCGTGAGCTCCCCAACGGCAAGCTGACGAACCGTCGGCACGGAGGTCAGCAAGGGGCGCTCCACCTTGTTGAGTTTCTTCATCATGGCGAAATAGCGAGGGGGCTCGGGTTGACCCGAAAGGAGCTCATCAACGAAGGCCTGCTCGTCGGTGTGGCGCAAGGCCCAGTTAACGAGTTTCTCATATCCAACGGTCGACGATGGAATGGCGCCAAGGGCCTTGCCGCAGGCTGAACCGGCGCCGTGAGCGGGGTGGACCTGAATGTGATCCGGAAGTGCCCGGAACCGCTTGAGCGACTGCCACATCTGGCGTGCTCCCACTTCCATGGTGCCACGATAGCCGGCGGCCTTCTCCAACAGATCCGGTCGTCCAACATCACCCACGAACACAAAGTCGCCGGTAAAGATCATGATCGGTTGATCGGCGATTGCCGGTGTATCGGTAGCCAGGAAGCAGATATGCTCGGGGGTATGGCCGGGAGTGTGCATCACCTGGATCTTGATGTTGCCAACCATGAACACATCGCCGTCGCGAACCCCATGATGCCCGAACTCATACTGCCACTCAGCGCCCCCTTCGTCACTGAGATACATCGGTGCACCCGTCAGAGCGGCCAGTTCGCGGGTTCCGCTGAGAAAATCTGCATGGATGTGCGTCTCGGCAAGGTGCGTGATGCGAAGACCCTCCCGCTTGGCGATCTCCAGGTACGTGTCCACGTCCCGCTTGGCATCGATCACCAAGCACTCTCCGGTCTTCTGGCAGCCCACCATGTAGGAAGCATGAGCCAGACCAGTCTCATAGATCTGCTGAAAGAACATCCTTGGACTCCGAAAAATGGTGTGGTGAGCCCCAAAAATACCGGTCTGCCGGGAACTAAATGCTCGTCAACTACGGTACAACACTGTGCGTAACTTTTTACGTGTGACAACATGCGGTAAAAGTATCTTCGCACTGGCGTAAATCTGGGGTAACACGCAATGAATTCATCGAACTACCGCGGTCCTTTTGCGGCCATGGGGGTGTTGTTTTTCATGATCGGTTTCATCACCTGTCTGAACGACATCCTTGTGCCGCATATGAAGAGCGTGTTCGACCTCTCGTATACTCAGGCCGCGTTGATCCAGTTCTGTTTCTTCACGGCCTATTTCGTGATCGCGTTCCCGTCTTCGAGTTTGATCTCTCGTCTGGGGTACCAGCACTCGATCATCGTGGGCCTGGGCGTTTCGGCGCTCGGAACCGCGCTTTTCTATCCGGCATCGATTCAGCAGTCGTATCCGATGTTCTTGTTCGGTCTGTTTACGCTGGCATCAGGTTTTGCGTTGCTGCAGACCGCGATGAATCCATACGTGGCCGTGCTCGGTCCGCCGCAGAGCAGTTCGGCAAGGCTCGTACTATCGCAAGCATTTAACTCCGTGGGAACGACCATTGCACCTATGCTTGGGGGAGTGTTGATCTTGGGAGCATCAGTGCTCACGGCCGACCAGGTAGCGGCACTGCCTGCCGATCAGGTGGCCACATATAAGGATCAGCAGGCCTCGGCAGTTCAGATGCCATATATGGTGTTGACGGCCATGCTGGCCGTGCTTGCTATCGTTGTTGCCTTTTTACGACTCCCAAAGATCGATGACGTCGAGGGCGATGAGCAGCGGGCCGTATCGCTGTTTGCTCCACTGAAGGTGCCACACCTGTTTAAGGGAGTGTGGGCCATTTTCGCCTACGTTGGTGCCGAGGTTGCCATTGGGTCGTTCATGGTGAACTACTTCATGGAGAAGGTCCCGGGGATGACCGAGCAAGCCGCCACTACCTACGTAACGTACTACTGGGGTGGAGCCATGGTGGGCCGATTCGTCGGTTCCTATCTGCTGACGCTCATGCGGCCCGGCCTTCTGCTCGGTATGATGGCCGCTGTGAACGTCCTGCTTACCTCCGGCGCCATTGTTACGTCGGGTCCGATGTCAGCCATGATCCTCGTCGGTTGCGGCCTGCTCAACAGCATCATGTTTGCCACCATCTTCACGTTGGCCATCAAGGATCTTGGTGTGATGACCAATCGTGGATCGAGCTGGCTTATCGCTGCCATCCTCGGAGGTGCCGTGGTCCCACAGGTCCAAGGGATCATTGCCGACAGTATGGGTGGCTTGACAATGTCGTATCTGATCCCCGTGGCGTGTTACATCTACATCGCCTATTACGGGTTCGTTGGTTCGAATGTTCAACAAGAGGCGCGGAGTGCGAGCGCATGAGAATATTGCTCCTTCTTACAATCATCGTCGGTCTCTCTCTTGGCGTGCATGCCCAGCAGGCAACGCTCAGTGGAACCGTGACAGACCGCGACGGTTCGCCCATTGTTGGGGCGACGATTCGTGTGGCCAACGCACGCTATGGTGCGTACAGCAAGAGCAAGGGTTCATTTTCCATTGCGGTGCCGGCGGCCACCGACCTGCGCCTGAACGTCTCCATGATCGGCTACAAGACCAGAGAGATCGACGTCAAGGCCGACGAGTTTGACAAGCCCCTTCGCATCGCTCTCGAGACCGATCACCTTAAGCTCAAGGAGGCCGTCGTTGTGGGCTACGGCACAAAGCAGCGCGTTGAACTCACTGGCTCAGTGGCCCAGATCGATTCACGTGAGATCGCCCAAAACACGTTCGGGAACTTCGAGAACGCGATCGTCGGACGTGCGCCCGGCGTGCAAGTGATCAACTCCAATGGGATGGCCGGAAGTGCCATGACCATTCGGGTGCGTGGCGTGGGGTCATTGACAGCCTCGGGTGAGCCATTGTATGTGATCGACGGGATTCCCGTGACCCAGGGGGACTTCGGCGGGAAGGACCGATTGGCCACGCAGACCAACGCCTTGGCGTCGATCAATCCCAACGACATTGAGTCGATCGAGATCTTGAAGGACGCAGACGCGGCAGCCATCTACGGCTCGCGAGGCTCCAACGGAGTCGTCCTCATCACCACGAAGAAAGGGGCGTCGGGTGCCACGCGGTTCAACGTGAGCTTGTTCCGGGGTCAGGCCACCGAGACCAATCGCGTGGCGATGCTCGATGGTGACGGGTTTCGTTCGATGTGGGCTGAGGCCAATCGCCAGGACTCGATCGCCCTGTCGATCCTTCGTCCAACGGCAAGGTTCACTGCTAAGCCCCTTCCCGGAGGACTTACACAAGATCAGTTTGCCAATACGGACTGGCTTGGTCTGACGATGCAGCAGGGACAGATCACCGATGCCGCGATCACTGCATCCGGGGGCACCAATGCGGTGACGTTCTTTACGAGTCTTGGCTATCGGAATGAATCGTCGTTCGCTGTGGGTAACACCTTCGAGCGTTTGAACGGACGCGCGAATGTCGACTTCAAAGCCACCGAAAAGATCTCCATCGGGCTGAGCACCAATCTCAATTATGCTCTCAATACGCGTGTGCCAACTGCATGGGCTGGGGGCATCGGTGCCGCACAGAGTTCGGCGCTGCCGTACTTCCCGGTGTATAACGCGGACGGCACGTACTTCGAACCTCAGCGTCCATGGTATGCGATGTACAACCCCGTGGCTCAGCTGAACGAGAACACGTTCGAGAACACGGAAACGCGATTGCTCACCAACCTTTACACGCAGATCTCCCTTCCTGAGCACTTTGCTCTTCGCCTTCAAGGGGGCTTTGATCTTCTGAACTTCACCGATCGCCGCTACACATCGCTGATCGTACAGTCTGAGGCCGAGGCCGAAGCACGGAAGGTCGGCGTCAACAACGTCATCCTCAATGCCACGCTTTCATACGACAACACCATCATGGAAGGACTCAAGCTCAGCGCGATCCTGGCCATGGAGACGCAGTCGTCGAATCAGCTCGTCACCGGGCTGCGTGGAAGAAACTTCCCGAATCCGGCATTTCGCAACCCAACCTCGGCAGTGGTGCGCGATGCCTACTCGTTTGAAACCGCTTTCACCTTCCTGTCGTACATCACTCGGTGGAACTTCAACTATCTCGACAAGTACTACGTAAGCCTCACGGGGCGAACGGATGGTTCATCTCGGTTCGGCAGCGAGAACCGCTATGGCTTCTTTCCCTCGATCGGTGCAGGTTGGATCCTGTCGAATGAAGACTTCCTGAAGGGTGTCGAGTCGATCTCCCTACTGAAGCTTCGTGCAAGCGTCGGACTAACAGGTAACGCCGATGGGATCGATGATTATCAATGGCAGGGGACGTACAAGGCGGGGGCAGACTATGCCGGCACTCCGGGCATTCGCCCGGATCGTCTCAGCAACCCACTGCTTGGTTGGGAGCAGACCCGCCAGATCGACATCACAACCGAGGCAGGGTTCTGGAACGGACGTCTGCAGGCAACCGTGTCGTGGTATCACAAGCTCACGTCCAACGTGCTCTTGAACGTGGCCGTGCCGGCTTCGACGGGCTTCTCGTCAATCCTCAAGAACGTTGGTTCCTTCGAGAACACCGGCGTCGAAGTCGTCCTGAGTGGTTACCCGATCAGCTCCGGTGAACTGACGTGGCGGGTCGATCTTTCTGTTGCACACAACACCAACAAGGTGCTCGACAACGCAACCCTTCCTCCGGATGCTATCGGCGGTCCGGGCGAAACACGCATCCTGGTCGGCTACCCTGTCGGCACGTTCTTCATCAACCGCTCAGCCGGCGTGCAATCACGCACGGACTCTGTTGTTGTGCAGCGTCGCCGCTCGGGCAATAGCGT
>JBEAYU010000037.1:0-12076 GCA_041170435.1 Bacteroidota bacterium
CGGTCACTGGCACCGATGTACTTTTTCGAGCGGAAGTACTCCGAGGCGATCATATCGCTTGGTTGCGGACTCTTACGGATGATGCGGATCAGTTCAGTACTGTGTCCGAGGAGAGATTCTAGCTGCATCGGATGACGATCTTTCCGAACTGCTCGCCGGCGCGCATGCGTTCAAATGCTGAAGGGGCTTCCGCGAGCGAGTAGACGGAGTCGACGACCGGGACGATCTTATGGGCCGTAATGAAGTTGAGCATGTCAACAAAGTCCTGACCCGTTCCCATCGTCGAGCCAACGAGTGTGATCTGCTTCCAGAAGATGCGGTGGATGTTCAGCGTCGGAACCATGCCGCGCGATGCGCCATAGACGGCGATGCGTCCGCCGGGGCGGACGATATTCGTGTAGTCGTTAATGTACTCGCCACCGACGGAGTCCACGATCAGATCCACCGGACCATGCTCAGAGGCTGCACGCGTCCACCCATCGGAGCGGACATTTACCGTGGCGTGTGCGCCAAGAGCAGCCGCACGTTCAAGCTTTGCGTCCGACGTGCTGCTCACGATCACCCGTGCGCCGGCGGCAAGGGCAAGCTGCATTGCCATAAGTGCCACACCACCACCGATGCCGGTAATCAGTACGGTCTCGTGCGACCGCAGAGCCCCTTGCACCATCAGAGCCCGCCATGCGGTGACACCCGCCAGAGGAAGCGCAGCAGCCTGCTCGTCGGTGAGGTGGGAGGGGGCTTCGTGCACGTACCGCGCATCGATGCAGATCTCCTCGGCCAGCGTCCCCTGTGTGGGCATACCGAGCACCGTGAACCTTGGGCCCTGCGCCCGAGGATCATCACCCCATTCCAGCGACGGATCGATGACCACGCGCTTGCCCGCTAGATGAACGTTCTCCGGCGCCTGCAGGGCCTCTCCGCATCCGTCTGACCCGAGGATGGCGGGAAGAACGATACGAGCATACTTCCCCTCGGTGATGTACACGTCGCGGTGGTTCAGTGCAGCGGCATGAAGGCGCACGCGCACCTGTTCGGGGGTGCAGTCGGGTGAGGGAACGTCACAGATGGTGAGTCCGTTTGCGTCGCAAACTATTGCTTTCATCCGCGAAGCTATGTAGGATTTACGTTTCGGACGAGAAGAGTGATTACCGTGAGTTTTCGGACCTACTGATAGTTACTCGCAAAAGCGAGTAAGGACGGACGAGTGTAGAGATCGAAGATGCGACGTGAACAGTATCCGATACACATGTGACCGGTCAAGTCGTTCCGATAGCGAACCTCACAGGCATGTGGAAAACTCGTTCTTGTGTGTGTGTGTGTGTGTGTGTGTGTATTGTCGAGCTCCATTTGGTACCCCATACACTTTGACGGACTGCCTGTTGCGTGGAAGCGCAGGTCTTTATTCATTCTCCACTTTACGAAAGGAGCCGTCATGAAACGGTTCTTGTTTATCGCAGCCGCAACGGTTATTGTGGCAGCATGTTCACAAAACGGCGGAGTTGATGCTGTGCCCGATCACAGAACTCAAACTTTGAGTTCGAAAGGTTCTTTGGGGCAGGGGCATTCCGTAATCCAATCTATCGATGACGACGTTACATGTGAAGACTTCGACTTCTTTGGACGGATCCATAACCAAGGGCTAGAACACGTTTACGAAACCTTCATAAGAAAGCTGCCAGAGCGCCACGTTACTGAGGACGCATTCTACAGTGGTGTTGCAGAAGCTTCCATGCTGTTCATCAATGAAGTCTGCGAACCTACACGCAATCAGTCATTTGATGTATCCCGCGAGGCACTCTCATATGACCGAAGGTCTCTTTCGGATGTTCTGGCTGGTGCATCTAATCTCAGTAACTTCCAAAAGGATGTCCTTCTACGGATTGATACCATTCTCTTGAATGCACGAAACAATCGGGAAAGCGCTATGGCTAATCTTATGAACATTCAGGAACGCATCGAAGAACATGTCGATGATGAAGACAAACCATTCCTCTACTCAGCACTCTCAGTTGCGCGCCATTCGGCAAACTACTGGAGTGATCCGGGTACGTCTGCAAAGTGGCTCGACGCAGTTAACGAGTTTGGCATGAAGTACCGAGGTGGATTTCACAGGACCTTCGCGATCGATTGGGGAAAGGTTGCTGAAGTGGATTATCATGCTTTCGTGGGTGCAGCCTATGTTTGGGTACAGGCTGGAAGTTGGCGGATGGCGGCAGCGCGTGGCGCGATAGCGGGCGGCTTGGCAGGTGGAGGGGTCGGTATGGTAGCAGGCGCCATAGTTAGGGTTCTAGGGGAAGGAGCTGCTGCTGCCGGAGCTGCAGCTGTGTTTGCATCTGCGGCCGAAGTTGTTCGGCAAGAGTTGTTTTAAGGCATTGATCTGTCACTAAGTCGAGGTATGTCATCATGAATGAAAGCGGGAACCGTGAGCAGGAAATCTTTTACGAGAGTTTGAGCACTCAAGAACGAGCGTATTATGAGCAAAACGCATCTTTCTTTCGTAAGCTCTTCAATACGGCCAACGTTGTGAGATATCTGTCTGCCGCATTGACAATTGGCCTCCTCCTATTTGTAAAAGGGAATCCCGACAATGAGTTCGCATGGCAACTGATCTTGTCGTCGGTGGGCGGCCAGCTGGCGTATGCACTGTTCCCAAGTGACTGGAGTCACAGTCGGACTACTTTCGCAATGATTGTTGTAATCGCACTGATGGCCGTTCTCGGTAAGCTATGAAGTGTGTCATCGTTGTTTTGAGAGTGATATGATACCCTCAAATTCAAAAGGCACAAAATGGACTCTGAACAGAATGATCCACTTAGAGTGTTCGTTGATGGTTTGAGCGCGAAGGAGCGCGAAGCGTTTGAACGAGAACAGCCTCTGATCACAACCATCTATTATACCGTTCCGCGAATCGTGAGATTCGTATCCCTCGGTATCACCCTATGTATCTGGATCTATCTGAGGGTGAGTCCGGAAAGCGCCACGGCAGAGAGAATACTGTCTTACATGATTGCGGCTTAGCTTGTTGAACCGGTGATTTCCGAATCGTTGAGTTAGTGGCGTACCATAATTGTGACGGTCATTGCGTTCGTGATCGTGCAACTTGTTATGCTTCTTTAGAGATTCGAACCGCCAAGTCAAGAGTTGACAATCTATTGGAACATCAATAGTCGATGCGGGGTGAGTTCAGGTGCTCGCCCTGCATCGACATCCTTCATTTAAGGAGACCGCATCGCGGCGCATCAACTTCTTGTACCGACATTCCGTCGGCGTCCAGCACTACTGCTTGCATGCGCGAAGCTAAAAAGGATTCTTCACCTTCAACTGCTTCATGATTGCCTGACCATGTTGGAGATCTTCCGTGCAGAGCGTGCGGCAGCCAGCAATGAGAGCTGACGCAACGATCAGCGAATCGTAGACGTTGAAGCGATACCGAAGCATCAGTGACAGGGCCAAGTCGTGGTGATCGGGTGTGATCGTCTCAACATTGCAGTGGAGTCGCACGGCTTGGCAGAGCTCGAGAACCTCCGGAAGGGGCATGCGGAGTTTACGTGTTGCGACCGATACAACTTCGTTGAGTACCTGAACGCTGATTGTTGGTCGCAACTTCAGTAGCCGCTCAACGGTCGATGCCTTACGGGGGTCATCCGAAAGCAGGTAGAGCAGAACGTTCGTGTCAACAAACGTTTTAGCGCTCATGAGCCCCCTCGCGGTCAAAACGAAAGTCCTTTGGAAGTCTTCCGCGGAAGCGCCGAATCCGTTCAAGCAGAACGGCGGGGTCTTCGTACCGATGAACGATGAACGACTCCGTATCGCCGCGCACGAGCTCGATCTCGTCGCCCTCCTGAAGGTTCATCTCCTCCACCATGCTCACAGGCAGGCGGATAGCAAGGCTGTTACCCCATTTTGATACACGCATTCTTACGATCCTCCAAAGACCGAGCATAGATATACAAGGTGTTCATTTGTATATCATTGTTCCACGCATCCCATGGCTTCAGCCATGGGACAGAAAGAAAACAGCCCCATGACAATTCAGCATGCACAGGATTTTAGATTCCCCTCATTTCCCACGGCTGAAGCCGTGGGCAATTATGCGAAGAGTTTGTCACCTTGGCCCCGGCCTGCGCCGGGGCGACGTTCGTCATTCCCGCGAAAGCCCGTCATCCCCGCGAAAGCGGGGATCCATGCGTGATTGCGTCATCCCCGCGAAAGCGGGGATCCATGCGTGAGATAATCGCGGGCGACGAAGATGGATCCCCGCTTTCGCGGGGATGACGATCAACCGCATGATTCCCCGGCCATCACACATCCCACGGCTGAAGCCGTGGGATGAGCTGCAGCATGGCGTGCTAGGCGTTGTACGCAATGTCACTTGTCACTTGTACCCCGGGCCAAGGCCCGGGGCTAGTAAATCGATGGCATGTCACTTGTCACTATCTTCGCGTCATGTTTTTGCGAATCACGGCATCGGTCCTTCTTGCGTGCATGACGTTCGTCATCGGCGCGGCCGCTGTGCATACGCATGAACACCACGATGAGCCGACGCATGAGGTCGTGTCGGCCATGAGTGACCATCACGATGCAGGTACGGTGTGTTCGCTTTGCAAAGTGACCAAGGAGCGAGCCACGTTCAGTGCGTGCTCCGTAGAGGTTGCGTGGACGCTGTGCGGTAAGTGCACGGCACCTGCCGTAAAGAATCTCGTCAGTGACCGGTGCCCGGATGCGCGCACCGGGCGTGCTCCGCCACAGGGCTGAGTACCGCGGACGCAACGTCCGCCCCGTTTCACTTCGTCACCACGACGCGCAGATGCTGTGCGTGGTCTGACGTGTGTTCATGTTCCACTGACGAAATCAATTCATGTTCGCAACATTGCTGTTGCTGTCGGCACTTGCCGACACGCACATTCATGGCGTTGTCCGTGACAGCGCCACGCGCGCGCCCTTGCACGGGGCTGTAGTGCGCCTCGACGGTACGCGCCGAGGCGCGATTGCCGATCGTTATGGCGCCTTTCATTTCTATGACCTTCAACAGGATACGGCTCTGCTGGTTGTCTCATACGTTGGGTATGCGACCGTTCGCGTCGAGGTTCCACTCACCGATGCCACACGTAAAGAAGTTCGTTTGGACATTCAGATGAAGTCCACGAATCTCACCGGAAACGAGATCCAGGTTACCGACGAGCGCATCGCGCATTCGGCGCTTCCTACCCAGCAGGCACGCGTGCTCACATCGGCCGAGATCGATGAGCACCGGGGTCAGACCTTTGCCGATGCGCTCACGCAGGTGGCAGGGGTGACGGTGTTGCAGACCGGACCAAGCCTGAAGAAGCCCATGATCAATGGTCTCATGGGTACGCGGCTTGTGCTGCGCAACAACAACCTTGTGCAAGAAGGCCAGCAATGGGGCATTGAACATGCCCCCGAGATCGATGCGTTCTCTCCGTCCCGCATCACGGTTGTCAAGGGTCCGGCCGCCGTGATGTTCGGTCCGAACGCCATTGGCGGGGTGATCGACGTTGAGTCGCGTCCCATTCGAAAGGATCCCGGTTTGCACGGAGAGGCCACCGTAAACCTCTTTAGCAATGGACGGCAGGGGGCGCTTGGCGCGTTTCTGGAGACCGCCCAAGTGGCCGGCCTTCCCGTGGCCGTGCGCCTTCAAGGAAGCACCCGCATGGGCGGTGATGCAGAAGCACCTGACTACGTACTCAACAACACGGGCGTTCGTGAGCTCAATGCAAGTCTCACCATGGAGATGGGCGACGAAGCATTTGGTCTCAGCACCGTGGCATCCATTTTTTCGACGACCCTCGGGATCTTCGGTGGTGCGCACATTGGCAATGCCACGGACATGCTTCGTGCCATACAGCGTGGGAATCCGAGTTCAACACGCCCCTTCTCCTACGAGATCACAAACCCGCGACAGGAGATCTCACACGCCATGGTGTCGGTCAAGGGGCATGCAGAGCTCTCCCGCGACGAGCGGCTGGTACTTACTCTCGGCCACCAGGTCAACGACCGAAATGAATTCGATGGTCACAATGTTCGAATACGAGGCAGGGGCACCGACCCGATCCAGCGGGCTGCCGATTCGATTTCGCGTCTAAACCAAGCTCTCGCCACGCCGGCAATGAACCTTGTGCTGAACACCAGCTCACTTGATGCTTCACTTGAGCACGCTCTATCGGAGCGCGTTCGCGGTACGGCCGGCATCTCGTCGATGTGGCAATTGAATGAGCGCACCGGTTCGGTCATCCTCATTCCCGATTATCGACTCTGGGGTATCGGGGCCTTTCTCTACGAGTCCATCATGCTTCATGATGTGACGATCAGCGCCGGTCTTCGCTATGATGTTCGCGATCTCAAGGCACGGATCATCAATCGGGCTACGGGTGAAGCCCCCTTGCAGTATCGTCGCTGGCAGAACTTCAGTGCTAGCATTGGAGCCCTTTGGAATCCGGTCGAAGATCTGACGCTGACCTGGAACCTCGCCTCATCCTGGCGTCCGCCACAGGTGAATGAGCTCTACAGCAACGACGTGCATCACGGCTCTGCCTACTATGAGATCGGTGACAGTGCACTGGCCTCGGAGCGGACCCTTGGAACGGACGTCGGGATGAAGTACGAGATCGCCGGCGCTACCATTGAGACATCGGCCTTCCTCAATCGTATCGATGATTACATCATGGCCGTGCCCGACCCAGCAAATCCTACCATCACGGTTCGAGGAACGTTTCCGACATACCGGTTCACGCAGATGACGGCTCGCCTCTTTGGTGGCGACCTGAGTCTGACGGTGCCACTTCATGATCAGTTGAACGTCTATGGTCAGGCATCGTTCGTGCGGGGCGACAATCTCGACCGTGACGAGCCTCTTCTTTTCATTCCTGCTGATAGGGGGCGCATCGGACTGCATATCCATGCCGATGATGTTGGCCCCATCCACGATGCCTATATCGACGTGTCGATGCTTGGTGTACGACGTCAGGACCGGGTGGTCCCCGGACGCGATTACGCCGAGCCCCCTGCCGGATACGCACGGCTGGACCTTTCTCTCGGCGGCGTCATCACAATGCCATATGGACTGCCGGCCAGACTGACGTTGGCCTGCAACAATCTGTTCAACACTGCCTACCGGGAGTACCTCAGTCAGTATCGCTACTTCGCTGACGATCCCGGACGAAACATCATTCTGCGATTTACCACCACTTTTTAGGAGTCCTCATATGCGTTCACTGTTGATTGCTCTCTCCATGGTCTTCGTGCTGACATCGTGCGATCACCTGGATGATCCACACGACCATGATCATGATCATGATGCCGTCACCACTGTGATGCTCGAACTCATCGAGCAGGGAACCACAGACACGACCCGCGTGACGTGGGAAGATCTCGATGGAATCGGCGGAAACAATCCCAATCGCATCGATACACTCGCGCTGAAGACCGGTAAGACATACCTCGGTACGGTCCGCTTCGAGAATCGTGCAAAGTCACCGGCCGAGAACATCACCGAAGAGGTCCTGGAAGATGCCGATGAGCACCAGGTGTTCTACGCCGTCAGTAATAGCTTGGGTCAGGTTACCGTGCTCGACAAGGATGGAAGGGGGCTTCCACTTGGGCTGGTGTACTCATTGGTGACCACCGACGCGCAGGCATCCGTTCCCGGTTCGCTGACGTTGACGCTGTATCACTACGAGTCCGAATCCTCCAAGAACGGCACAGATCCGGCCGACGAGACGGACGTCGAGGTGACATTCCCGCTTGTCGTTCGGTAGGGGATAACAGACGGCCGATCAATGGCCTGTGAATGTGCATATTCGTGCATTCACAGGCCATTTTCATGACGTCGGACATCCTCTCCACCCCACTTGAGTCGATCCGCTTCGTCGTGGTCGACGTCGAGACCACGGGTGGCACGCCGCGCGACCATCGCATGACGGAGATCGCCATGTGCGTGGTTGAGGACGACGTCATCGTGCGCCGTCATGAATCACTGATGAATCCGCACTTGCCCATTCCGGATTTCATTCAGATGATGACGGGCATAACCGACGCCATGGTAGCGTCGGCTCCGGAAGAAGAAGTCGCCATGCAGCCGGTGATCGCCGAGCTGTTTGCCGATGATCAAGTCGTGGTCTTCGTTGGCCACAACGTCGGCTTTGACTGGAGCTTTGTCGAGGCGGCCATCGAGCGCATGGAGGAGGTGCCTCCGGACATCCACAAGATCTGTACGTGCCGACTCTCGCGCCGGATCAGTACGGGACTAACGAAGCACAATCTCGGCGTGGTTGCCGAGCACTACGGACACGTCATTTCCGCGCGCCACCGTGCCATGGGCGATACCGAGGCAACTGCCCAGGTGCTGATCAGGCTCATTGAGCGTGCTCGCAATGAACACGATGCTGCCACGCTGGAGGATCTGATCGCCTTGCAGCATGTACAGCGCGCCGCCTCGAAGACCATGTCGGCTGCGGCCGCCAAGCGGCGCACGATGCTCGCCCCTTATCTGCGAGAACTTCCTGATGATCCCGGTGTTTACTACTTCCTGAACGCCAAGAAGCAGGTGCTCTACGTTGGGAAGGCAAAGTCACTGCGTGCGCGGGTGACGTCGTACTTTAACGACGCACCGCTGCATGGGCGCAGCGTACAGAAGATGATCCGCTACGTTCGCCATATTCGCTGGGAGGTCACCGGTACGGAACTGGCGGCGATCCTACTGGAGTCACGCGAGATCAAGGATCGCCTTCCGCTGCACAACGTCACCTCTCGGAAGTACCGGGCTCCGGCGTTTTTGAAGATCACGAGCGAGGCGTTCCCTCGACTCGAACTCGCTTCCAGTATTGAGTCCGACGGGGCCGAATACTTCGGGCCCTTCCGCAGCCACCGCATGGCCGAACGCATTCTCGACATGGTTGTGCGCGAGAACAAGCTTCGCACCTGCGTCGGTGAGCTGCATCCGCATGCTGATATCCGGCCGTGCTTCGACTACCACATCAAGCGCTGTAACGGTCCGTGTGCGCTGCATCAGACCATAGACGACTACAATGAATCCGTCGACGAGGCCCGACGCTTTCTGAGCAACGTTGAGCAGGGGGCTATTGGGCGCTTGCGCACGCAGATGGAGCTGGCCGCCGCTGAGCTTGATTACGAGCGTGCAGCGGTGCTGCGCGACGGAATTCGAGAGGTCGAGCGGGCAATGCTTCACGCCTCGGATCGCCCCCTTGCAGTGACCGATACCAATGTGATGATCTTTGTGCCTGTTGGGGAGAAGAGTTCCACGATCGAGGTCTATGCGCTTCGTGCTGGTCGTCTGGCGTTCCAGCGTGAGGTTGGCATCAAGGCTCCCAAAGGTATCATCATTGCGGAACTGACACATCTGTTTGCAGAGCCGGCGCCCACCGGGCGCTTCACGAGCAGAGAACTCAACGAACTGCAGATCATCACCGGGTGGCTGTATGGACGTCGGGAGCGGTCACACACGTGCGTAGTGCATTCGCCTGACCAAGTGGCTGACCTTGTGGCCGAGGCATTCGGACAGTTCGTACAGGCGCAAACGGAGTCCGCTCGTGCGATGCCTCCGAGCGAGTATTCCCAGCTACCCGAGTACGATGACCTTGGTGGTTGACGATATCTACGATGTGCGCTATGCAGTGGTGGACGTACGAACCCCTGCCGAGTATGCACAAGGGCATATCGTTGGATCGACGAATCTCCCGTTGTTTACTAATGAGGAGCGTGCCGATGTTGGCACTCTTTACGTGCAAACGTCACGTCAGGCGGCCATCGACCGCGGACTGGAACTCGTCGGCCCCAAGCTTGCGTCATTCGTCAATACCGCCCGCGAGCTCAACAAGCCCCTTATCGTTTACTGCTGGAGAGGGGGCATGCGGAGCTCATCGATGAGCTGGCTCTTTGCAACATCCGGCCTTGAATCCCGCACGATCCCGCGCGGGTATAAGGGGTTCCGTTCTCGCGCACATGAGCGTATCATGCGGCCATGGCAATGGCAGGTGGTATGCGGCAAGACCGGCTCCGGCAAGACGACGTTTCTGCGAGAGCTTCAGGCAAGGGGCGAGCAGGTCCTCGACCTTGAGGGGCTTGCCAATCACCGTGGATCATCGTTTGGTGGCATCGGCCTGCCTCCGCAGCCCAGTACCGAGCATATGCTGAACCTCATTGACCATGCAATGCGCGACTTCGAAGTATCACGTCCGGTATGGCTCGAAGACGAAAGTCGCACCATCGGTCGCGTCCATCTACCGGAGCATCTCTACAGCTGCATCCGCACTGCACCTCGTCACGAGCTTGATGTTCCGGTCGCTGTTCGCATCGCCAACCTTGTGGCCGAGTACGGAGCCCTTCCCGCCAACGAACTGGCTGAAGCATTCGAGCGCATTCGAGAGAAGTTCGGTGGTGAACGCACCCAACGTGCCCTCGCCGCCCTTGATGCCGGCGACCTTGCCCTTGCCGCCGAGATCGCTCTGGAGTACTACGATCGCACCTATGAGTTCAGCGCCGCCCGCAGATGATGCGCCCATGCGCAGACCTGCGGTGGGGGACGCCTTCGGCGTGAGGGACGCCTTCGCGTTCTAGACCCCTAAATACTTGGACAGGTGATGTACCCGCGTTTTTGCAGGAGATTTGCCAATGCCCAAGCAAAGAGTGTACACAGATGAACAGCGCCGAGCCATCTTGAAAGAGGCTGACGAGAACGGAGTTGCGGTCACGGTTCGCAAGTACGGAATCGCTAAGTCGATGATCTACAAATGGCGTGATCGACTAGCCCAAGGCTCGCCGAAAGCCAGCCGTGAATCGGAGCAAGAACTGCAGCGTCTACGCCAGGAAGTGCGTCTGCTGAAGGAGTTGGTAGCAGAGAAGGAGCTGGCAATTCGGATCAAGGACTCGCTGCTAAAAAAAACACTGCTACGCGGGAGCAGCGAATGATGACGGCAATGGAGTTCATCGATAGCGGATTTCCCCGCGCGCTTGTGCTGCGCTTGGTAGAACTGGCGCGAAGCACATTCTACTATCGACCAACTGGTGGTCGGGCAGGTCGAACACCAACCGAAGTGACCTATGATCGCTTTGGATCGGGGTATTCTACCGAGCAGCTGCTGAGAGTCATCAAAGGCCTCATCAATACGGAGTTTGTTGACTACGGCTATGTCAAAGTAACCCGATGGTTGCAGGAACAAGGCTTGGTGATCAACAAGAAGAAAACTCTTAGGCTTATGCGCAGCAACGGGTTAACACTTGCACGGCCGAAACGCAAGCGATCCGGCAAGACATGGGTCAAGCAGTTGGTTCCCGATACACGGCAACCATTTGACTGCCTCGAATTCGACATCAAGTTCATTCGCATCGATGGTACCGGAATGAACGCAATGCTGCTGACGGTGATTGATGTTCATAGCCGATATGTGCTTGCACATCTGCTGAAGTCTTCAATTCGAGAGACCGATGTCGTCAAGCTGTTTAGCCAGATCTTCAGCCGCTACCCTATGCCAACGTCAATCACCGTTCGCTCGGATAATGGCAGCCAATTTGAAAGCAATCTGGTGCGAAGGTATTTTGAAAACAGTGCAGTGACTCACGAGTTCACTCGGCCCGCCACACCAGAGCAGAATGCTCATATCGAAGGCTATCACAGTGTGGTTCAGCGAGCTATCTGCGATGAGTACCTCTTCGAACATCTCGAGCAGGCGCGCAGCGTGTTTGACCGGTTCCGGATGTTCTATAACAACGACAGGATTCATTCAGGCATTGCCTACAAGACACCACGTAGCGTGCTTGAGCAATTCAGCGTCACACTTCCCGATAACGACCTCATGCCACCAGTAACATTCCAACAACTACTCACCAATGGGTAGATAAACTGTCCAAGAATTAGGGGTCCGGTACAGTTATGGATCCCCGCTTTCGCGGGGATGACGATGCCCATCATCCCGGCGTTTTCGCGCATCGCCCATTCCGCACCCCGGGCCAAGGCCCGGGGCTAGTAAATCCATGATGTCGATCGTTGGATTGCGTTGACTTTAGATGGTGAAATGTTGAAATGCGGTGTGTGACAACGTGG
>JBEAYU010000038.1:0-8885 GCA_041170435.1 Bacteroidota bacterium
TATGACGCTAAACCTGTGGATAACTTCCCCTTGTGTGTGTGTGTGTGTGTGTGTGTGTGTGTACGTTCATATTCCATTCAGTGATATCCCATCCTAATTGACGCATTGCAATCTGTCCATACCGGGCAGTGTTCATTTCTATTCAATCTTTTGAAAGGAGAACCGATATGAAACGGTTCTTGATGATTGCGGCGGCAGCAGTAGGAATTGCCGCATGTTCACAGACGGGAGGAGTGGAACCCTTGGAACCCAATGCCGCAAATGGTGGCAAGAAGGGCAGCGAGGCCAAGATTGCGAGGGTGTTAACTGCTCCACCTGGTATGAGGTGGATTAGCAGCACAGGGCAAACCTTTCAGAGTGGTAGAGTCGTTGCGCAAGCCGATGTTCCGGGGGGAGTTCGTGTTCAATGTGATGATGCGCTGCTTACGCGTTGCTGGTCGATCAGTCCTGACGGAAGGGACTTGGACATCAACGATGGAGTGGGTGGATTTACTGGAGGTAACGGTGGAAGCACCGAAACCGCAGTCATCACTATGACACATCAATGACACACAGTCCTGGTAACTTTAAGAAGTGTTTCACTGTAGTCCTGGAATCCGCATGATCATCCGTGTATGTGCCGCACTCCTTCTGTTACCTGCGCTCCTTGTCTCGTGTCGGCCGGTCGACATTCCGATCCGGCCGGCACGAATTGTAAAGGTTGTTCAGGTAATGGAAACAGACTCTACGGCACTTCAGGGCATAGCACAAGCATCGATTGTCAACGATTCAACGTTGCTACTGCGTGGATCCACACCGGACGTGATTATTCTGGTTTCAACAAATGCCCAGAATCGACAACGAGTGTTTCGAATCGAATCTCATGATTTCGAGATGGCCGTTCGGCAACTGCCAGATGAGCTTCCTGAGACTGTATCCCGCGTTCTGGGTAACAAATTGAAGATTGATTACGAGTTTTTTCGACAGAACTATCTCGATGGTTCAGATGGTTTCTTTCAGCCTTCAAGCTTTTACGGGGCTTTGGACGGATATGACGTGATCCACATCGACACGTTAGTGATTAAATCCAAGATCGCCTATCCTTATATGGGAGTTGGTAAGTCAGGCGAAAAGGAGACGGGCATCTTCTCTTTTCCGATTCTCGTGAGATTAGCCCTAAGCAGCCTTGAACACACACTGATACCGATGCGCCTAGCAGATATGAGTAATAACGTTAGTTCAAAAGCGGGCACTATCTGCTATCGGAATGGACACCTTTGGATTCCCGGCCAAGATCTCTACTATCGTGAATTGCGAGAAGAGATGAAGCTCGATCTGCCGTCCGGATCGATCAGTGCGAAGTTCACGTTGGATGGGCAGCTCGTCGGTGCGGTCTCACGTGAACATCGGACAGCGGATGAAGAGAAGCGTTACGTTAGGAGTCAGCAATACCTCTGCGATGGGATTGACTCCCTTTCGATGGTGAGGGTTCTATCGTACAAGCCAGCTGTTGATCTGGTAGACACGGACGACGGTTCGTTTCGGCGTGTTTCTCTGCCTGAGTCAATCGTTCAGATGGCGGATTCAGGCGCTGTCGTTGTATCGGATCCGGTACGATTTGGCAGCAACAAGCTTGCACTGCGATGTTCTGTAATGACGGGTGATGTTCAGCGTACCTTTATCGTTGTAGGCACGTTGATGGATAATCGCGAGGACGTCGAGTGGAAGAATGTCGCCGAAATCGGCATGGTCGATAGGCTTATGAGCCTTGTTGACACCAACGACAGCCCCCTGTATCGCAAGGACCTTCTTGGGATCTTCGAGAATCCGGACACTGGCCCATATCTGGCCCGGATAGAAGTGGAGTGAGCAATGAGATTAAGGCACCTTCTGCTACGCATTGTCATGTACATCATCATGTTGACATCGGTAGTAACGGCCGCCGATGATGCCGTGCGCAGTGCCCTGCCGGAGGTACTTGCCAATACGGCGTTGCGGTATGGAAAGGACTCGTACGTCATTATTCCTGTGCACTTCACCGGGTGTCCGACGTGCGTGAAGATCTATCTGCCGGGTGATAAAATGCTCGAAAAATGCTCTACGAAGGGATACTCGCTCGTGTTCATTGCCCCGGTTAACAGAAGGGTACTGTGGACAAGTGCAGACAAGGCCGGCTCGTACCCCGTTAAGACCATCCCTGATGTTCAGAGTAAGCTCACGCGTGCCATCGGATCAAGCCCAGAAGAACAGCGAGCCCTGGTCGTGCGTGGTACGTCCTACCGGATCGTGCGCTACGATATCAAAGAAATCTGCACGGCGATGGCGGAGTTGTGATCGCATCCCGCGGCGCAGCCACGTCCCTTGGCAAAGTCCCTCGCTTCGCGAGTCCCGTCGCAGACGTCCCTTGGCTTAGCCGGCCGTGGCCCATGGGTTATGAAGATGGATCCCCGCTTTCGCGGGGATGACACAATCACGCATGGATCCCCGCCTTCGCGGGGATGACGGGCCTCGCGGGGATGACGGGCCTCGCGTATCTTCGTCACATGGAACTCTACTACGTTACAAACCGACGTCACGAGGGTGACGATCGGTGGAAGCCGACAGGCTACGGGAAAGATCCCAGCGGTGATGGATTTCACAACCTTCGATATGGGTGTGTGACGTTCGATGAGACGTCGCTGCAGCCTGAGATTGACGCGGCATTGTCCGCTGTTGTGGATGGTGGGCACGGCGACGGTGGGAAGGTCGCAAAGCTTGTGCGCCCCCTCGTGAAACAGCAGGCCACCATTGAGGCATTCACCGAAAGTCCTGACGGAACGGTGCGCGGATCGACGACGGCATACGACCGGTTGCGCAGCAAGATGCAGTCCGGGGTCGACGTGGTGATCTACGTCCACGGCTTCAACGTCGACTGGCATGATGCCGTCGCTTCGGCATCGGCCCTGCAGATCATGCTCAATGCGAAGGGCAACAAAGACGTTGCCGTCGTGTTGTTCTCGTGGCCATCAGATGGTCAGGCCCTGCTCTACATCCCCTACTTCTCCGATCGTGATGATGCATCCCATAGCCGACTTGCCCTGTGCCGCGCGCTGCTGACACTGCAGGATAGACTTCACTCGATGCGCAAGGAGACCATCAGCGGCTCATTCACAACGCGAAGAGATTATCTCAAGGCCGTCGAAGCCGGCAAGATCGACGTCAAGAAGGTCCTCTGCCGCAGCGGACTTCATCTCTTATGCCACAGCATGGGCAATTACGTTCTGGAGTGCGCCCTCGAGGCATCTCGTCTCAACCCGGAGTATGCGCTGTCGGACCGGATGTTTGAGCATGTGTTTCTGTGTGCGCCTGACGTGACCACCGATGCCTTGGAGCCGGGCAAGCCCCTTGCCAAGCTGGCAGATCTGAGCGAACTGATCACGGTGTACTACAACAAACAAGACGCGCCGCTTATCGCCTCCATGAGCACCAAGCATGCCCGCGAACGCCTCGGCCGCACAGGTGCGTCGCGCCCATCGTCGGTGGATAGGTCCTTCATGCAGGTCGACTGTACACCTGTCGTCACCGATGGCGTTGTCGAGCATAGCTACTACCTCAATGGCGCAACGCTGTATGACATCTGCCAGAGCATCAACGGCACGCGTCAGAGCACCCGCCCGTGGCGCATCGGCGATCCGGTGTTCCCGAATGCCTGGGCGTTGAAGCAATAGCCCCTAGCCTTGGCAAGGGGCGAGGGGTTGTGAAGATGGATCCCCGCTTTCGCGGGGATGACGGAATGGATCCCCGCTTTCGCGGGGATGACGGAATGGATCCCCGCTTTTGCGGGGATGACGGGCTTTCGCGGGGATGACGGGCCACGTCGGGATGATGGGCCCGCGTGTTTCTTCGACGCATGGAACTCTAACTTGAAGGGAATACACGTGCAGCATCATTTTGCACACTATCCGTTAAAGCGTTAAATTGTCTCAATGATCGTCAGCTTTGGATCAAAAGCCACAGAGGATATCTACGACGGATTTTCGACCAAGCAAGCCCGATCGATCCCGGAATATGTTTGGGCTGTTGCGCACAGAAAGCTGGATATGCTCAACGCAGCCCATGCTCTCGTCGACCTGCGCATTCCTCCGGGTAATCGGCTCGAAAAGCTCGTCGGCGACTATGAAGGATATCACTCCATTCGGATCAATGACCAGTATCGGCTTGTTTTCCGATGGGTCGAGGGCAATGCGTACGACGTTACGATCACAGACTACCACTGATGTGACAGCTTGGAAGACAGAACAATGACACCGAAAAACCGACGACCCGTGCACCCCGGCGAGGTCCTCCTCACCGAGATCCTCGAGCCGATGAACATGACGCAGGTTGAACTTGCGGAGCGACTCACAATCCCAATTCAGCGGATCAATACCATCATTCGGGGCAAGCGCGGCATCAGCGCAGAGACGGCAATCCTCCTGTCACAGGAACTTGGTACCACGCCAGAGTTCTGGATGAACCTCCAAGTTGCCTGGGACCTTTACGAGGCACGTCAGCGGCTGCAAAGTGCTGCCTGACCCAAAACCTATAACCCAAAACCTAAAACCTATAACCCGTCTTGCTCCGCTCCCTCTACGTCGATCTCAACTCCTACTTCGCTTCTGTTGAACAGCAGGAGCAACCGGAGCTGCGTGGACGTCCGGTGGCGGTCGTTCCGGTGATGGCCGATTCGACGTGTGCGATCGCAGCTTCGTATGAGGCGAAGAAGTACGGCGTAAAGACGGGCACGATCATCGCCGAGGCCAAACAGAAATGTCCGGAGTTGGTGCTGGTGCAGGCCCGGCACTCTCTGTATGTAGAATATCATCACCGCGTGGTCGAAGCTGTTGAGAAGACGATCCACGTCAAGAGTGTGAACTCGATCGACGAGATGGCTTGCGAGCTTACGGGCTCTGACCGGCAGCGTGAGAAGGCCATCGAGATCGCTCATGCGGTAAAGGCATCGATCAAAGCCAATGTGGGTGATACAATGACCTGCAGCGTGGGCATCGGCCCGAACGACTATCTGGCAAAGACCGCGTCGGACATGCAGAAGCCGGATGGCTTGGTCGTCATCGAAGAGGAAGAGCTTCCCGATGTGCTTTACGCACTTGAGCTGCGTGATCTTTGTGGCATCGGCAAGCAGATGCATGCCCGGCTGCGCAAGCATGGCATCTTCACGGTGGAGATGCTCTGCACAGCACCAAAGCACCAGCTGCGCGAAGTGTGGGGCGGCATCGAGGGCGAACGCATGTGGGCCCGCCTGCGGGGACAGGACGTACCGATGGCCGAAACCCACAAGTCCACGGTCGGACACTCCCACGTCCTCGAGCCCGAGCATCGCTCTGTTCAGGGGGCGAAGGCCGTCGTGCACCGGCTTCTGCAAAAGGCCGCCATGCGCCTTCGCCAGTACGAGCTCCATACGGCTGAGGTCACCGTAAGCGTACGCCATGTTGATGGAACCAAGTGGAAGCAGGCACGGGAGATCACACCCACGCAGGATGTGTTGCAGCTGACAACGATCATGAGCAGTATGCTCGAGACCATGCCCGAGCATGGAACGCCGTTCAAGGTAACGATCGCCCTGAATAAGGTAAGCCCCCTTGAATCAACTCCCCTGCCGATGTTCGAAAACGTTGGTCCGGCACGGTCTGCTCTGAACAACTCGATCGATGCCATCAACAAGAAGTATGGCAAGAACACGCTCTACGTTGGCACCGCCTGGAACGCCCTCTCAAGCGCACCGATGCGCATTGCCTTCAATCACATCCCCGATGCGGAGGTGGATGACGACACGTGAGGGACCTGCGGTGCGAGACGGCTGCGCCGTGAGGGACGGCTGCGCCGTGTTAGACCTTAGGTGCGAGACGGCTGCGCCGTGCGGGACCTGCGGTGCGAGACGGCTTCGCCGTAAGGGACCTGCGGTGCGAGACGGCTGCGCCGTGAGGGACGGCTGCGCCGTGTTAGACCTGCGGTGCGAGACGGCTGCGCCGTGCGGGACCTTCGGTGCGAGACGGCTGCGCCGTGAGGGACCTGCGGTGCGAGACGGCGCTTAATGCAACTCGTCACTTGTCACTCGTCACTTGTCACTCGTCACTAAATATCTCATCGTGCGTCCTTCATCGACCCAGAAGTACATGCCCGGGGCAAGTTGATCAGTGGAGTTGACACGAACAGTGCGACCGAGGACATCTGTCGGATAGATTCCCCGAATAATCAGATCGCGGGCTGACTCTGCATTGATGTGTAACAGCATTGTATCGTTGTGGCGCGGCGTTGAGTCATCCCGGGCACTCGTTGTGATGGGGTTCCATGAGAACACGCCGGTGGTCGCTGAGATCATGATCCTATCGCCACGGTTAAAGAGACTATTTGGCTCGATTGAAAACGGAAGATCCGGGGCGTCCTGCCAGGTGCTACCATCGGCGCTCCCAACAAGAACGCCACGGAACCATGGAACATAGAGCTGTCCACCGTTACCGAAGGTGATGAAACGGCCGGATAACAATCGATACGACCCTTGGTAAGGTATTTCAAACGCTACCGACCAGCTAAGCCCCTGGTTGGTCGAGCGCACAATAGCGCCACCGCTGACGCGATAGGTTGATTGTTCAAACGGGGCGACATTTGATGAGTCCTCAATGACGCGATAGGCAACAGCAAGCAGGACTCCATCAGGCGTTCGGTGCATGGACATTACATACGGATTGTACGGCAGTGGAAGCTGCACGGGGCTGAATGTGGCTCCATTATCTGTTGATCGCAGAATCCCTCCCCGCCGATGGGGCTGCGCGTCTTCGATGGACGTCGATGTGGTGTCCGTGCCAAGCATAGAGACAAGGATCGATCCGTCATCGGCTACAACAACATCCGAAGGGAACACCTCCGGATCGGTTTGCGCACCGAGTGGCAGAGGCATGGTATCAACGGCTTCTCCGCGGTGACGACGCACAACACCACTCCAGCCGCTGTAGATGGCCGAGTCCTCGAGCTGCCGAACAAAGCATGACGGTTGTTTCGAAAGAGTATCCAAAAAGTCGCCGTCATGAGAAAATCGCCGGATGAAGGGCCCCGGAAGCAATACATCTTTACCTCGAACCACCGGCTGCGGAAAACCGCGCACACGCCAGCGTTGAAAGAGGCGATCGTTAACGGTGGTAAAGTTTGGCCGCGACTCATCACCGGAAACACAGGACTGTGCATGCGCTATGAATCCGAAGCCCGACGAATCGACCCGAAGGATGGTAGCCAGATCATTCAGAACGACATCTCGGCTACCGTCAGCTGAAAGCCATGAGGCCAGCATGGACTGATACGGAAAGATGTCGACGTCACGCATGAATGATCCAACGCTGTAGATGACCGGCTTCCCTCCAGTTAGGTCAACAATGCCACTCTTGGAAGGGTCCTCAGCGGCGATGACAAAGCCGCGCCTACCAATACTGTACTCTACGGTGTACGATCTATTCCAATACGTGCCTCGTGCTGGGCCGGCAATATCTATGTGAAACGCAAATCGACGAATGACCGGAGGATCACTGCACTCGACCTGATGTACGACCATTGAGTCGTTGATCTGACCGCACCAGTATGAAAATCCTCGGACAGGAAATCCGTATCCCATCGGACTGCCAACATTCGCTCGTTGGATCTCAGAACCACGTCCCTTGCTCCATCGGTACAGTGCTCCTGATGAGTCTGCAATGAGCAGTGCCCCGGAGCTTAATCGCTCAATGAATCTCGGAACCACTGCTCGGCGTTGTCCGTTGTCGAGCGTAATCGTATCGATCATTGTGGATGTCGAGTCATCGAAGGGAACTATCACCAATCTCGAAGCCCTGTTTCTCTGAACAATACAGGCGAGTGCTTCGGACTCACCAAACACACGTGTGCTGACCGGATCGAGGGATTCAAGTCCGATCCGACGAAGCGTTTGAACGTCACGCTGTTCGATGATATGCGGCTTGCCTGTCCCCGCTCCGACATTCACCACCATCGTCCCGGGAGGCGACTTCTGAACGGACGCTTGTGCACGAGGGATCATACTCCACGTGCGTCCGGCATCTCCAGAGACCAACGAAGAAGTGCTGGTCCTGAAGATCACCGGTCCATTCTCCTTGAGGTCAACAGAAGTACTGCTCTGCGGAGGAATCCTCTCTTCAACTTCTCCGGTTGGGCCTATGAAGGCCAGAGTGCTGATATTTTCCCGCAACACAATCAACACTCCATCGCCCATAGTACAGGAACCATCCATGTACTGATAAGCACTTAGCTGCGGGGGTTGCTTCATGATGGTACCAGTTCTCTTCAGAAGCGAGATTGCCATGAGGCCACGCCCCTTCACCAACTGCACGAGCTCGTCATCACCCACTGATGGCGATAAACCCTCTACCGTAAAACCTAGGCTCGAACCGGAGTTAGAACTCAACACACGCTGCTGAAACGCAGTGTCAATCTGGGCAAGACACCGTGGATGCTGGACAACAAAAGAGAACATTCCTATAACAGCAATAAGAGCAAGTCGATGAATCATGGGCAGCATAGAACCTCACTTGGACAAGTGCTGGAGCGTTGGTAGCGTAATCAAAACAAGCGCGAGACCGATGATCTAATGACAACCATGTCAAGATAACACCGGCGTGCGGCTGCTTTGATAACACATTTGGGGTATCCTCTCTGAACACACGGACCCGATTTGAGGCCAGCTGTTGCCGTCAACATTTCAGATCATCTTAGCAGAGACTTCAAATCCATGCAAGCGTTACGTCCCCACCCTACCTCTTCTCCGCGATCATGCGTCCAATGCGCAGGATGACACCACGCGGAGTCAACCGCACGAGAAAGGCCATGAGCTTGTTCAGTGTTCCATGCACGGCAACGGTCTTACCCCG
>JBEAYU010000039.1:0-6486 GCA_041170435.1 Bacteroidota bacterium
CTCACCATGGGTGGCGTTGGTCGTGGCACGACCATCGACTACGTGCAGGTGTCGTACGGAAATGATGACGGCTTTGAATGGTTCGGCGGAACGGTGAACTCAAAGTACTTGATCTCGACCGGCATTCTGGATGATGACTTTGACACCGACAATGGCTTCTCTGGCAAGGTCCAGTTCGGCGTCGTGCAGCGGTATCGGACGGTGGCAGACGTATCGACGTCGCAGGCATTCGAATCCGACAACGATGCTCAAGCTTCCTACAACCAGCCGTTCACGTCAGCAACCTTCAGCAACATCACGGCCATCGGTCCGGTGCAGGATACCACGTGGACGCCTGGCTCCGGCGCCAATCAGTACAGCACGCGCTTCGGTGCTGCCGCACAGATCCGTCGCAACTCACGTCAGTCGATCCATAACTCCGTGTTCTTGGGATGGCCGCGTGGCTTCGAGTTTGCGCAGGTGCCGACGATGATCGCCGCCGCCGGTGACACGATCGAGATCCGCAATAACTCATGGTACGGCGTCAAGGGTGCAGTGCTGACGCTTGCCGGTGGGACTGTTCCGGCAGGTATCGATGCCAACTGGCTTGGAAAGGCAGAGTACGGTAACGTTGTCGATAAGAGCTCACCTGCCGGTGCCATGCTCGAGAATCCGTTCCCGACCAATATTGATTTCAATCCAGCATTGAAGTCGGGAAGCCCCCTGGCAAGCGCCGCGAAGTTCACCGGAAAATCTGCCGATACCTTCTTTGAGAAGGTCGAGCATCGCGGTGCCTTCGGTCTGCAGCGCTGGGACCTCCCATGGTCCGAGTACGATCCGGTCAATCGCGAGTATCGTGCAAAGAACCCGACCTCTGTCCGCGAGGACGACCACATGCGTGCCGGTATCACCGGCAGCGTGTTCCCGAACCCGACGATGGATGCCGCGACCGTTCGCTACCAGTTGGCGAACGCTGATGTGGTGACCATCCGGTTGACCGACGCAACGGGTGCCGTTGCGGCGACGTTCATTGCGAACGCCGCGCAGCAGGCAGGTGTGTATGAGTTCCGACTCATCACGGCCGACCTTGCTACCGGTCTTTACTACCTGACGATCTCTGGTGAGCGCGGAACAATGACGACCCCCGTTACGGTTACCCGCTGATCACCGATCGTGAACAGAACGCCGCTGCGGCCGGCCTCGAAAGGGGCTGGCCGTTGTCGGTTTCAGGGGGCGTTCAGCGCTTGAGAATGAAGTAGGTGATGATGCCGATGATCATCAGGCGGATGATCTTTGCCGCCACGTCGGGCTTGTCACGCTTGAGCCCGTTCCACACGAACATCAATGCTGAGAAGACTGCGCTGACGACGATCCACGTCAGAAACGTCAATCCATACCCCACGTGATGTGTTCCCAGAACATTGTCAAACCAAGGAGCAAGTGAGCCATAGACGATCAGGAGGTGGCCAACGTACATGAACAGCGACTCGTTGCCAAGCGTCAGCAGATAGCGACCGATGCGGGAGGTGGGGATGTTCTCTTCCCACCGGTATAGCAGTCCCAGAAGCAGAAGAGTTGCGCACACCCGAAACAGCAGGCCACCCGGCGATCTCCACCACACGGCATCCCATGGCATGGACGGTCCGTAGAAGAAGCTTAGGAAGAGCACAACAGGTCCCAGAAGCCCGACCACGATGAATCCGCTGGCGAGTCGGCCGCGATCATGTGTCTGCATGAACCATCCTGTGATGGCCGCGCCCGTAAAGAGGTATCCGCTCCAGGGCAGTAGGGGGAACTGACTCAGCTCGCTCTTCGGAACCATCCAAGAAACGGCGAAGATGCCGGCCGCGATGATACCGTAGGCGATCGTCGATCGGGTGATGTCGCGCAGAACAAGAAACACTCCAAGGGCTGCGAGCGAAGCATAGACGATCACATGCAAGACGTCCAGCTGCGCCCACTTCATCCACGTCGATGCGGGCGCTTGCAGCATCTGACCAAGCGAATAGATCGGAGCGTGCAGCACGTAGGCACAGAACAGGACGAATGCCAGTCGTTTCAGGTACGACATCAACTCGCTGCCAAACTCCAGGTACTTTGTGCCGCGCCGAGACAAGGCGATCCACAATCCCGATCCTGCGCAGAAGATGAACGTTGGTGCAACGTAGCCGTTCGAGATGTTGAGGATGTTGAAGAACATCGACGTACGAAGCTCGGGATCGAGGATCACGTTGGTCACGTGGACCTGGATCATCCAGAGCACGGCAATTCCGCGTGCGGCATCAAGGAATGCGAATCGCTGACTCGTGGCCATAATCTATTGGTCCTCGGGGGAACGCCCGGTAAGCCGACGCCAGAAGCCGATCAGGTAGGGGGCCAGGAGGATCCCGACCACGATGATCATACCAATGATGATAAATGGGCGCTGCAACATGTCGGGAAGATAGGGATGGTATTTTTGACGGGAAACCATGACCATGAGCAACAAAGAAGCATCCGGGCGCATAGCGGCCATCGATGTCGGCACTAACTCCTTTCACATGGTGATTGCCAGTGTGACCGACGCCGGCATGCTACGCATCCATGCACGGTCCAAAGACACGGTCCGCCTCGGGTCATCGGCAGGCGACATGAAGCGTCTGTCGGACGATGCCATGGAGCGTGGTCTTCGCGCGCTGGTTCGATTCATCGAAGAGGCACGCAATCATGATGCGACCGTTCGGGCCATTGCCACGAGTGCTGTGCGCGAGGCTCTGAACAAGGATGTCTTTGTTGACCGTGTACTCAAAGAGACAGGCGTTCACATCGACGTGATCCCCGGCATCGAGGAAGGTCGTTTGATCTATTTGGGCGTGCGCAATGCGCTCAGCATATCGGACAAGCGCGTATTCGTGTTCGACATTGGTGGCGGCTCAACGGAGACCATCACCGGACATGACGGTGAGCCCGTGTACATCCACTCGGCCAAGCTTGGTCACATCCGGCTGACGCAGCGCTTCTTTCCCGACGAGATAGTCACCGATGATCAGATCGCCGAATGTCGGGCCTGGATTCGCGGTGAGTGGCAGCCCGCCTTCCAGTCGCACATCGCCTATGGTTTCGATGAGGCCATCGCCTGCTCGGGCACCGTCATGGCCCTGGCATCGGTCATTCTTGCGTCGGCTGGACGTCGAACCCCGGAGTCGATGAATGGTCTCTCATTCGACCGTGCAGAGCTGCTGGCGGCCATTGATCAGGTGCTAGCTGCCCGGACGCTGGCACAGAGGCAGGCCATCGCCGGACTTGACGCGAAGCGTGCCGACGTGATCATTGCCGGCGCTCTGATGATCGAGTATCTGGTCAAGGGGCTTGGCATCCGCACTTTGACGCTTTCGGGGTATGCTCTGCGTGAGGGCATCGTGTTTGACACCGTGCAGCAGGCGCGCGATATCGGGTTGACGCATCACCTGTCGCGGTTGCGGTACCAGAGTGTCCTTCACGTCTGTGACCTCTACCGCGTCAACCGGCAACACGCCGAACACGTCAAGCATCTCAGCGTTCAGCTCTTTGATGCGCTCATGCCTTTGCACGGCATGGGTGACAAGGAGCGTGAGCTGCTCGAGGCGTCGGCGCTGTTGCATGATGTTGGCTATCACATTGCGGCGGATCAGCACCACAAGCACAGCGAGTACATCATCCGAAACTGCGTCATGCCCGGCTTTACCAGCGACGAGACCGTGCTGATCTCGTCGGTGGCACGATACCATCGAAAGAGCCATCCCAAGCGCAAGCATCCCGTGTATGCGGGGCTGGGCAGTGCTGACCAGAATCTTGTTGCCGTGTTGGCATCGATCCTTCGTATCGCCGAGGGTCTGGACCGCCGGCAGCAGTCAGTGGTCAGGGGGCTGGAAACGCGCATTGCCGCAGATGTCATTGAGATAGGGCTTCAGGTGCTCACGGACATGCCCGACGTGGAGCTATGGAGCGCCGAGCGGCGCACGGGACTCATGCAGGAGATCTTCCGCCGTCCGGTGCGATTCACGGTCACACGTATCTGACCGCAATAGACACCAGTTTTCTTCGTCAGTTCAGGCCGAATGAAACACAAGGAGCAACCCATGTCACGTCGATCTCTCGGCACCGCCCTGGCACTTATAGGCGTGGGCGTCGTTGCCGGCGTCATCCTCATGACCACGTTTTCGACCAACGCCATTGAGCAACTTTTTGCTGCTGACATTGAACTTGGAGCCGCTTCGCCCCCTGCCATGGCCCCACCGGCGGTGAAGGCGCTCAATGAGCAATTCGTCAACGTCGCATCCGCCGTCACACCCACGGTGGTCTCGATCTCCGTCAAGACCGACCGCAAGGCCAGCGCCATGCGCGGCATGCCGCAGGAATTCTTCCGCTTCTTCGGTCCGGACTTCGGAGAGCCGAACGAGGACGAGGAGATGCCACAGTTTCCGGAGTCAGAGGCCGGCGGCTCGGGTGTGATCGTCACCGCGGACGGCTATGTGGTGACCAACAACCACGTCGTGGAGAATGCCAAGGAAGGGGGCATCACGGTAACAACCACTGACCAGAAGCAGTACAAGGCCAAGCTGGTTGGACGTGATCCGCTGACCGACCTTGCCGTGCTCAAGATCGACGGGAGGTTTGTACCGGCGCACCTTGCGCAACGCGCCGACATTCGCATCGGCGAGTGGGTGGTGGCCGTCGGAAGTCCTCTCGGCCTGAAATCGACCATTACTACGGGCATCGTATCGGCCATGGGTCGATCGATCGGCATCGTGGGTACCAACGAGATGGGTAATCAGCGAAGCCGTTATGCAGCTGAGAACTTCATCCAGACGGATGCCGCCATCAATCCCGGCAACTCGGGCGGCGGACTCTTCAACATCAACGGAAGTCTGGTCGGTATCAACACTGCCATTGCTTCGCAGACCGGCGTCAACGCCGGCTATGGTTTTGCCATTCCGATCGATATGGTGCGAAGCGTAGTCCTCGATCTGATCGAAGACGGAAAGATCGAGCGCGGTTATATCGGTGTTGAGATCACCAGCGTCGATGAAGCAACGGCCAAGGCCGTCGGATTGTTCAAGGTTGCCGGCGTCAGCGTCAACAAGATCGTCAAGGGTGGTGCCGCCGAATCGGCCGGCATCGAAGTGGGCGATGTGATTCTCGACGTCGACGGCAAGAGCGTCAAGACCTCCAGCGACCTGCAGAATGAGATCGTTTTGCGTCGTGCCGGCGACAAGGTGAACCTCAAGATCTGGCGCGATGGGCGCGAGATCACCAAGAGCGTCAAGCTTAAGGCGCCGGATGGAGTTGACGTGGCTTCGAGGTCAGACGCCGAGTCCGAGGACAACTCATCGACCGATGAGTCCGAGCCGGTAACGATCAAGGGGCTTGGATTCACGGCGGCGGCACTCACCAGTGAGCAGCGCTCAACCTTCAACGTCAAGCAGGGCGTGTTCGTCAGCAAGGTCGACCGATTCGGACAGATGGCCCGTCGTGGCTTGCGTCAGGGCACGGTCATCCTCAAGGCCGATGGTCAGGAGATCAAGTCTCCGTCTCAGCTCAAGCGCGTGATCTTTGCCAAGCAGGCCGGAGACGGCATGATGTTTGTCATCAAGGATGCTGACGGATCCAAGCAGGCCATCACGATCGAAGTGCCCGAACTCTAATGTTGCCGTAGCTTTGAGCATGATTCGCAACGCCATTGTCCTCAGCGCCGTCGTCATGATCGTCATGACGGCGGCGCACGTCGTTTCAGCCCAAGTGTACGTGGGCCCCGTGGCCAGCACCATCATCAGCACATCATCTCGTGCCGATATATCTGCCTACGGAGAGCCGAGCCGATACTTCTATGGTGGTCGTGTTGTGGCGAGCATGCGTCGGGGTACCGAGCTTGCCATCACGCTCGGACTGCGTCAGGAGGAAGGGGGCTTTTTGTCGCCTTTCACCAAGAACTCCATCGGAGGCGCCGGTGGTATCGTGAACGTCGTCGAAAATCCCATCAGTGGCCCCACAGTGGTCTCGTCACTCTCAACCTCCGCGGCCGAGCTCGGCGCATCGCTTCGCATTCCGCTGGCACAGTTCGACACTTCCGGTTCGTATATGGGCATACACCTCGGTGCCATGGCAGACATGCTGACGTCGGCCAACCAGGTTGATGACTACAGGCGCATACTTCAGGGCGACAGGGGGCAGATCCCTGACCGAGTGGAGACGTCGTATAACTCGCAGATCGGCGGCGGCGCCGTGCTCGGGGCGCTTCTGGTGCTAAAGACCGACCTAGGTAGGTTGGTCATCGAGATGTCCTACATCCTCCGTCAGCCAGAAACCCTCACCATTCCCGTCCCCCGCCGCGGCGGGCCGCAAGAGCAGTATGTGGGATGGCTGGTGGGCAGTGGATTGCGCCTGTCAGCCGGACTCGAGCTCGGACTCTAAGCGTTCGCTGTGGCATCAGATCGACAAGTGTGAGCCCACCTCGAGAGTTTGCTTGACGGGGATGCCGAAGTATCTCGC
>JBEAYU010000040.1:0-83652 GCA_041170435.1 Bacteroidota bacterium
TCAGTCCGTAGCTTGCATTCTCAACGTTGCAGCCAACATGGATGCCACCGTCAGCATCTACAACGGCAGCGCCAACAAGGAACTTTGAGTACGGGGCGTAGGCACGACGTCGGACATTCGTTGCGGCCTCTATGGCTCGCTCGATAGTTTCAGACGAAACAGTGGACGTGATCATCGTCGAATCTACGTATGGAAATCACACAACGGCTTCTCGAATGGTATGACGTCAGTGCACGCCAGTTCCCATGGCGCCGTGACGACGTTGATCCGTACATGGTCCTGGTATCCGAGACGATGCTTCAGCAGACGCAAGCCTCAAGAGTGGCGACCCTTCTTCCATCGTTCTTGGAGTCGTTTCCCCACGTGCATGCTTTGGCAAAGGCATCCAATGCTGAGATCATCCGACATTGGAAGGGTCTGGGGTACAACTCACGGGCATTGCGTCTTCGCGATGCGGCTCGTGCCATCGTTGAGCACCACGGCGGCATGATACCTCAAAGCCCTGAGCTTCTGCGATCTCTTCCCGGAATTGGACCCTACACGTCGGCAGCGATCGCCTGCTTTGCCTACAACGTCAGAACAGTAGTGCTGGACGTGAACGTACGGCGCGTGTATTCGCGGTGGTCTCGCCGTCTGCCAACAACGGCGGATGTGATGCCGGATGCGGAGCTAACAGAGTATGCAGAGGTGTTGATTCCTCGCGATGCTTCGTCGAAGTGGCACCACGCCGTGATGGATCTTGGGGCGACGATCTGCACGGCGCGAGATCCGAAGTGTTCATCATGCCCACTCGCAGAGGTCTGCCCATCGGCCGGCATCTTGAGGTCGGCACCGCGTCAGAAGCGCAGCGAACCGATGTTCCGTGGTGAGCCCCGTCGACTCTGGAGGGGGCGCGTTGTTGAGCTCCTGCGACACACCGGCCAAGGTGGCATCACCATATCAGCGCTCGCCAAGGGCATCCTCGGTGCAGAGGCGACTGAGGACGAACGTGCATGGCTCCGCGATCTGATTATCGTGCTTGAGCGGGACCGAGTGGTGTCGCAGCAGGGTCAACGCGTTCGTCTGGCTGATTGAACGTGTAGGCCAAGGCAAACGACACGATGTTGAAGTTGCCGATGTTGACATCCAGCGAGGCACGAATAGGGCCATGGTTGGCACTCATCCCGAAGATGAGCTTGTGATTGATGTCTTCGGCCAGTACCAGCGATGTCTGAGGCTTGGTATCTCCGGGACGGTCAGCCGTTGGTTGGGACTTACCACCCGGTGGGTCAAGCGGCAGCAGTCCGAGTTGCACCTGCGTTTCATGTGGAATGACGTAGGTATAGGTTGACGTCACGTCGATGTGTTCGTAGGCGTATGCTCCGTAGATATCGATCGCGTCCCAGAGCCGCTTACCCATCTGAACGCTGAGACTGCGCATGGATGCATGCGCTTCCAACTTTGAATCCGTCACGCCGATCGTGTTGGTCAGCGTCGTTCCCTGATACACTCCCTGCACGGCCATATCAAACCACCGCTCGGGGAAGTACTGTGAGATACTGTGTTTGAGACCAACGCCCCAGAATGAGAAGTCACCAACGTTCTGATCGAAACGCACCGGTGGGATGAGTCGCACCAAGAGTTCAGTGCCATAGAGCGAGCCGATCTCCAGTTGAGGAACGGCGGCCGTCAAGGACGACATGTTAGCACCCGGCGGAAGTGTCAGCGACGTCGGCAGGGTAAGACGCGAGATCAATGAGTCGAGAAAGGCAGCTTGGCCGCTGATTGACAGGGCCATGTATTCCGGACGCTGACGAAGTACCGTTTCAAGATTCGCCTTCGTTGGTAACACGACTCGGTTATCCGGAAGATATCCGAAGAGAGACGCAGCCCGATCGGGAATACCGAAGTAGCCGGCGGCAAGAGCATCGCGCAGAAGTTCTCGCATGAAGACAGATGCCAAGCCCAGCGTGTCGTCATATCGCGGTCCGATCTTATACGTTCCGCCTTCGATCCTGCCGTACGTTGTCAGCGCTGTGCCGAGATTCTCGCGCGGGCCGAGGTCAAGACTCGGATCGAACCACTTCTGTTCTTCAGAGATGAGGCCGGCCATTGCATTGATGCTCACGCGGAAGTATGGTCTATCAACCTTTGCCGGGACGTATGCCATTGTGAAGAACCGCGCGTTCGACGTGGCGTTGATCGTGGTGACCATTGGCTGCACGAACGGCACCGCATTGCTTTCGAACACGCTCTTCATGATCGAGCGCGTAAGGTCAACCGCAAGCGGGGTTGGATACGGTTGCTGTACCGGTGGCTGAGCAGTGGAGATCGAAACAACCGATGCAAGCGCAAGGATAAGAAGTGATGGTTTCATCGTGGCAGCCTGAGACGGTTACGAATGAGGAAGAACACGGGTACGGCGATCACGGCGATGGCCACGATCTGCAGTAGCGCAAAGGTCACGGTGAAGATGAGTCCGATGACCCATTTCAGCACCACCCACAGCACATAGCCGACGCCGAGGGCGAGAAGGATGGCAACGATGTTTCTGGCATTCATGGGGTGAGTGTGTGCAGAATGTGAGCGAGTTGATGTGCGGCTGTTCGGCGTTCGTACTTGAGGATCTCTGCGGTGTCGGGGGAGAGGATCTGCTCGCCCCTTTTCCAGCGCGAAAAATACGCTTCCACGATGGAGGCTATTCCTTCGATATCATCCTGTGATGCACTCTGGCCCGCATTTGTCTCGAGAAGGAGACGTTCAATTGCACTCCCTCGTGGAGCGACGGCGATCACGGGACGTCCAACGCCAAGGTATTCATAGACCTTGCCTGGCACGATCTCCGCGCTCTCCTTTGCATCATCAACGATCAAGAGCGATGCCTCACTGCGCATCAAGAAGCCGATGCTCTCCTGATGGGTTACATAGGCAATGCGTTCGATGGATGAACTAAACGACGAGGCATCGAGCATCGCGTGCACGTCATCGCCAAAACGGCCCACGAATCGCAGATGCACGTCCTCGGGGTGAATGATCCCGCGCTCCTTCATCAGGTCGAGTGCGCACAGAAACTCCCGTGGTGTGCGCCGTCCATACATGGATCCGGTATAGGTGATGGTGAACTTCTTGTTGGGAACGTACGATACACTCGGAAAGTCCGACGCATCGTATCCGTTCGGAACGTGGTGAAACTTATCGGCTGGCAGATGCGGGTACTTCCCTCTGGCATCATCAATGATTCCCGTCCAGGCACACTCAACCGCATCGGCCTGTTCGAAGACTGAGCGTTCGAGCGAGCGGTCTATCATCGCAGGAAGAAACCACCTGTCGGGGGTCGTGAGAAACTGCGTCCACGGATCCCGAAAGCCCGCGATCCACGGTAGCCCTGTGCGACGTTTCACTGAGCGAGCGATCAGCGCGCAGGTATAGGGCGGAGAAGAGCTGTAGATGGCTGATATTCCGTGTTCTCGCACAAGATCGACAGCCGTGGAAACGGCCGTGAAGATCCATGCAACACGCGCATCGGGAATGAAGAATGTTGCACGGACAAACTCGGCAAGACGTTCCTTCCAGCCGCTTCTCTGTGCGCCGGATTTGTTGACATTCACATCGATGGCCGCCCCCTTGCCACCCATGAATCGACGATAGAGTGTGTATGGTTCGAGGATGGGAACTCGCACAACGGTGACGTCGGAAGGTACCTTTGAAACGAGCGACTCGTCGCGCGCCGGAAAGTCACCATTCTCCACCGTGAGCACCACAGGTTGCCATCCTGCCTCTCGCAGATACGTTACATGCTTGAGCACACGTTGCACGCCCGGACCTCCGCCTGGCGGGAAATGATAGGCGATGACCAGGACCTTCTTCATCTGGGAAGCTGAAGAACGAATGCCACTTCCATGGCAAGGGGCTTCACAAGCGGAAAGCGCCTGATCGTGCTTACCTCAAAGGCGGGAATACTAAGCTGGTACTTCCATCGAAAGACGGGTCGCAAGGCAAAGTACCGCTCGTCGACGATGCGCAGGCCCGCACGGCGCGCCGCTGAGGCCACTGAATCGGCTGAACACCGAATGCGATGCAAACGCTCAAGCTCTTCTTGGTTTACCGGATCACCGGCAGAGATGATTCGTTGAAACAGGGGCCACGGGAGCAGATGAACGAATGGTAGGGCTCCGAGTTTTGTCCCTAGCAGTTGTTGGTGTCCGCCATACGCCGACGTGTACGGAGGAAAGGTCACGACGACCACACCACCCGGCTTGAGCAGCCGAGCAATGTTACGCAGGGCAATGCCGGCATCATCGAGGTGTTCAATCACATCGCGCAGGAGCACAACGTCGAATGCATGCTGCCACTCCGGTGGCACGTCATCATAGATGACGTCGTGCTGGGTGAATGTGATGGCATAGGAAAGACTTGACCACACGGGTCTGCTGATCAGGTCCAGGAGCGGAGCCTGGATATCTGTTCCAAGAGCGTTCGTAGCTCCGTGATCCACAAATGCAGCAAGCACGCCCCCTTCGGCACACCCTATCTCGCAGACGGCGGGCTGCTTCGGCAGAACGGCCAGGTTCTCCAACCACGGAATGAGCGTGTGTTGTGCCAGCCGATACTGCATGCGGACGTTGCGCTTGGTCCGCTCATGCAGATCCATTGCCGCAATCACCTCTACTGGATCATGTTGGGTCATCGTGCGTCAAAAATAGCACGGGCAGGGGGCGTATCTTTGCGCCCACGCATGAAGTACTCGATTATCATCGCCGTGTACAATCGGCCGGACGAGTTGGATGAATTGCTCGAAACACTGACGCGTCAGACGTACCGTGACTTTGAAGTCGTCGTCGTCGAAGATGGTTCGACCATTTCTTCCAAGGATATCTGCGATGCGTATGCCACGCGCTTAGCGCTGTCGTACTTCGCAAAGCCGAACAGCGGTCCGGGACCATCACGGAACTACGGTTGCCGCAGAGCCGCGGGTGACATCTTTGTTTTCCTTGATTCGGACTGCACCGTTCCGGACGGATACATGCAGGCAATCGACGAAGCTGTGGTTCGGGACGGTTTGGATGCGTTTGGTGGACCCGACCGCGAGCATGCGTCGTTCACACCAACGCAGAAGGCCATCAGCTATTCGATGACGTCGCTTCTGACCACGGGGGGAATTCGTGGCTCGAAGGTTCGCGTAGGCGGGGCATTTCATCCGCGATCCTTCAACATGGGTATCTCGCGCGAGGTGTTCAATCAGACCGAGGGCTTTTCGAGCATGCGCTTCGGCGAAGACGTCGAGTTCAGTATCCGCATGATGTCGCGAGGCTACAAGGTTGCCCTCATACCCGACGCGTGGGTGTACCATAAGCGTCGGACAGACCTTAAGAAGTTCTTTAAGCAGGTCCACAACAGCGGCATCGCGCGGATCAACATCACTCTGCGTCACCCACACACGCTAAAGCTCACACACTTTTTTCCGGCTGCCTTCACAGTCTTCATTGCAATTGCATTGGTCACCGCTCTGACCAAGCCCTTTGGTGTGATCGCGCTCATACTGCCGGCACTCTACACCCTGGCATTGTTCGCCGAGAGCTCGCTCAAATACCGGAATCCTGCGCTGGGTCTTCTCTGCATTGCAGCGGCATACGTCCAACTGATCGGCTATGGAAGTGGCTTCATCCGTGGGATGTTCTGGCGGATCATCCTCAACAAGCCAGAGCAAGGGGCGTTCGAAAAAACATTCTACTCCTGACGGAGCGGCGTGTTACAGACGTACCTGGATCATGAACGAGAAGTTCATGTGATACAGCAGTCCTTCCGTTACCTCATTAAGGGGGCGAGCAGTGAGTAACTCGCCTCGACCCTGTTGCCAGGTAGGACGTTCATCACGGCCAACAAGATTCATGACCCCGTAGCCAACACTCGTATTGAGAAACACGGGATAGTAGATCTCGCCTTCGATGCCAAGGCGCGCCATTGCGCCCATCCGGAATGCAGATGGTTTGCCGACGTACTGCGATTCGGTGGAAAGCCATTGGCCACCAACAAATGTTCTGCCACGATTCGAGATGGTGTTCTCACCAACAAACAGAAAACGCGCCTCCGCCCCAACGTATGCACGGGCAAAGGCCAGAGGGAACTCAACGAACGACCACTCGAATCCGGTGAATGCAGACACGAGATCCGAGCTGTGATCGACGCGGAAATCATACCCGATTCCCTTGATGCTCTGCGTCCCACGATACATGAAGAGATCTACTCCAACTGGAATTCGGAAGGTCTTCTGCTTATCAAGGTCGATGTATCCTCGCAAGCCCCATCCCACCTGTGCTCCATCAAAAGATCCACCATAGGGTCGGTCAGGATCTGTCGTGTCGGGTGAACCAGAAAGCTGATACACAGCGGGATTGTCGTTGGTGATCCAGTCAGTGGACAGGCCCGTGGCAATTCGAAAGCGGATTTGAGCATGCACAGAGTTCACCAGGAACACCGTGAGCACAGTTGCGAGGAGAATGATAGTACGGTTCATGGACACTGAGATGACGCTGGGTAATGCTGCAACAACAAGTCGGGTGCGGCAATGTTACGACAGCCGCTCCCGAATACTGAAACGCTGTTCGCTAAGGTTATTCTTAACAATGAGCTCCCCGATGAGACCGATGGAAATGAGTTGGACCCCCACGATGATCATCGCGATTCCGAAGAGCAATGAGTACGGACGCTGACTCAGCGGAACCCCGAACGCCCACTTCTCAATGGCCAGGTAGAGGTCAGTACAAAACCCGATAAGAGCAAACAGCGTTCCGATGGCTCCGAAGAAATGAAGGGGGCGCTTCACATACCTCGTCGTGAACATCACCGTCAGCAGGTCCAGATATCCCTTCAGAAAACGGCTCATTCCGAACTTCGAAACGCCAAACTGCCGAGCCTTGTGCTGAACCGGCATCTCGGTCACCCGGAAGCCTTCCCAATGAGCTAGTGCCGGGATATACCGATGCATCTCCCCGTACACCTGCACAGTCTTTACAACGTCGCTTCGATAGGCCTTCAGTCCACAATTGAAATCATGGAGCCTCAGTCCACTCATCTTCGAGGTCACATAGTTAAACAGCTTCGAGGGAAAGGTCTTGTGCCACGGATCATACCGTTTGCGCTTCCAACCGGAAACAAGATCGTATCCTTCCTCCAGTTTGGCGATCATTCCGGGGATCTCATTCGGATCATCCTGCAGGTCAGCGTCCATAGTAATGACAAAGGTGCCAGTCGCTTCAGCGAAGCCCACAGCGAGGGCGGCTGACTTACCGTGGTTTGTTCGAAATCGTATTGCCTTGAATCTCGGATTTGAGGCATTGATCCGCTGAATCACTGAGAAGGAAGAATCGGTGGAGCCGTCATCGATGAAGATGACCTCATATCGCCCCCTGGCAATGCGCTCCAAGACAATCTCAAGCTGCTTGGCTAACTCTACGAGTGACTCTTCTTCGTTCAACAGGGGAATGACGACCGATACAGATCCCTCCACTCGTGACGTAGCGTGGCGCTCCCCATCGGTGCGGCGTCGGTCAAAGCGGCGTCCGCGAGGAACCCGCCTCTGTTGTGGTTGTCGTGGACGTTCTTGTTCTTCACTCATCGCAGTACTGTCGGCTCCTGTGTTATCGGCGCACGATCATGGTTGACCGAACGTTCCCGATTGATTGTGACACGTGCAATCCATACAAGCCTGGTTCAAAACCCGAGAGGTCAAGAGATTGGTCTTCACGTTCGACGATGAAAGAGCTTCTCGTACGACCAGACACATCTGTAAGCCATACGTGAGACCCGACATCGGCACCTCTGATGGAAATGAACCCGTCGGATGGATTAGGATACGCCATCAGCTTAGATGTCTCAAAAGCGTGTGGAACCGATGTAAAGTTTGTTGCATCATACCAGACCAGAACCTTGAGCTTGGTTATCGCCGAATTCGTCGTCGTGAACACTTGACCCGGGACGAGCTTCTGTTTGATGAAGTTGTTCGGAAAATCCGTGATCACATCAACAATGTATGCGCTGTCAACAAACTTTGGTAGTGCACCCCATCCAATATCTAGTCGGCCGCCGTTCCACGTGATACCAATCTCGTAAGAGATCAGCTGTCGTTCGCCGACTGTCAACGGTCGAATATCTCGTGGACTGAGCCAGATGAAGTCATTGGTAGGGGGCACGGAGTACACAATGAACACCCCTGCCGGTGGAGGTAGTGATGGGATCTCCTGCTCGAGCAATGCCGAGTCAACTCCATTAGTGGCGTTGGGATTTGCGCCAACCGTGAATGCGAACGTTGACAGACCGGTCGGCAACGTATTCGTAAAAGACAGCGGTATCTGCACGGTTTGAGCCGCTAACCCGACAACCATGCCGACAAACAACGTCACAAAAACGGCTTGCTTCATTTCTTCAACCTCTATGTGGAACAAAAAAGGGCAGCAGTTGCCTGCTGCCCTCTCTTGCTCAATTTCTCATGAATCAACGAACAACGGATACCGAGCTCGTTGTCGAAACACCATTGACCGTAGCCTTGATGATGTAGCTTCCTTGGCTCAGATTCGATGTGTTGAATTGACGCTGATAGATGCCTTGTGTCATGTACTCGCCGTCCACGATTGTGGAGACAGATTGACCAACTGCATCGAACACGACAACCGTCACAACACCGGATTCAGGAACAGTCACGTTGATCGTACCGTTGCCGTTGACCGGATTCGGAGATGCGCTCACATTCAGCATACCGGCTTGGGCATCATCACCCATGAGGCGGATATATGGTGTGCGTGCATCTGTGATGGTGATGACGTTTGGACGTCCAGCAACTGCTGTTCCCAGCACTGCACCGCTGATCGGATTCACAACTGTGTACGTTGTACGTGGGTTGTTGATCGTTACGGAAACTGGGAAAGTAACGCCCTGCATCTGGATCGTTGGATTCGTCACATCTTCAATGCTTGTGTGTGAAGTGAAACGAACATCGAACACGTTCTGCGGTGGTGTCGGTGGCAGCTCAAACATCGACTTATTGTCCATGATACCGTTTTGAGCCACAAACACCGATCCGACGTTGTTGGCAGCATCTGCGATCGAAACGCGCGTGGAGTTCGACTCAATAGCCTCACGGGCAGCCATCGTGTTGATGGAGGCCTTCGGAGCGAGACCAAGCTTCAGGTAACCTTGGCCGGAAATCTTGATCCAGTAGCCGAGACCTGGTTCGATCTCTGTAACAGCCTGATAGCCACGGTTCGTCACGTATCCATAAAC
The DNA here is from genome assembly GCA_041170435.1 of Bacteroidota bacterium. GTDB lineage: Bacteria > Bacteroidota > Ignavibacteria > Kapaibacteriales > Kapaibacteriaceae > UBA10438. The sequence goes on from JBEAYU010000040.1 coordinate 9,256, forward strand.
ATCACCCTCACGAAGAGGACGAGCGCCTGTGCCATACGGAAGGACCGTGAGGTTCTCGATTGAAGTTGGGAACGACAAAGAACCGATGGTGTTCCAACCTTCGAAGAGGCGCGTGGTGTAGGTCAGCTCGTCGATCAGACGGATACGTGATCCAGCGATCGTCTTGTCAACTTCATCGCTGTACTTTACAAAGTAACCGACGCCTGGGTTCAGGTTGATATCGTTCGGCTGGTACGTGTTCTGCGAGAAGCGAACAGGAATGTTCAGAGCGTTCTTGAAGATGTCCTTCCAGTAGCTCGAAGAAGGATTCACCGGAACCGAAAGAAGATTCCACCCCTTGTTGATGACTGGGAAGCGAGCAACCTTCGGCAACGTGTATTCGATGACAAAAGACTTGATATCAGCGTCACGGATTGTGTATGACTGACGCGTGCCACCGAGAACCGTTCCGGCGCGCATGTTCACGTTGAAACGCGTTCCGTTCAGTGTGTCGCGAATGAAGAGCTCTGATCCGGGTGAAAACTCGTCCGTGTTCCATGCAACTACGACTGGGTAGTTAAGGTCACCACCTGCGCTAAAGCGGCATGTATAGACAAGTGTCGTGTCAGAATAGATCGAGCGGATATCGCGTGACGAGCTCTTTGGACGCTGAGCCGTTCCTGCCCACAGGTCGCCAAGACCATTGGCGATGAGCAAAGATCCGTCAGAGCGCTTTGGAAAGAAACGAGCAGCAAATGCTGAAGGGTTGATGTCTGTTGCGTAGACCGTCTCGCCGAACAGTGTATCGCATCCGTCAGAAGCACGGTTTCCAACACCAAATGTCACATAGGTGATTTCGTTTGGCGTGTTGGAGTTACGCACTTGAAGAGTGATACCACGTCCGAGGAACTCCTGACCGCGCTTCCAGTTTTCGTTCTCGTCGAAAACATTTGGCTCGTACGGTGTGCGGAAGTAGATGAACGTCACCTTCAGGCGAACCGGAGACACATCAAGAGAGTTCGACTTGAATGTCAGGTAACCGACATACGTACCGGTGACTTCCTGATCATCACCATTAGGAAGTTCATTCGGATCGCAGATGATGCGAAGGTTGAGGTCACGCTGACCGACCGTAGCATTACCCTGTGGATCTGAGCCCACTGTACTACCAAGGATACCCTTGTCCATGTACTGGATGTAACCTTCACGTACTGGATTTGGGAATGGATTCAACTCAGTAGCTCCACCACCGCCCTTGGTGAAGGACTTGAACTTGAGCCACTTTGAATCCGATTGAACCATGATGTCATATGCACGCGAACCCGTCACAGCATTGATGACATCTACGTCACGCGTACCAATGCCACCAGCTTGATCATCATATGGAGTACCGTAATCGATCGTGATTGGATCGACAACGTACCATTGTGAACCAAGTGAGCCGTTGACCGAGTCAGCAAGACGGAATGCAGGGTTAGCGACGTTTGTGAATGACAAACGTGGAGCCACGTCCGTTACCTCGAGCCACATCATACCACGGCGCGAAGGACGCAGTGGATCACGGATCTGATCGACGCCGAAAGCATCAACGAAGTAGTTGTCGATGCCGCCAAGGCCGGCATACTCATCTGGCGCCGGATCGCCTGGGAAAGCAATCTGCTTGCCCATGGCGAAGTCGTTGTAATAGAGCGTATCGTTCGTGATGATCAGAGGCGTGCGAGCGCTTACTGGATCAATAGCTGTATTTGCGATCACGCGGAAACGAAGGTACACAAGCTCCGTGTACGGACGTTGATCACATGGCAGCGTCACATCCCCAGTTTGAGGAAGTGGCTTCGATGAAATGGCCGTGATCATCGCACGCTTACCACGTAGGCGATTTTGAATCGGAGCTGCAATGACGCTCTGATAGGTGGTGTCACGTGCAACAGATGCCGAGAATTCAAAATCCTTTGCAAGACATGAGACCGGTGTCATCTGAGGACCACGCAAAGGCCCATTCTTTTCAATTCCAATGAATTCGAGAGCAGCGCTGTCGAATTGAACCTTGAACTTGAAGCTGTAGATAGGAAATGCTTCATAGACGGCTGTGTTCCGCCAACAGTTCTTGATGAACACCGGAACGAGAAGTGTCCGATCTCCATTCGGTCCACGACTTGATGACCAGATGCGACCATCAGGATAAAGATTGCGGTTCCAGCTTGCGCCTTCGCCCGTCAGAGAGAGCGTCGGGAGCTCAGGCTTCTGTGCCTGAAGCACGACGGAACTGAGTCCGATCAATGCTGCAAGGAGGGCAACGACGCCAAACTTGGCACCGCCGCTCCACAGAGCATAACGACGATTCATAGTAAACTCCTCAGATGAGTTGATCAGTTGATTCTTCATTTCACAATCAGTTTTAGAGTTCGTACTGTGTTGCATTGAAACACAACAAAGTACATGCCAGTAACCAGTTCTGCAGTCGAAAGACTGACGTCACCGCTAGTGCTTTCGACATTCTGGACAGATCGACCATGTAGATCAAACATTTCCAGGGATTTTGTCTGCAGATGGTGACACACGCCCCTTACGATGCCATTTCCTGCATCTAGGGTACATGTCCCGTCATCTGTTGACAGCTTGACATTTACATTCGGTCGAAGAACGATTATGCTCGATGTGTCACTTATCCCAGCCTTTCTGCACGAACAATCTTCTGTTTCATCAACAGAAGAGATTAATCTTACTGTCCCCACTGACTCAGCACTCCTTCTTTGAATCTTCAGAACAACAGAAGAAGTGTCGACAAACGGTCCGTCAATCAAGATTGATGCCGAAGTGGCTGAGACTTCCGAAGATTTAAGACTGCACCCTATGCATTGCGCCTGTCCAAACGCCACGATATTTGAGTCCTGACTCGAAAGGAGACTCATACGGATGGTTTGTGTCACTGTCGAGGTTTCAAAGCCCTTCAGTCTTATGCGAATGCTCGTCGCATCAGACTTTTCAGGAATCGTGTCCAATTCCCGTGTGAACGTCACTCCGTACTGAGAGTCTATCTTTTTTCTCGCCACTGAAACGACGCTGTCAAGAACGGAAACCTCGTAGCGTCTCTTGAACTCTCCATTGAAGTCAGGAGCAATTGGGATTGTGAAGCGACCGATGTCTGTGCACGTTCCTAAAAAGTCACCGGAGACAGCAAACAGTGGCAGGTCTCCAGCTACGGATCGTGCAATGTTGAACCCGTAGATCCGCATTTCGTTCGGAATGACCGTGTTCATGACGGGTCCATTCGAGAACTGAGCCGACAACGTTCCTTCCTTCAGAACGGAAGTGGGTCGAAGAACTCCTCGTTCATAACCGATTGCAATGTCAAAGGACTCCAGACTGTCTGAGAAGTTGATTCTGCCCAACGAGAGCGTCATCAGCCAACTCTTCTCGCCCGAACACAGATCGACGACCCTTAAAGAGTTGATTCGAAGTGTGTCTTGCGCCCTAGCCGCGTTGGTTGCCATGAAGACAACCAACGCGACCACAAGCACATTAACTTTCAAACTTTAGACTCCGAGAATCAACGAACGACGTTGATAACCGAAGCGGAGCTGACACCGGCACCTTCCGTGCGTACAATGTAAGATCCAGCTGCGACAGCGTTGCCGGCCGCATCCATTGTGTTCCAAGATGCGCTGACAGTTCCAGCAGATACGGCACCATCATGGATGGTGTTAACAACCTTGCCGAACATATCATACACTCGGATCACCATGTCGCCGCTGTTGGCTGCCTGAGCAGTGATCGTCATGTTCGAAGTAACAGGATTTGGATAAACCGTCACTGCTGCTTCGTTGTTTTCAACCATGTCGATCGAATGGTTACCCACGACCGCTTCGTTGAAGCGAACATCTGTGAAGTTCAGAACGTCGTTCTGCTTCATGGTGACCAATGCAACAGGCTGATTCTGATCAAATGAGCCATTGCCAGAGATGACCGCGATGTCACTTGCGTTGTCACTCGAAACTGTGCTACGCTCCCCAGTCACCGATGTCACACTCACGATGTCGGCATTCGTTGAGAAACGAACACCAAAGGCTCCGTCATGATTACCGTTCAGGTAAACTGGGATTTGCACAAGACCTCCACCAACTGTTGATGGAGTACCGAATCGCACATTGTCAGCAACATTTTCCACCTTGGTCTTACCAAAGTCTGGACCGGTTGTGTCGATATCAAAGATCCACGGCAGATACGGGAGACGACCGGAGATGTAACGCATGATAAGACCAGCGTCATACTCTGTTGCTTCATAGTAGATCTGGTTCAAGCTGCTCACGTCTGGGGCCTTACCTGTTGGACCATACAGACCGTCACCCTCGAACATCACGCGAACGACTTGCTTGTTCGTGTTAGGGCCGACACCTTGACCTGGGAAGAATTGCTCAATGTCGATCGTACGGCGCCAGATAACGATGTTGCTTGTACCAGGAGCAAGCGAGTCTCCTGAGAAGTCTCTCTTGAGCTTAGTGAAGTAGTAGCGGCCCGAGTGATTAACGTCAGCAAGGTATGCTTGACGCTTCCAAATTGAATCAAGTGGACGCTTCGTGACGATCGAACGCATGATCACACGAGCATCGTTTGCCGTGACGCGACGGTTCTGTGAGAGATCGAAGTGACGCTCATTCAGCGCACCGGACGTGTCAGCATCGCCGTAACCCCAGTCACTGAAGGTGAGATACACGATCGAACCAAAACGGATACGTGCGTCAGAGCGACCACCCGATGGCTGCCAAATCGAGGTAGAATCCGTTCGTGTGTTTCCATTAGTCTGTGGCTCCCAAATAAGTCCGTTCCAGAAGTCCGCAAGGAATCCTGGGAATCCGCCGCTACCCTTGATACCAATTGTCGCACCGCGTGTCACGACAGTTGTGTTTGTGGTGAACGGATTGCCACCGACTTGACCATAGGCAAACTCAACTTCACCTTGATTGTTGTTGGTTGCACCACCAATATAGATGCGGGCTTGGAAGTTGGCAACTGAAGAGTTGATGGCCACTGGAGCGGTGTTGATGTTCAGGTTCTTCCACTGAACAATGATGCAACGACGAGCTGGCTGAATGATCTGACAACTTTCATCGCGATCATAGTCGTATGCCCAGGAGATCTTCGAAGGCATGAAACCGGCGCCGATATCGGCACTCGTGCGGATTCTGTGATCTCCCCAGAATGGAGCAAGCACATTGTCCGGATATGACGATGAATTAATGAACAACCCAATTGGGTTTTTCGCCGAAACCAGCTTTGTCCGCTCGAACGTCAAGAATCCGTTCACGCTGACATAAACACCTGAATACAGTGTTCCATTGTAGTTGTATACTACGCCCGTAGGGAACGGGATGTACGCGTAGCCATCGTCAAGATCATTGACGTTTGTCGGCGGAAGCGTAAAGTCTGCCGGCGAGATTGTTGTAGCATTCGCTGCAGGGCAATTGTCGAGGTCCCGATAAGGGAAGCCGACAACGAGTTGAGGCTGGCGGAACTGATTAAAGATCTGCTGAGCGAAGCCATCAACCGCACCGATCGCGAATGAACAGAGTACAATCGCCGAGGCAATTAATACCTGCTTCTTCATAGGGACTCCAAGTTATTCGTTGTTTGTTTACGTGTCGGTTTAGAAGGGGGCCGGACCGAGATCCGGCCCCTTGGAATTGCTTTAGCGGATCACCACGACCTGTTGCGTTGCGGTATTCGTTCCGTCACTCATACGGACTGTGTATGTGCCCGAAGGAAGAGCAACACCGTTGCTCGTTCCGTCCCATGTAACGGACTGAGTTCCTGCAGCAAACACATCATTCGCGACAGTTGCTACACGGTTACCGATAGCATCGAAGATGTCGACGCTGACCTTTGACGTGTTTGCTACGTTGAACGTGATGCTTGTGGAACCTGAGAACGGATTCGGGGCTACCTTGGAGATGCCAAATGTGGAAGCGACTTCTTCCTCATTGACTGGTGATGTGAAGTCATAGACAATCAAAAACCCTTCGATCGAGGTGAGGTTGATCACGAGGGTTTCACAATCGGAACCCGGTCCCTCTATCTTCTGAACACCTGGAATCGACTTGCCAGCTCCGGTCTTCATGTTGAAATCAAATAGTTGACCGTTCGACTGATCGTCACGGATGTAATATGAACCAGGGTTGTTAACATCCTTTGCAGGAATCTGATCCTTACACCATGTGATCTTGACTGGGTAGTAATTCGAGCTCTGTCCAGTCTCACCACCAGCTTGGAAGCGACCTTGATAGATCGACTGACCAGCTACGTTGGAGAATGGATGGATGTTGCGAATCGTACCATTACGCGTTGGAATCGTCCAGCGTGCATCGAACACGTCGATGTATGGAACTGGTGGCAGTTCATACTCGCAATAGTTTGAGTCAAGCTTGCCGAATGAACTCTGCTCATCACCACGTGTTGCAACGGTCGTTCCACCGACGCCGAAAGTGAGGTTCTGGAAAGCACCGAAGTTATTCTCTACGCGGATGGTTGCAGCGAAACGAGTTTCGTCAGACACCGAGACAGAGTAAATGAGTGTGTCCTTCGCACCCTGGCGGTCGGTTACAACTACGACGATGCGGATTCGACCGTCTACAATATTTCCTTGTAGGTTGTCGGTCGAAATAGCTACTCGCTGAGTATCTGACACTGGGCTTGAAAGCTTCTCGGGCGTGAACTTCCACGAACCCGTAGGTTCGGTCACTTCAAAAGTGAGTTCTTCATTACCGGCCTGTGTACGACGCAGATCAACGTCTGTCACACGAATTGTATCCGTGTAAGGCTTGCCAGCGTCAACACAGCGAATGATTGGTGACTGAAGAAGCGTCGGATTATGATTCTTAGCACGGATCGTGAGGTCATACGTACGGATGTCGCGCAGACCACCTGCATCTGTTACCAGAACCGTTACCTGAACCGTCGTATCCGGATACGGAACATCCGTAACACGTGGAGTTCCGTAAAGAATTCCAGATGTTGGGTTGATTCGCAGCCAATTAGGAGTTGTCTTCCTCGTACTGTCAAATTGAATGAACCCTGCTTCTGTGAAGTATGGGTCGATCGCTATGCTGTCACGGCTTTCGTCAGCATAGATCAGCTCGAATGACTGCGCTTGACCAAAGTTCGGGTCATAGACCTTCACACGGCGGGCGCTGTCGATCAGTTGCGTGTTGTAATCCTCATCTTCTACTGCTTCTGCAAGTGTCGCAGGAAGAAGACTTGGTTGGAAATTCACGAACAGGCGACGAGTCAACGTGTTGATTCCACCGTGTCCGTCATTGACCACAACCGTCATCACAGTATCCGTGTTGCGATCGTCGTTGAATGGACGGCCTGGATCGTAATCGTTGATAGGCTGCAGAAGTTCGTTAGCGAGATCACGGTTAATACGAACCTCAAGACGGCCACGCTTCGTGAAATCCTCTGCAAATGGATCAGCAGTACCTGCAGACTCATAGCGACGGAGGAATCGTGGTGACATCCAGTTTGGACGTGCTTGAATGATTGTTTCAAGCGACGTGTCTGCTGGAGTTTCGCGAATAGACGTTGACAGGAAGCCGTATGATGTCCGACCGTAACGGAAGTCCCATGCACCAAGGCGCTTTACAACTGCACGGTTTTCATCGATGGCTGCCAAATCCTCAAACTCATCGTCGGTATTGATGTCGGCACGGAAACGGAGTGAATCCGTAACGTTTGCGACGAAGTGGATGTTGAGGGTGTCGTTTTGACTTGAAGGGCGACCATCAGGGAAGGCAGGCGTGTTGTAAACCTCATCAAGGATGTTGTTTGGTGTAGCCTGTGGAGCCGGTGTGAAGCGACGTCCAACGCGTGATGTCGTGTTAAACATCCGAAGAGTGTCACGGTATGTACCCGTAGCTCGGTCGTAAGCATCCGGGTCAGTCGTTGTAGGATCGAGAACGATCGTTGTATCGCCCTTCCACATACCGGCATTAGCAAATGCGCTTGGTCCGGTTGAACGGTGATTCCAGAGGAATCGTGGCATCGAATCAACCACATGAATGCGGAATTGATACGACACAGAATCCAACCAACCGTAGTTCACGGTGTCCTGTTGCAGGTAACGTGCGTTTGTGTTGCTCGGATCGCGTTGTGAAAGTGGCAACGCATTGTTGTCATACTCTTCCGCGTGGAAGTATGAAGGGTAGGTATAGAACCAGCGACCAATCTCTGATTCATTCCAGCCCGACTTACGGAGCGTGTCGACGATTTCGACACTCGGTGGGAAGTTCTTTGCAACGACTTCAACAAGCTCGCCGCCAGGAACGATGTACGGGTTGATCGGACGTCCGCGGAAGTAGCGATAACCAACTGCACTCCAACGCGGGTTGTTGGTCGTCGAACCTGCATAGACAAGTGTGTCACGTAACCAGTACTGAAGTCCCGAGTTGCCCGTCTGGATTGACCAGAAATATGACAGCTGAGCGTTGAAGTTTGGATCGCGAACAACACGTGGATCGTAGAAGCGATTGATGTCAACAGCCGTGATCGAGAAGATCGAATCACGCTCAAAAACATCGCGCCCTGGAATCGGAACGTTCAGAATGTCAGCTGGATAGCTAGCTGGCTCATTAAACCAACTTCCACGTCCTGGTCCACGTGACGACTGTGCTGCGGTCACAGGTGTGTACAGACGATTCTCTGTAACGAACACGCGGTTGCGATACTCAGGATGGAGAAGTGGTGACGTTGGAAGCGTATCGGCGCAACCAGTGAACACAGGTGGGTTCGTGTTGTTGCCGATGCTGAATGTGAGAGCGCCGTTGATAGCGTCTACTACACCACTCTTCCAAAGAGCTGTACGAGAGATGACCGTAATAGGATCCCCATTAACGACCGGAAGTGCGCGATAGCGCTCACCGGCGTAGTATGTTTCCTTACCGCCATCCGAACCAACCGTGTTCGAGGTTGGGAGCGTCGGACGATTGTTCAGACGGAAGTCTGCGCCGCCGAGTTCACCCAAAGTTGTTGATCCTTCCCAACGACGGCCTGCAAGTGCAGCCGAATCTTCGGCAATGGCATTGCGGATGATGTTGGCAAGAAGAGTAGCACCTGTGCCGTACGTGGCAAGGCCTTCGTATGCGCGACGGATGTTCGGATCACCGCCTGATGTTGAGTCTGGAACGAAGTCAACACGTGCACGGAAGATCGTGTCTGTAGCTGTGCGCTGTGACATGTTCACGCGGATGAAGTCGCCAGTGCGCTCGTTGATGACAAAGAACACCGTCTCGTTGATTGCACGAGCGTCATTGTTGGCGATTTCGGCAGTTCCGTTGTAATCCGCGCGTGCTTCAATGAAGAGCGGATATCCAATCGGATGATCCCCAACATATTCTGTTTGAACCGCTGCGATATCTGTAAAGCGATCGGCATCGTATGGGTTGCGCGTCATGCGCTTCACATACTTGTTGTATGATGGCATGAGAGGATCTGCATAAAGTCGGAGTGTTGGCGGGACGCCAACTGCGAAATCCTCGATCGGCGACATGCGGCGGTTGCTGTAGTCGGCCGTCTTGATGTCTGTACCCTTGTCGAAGATATCATAGACGCGACCCTGCATCAGGAGCGTATCGGGGATCGTCCACGATGGAATCGCCGTGTATGCGTAGCGCCATTCCGACTCGAATGGACCTTGTTCGGTTAGATTCGAAGTGGTACCGCGAACAAAGCGCATGTGCGTCTTGCCGTTTCCAGCCACAAAGAACGTCTGCTGAATTCGACCGAACGTTGAACCCGCAGAGACAGGAAGGATCGTGTTGACGTTCGCCTCTGTGCGACCCCAGTAGTTTCCGCGAAGTGTATCTACACCACCGAAACCTATGCCGGTTGTGCCTGCAAGTACACCCTTCGTGTCTTGAGCATCTGGAAGACGCACAACGAAGCGAGCATCGTTATCATAGATGCTGTTTGCTGCAGTGCTAAACGTGTTCCAAGGAAGTGGGCCGGTGACTTCACCGAACATCACAGCACCTGCAAGATCACTTGACGCTGGATTTTCGTTGTTCACCAATGGGCCATTGATCGTGTCGTTTTGACGACCAATCGTCGATGTAGCCTTGTTACCCGTAATGAGACAGCGTGCAAAGGCTAGCTTCAGGTCGTAGTTGTCTGAATACACACCAGCACCGCTGAAGGCCATGTTGTTCTGCATACGTACGCGATCAAACGAAAACGTGTCTACACGTACCCGAATGCTGTCAAGAATGTAGACAGCACCGCCAAGACCAGTTCCGTTTTCGCGGAGTGTTGTGCCAGGGTGTGTTACCTTGATGTCCCCACGTTGAGTCGTTCCCGAGCCTTGACGTGCAGCATTGGCATACACTTCGTTGTCGTAGAAGCGCGTAAGCATGCGCTCGTCTGGACGAGGGCTTGCAACACCTAATGTGAACACCTCATTGCGTGGCGCGTAATCAACGACCATTTGCGTCGTTGGGTTGATCGTCAGGTTGTCGATATCCGTGACCATGAAACGCTTGCGCGTGACCGTGTCAGGCGTTACGATCGCAACGGCACCACCGTTGCCATTCCATACCTTGTTAGCACGGAACTCGGTACCCTTGACAAGGTTCAGATCAGCGTTGATCACGTAGAGAGCACCACCACCACGTACTTCGTTCACCGTAGTTCCGGTGATCTGACCGACGCGGTTATTGATGAAGTGTGAGCGTACGAAACGGAGTCCACGCTCAACAACTGGAAGATTCTCTGGAATGTTTACCGTGATGGCTCCACCGGAGAAGTTTGCCGTGTTGTTATTGAACTCGACACCGTAGTTCGTGCCATAGATCCAGAGTGGACCAGATGAACCACCAGCTCCGTATACGTACATGTTACGGGAGGTGTAGATAGCACCACCTTCAACCGAGGCCTTGTTATCACGGAACTTGATGTTGAAGCCAATGTTGCGTGCTTCGATGATTCCATCGGAGGCGCCAACCCACGGTGAAAGATCGCGGTCCGTTGTTCCACGCTCGACGCAAATAGCACCACCACGACCCGACTCGTTGCCGATGAAGTGTGTTGGTGGGTTGTTGTCGACGTTTCCGCGAACCTGGATCTGGAGAGCACCTGCACTAGCGTAGATAGCGCCACCCTTCGAGTAGTTGCCTACCGAAGCTGCGCTTGATGACGACAGTGTTGTTATAAATGGTGTTGCCGTGCGGTTTGTGGTGTAACGACCTGCGAAGAAGACGCGTGTGTTATCACCAACGTACACAGCACCGCCACGGGCACCTGCGGTTACTTGGTTGCCGACTGGAGTAGACGACTGGCGATTCTCAACGAAGTTGCTTGTGAACTCCATTGTGTCTTTGCCCTGGAAATCGTTGATACCGATGCCAATGGTCATTGGATTGCGACCACTGATGTACATGGCACCCCCGAACGCTTCGTTGCGTTGCGAACGATTGATTGAACCAAACACCGTTGCTGCACGCGAAGAAACGTCGCCAACAATGCGAACCGATCCGACACGGATCGTATCGACATCTGCAACGAGAGCGTGATTACCCGTGAATCGTGATTGACGGATTCGGCCGAGATATACAGCGATGCGGGCATCGTCAAGTGACTGGCGCTCGGAATCGTTAAGAGGCTCAACGTTGGTGCTTCCAAGGTTGTCGATGGCGCGAATACCGGTGCTGATAGGTGCGCCCGTGTTCTGGTCGATCAACCAAGGATTTTGCGTAGCAAGATATGCCGGGATAGCGGCGATTGTTGCAGGGGCTACCGTTGGGTAGAGCTGAAGTGTTGAGCCATTGAAAGCGTCAACTGGCGCTTGAAGGATCTGGATAGCACCACCACGATAACGGGCCATATTGTTGCGGAAGTTACATCCGACAATCCAGGTCCGTGAAGAAAAGGTCGTGATAGCACCACCGCCACCATTCGTCAGATTGAGAAGCGTCTGGTTTGCTGTTTCAGCTTGTGCAGTTGTAAATGTCTGTCCTGCTTGATTGGCAAGATACACTGGGCGGTTATCCACCGTCGTGTCCTTGCGGAAGTTCACGAAGTCGACGTCGCGGAAGAACGCGGCGCGTGCACCCGGAAGCACAATGATGTGTCCCCATTCACGCGAGAAGTTGTTCACCCGATCCGATGTGAACGTGATGCGAGCAGGCGTCACATTGATGGACCGTCCCGAAGGACGGAACCATGGGTTTAGACGAATTGCAGAGATAACTGCACCGAGGTTCAGTCGGGCAGCTTGATACATGATCGCCCTTGCTGGCGTCAGGTTCTGCAGGTTCGCATTTGCGCCGAGATCCACACGGAAGACGACGCTATTCTTTGACTGATCGATCGTTGGTTCCGTATCGATCGTCGATGAGACCACTCCGGCAGCGCCGAAGTAACTCAGATCGTCATAGCCGGTGTACGGCGGGACAAGCGGATTGACCGCTGCCGGATTGTACGTAGCCGAAGCACGTCCATCGGCAATAATGCGACCACCCGTCGAATCGATCAGACGACCGTTCGGCAGGAATTCGACACGAGTACCCGGCTCGATGATCAGGGTACCGCCAATGGTATAAGTACCACTGATTCGATACACCGTATCACGTACGAAAATCCGTACGCCTCCGGGCGGAAGACTACCGCGAACCTCAACGAATTGCGCGTGCGCGACGTTGAAAACCGCGGTCAGTGCAAGCAGCAAGCTGCTCAAACGAAACCAACGTTGCATACAACCTCCAGTTGTAAAAACCTTATTCTTTAGCTCTTTTTTCACGTTTTGGGACTCTTTCTGGTGAGAAAGTGGCAAAATGCCTCGATTCGCTAATCAATTGGCGTGCCAAGACGCGCGAGACCCGATTTGGCGGATGCTGCGACCTCAGACATTTCGAACTTTTTCACGACCAACCGATACAATTCTGTGGCCTTTGCGGTGTTTTTTGCCTCTTCATAGCATACGGCAGCGCGGTAAAGGACATTATCCTCTAAACCGGTCTTGTCAGCCAAAGTAGCTGCTTCCTCATACAGAGCAGCCGCTTCGGCGAATTTCTTCTGAAGCTCAAGAGCCGCAGCAAGTCCTTGCTTAGCACCGACTTGGATGAGTTGAGACGACGACTCGGACGCCCTCGCAAACTGTGCCTCAGCGTCCGCGGCCTTGCCGAGATTGATGTATGCGTTACCAGCCATGAGGGCGGCCTGCTGCCCGGCCGGTGTTCCGTCGTACTCATCACTGATCGCTAAAAGCCCCTTGACAGGCTCGGTGCCCATTGGCGGTACACCCTTGCCCGTGAGAGCCTGATCGAAGGCACCCATATCATAAGTGGTGCGAATGCGTGACAATTGCGTCAGGCCCTCGATGTTCAGCTCCTGCTGCTGCGACTCGTAGAAGAAATAGCCGCCAACGATCACTGTGACGGCGACCAAAACCCCGACGATCACCTGCCAGCGGTTGGAAACAAAATCAACGAGACCCTGCGCCGACGATGCCGTTGATTCCGGCAGTCCAGACGTCTGATAGCTCTCGTGTGGAAGTCCTGTGCTCATGCACTCCTCAGGTGTTCAACAACATCTCGACCACGAAGGGTCGAGAAAAAAACACAATCTGCACCACTCAACGCAGGGCCATAGCACACGGCATGGTCCGCGCCCAGTGAAACAGAGTTGCAAATATACCGACGGGGCAGAAACCCACCAACAAGAAATATGAACACGAACGTCGGGCCTAAGCCGTGGCTTACTGTGCAGTTACAGACGATATCCACAGCCTCGCGGCGGTCGTTTTCAACAGTAGGGGGCCTTGCGATCAGAAGCGCACGGTCGCGCGTACGGCATCAGCAATGTCCGAAACGCTTAGAAGGATTGCCTGCTCGAGACTCTTTGCAAAACCGACAGGGGTGTCTTTCGACCCAACGCGCGCAACCGGGGCATCAAGGTAACGGAACAGCTCTTCGCCGATCGCCGATGCAATCTCTCCACCAAAGCCACCTGTCTTCTTGTCCTCATGTGCCACCACACACCGGCCGGTTCGGCGGACATGTTCAAAGACCATTTCGCGATCCCAGGGGGCGAGCGAGCGCAGGTCGATCACCTCAGCATCGATACCCTCAGATGCGAGTTGCTCGGCTGCCTGCAGACTCCAGTGGACGGCCGAACCGTACGTCACGATGGTGATGGTGGAACCGGCACGGCGAACTCTTGCCTTCCCAAATGGGATGATGAAGTCCTCCGATGGCATAGGCGCCGAGGTCGGACGGTAGTTGTAGAGGAACTTCGGTTCGAGGAACATCGTCGTTCCACGTGAGCGGATCGCGTTGCGCATCAGGCCAACGGCATCATCAGCAAATGATGGGCAAACGACTCGCAGCCCGGGCAGTGTGGTGAATGTACCCTCGAGGTTCTGCGAGTGATACAAGCCCCCTTGAATGTAACCGCCCGAAGCCAGTCGAATAACAACTGCCGGGGCGAACTGACCCTTGGTGCGCCAGTAGTCGTGCGTGCACTCGATCAACTGCTCCATCGCCGGCCAGAAGTAGTCGGCAAATTCAGCACCCTCGACCACCACGCGAATGTCATCGCGATAACGGGTCATGCCGTTGGCAGTGCCGACGATGAAATCTTCGGCGATCGGCGCGTTGAACACGCGCTCGTTGCCAAACTCATCAAGCATGCCCTTGCACACGTTGAAAATGCCCTGCTTCTTGAAGGATGCAACGTCTTGCCCAAACAGAAACGTGGCGGGGTTGCGTCGGAACTCCTCGTGTAAGGCGTTCACAATTCCCTCGCGGAACGTGACCACCGGGGCATCAGCCGACGGGGTGTACCGGGCCTCTGAATCATCATCATAACCAACCACCGGGTCGGGAATGACGAAATCCGTGTACGATGCTGGATCAGGGTCGGCAAGGGGCTCAATGGCATCGGCCGCAGCAAAAATGGCATTCTTGTTGGCGTCCTCGATAGCCACAAGCTCGTCTTCAGTAGCGATACCATTGGCGATCAGCGTTGCGCGCATCCGAGGTAGCGGATCGCGGTCGCGCATGGCCTGCAGGTCCTCCGGCTCACGATACAGCTCGTGGTTATCCGAGTTCGAGTGCGAGCCGATCCGATCACAGTCGGCATGGACCATGACGGGACCCTTGCCACTGAGCGCATAGTCGCGTGCCTCAACCATGGCCTTGTAGGAGTCCATCGGATCGCGGCCGTCACAGTAGATGATCTTCAGATTCTTGAATCCGCTGAAGTTCTCTGCAACCACCGGATTGTGCGTCTGCTCCCGCACCGGCACACTGATTCCGTACTTGTTGTTTTGGATGACAAAGACAATCGGAAGCATCTCACGGTCCGCCCCATTGACGGCCTCGTAATAGTATCCTTCGGAAGTCGTACTCTCTCCGGTGGAACAATACACCACCTCGTCACCCTTGAACTTCTTGATCGAGCGAGCCGTGCCGACGGCCTGCTGGGAATGGTTCCCGGTACACGATGAAGAGTTCTGAAGATTGATCGAGATCTTGGCAAAGTGATTGCTCATGTGACGTCCGCCACCGGCAACGTCCACGTCCTTCGACAGACCATTGGCAATGATCTCCTCGACCGTTACGCCGGCTGCCAACGATGTGAGCATGTCACGGTAGTACGGGAAAAGAAAGTCCTTGCCCGGACGAAACACCTTGCCAAGAGCAAGCTGGATGCCGTCATGCCCGGCGAAAGGAGCGTGGTATGACCACCCCTTTGCCATCTTGAGGTAGTTGGCCGCCTTCTCGTCGAGCCTGCGTCCGAGATGCTGCGTCCGATACCAGTCAACGAGCGTGTCCGGGGAAAACCCCTTGATGTTGAACAGGTCCGTGCGCGTTACTGCCGTGCCGTTGGCCGAGCTGCTCTTCTTGGGGGCGCTTTGCGAGGTCGACTTCTTTGTTACCGCCGGCGCTGCCTTTGCTGCCTTTGCTGTCTTTGCCATGTGTGTATCCTTTTGTGTTCTTCTCTGGTTACTTCCTGCCGGACTTGCCCACAGGGGTAAGCCAGCCGTATGGATCCTCGCCGTTGACGGTGATCCGATGAAACGCCTGCTGCAGAGCGCGCGTGACGTGGCCGACCTTGCCGCGACCGACCGCGATCCGATCGACGGATTTGACGGGCGTGATCTCAACGGCCGTGCCTGTCAGAAACATCTCGTCACAACTATACAACAGCGCCCTGGGGATGTTCTGCTCCCTCACCGTCACCCCAAGCTCCTCGGCGAGCGTGATAACAGTGTCACGCGTGATGCCCGGTAGCAAAGAACTGGCGGCAGGGGGCGTGATCAACTCGTCATTTACAACAACGAAGACGTTCTCGCCCGAGCCTTCGGCAATATTCCCATAGGCATCAAGACATATGCCCTCGGCGTATCCGTTCTCTACGGCTTCCATCTTTACGAGCTGTGAATTCATATAGTTCCCACCAGCCTTGGCCATTGATGGCATGGAGTTTGGCGAGATCCTATCCCATGACGAGATGCAGACGTCAACACCGTTGGCCGCCGCATCGTCGCCCAAGTATGCGCCCCATTCCCAAGCAGCTATGTAAACCTCCACGGGGCATCGAAGACCATAGACACCCATATCGCCAAATCCCCGCAGTGCAAAGGGGCGGATGTAGCACTGACGAAGCTTATTGCGGCGAACAAGGTCTACGGCTGCTTCAGTAAGTTCATCGACGGAAAACGGCAGCTGCGTGCGATACACCTTGAGCGAGTGGTGCAGCCGCCGCATGTGGTCGTGCAGCCGGAAGATCGCCGTTCCCTGCTCCGTCTCGTAACAACGAATGCCCTCAAACCACGACGATCCGTAGTGCACCACGTGTGACAGAACGTGGATCGAGGCCTTTTCGAACGGGATGAAACTCCCATTCTTCCAGATCGTCTTTGTTGGTGTGATTGGCATGCTGTGTCTCCGGCAATAGTTCGTGTCAGGGGGTCACGTCCGATTCCAATGCTTCCTTCATGAGCTGCGTAACGATCGACGGATTGGCCGCCCCGCCGGAAGCTTTCAACACCTGACCCACAAAGAATCCAAGCAGATTGGTCTTGCCGGCCTTGTACTTTTGGACGTTGTCAGGATTAGCCCGTATTGCTTCGCTGACCATAGCGGCCAGTGCCGAAACGTCCGACACTTGCTTGAGTCCGCGCTCCTGCGCGATCTCCTGTGCCAAGCGATCCGTGCCAAGCATGTCCGGAAAGATCTCCTTCGCAGTCTTACTGCTGATGGTTCCATCGGTGATCACATCAACCAACGAAGCAAGCTGACGCGCCGACAGGCCGACGTCCGCGATGGCACACTTCTTCTCTCCCATGATCCGAAGGATCTCGGTCATGATCCAGTTGCTCACGAGCTTATAGGTGTCGGGGGCCGGAGTGGCAAGGTTCGAACACGCACTCTCATAGTAATCGGCCACCGCGCGCTCATCTACCAGGATCCCGGAATCATATGCCGGGAGCTGATAATGCGTCATGAAACGGTGCTTGCGCGCCAGTGCCAATTCCGGAATCGTGCCGCGAAACTCCTCGATACGAGCATGATCGACCACCACCGGACCTAGGTCCGGTTCGGGGAAGTACCGGTAGTCATGGGCCTGTTCCTTGCTGCGCATCACGCGTGTGCGCTGCGCACCGGCATCCCACATGCGCGTTTCCTGCACAACACGTTCGCCCCGTTCAAGCATGCCGATCTGGTCGCTGATCTCGTAATCAATGGCCTTTTCAACGTTGCGAAAGGAGTTCAAATTCTTCACCTCTCGCTTGGTACCAAAGGCCGACTCTCCTTTGCGGCGCACCGAGATGTTGGCATCGCAGCGCATGCTCCCTTCCTCGAGGTTACCGTCGCAGATGCCCAGATAGATCAGGATCTGGCGCATCTGCTGCAAATACTGATACGCCTCTTGCGGAGTGCGAATGTCGGGCTCACTTACGATCTCGATGAGCGGTACGCCGGCACGGTTGAGATCCACCAGCGTGTCGATGTCCAGATCGTGGATGCTCTTTCCGGAATCCTCTTCCATGTGGATCCGCGTGATCCCGATCCTCTTCGCCCCCTGCTCCGTCTCGATCTCGACGAATCCGTCGTGACAGATAGGGTCCGCATACTGTGTGATCTGATACCCCTTCGGAAGGTCGGGGTAGTAGTAGTTCTTGCGCGAAAAGGTGGAGACTCGCCGGATCTGACAGTTGGTGGCAAGGCCCATGCGGACGGCATAGGCAACCAAATTCTCGTTCAACACCGGCAACACGCCGGGATGACCCAGGCAGATGGGGCAGACGTTGACGTTCGGCTGTGCCCCAAAGGTTGTGGAGCAGCTGCAAAAGGCCTTCGCCGCAGTCGTTAGCTGAGCGTGGACCTCGAGTCCGATCACGGCCTCGTACGCACTGTTCGGGGATGGTGTGGAGGTGTCCAAAGGACCACAAAACTACGGAAAATCGGCCGCCCGACAGGCCCCGATCCGCCCCCATTACCCAAAGACAAGACTACTGAGATCGACGTTGCCGCCGCAGAGAACGATGCCCACACGGCGTCCAGACACCAACTCCGGTCTCTCAAGGAGCGCACCCACCGTGACCCCGGCACTTGGCTCAATGATGAGTTTCAGGCGTTCCATCACCAAGAGTGTGCCCCGACGAATACTTTCTTCAGATGCGGTCACGATCTCCACACCCATCGCCTGAAGCTGAACAAACGTCAGGTCTCCCAAGCCCGTCCGCAGCCCGTCCGCAATGGTCATGCTGTTGGCAGGGGGCTGAAGTGACCCGGTTTCGAGCGATTCCTTCGCGTCGGCAGCAATAGCCGGCTCAGCACCAATGATCCACGCCGAGGGCTGCATCGCTCGGACTGCCGTGGCGATTCCACCCATAAGTCCACCACCACCCACGGGGGCCATCACGATATCAAGCCCCTCAACCTGTTCACACAGCTCAAGGCCCACCGTTCCCTGACCGGCCATGATCCTATCGTCGTCAGACGGCGGAATGACATGCGCGCCGGTGCGCCGGGAGATCTCTTCCATGGTGTGGAGCCGGGACTCCAGCGTGGGCTCACAGAAGACGATCGTGGCGCCGTATCCCCGGACCGCCTCGATCTTCACGGACGGGGCCGTGTGCGGCATGACGATCGTGCATGGTAAACCCCGCAAGCCGGCTGCATACGCAAGCGCCTGAGCGTGATTGCCACTCGAATGCGTGACGACGCCAGCCCGTGCCTGGTGCACGTCCAGCTGCATGACGGCGTTGACCGCGCCACGTGCCTTGAACGCCCCAACCTTTTGCATGTTCTCGCACTTGAAGTAGATCTCAGCGCCAAACATCGCATCAAGCGCCCGCGACGTCATCACGGGCGTACGATGAACGTAGGGGGCGATGCGCTCCGCCGCGTCACGAATGTCGCCGATGCTGATCACGTCAGCTTACATGTTGCGACGGTACTGTCCGCCAACATCATACAGGGCCCGGGTCATCTGACCCAGCGAGCACTCCTTTGCCGCCTCCATGAGCGACTCAAAGATGTTCCCGTTTTGAACAGCCGTCCGGCGCAAGTTGTCGAGGGCCGAAAGGGCCCCCTCGCCGCCACGAACCTTGACGGCGCTGACGTTTGCGATCTGCTGCTCCTTCTCGTCGGTCGTTGAGCGGATCACCTCATCGGGAATGATCGTTGGTGATCCCTTGGAGCTGAGGAACGTGTTCACTCCAATGATGGGATACTGACCCGTATGCTTGAGGGTTTCGTAGTAAAGCGATTCTTCCTGGATCTTGTTACGCTGGTACATGTTCTCCATCGCACCAAGAACTCCACCACGATCAGATATGCGGCGGAATTCTGCGTACACCGCTTCTTCGACCAGGTTGGTCAACTCTTCAATGATGAATGACCCTTGAATGGGGTTCTCGTTCTTGGTCAACCCCAACTCACGATTGATGATCAGCTGGATGGCAACAGCTCGACGCACACTCTCTTCCGTAGGAGTCGTGATGGCCTCGTCATAGGCGTTGGTGTGCAACGAGTTGCAGTTGTCATAGATCGCATACAGCGCCTGCAACGTGGTGCGAATGTCGTTGAAGTCGATCTCCTGAGCATGCAGTGATCGACCGGATGTTTGAATGTGATACTTCAACATCTGCGACCGCTCATTGCCACCATAGACGTTCTTCATTGCCTTT
The DNA here is from genome assembly GCA_041170435.1 of Bacteroidota bacterium. Taxonomy (GTDB): domain Bacteria; phylum Bacteroidota; class Ignavibacteria; order Kapaibacteriales; family Kapaibacteriaceae; genus UBA10438. The sequence continues at coordinate 29,423 of JBEAYU010000040.1, forward strand.
GCCCAGATGCGGCGAGCCACGCGGCCAATCACGCTGTACTCAGGATCGACGCCGTTGGAGAAGAAGAACGAAAGGTTTGGCGCAAAATCGTCGATGTTCATCCCCCGTGAGAGATAGTACTCGACGTATGTAAAGCCGTTGGACAGCGTGAATGCAAGCTGCGTGATCGGATTGGCCCCGGCCTCGGCGATGTGGTACCCAGAGATCGAAACCGAATAGAAGTTCCGCACACCCTCGCGGATGAAATACTCCTGAACATCGCCCATCATTCGAAGGGCGAACTCGGTTGAGAAGATACAGGTGTTCTGCGCCTGATCTTCCTTAAGAATGTCGGCCTGAACCGTACCACGAACACTGGTCAGAGCCCGCTGACGGCACTCCTCATAGACATCCGACGGAAGAACCTTGTCTCCACTGATGCCAAGCAACAATAGGCCCAGTCCGTCATTACCCTCGGGCAGATCGGTCGAGCCGTCGCCATGACGGTAGCGAGGTCGCTCAAGCCCCTTGCCCATGAAGTATGCGTCGATCTTTGCGTTGATCTCATCAAACAGTCCATGTTCCCGAATGTACTTTTCGCACTCCTGGTCGATGGCGGCATTCATGAAGAATGCCAGAAGCATCGGGGCCGGACCATTGATTGTCATCGAGACCGACGTCGAGGGGGCACACAGGTCAAAGCCGGAGTAGAGCTTCTTGGCGTCGTCAACGGAGGCGATACTCACACCCGAGTTGCCGATCTTGCCGTAGATGTCCGGGCGGTGATCCGGATCCTCACCATAGAGCGTCACACTGTCGAACGCGGTCGAAAGACGGGCGGCGGGCATGTTTCTGGACAGGTAGTGGAAACGCCTGTTTGTTCGCTCCGGACCACCTTCGCCGGCAAACATGCGCGTCGGATCCTCGTTTGTGCGCTTGAACGGATACACCCCGGCCGTGTACGGGAACTCGCCAGGAACGTTCTCCTGCATACACCATCGAACGATCTCTCCCCAGTCTTTGAAGTGGGGCAAGGCGACCTTCGGTATGCGGGTGTGTGAGAGTGATTCGGTGAAGTTCTCAACCTTGATCTCACGACCTCGTACCGAGTACGTGTAGTGCTCACCCCTGTACTGCGCCTTCTTCTCCTCCCACGATTTGAGGAGGTGTCTGACGTCCGCATCGAGCTGCGACTCAAGATCAGCAGCCGTCGTACGAAGTGTTTCGACGGCAAGCCTTCGGGCGGCTTCGGGTGCAATATCAGCGGTCACGGTTGTCGATTTATCGATGTCCATGGGTTCACTTAGCATGTTGTACGGAATGAAGGGCGACCTTCGAAAGAAGCCCGCCGATCCACAGTGTTCTCACCTCGCCCGGCTTCAATTGCACTTCGACGGAAGGCAGAATGATGTCCTTTGTGCCGGCGCGATACGCAGCAACGCCATACGTTCCCGGGTTGAGCGCCAAGAACTGTAGCGAGCCTCCCGGCACGGTACTCACCTCGCGGAACTCGAGACTTCCAAATCCATTGGGGACGTACTCTGCCGAGTCACGCTGCAAAGCAATGTCGAGCAAGGGGCTGTCCGGACATAGATTGATTACCCGCACATAGGCCTTGCCAACGTTTGCGGCACGTTCCGGCTCGACAAGCTCGATGCCAACGATGTTTGGAGGGACCAACGTTCCGGAAACGAACATTGTCTTACGGCTACGCAAGGTCGCCACCGTTCGAACGTTCGTAACCAGCGGAGTACCGTTGGCGAGAACCTCGAGCGCGTGTGTGCCGAGATCAAGGTCGATGTATCCCGTCGCATTTGGAAACGGTACTTGGGCCATCGTCGGAACAGCCTTTCCGTTGATCTTCACATCAATCGATCGGATTCCCGTCACGGCATTGACGATCTGGAAACTTCCCACATCGGGAGGGATCAACAGGTCGATTGGCACATCACCATCGTTGTCCGTGAAGAGTCGAGCCTGGAACGCCCACGTATCGCCAAGTTCGAGTGTGCCCGACAAGAACAAGGTGTATGAAGCACCTTCGACGAACGCCACACCTCGATTGGCAGCAACGTACGGGATATCCCATTCGCGCACGACACGGAGCTGATGCTCGCCGGGGTCGACCGAAAACCATCGTGAGACAGTCCGCATTGGAAGGTCCGTCAACGAGAGTTTTCGTGCCTCGTCGATGTAAACACCAAGCTCGCCAATAGAAAATGTACCGGCGTCAGTTGCGTTGATCACGCGCATCCGCGCAAGACCGGGAGCCGGACTTCCGGTGTCACGGATCACGACAACAGTGTCTGGATATCGTGTTGGTTCAAACTTCGACGTCGATGGAAACGCAACAAGGGACGTGCGAACACCAACCGGGAAGGACGCCGTTGACGAGGCGTGGACCAGACTGGGTTGGCCTGCGTCGATCGCTACCACGACGGGCTCAGAGCTTGCTTCAACCTGATGCACCGGGCCATGACCACCACTCTGGACGGTTGTTCCATATGCCTTGCCGGCTATCGTAAGCCGGGATGGCTTGCTCGGAGAGAGCCCGTTATAGAACCTCACCGTCGAGATCTGAGTCGTCGGAGCAGTCGTCTCCGTCCCACCACACGAGGTCAGAAGAACAATGGCCACAATGGCAGCGAACCAGCGGTAAGCAAGGCACATCATTTGCGCCGCCGCTCCGCCTGGTGCAACTCTTCGAGCTGAGCGATCGTGCCGTTGACTTGCCAAAGGCGACGAGCAATGGTTGATTGCTTCTCCACCCGGGCGTCATAGCGCGCATTCTCCTCGACCAGCTCCGCCAGATACCGTGTTCGATCCGGCGGAATGATGTAGATCTTCTCGCTCATCTCGTCGCTGACGGCATACGATGACTCCCAGTCCAGCGAACACCGGAGTTTGAGCGCATCAACAATGGCACGGTAGAGCGTGTTGGTACCCGGATCGTTGAACTGCGAGGCGATGGTTCCATGAACAGGCATGGCGTCAAGGGGCTCACCGAACCGTTGGCGACTCCGCTGGTACTGTTTGCGGACATCTCGGATGGCATCCAGAGCGCCGCGCTTGTCGAACTTATTCAGCGCAATGAGGTCAGCATAATCGATCATGTCGATCTTTTCGAGCTGCGTGGCTGCACCAAACTCCGGCGTCATAACGTACATCGACACGTCACAGACGTCCATGATCTGGCTATCGCTCTGACCGATGCCGGCCGTTTCGACGATGATGAGGTCATAATTGGCATACGAGAGGATCCGGATCGCATCAGCCACGTGAGGATTGAGGGCAACGTTGGCCTCGCGTGTGGCGAACGATCGCATGTACACGCGCTCGTTGCTCACGGCATTCATGCGAATTCGATCACCCAGCAACGCTCCGCCGGTCTTGCGCTTTGATGGGTCCACACTGATGACGGCGATGGTCCGATCTGGCTGATCGAGGAGGAATCGCCGCACGATCTCATCGGTCAGTGATGACTTACCGGCCCCACCGGTTCCCGTGATTCCAAGCACAGGCCGACGATTCGCATCAGAGGCAAAGGCAATGATGTCGTGTCGGCCCCGTTCAGCACACGAGATCGCCTGGGCGATCGCCCGTGGATCGCGCCTCTTGACGCGGTCAGCAAGGTGTTCGGCTGAATCGACAGGTGGAACGAAGTCGGACTTGGAGACCAGGTCGTTGATCATCCCCTGTAAGCCCATGGCCCGGCCGTCATCAGGTGAATATACCCGTGTGATGCCTGCGGCATGAAGCTGATCGATCTCGCTCGGAAGGATCGTACCGCCCCCTCCGGCAAAGATCCTGATGTGTTCAGCCCCCTGCTCGTCGAGCAGCTGGCGCATATACGTGAGGTACTCGACGTGTCCGCCCTGGTACGACGTCATGGCGATGGCCTGTGCATCCTCCTGAATGGCGCAGTCGACGACCTCCCGGACCGAGCGGTTGTGACCAAGGTGAATGACCTCGCAGCCGGTGGACTGGATGATGCGGCGCATGACGTTGATGGCCGCATCGTGCCCGTCAAAGAGCGAGGCCGCGGTCACGACACGGATCATGGTCGAGGGTGTGTAGGGGGCTTGTGCTTGCATCCGAAATGACTCGAGTTCGGTGTGGACAACGTCGCAAAACTACACAGGATATGGGCTTGAAGGGCCGACCGGGTACTTGGCGCATCGACGGTCGGAGTAATGCTCCGCATATTGCCGATTCAACTCTTCCCGCAATTGATCATTTTCCGAAAGGTGTCAGGATGACAAGAAACATCGGTTCAACGGATAAGGTTCTTCGTGTGACTCTGGCCGCCGCTTTCGCCATTGCGATCGCAACAGGCACAGTCTCCGGCACAATGGCTTGGATTCTTGGAATCGGTAGTGTCGCCCTTACGGCTACTGCCTTGACCTCGTTCTGCGGCCTGTATTCGCTGGTGGGCATTTCCACATGCAAGGTGAAACAGTAACCCACACCATCGATGAACGCCGAGCTGATGATGCTTGGGGGCGCCGAGGAGATCGGCGCTAACTGCTGTTACCTGGATCTGGACGGAACTGGCGTTCTGATCGATGCCGGTTTGCACCCCAGGGATCGCTCCGTACGTGCATTTCCCGACGTCGATGCTCTCGGCGACCGACCGACGGATGTATTGGTGGTGACGCATGCCCATACTGATCACATGGGCGGTGTTCCCTACGTCATGCGGCGTCACCCTCATCTGCGGCCGATCATGACGCATGCCACGCGCGACCTGAGCCACATCGTGCTCCACAACGGCGCGCGCCTTCTGAGAAATGAGATCTCAACCGCGTTCCCGAAGCAGTGGCTTGAGTTTTACGAGCGAGACACTGTCGATTCATTGCGACAGGCCTTCGAGGCCCTCCCATATGATGAGCCTCTGCGTCTGAGAGGATACTCCGGCCGCTCACCTGTGGATCTGACATTTCACTGGTCTGGTCACATCCTTGGCTCAGCCAGCGTGTCTCTCAGCGTCAAAGGATTCTCGATACTGCACACCGCAGACATCATGCTCTTGGATCAGTTCGTCGTGCCGAAAGCACGCGTGCCGCGTCATCACGTTGACGTGCTCATCACAGAGGCAACCAACGCTGCCGCGAAGGCGCTGCCAACCTATGCGGACGAAACCAAGCGCCTGTCAGCCTTCATCAACGGAATCGTCGCCAAGAATGGCTCTGTCCTCATCCCTTGCTTCGCCCTCGGCAAGCTCCAGGAGATGGTCGTTCACTTGTACTCGATGATGCGCCGAGGGAGCATTCCTCACCTACCAATCTATACCGGCGGGATTGGCGTGCGCATCAGTAAGGTCTATGATCAGTATTGCTACAGCGAGCCAATGAAGCGTCCGGGCTTTGAGGTCTCGGACGTTCCCCAAGAGCGGCTGCGACGAGACGAACTTCTGCGGGGCGACTATATGCGTGAGCCATCCATAGTGCTTGCTTCGTCCGGTATGATGAACGTTGGAACAATGTCGCACACCCTCGCACGGCAGTGGTTCCTGCGTTCGGAGTTCGGCATCGCCTTCATCGGGTATCAGGACCCAGATTCGCCGGGATATGGTTTGCTGGCCTCTGAACGAACGAAACCGTTCAACTTCGGTTCGACACGCTTATCGCGCGTCTGTGAAGTCGAACGGTTCCGATTCAGCAGCCATGCCTCGGTCGAGCATCTCGTTGAGCTGGCCGAGGACATACGTCCCTCAACGGTCGTGATCACCCACGGTGACTCAGGTGCGTGTGAGTCGCTTGCACTCGAGATCCACGAACGTCTGCCCGGAACGAGGATCATCATTCCGCAGCATGGGAGGTCATACACACTGCATCAGGCATCCTGATCAACGATGAATGATCAGGGGGCTATGGGTTCGTCTGCCCGATGCCGAGAGTGACTGCACGGTGTAGGTTCCCGTACTCAGGTCGGCGACCTCGATCGAGCAACTCCGTGATGACTCGAGGAGGTCGAACACCTTTACCCGCGCACCGTGAACATCGACGATCTCGATCTGCCTCATTGGCACAGACCAGCCAATGCGCACGCGCTCACTGGCCGGAACAGGTGCCACCTCAATTCTATCCGCATCAGCTCTTAACTGATCGATCGACGTTGGCACCGGAGCGGCCCTCAGAAACGTCAGGAATCCCACGTTCGACATTGCACGATCCGGTTGGCGGCTGTCGCGAACTAGGATGCGATATCGCGTTCCGTCATCGATCCCGGCAGGCACCGTCCAGACAAGTTGAGTCTGCTCTTCGCTCAGCCGCTCGGCGATGACCTGGGTTGTTCGGCGAACCCCGTCCCAGAGTATGACATCGACGTTCGCCGCCTCAAGGTCGTTACTCCACCGGATGGACATGACCGTGCCCGGCGTTAGTGTTGTCGATGACTCATTGGTACGGACTGATACATCTGCTGTGACGCTACTTCTGGTAGTAAGGAGCACGGCAACCAAAGCAATGAATGTGCGGATGCTCCGCCCCCTGCCCCCGTTGGGCAGGCTGCATTTAAAGTTCTCTTTCATGTGTTGTTTCCCTAATGAAGGTGGATGGGGGTGTGAATCGTGTGGTGCTGACTGCGCACCACACACAGGTACACGCCCGATGCGAGATCCTCCAACGAGACCCGTTCCGTTGCCGTCCCCCACACTTGGTGGCGCACCAACTCACCCGTTACCGACATAATCGTGATCTCGCCGTCACCTGGATGATGACGCTCGAGAATCATCGCATTGCCCGATCGACGGATCGTGATCGGCTCCCGCAGCGACTCATTGACGGTTGTGGTTCGTGCTCGGAAGAAGGCATTGAAGACCGTCGTGACGTTGACCGGCCAGCATCGCATCGTGATGACCTGAAATGGAGCATAGATATCGTAAGGAATCGTTGTGTGTGTGCACGTCCAGAACATGAACTCGTACTTCTCGGTACTCCATGCGTTGAGTCGAAACGGCGCAGTTCCACTATTTGTTGCTTGGTCGGCCGTTGGCTCAACGAGGCCCTCCTGCATGATCTCCAGTCCGGTCTCATAATCGATCGCCCGCGCATGAGCACGGAACCCTCGTGATATCTGAAACGGGATGACCGTCGTGTCAGTACGATCCTTACCACGCCAGTACTCACAATACGTATGCACTTCGTAGGTGCGGATCTTTCCCAGGTCAAACTCGGGTTCGAGACGTTCACCCGGGATGACCATGACACGTTCGACGTTCTCGCAGATCGCCGTTGACGGGATCCGCCGATATGTCTTGGTCGCTCCCTGACGGAACACCTCGAATAATGCCGCACATGTTCCCGGAGCCATCTGACCTGTTGGTTCCATCGGAATGGTATAGCCGATCCGCAACGTGTCCATACACTGCGGTATCACTCCGCCCCATTGCTGATGTGGGATCTCAATGGTGTTCTCAAGACATGTTGTCGGCGGCAAAACGGGCTGCGCCACGGCAATACAGCACGCAGAGACCAGCAGGTAGGATGCATAGAAGAATGTTCTCATGGCTGAACTCAACAACAGTTCTTGATTGAATACGACAAGGACCAAGCACTAAAGACCAAGCGTTCTATCGAACAACCGCGCGGGAAACGAACCACTGTCCTCTTAGACGATAATCCGCATTTTCTTCCGAGAGCAAAATACTTGGTGCAATAGGGGTTGACATTCCCCACAGGTTGCCGGAGCTCTCCAGATAGGTTACCTCGCCGATCTGATCGTCCTGCTCGGCAACAGGCAGAAGAGCGGCGATCAAGCCAGAGGACAGAGAGACGATATCGTAGATGACATCTTCTTTGGATGGATCAAGACTGTCGCCCTTATATCGGTCTGATCGTTCTTTGAGATCTCCCAGAATCCGGCGCAGTGCATTGACAAGGCAGCGATCTTCGTCCTGACAGTCTTCGTCCCACGATCCTATGCGGGCAAAGGCAATATCGCCCCAATCCATCCATGCGGTTTGAAGCCATATCTCTCGGTCGCCAAAAGGAAACACTTCGCCTTCGTCGCCACATTCACGCGTACAGTCGCCATCGGCCTTGCGTTGCTGACCGCAATCGGGGTATCGAACGAATCCATCGGCGTTGACAATTGGACCGTACGGCGACGTGTTCATCCCGTAGAGGGCATGGTACATTTCGCCATGATCTTCCCACGGAAAGTAATCCGTGTCCCCATCGTACGTGAACTGTGCGTCTTTGACGCGAAGGCCAAATCCTGGCAGCTCCATGCGTCGAATGGCAAAGGCGTGCATGGACTGAAGGGGCTCGTTGTCGATCGACCGAATGCCCGTTGTGCACAGAAGGTCGATCATGCCGGCATGCAGTGCTTGCAAGATTGGTTTCGTTCCGGGCTGATAGACCGCGAACTCAACAATGTTAAGGTACTGACCGGTGGACGAGTGAACGATCGCGTTGCCGAGCTCACTGCTGGTGGTCGTAAAGTCAAGCCCCTTTGCCTGAACGTCCGTGTGCAAAATGTTCCCGAAGCTTTCTGCTGAGATGCCCCCCGCATAGATCGACGTCACATCGACCGGTCTAGAGAACCTGATCTTCACCGTCGTGCCCCGTCGAGCAATGTATTCAACCTGCCTGCCTCCTTTGGGTTCGTCTCGATCGGTCTCGTAGTAGAGCAGTGGATCATACCAGCGCTCTTCGTACTTGTAGTCCCATCGTGGACCGCCGGCATGTGTCTTGACGCGAAGAGCGATCGATTCAACAACGAAGCGCTTTCGGAAGGCTGCTCGTATGGCCACCTCACGATGGCCGAGATCTCTTCCGTCACACGCACTTGCTTCGAAGTGAGCAGTGGCCTGATCGACCTTCAGGGTATAGACTTTTGCGTTTCCAATTGTCTCGACCTCTCTCGGGATGGCATAGTTGTTCCGTGCAGACCACCACAGCCAGTCCTCTCCACGCTGTGTAGCGGCACGCACAACCATTCTGATCTTGTCGCCACAGCGCAAGCCCACACGCTGCGTGGAGATGCCGTCCCTGGTGCAGATTGTGGATGGAAGAGGAAGCCATGTTTCAACACCCTTGATGATGGCGAGCTTGTCGATCTCGATCCTCGTTTCACTGTGCGGGGCCTTATCGAGAATGACGTCGTCGTCGTTGTCCGTTGCAAGTAGGACTCTTTCGAGACGCACGTCGATAGGAATCCGACGGCCGAAGATCACAAGTGTGTTCTCCGGATCGAGCAATTCAGCATCAACGCAGAGATCCCTTTTGCCCCTTTCAAACCACACCGGCGGCCCAACAGCTGGATCGTGATACCCAACGATCTCCCAGCAGTCCTCGGCCAGCACACATACCGTTCGGGTTGCACGCTTTGTTTCCTCGAACTCATTCGGCGTGGTGAACAGAACGTGATCCTCGATCACATGACCCTCCTCCGGTTGCGTGTTCATCAGCCGGGCGCGCAATCGATACCGATCGCCGATCATCGGCGTCAGCTTCTGGAACTGCGGGTTGATGAACATGCTCGGAGCATTGCCGACCACCCCTCCGTTCGGAGACGCTTGGGACGTCCCACCCGGCGGACTCGCCGACACCGTGAGAGCCGTCACGGGAACGGTGATCGATGGCGCTGTGATGGATTGGCATCCGGTCACAGAGCTGGTCCATGTAGTGAACGTCGCTCCTGATAGGGGGCGAGCAGACAAGAACAACCGACTGATGGATGTGTCCACACGGATCGTGGCGGAGTCCTCGACGTCGGCCAACTCACGTCCGTCCTGGTCCGTCACCACAACCGTGCCCAGGCTGTCGGTACGGATCACAACATCGATGGTGTCGAGAAACTCGTATACCGCCCGCACTTCGACCGACGCTCGCAACAATGAGCAGTCCATCGATGCCTGGACTGATGGCGAGGTTGCCCCCTCGATGGCCTGGATCGATTCGCACTCCCATCGAACAAAGCGCCACCGTTCGTCTGCATATGCAGGCATTGATACAGCAATGCCGGTCTGAGGCGTGATGACCGACGCGTTGAGGTCTGCTGCATCCTTGATCGTTTCCGGCAGATCCCTGTCCGTTGTCGATACTGCACGAACAGTAAGACGCGACGCACCACGTACCATGGATTCCAAACGACGGTCATCAGTTGCGACGCCGGTGAGTTTCGAGAGAGCGACGTTCAAGCGAAGGGGCGAGTTCGGTGTCCACCCAGAAGACGAGATCACAGCAGCGAGTGATGGTGTGATCCTCTGAATCTGCAGCGTTCGGACGGCTTCCCACGTACCGTCGCTGCGGTGCTGATCGACCTCAATCAGGTCGTACAACGACACGTCATCAGCAATGGCAGATGAAAACGCCAGCCATACCACCGATGAGCACGACAGGATGCTACTGCTATCCATTGTGCTGGATTGAAGGCGTGGGACATCTGAGTCCGTCGTGAACTCGATGTCGATCGGTGCTACCTCCTGGGGTCCGCTGGCGGTTTCCACCACGAGACCTTGAACAACACATCGGTAACTCGTCTTCGGTAGCAGACGTCGTGGCGTCCACTCAAGCGTGTACTCATCCAGCATCTTCAGTTCGCCAGCGATACTCCGCTTCATCCAATCCTGACGTTCAAGTGCCGCAGCTGTGGAGCTACGCACAACCAACACGGTCGGCTCGCTCCGACCTCTTGCAATGACCGCTCGGCCAATACCGGGCGACAGAGACGATGCGAGAATTGGCGAGGGGGCTCGCACGCGAACACTCGCAGACGTTGACACATCAGCCTGACCGTCATACGGTGACGTTGTCACCGATTGAACCTGCGACAGTGCCGAAAGCGATGCAACCAGAGACAGAACCAACACAGACATATACCACATAGACACCTCCGATAGATAAATGGTGATTCGCACACCACCATGGTGTACCTATCGGTCGTCGTACGAATTGCGCCGAAAACGTGACGCTACAAGATCTCGATCTGAAAAACGGAGGGCCAGTTCTTTCCGGTCACATAGATGCGCCCGTTCGTGGAATCCCACGCAATGCCATTGAACACATCGGTCGTTGGCGTTCTCTTCGCGTTTGGAAGGATGCCCGATACATCGATGATGCCTGTTACAATGCCGGTTTCCGGATTGATCCGAACGATCTTGTCTGTCTGCCAGACGTTGGCCCAAATCTCACCTTGAACCCATTCAAGTTCGTTGAGATTGGTGACTGGATTACCGTTGAATGTGATGCTGATCGATCGCACAACCCGGAATCCCTCCGGATCATGCACCGTGATCGAACTTGTTCCATTACTCATGTACAGACGAGAGCCGTCTGTGGTCAGACCCCACCCCTCTCCGAAGTACGTGAACTCACTGATCTTGCGCAGTGTCGACGCGTCAAAGATGAAGCCCTGCTGATTAAGGTATGTGAGCATGTAGATCCGGCCGTTCAAAACCGTCATGCCCTCTCCGAAGTATCGCGCGTCGATCTTTTCTATGCGGTCAACCTTGCCCGTTTTGATGGCAACACGACGCAGGCTTGAAAACCCATACTGTCCGGTGCTCTCAAGAAAAGCTCCGTCATGCACCACAAGTCCCTGAGTGAACGCATTCACGTCATGCGGGAATGTTGCCAGCACCCGGTAGCCATACTCCCGCGCAGGAACCGCCGCCGGCCTGTCGAAACCGGGATCTGTTCTCGGTTCGTCAACAGGCTTTTCTGTACTGCACCCGGCAAGCATGGCACAGATTGTGCTAAGAAAAATCAGACGAAAGATCATGATGCAGCACGAATCTACCGAGATTTGTCTCCGGCCGCACTTCAACCACTTCCATGTCCAGACGTCGATTCCTCCCCCCCGTGCTTCTCGGCCTGTCCGGGATAGTGTTCATTTCATCCATGATGTTCGTTTACACGGACTGGCAGCGGCGAAGCGGTGGTTCCGAGGAGCCCCCTGACTCATCATCGTCAGCAAACGCAATCATCGATGTCGAGAGGCAGCGTGCGCGACGTGACAGTTTGATGTCGCGGTTTCAAAGCATATCGTATCACCGCGTGCCCATCACAAGCCGGGCTGTGTTGGATAGTTTTCGGCGGGTTTGTTCGCCTTTGGACACTGCGCGCGGCGCATACAGGGTCATGCGCCTGTTGAACCGAAAGGATATCCAGTATCTGCGTGTCGGCGATACACTTGTGATGCCCGACACCATCATGAAGGATCTTCGGGCTTACTCGGTGTTTCCCCAGTACTGGGAAGGGGGCGATACCATCCCCAAGATCATCCTCGTGAGCAACACCTGGCAGTCATACGCCTGCTATGAGTACGGGGAGCTCGTGCGCTTTGCTGCGTGCAACACCGGCGAAGAGCGCAAGCCCTCGTTTCCGGGTAGATACTCAGTGTACTGGCGGCAGAGGCTGCGAATCTCCTCGCTCAATGACGCGTGGAAGCTGCCGTTTACCGTCAACTTCCACCTTCAGGCAGGAAGCGCGTTCCATCAATTCGACATGCCCGGACGCCCGGTATCGCACTCGTGCATAAGGCAGTTCCTTGAGGACGCCGAATGGCTCTACCGGTGGGTGCGCGTGGCACGGAAAGACACCGTCCGCCACACGTACATTCCCATGTCTGGCACGCCGGTGATCATTGTGGACGTCTTCAACTTCGCTCGACGAAGGGGCGGGCCATGGCTTGAATTGACGTCGAATGACACGGTGGGTATCGATCTGCCTGCCGATCCGATGTCCGTCGAGGAAGCGCTTATACCGATCTCTCAAGTACCAAAGGAAAGTCGAGGATCGCTTCGGAACATCAAGCGATACTTGACGGCCGACAGTATCCTTAAGGCACGTGGGGTGATACGTCCACACGTGCGTCTGCTCGAGAGCATCAATTACAACGAGAGACGCGCCAAGAAGGCTGCTGCCAAGAAGGCGGCAGAAGCAAGGGCGGCGCAGCAAAAGAAGTAAATCCCGTCAGCGGTCCTTACGATCGGGCCAACGTCGGAAGTGACGATCTCGGATTTCCTGCTCAGCCCCCTGAGAAGTCGGCCGATAGAACACCGAACCGGAGACGTTCTCTGGGAGGTACTCTGCACGAATGAAGTGCTCGGGGTGCGAATGTGGATACTGATATCCCGCGGCATTACCCTGCTCTTTCATGAGAGGCGTTGGTGCATTGCGCAGGTGCATTGGCACAGTGAATCGAACACCATCACGGATCGTCGCCAACGCCGAATCGATGGCTACATAACTGGCATTCGACTTCGGGGCGGTCGCCAGATACGTTACCCCCTGCGCAAGCACGATGCGTCCCTCAGGCATGCCAATGCGTTCCACGGCCTGAAAGACACTTACGGCAACGCCAAGTGCAGAAGGGTCTGCATTTCCCACATCCTCGCTGGCGAAGATGATCATCCGACGAGCGATGAACGTGGGATCTTCACCGGCATCGATCATCACCGCGAGGTAGAACAATGCGGCATCGGGGTCACTTCCTCGCATCGACTTGATGAATGCCGACACTGTGTCGAAGTGGTTGTCGCCGTGTTTATCATACTGCAGAACTCTACGTTGGACGGCCTGCGACAAGTGCTCACGCGTTATTCGCAGGGGCCCAGCGGTGGGATTGTGCATCATCACCACTGCCTCCAGAGCATTCAGTGCCTTTCTCGCGTCGCCCGCGGACAGACCAAGCAGCGCTTCAAGATCGTCGATCTCGATCTCTATGCCTCTTGTCTGATAGTCCGCTATCGCACGCTCAATGATCTTGGCTACCTGATCTTCCGGCAGAGCCTTAAGGACATACACATGACAGCGTGACAGAAGAGCCGAGTTGACCTCGAACGAAGGGTTCTCGGTGGTCGCACCGATGAGCGTGATCGCACCGTCTTCGACGGCATGAAGCAACGCATCCTGCTGGGCCTTGTTGAAGCGATGGATCTCATCAATGAACACCACCGTGCGACGCCCCTTTGTGCGTTGGATCGCGGCACGACGCATGGCTTCGCGCAGATCCTTCACACCGGAATCCACGGCCGAGAGACGTTCGATGTTGGCGTCGATAGAGGTTGCTAGAATGCCGGCAAGGGTGGTCTTTCCGGTCCCTGGCGGACCCCATAAGATCATCGACGGGAGCTCACCGCGGTCGACAAAGCCCCGAAGCGGTCCCTGAGCCCCGAGAAGGTGCTCCTGCCCGGCAACGTCATCCAGCGTACGTGGGCGGATACGTTCGGATAAGGGGGCTGGTGCAGACGTCGCAGATGACGGCGTCGGCTCGTCTGGAAACAGAGAATCCATCGATAGTGGGGCAACATACCTGATTTCGCCACACGTCGTGCTGGCCCCCTAACATCTATCCGAGCTGTGAGTAGGTGCTCCCGGGAAGATTCGCCGCCAAGACCATGTCGTAGTCCGACACCTTCCGCCGGAGGCGCTGAAGTGGCTCTATCATCGGTTCCGGACTCTGCTTGAATGTCATGTGATGGATCGGCATCAAAGAGCGAGCCTTCATCATGGCCGACATTTCGAGCGCCTGTTCGGGCGTGCAATGAAGGTGCTGATACCCCTCATACGATCCGATGGGCATGATGGCCAGATCCACTCCGCCGCAGATATCCGCGAATGTCCGACTATACGCCGTGTCGCCTCCGAAGACCACGCGGGCGCCGTTCCACTCGATGACGTACCCGTTGTAGCTTCTGCCCCGTCGTCGGCTGCCTGTCGAGCGGCACGGTTCGCCGGGGAAGCGCCATCCGTTATGCACAACTTCAATGGCTTGGACATCTACGCCCGCCGTGGTGGTTCGTCCATGCCAATCAAGTTCGCCAACGGTACGCCACGCAAACTCACGCAGAAGGTCGGACGTATTCGGTGGTGTGATGACGTCGATCTGTCCGGGCCAACGAGAGGTGATGAGCTCCAACGACGGAAGATCAAGATGGTCCATGTGCGCGTGGGAGATCAAGACCACGTCGGGCCGGGGAATCTCATCAATCGAAAGAGCAGGGGGCTGGTGGCGCCTCGGTCCGATCCGGAGTCCCAAGATGTTCAATCCAACAACGGAGGAGAACACCGGGTCCGTGATCACCCACGTGGTACCAAGTTTCAGTAACACCGTTGAATGACCTATCCAGCAGGCCCACACCGCACTATCCCGCGCGAGATCAAGTCGAGGTCGACGATATATGACCTCTCCGGATCCGGCCGACAAGGCATCCACCGGAAAGCCGCCGGCAATGATGATGCCGGAAGCGGTCATCGCAGCCTGAACAAAGGTTCGTCGTGTTACGGTTGACATGTCGTTGCTTCCCCCCGAAATCAACGCCGGCGAAACTGCCACGTTCGGATTGATTGCACCAGTTACCAAATCGTAGCAGGGGGTTTGTTAGGGGATGGTAACTTCGCGCTATGCGACTGTTGATTTTGACGATGTTTGTCATGCTATCGGCACGGCATTTGCCCGCTCAGATCGCTGGTGATCCATTCCCCGTTTCGGAATCACCGGTGGAGGATGTCGACTCGGCCCTCATCGCTCGCATAAAGGACCAAGCGTTGCCCCTTCAATGGCACGTGGGGTACATTCAAGGCATCGCCCAGGGGGATTTCAGAACAAGCTTGGATTCAATCAAGGCCCCAGCCGCCGGGTATGGATTCTCAGCAGAGTTTGGCTGGTACTATGATCCAATTCCGCTGTATGTGGGTGGGTCTTTCGGGGTGACCTTTTATCCGTCCAACGATCGGACCATCAACGCTTCGTCTCAGCGGAGTTACAGCGTAAGCACCTCGAATTTTTCTATGCCGATCTTAGGCGTGGTCCGATTTCAACCGAGCATCTACAATTGGGTGTATCCCTATGCCGAAGCATTTGCAGGGCTTACGGTGTTCTCGTCGGATGTGACAATACGACGGATCGTTGGCACCGACACGACAACAACCGACGATGGTGACGAGGATTTTTCATGGACATATGGCCTCGGCCTTGGTGCTGCCTTCAAGGTGGCAGATATCATCACACTCCCAAACTCCCTGCAACGCACATTAATCGACATCGGGTTTCGTTATACATCCGGCGGACGAGCTACGGTTTCGTATGCGGACCTTATCGATGAAGCCAGTCTTGACTATGAAGTACGCAAGGCGGAGGTCTTGAACCCCGCAATGGTCATTTTCCGTCTAGGACTGACGTTTCAGTTGTAGCGATCTAAACACCACTCTCAGGAGCACACCACATGTCAACAACCCCGATCATCCTTCGTGTTTCCACGCTCGCGTTCGTGGCTCTGCTCGGCCTACAGTCTTGCCGGACCGTTCAGGATCATCGAAACGATCTTCACTCGACACGCGAGCGTGAGCTCACAGCGGGCATTGTACGCCGCGAGATCAAAAAAGGAATGGGCGTGGCTGAAGTTGCGCAGGCGCTTGGCTCACCGAATATCACACGCACCGAGGATGACGGCCGCGAAGTGTGGGTGTATGACAAGATCGCCACTGAAGCGTCATACTCCGAAGGTCAAAGCGCGATCTTTCTGATCTTGGGTGGCATCTCGAATCAAAGCGGCGCTATGGCAACGACGCAGCGGACGCTCACGGTGATCATCACCTTCGATAAGGATGGCAAGGTAACGACGTTCAACTATCATCAGAGCAAGTTCTGATTATGCGAACATCCCTTTGTGGCGTAGGAGTGATCTCGGTCATGATGGCCGCCGTCCTCGCTTCGTGCACCATCATCAACAGACCGCCTCGGATTCCGCCTCCTGAGACACAGCTCCAGACGCGAGAATTTCAGACGCGAGAGTTTGATACCAATGACGTCAAGCTTGTAATGAAGGCCATGTTGAATGTTCTTCAAGACGACGGATTCGTCGTCAAGAACGCGGTCGTCGATCTTGGTCTTCTAACGGCCAACAAGGAGATCCAGCTTTCTCAGCGGCCATCAACAAGCGACTCGTATTGGACTGAGGCGTTTGCCGGATTACTTGCGGGTCGCAACCAGGATCGTGGCCGCCAGCAACAGCAAGATCTTCGGTACAACAAATTCAAACAGATCGAGGTCAGTATCAACGTGACTGAGCAAGGAAGGCGTAGCCGAGTTCGAGCCAACTTCCAGGCAAAGATTCTCGACAACACGGGTAACCCGGTCGAAGTGTACGTCATTCGCGACCCGAAGTTCTACCAAGATTTCTTCTCGAAGGTCGACAAGGGCATCTTCCTTCAAAAGCAGGGGTTCTAAGCCGTGCAACGGTACATAGCCCTTCTCGTCTGTCTCGTTGTTCTCATCTACGGATCGCATGTATCATTCTCACAAGCGATTCTTGAGGCCGTCCAGACAGCCGACGTCAAGGCCGTCACAAAGATTCTCCGGAAATCGAAGGCCAAGATCGACGAGCAAGATGAGCGTGGTATCACGCCCCTTATTCTGGCAACCTTGGCCAATGACAGTGCGATGGTCGATCTTCTCACGTCGTTCGGAGCCGATCCCAATATCCGCGCCGCTCGCGGCATGTCTGCGCTTCATGCGGCTGCCTTCCATAACAGAGATCGCTGCAGCCCGCAACTCTTGAGGGCAGGGGGCAACCCAAATCTTCTTGATGACGCCGGGCGTACACCACTTCACGTTGCAGCACTGCAAGGCAGTACGAACCTTGTCACACAACTGATCGAAGCCGGTGCCTTTGTTCATCTGCAGGATAGAAAGGGGAACACTCCCCTCATGTTGGCGTGCGGGAACAGACAACTTGGATGTCTCGAGGAGCTCTTAGAGAAAAAAGCGTACGTAAATACACGCGACTACTCTGGTCGCACACCTGCTATGCTCTTGGCCGTGTTGGGTGAGGACGAGATGCTGCGAGTATTACTTCGCTTCAAGCCCGATCTGCATGCTATCGACTATGCTGGGAAGACCGCGCTGACTCATGCCAAATTGAATCGACGAAAAACAATTATTCGCATATTGGAGACCGCCGGCGCGAAGTTCTGACAAAAGGTCGTGCCCGAACTATGACACGATATGTCTCTGTAAAACACTGTTTATTTCAAAACCTGTACCACACGATGTCTTCACCTTTCAACACCAAGTTGACGAAGGTAGCCCTCTTCTATGATGGCAACTACTTTCTTCACGTCAGCAACTACTACGCGTTCAATCATCCGCGTAATAGTCGGATAAGCCTCAAAGGCTTGCACGAGTTCATCCGGCACCGCATCGCTGCGGCGGAGAACACGGAAGTTCATCTCACCCAGATCGTCGACAGCCACTTTTTCCGCGGGCGCATCTCAGCCAACGAGGCGCAACAACGTGGAAACCTGCTCTACTACGACCGTGTATTTGAGGACATCCTCATGTGGGAGGGCGTCATCACTCACTATCTACCGCTGCGCCACAGTGGCGGACGGCGCGAAGAGAAGGGTATCGACGTATGGATGGCTCTCGAGGCATACGAGCTGACGCTTTTGAAGCAGTTCGATGTTGTGGTGTTGATCACCTCTGACGGGAACTACGTTCCACTTGTGCGGAAGATCAACACCCTCGGCGCACGCGTCATGGTTCTTTCGTGGGACTTCGAGTTCATTGACAACGAAGGCAAGCATGTCGTCACCCGCACCTCCCAAGAGCTTCTCGAAGAGGTTACCTATCCCGTGCAGATGCATCAGCTGATCGAAAGCCGCATCTCCCAGGATGATGAAATCGTGCAGAACCTCTTCGTCCGGCGTGATGATGCTCAGCCACGTCCGCCTCGTGATGCACGGGAGCTGCAAGAGCTCAATGAGGGACGCGCACCACGGATCGACCTGGAAGAAGAGGATGATTCCGAGCGGGTTGAATCGTATGTGCTCGCTTTGAAGAACGGATATGGGTTCATCAAGTATCCACCGAACAACTTGTTCTTCCATTCTTCTGATATCCTCAATGCTGACTTTGTCGATCTTCGTGAAGGGGATCCTGTCGACTTTGTGATCGGCTACAACCGTGACGGTGAAGAGATCGCTAAGCGGGTGAAGTTGATCTTTGAAGAAGAAGAAGAGGAAGAAGAATCATAAACGACCCCGGAACACCGGATGTTCGACTCAAAACTTCCCAATGTTGGAACAACGATCTTCTCTGTAATGACAGCCCTTGCCCTTAAGGCAGGGGCTGTTAACGTTTCACAGGGATTTCCCGACTATCCGATCGATCCGACATTGTCGTCGCTCTTGGCCGAGGCATCCGCGTCGGGCTGGAATCAGTATGCACCAATGCCGGGCCTTGAGGCGCTACGTCAACGCATTTCTGAGAAGTATCAGATTTGCCACGGCCTGACTGTCGATCCAGATCTTGAGATCACCATTACCCCCGGTGGAACATCGGCGATCTTCTGCTCCCTGGCTGCCTTGGTGCGTCCGGGTGACGAAGTGATCGTTCTTGAGCCGTGTTATGACTCATACGGTCCTTCGATCGAACTCCTCGGCGGCGTTGTCCGAGGTGTTCCGTTGATGATACCAGAGTACAAGCCGGATTGGGACGCCGTCCGGAATACCATCACCGGACGAACGCGATGCATCATCATCAACACCCCGCACAACCCGTGTGGTAGTGTTATGGATAGTGATGACATTGACGCGCTTGCGACGTTGTGTGAGGAGCGCGATCTCTACGTGATCAGTGACGAGGTCTATGAGTTGATCACGTTTGACGGCGTGCGACATCAAAGTCCCTTTATGCACGATGGATTGCGACATCGAACGTACGTGATCACTTCGTTCGGAAAGACATTCCACATCACCGGGTGGAAGGTGGGTGCGTGTGTGTCGAGTCCAGTGCTGACCAAGGAGTTTCGTAAGGTTCACCAGTTCGTGTCGTTCTGCGTCAACGCTCCGGCGCAACACGCACTCGCACAATACATGTCCACGCCCGATCACTTCCAGGGATTATCGAACTTCTTTCAAAGGAAGCGAGACCTGTTTCGCGATCTCATGAGTGGCTCGCGATGGACACTGCGGAACTGCAGTGGCTCGTACTTTCAACTGTTGGGGTACGAGAACATCACAGATGAAGCTGACGTCGATTTCGCTCACCGGTTGACGGTGGATCACGGTGTTGCCTGTATCCCGCTGTCTCCATTCTATACGCGTCCAGAGCTCTGCCAGGACAGGGTCCTGCGTGTTTGCTTGGCAAAGACCGACGCGACACTGCAATTAGCTGCTATGAGATTGCAAAGCATCTAAATGTTCGGAACAACATCAAGGCGGATCAATGCATCAGCCTCGCAACATGTCTTTCGCAAGTCCATAATCTGGTCGATATCTACTGCCCGATAGTCATCCAATATCGTGTTTACTCGCGCCGGATCGTTGTAGAACAGCGTCGACCAAGCAACGGTGTCGGAGACACCGTTTACCCTCTGGAGTTCGCTCGCATGATGGGAACGCATCTTATTGATTCCTGCATCTACCTGCTTCTGCGTCACGGTAGCATTACACAGTGCTTCCGTGATCGCAGATGCCAACTCATCACCTGTCACAGTAGGGTCGGCACCGTAGGCATACATTGTCAGAAGTGAGGAGTGTGCACGCCTATCGAGATATGCTCCTGCAGCGTTCGCGATGCGTTTCTCTTCAACAAGAGATTGATGCAATAGTGAACTCTTTCCCGAACCGATAATGGTGGCGGCGATTTCAACGTCCAACAACTCGCTGTGGAGAAAGCCGGGAACGTGAGCGGCCAGAAACACAGCGGTCATAGGAACCTTGTCGTGCACAATACGATGAGCACCTTTGTTTCGAGAGGATGGGTCGTAGGTATTGCGTGCTGTCGTCGCCTTTCGGTCGGGGATATCACCAAAAAAACGCTGGGCTAACTCGACGGCTCTGTCAGGTGTGACATCTCCTGATACACAAAGAACAGCATTGGAAGGACGATAAAAATTTTGAAAGAACTCCTTTGCATCATCAATGCTCACGCCTGAAACATCTTGCTCATATCCGTACACATCCCAGGAGTAGGAACAGGAAGGGACAAAGGCCGCTTCTTGTTGTGCCCGTCGCCAAACGCCATAGGGCTGATTTGTGACGTTCTGGTTGATCTCCTCAACAACGACACTACGCTGTGTCTGAAGCGCATGCTGTGTGATTCGGAATGATTTCATTCGTTCCGACTCCAGCCAAAAACCAAGCTCTACGTTGTTGGAAGGTAGATCGATGTAATACGTGGTGTAATCAAAGGTCGTATAGGCATTGTTCGATCCACCGGCTTTCGTGCAGTAGATATCATACTGCTTGTCGTTATCAGGCGCAGCGTTATCAAACATGAGATGCTCGAAAAGATGAGCAAGGCCCGTCTTTCCGCGACGCTCATCATGTGAACCCACGCGGTACATCACCGTGACGTTCACGACCGGTGCCGCATGATCGGGACAAACGACGACCCGCAATCCGTTTCCTAGTGTAGTATCGTACGGTTGAATGTGTGCCATAAAGTGATAGTATGTTTGCTTCCTCACGTTCTAGAGACCACAAACCTACGGCTATGGAAACAATTCCGCTTCTCGAGAAGCTCATCTCGATCGACTCACCCACGGGCTTTACCCACAACGCCGCTGATATGATCGAGGAATACCTGCGCTCAATCGGCTATGCACCATCACGAACAGTCAAAGGTGCTGTACGATGTGCTCTCGGCCCGGATCCTCGGATCGCCTTCGCGGCGCATACCGATACCCTTGGTGCTATCGTCTCTGGTGTCAATGCCAATGGGACCCTTCGCTTCTCACTCCTGGGAGGCCCGCTTCTCCCAAGCTTTGAAGGGGGCTATGTACGTATCCACACTCTGGACAATCGTGTGTATACCGGCACATTGTTGTTGAACGACCCTTCGACGCACGCGAACAACACCGCTGCTACCAAGGATCGGTCTCCGACCACGATGCATGTACGCGTCGACGAACTGGTTAGTACTCCTGAGCAGGTTCGTGCTCTCGGAATTCGCACGGGTGACATCATCGCATTCGACCCCAAGTACCAATACCTGCCGAATGGGTATATCAAGAGCCACTTTCTCGACAATAAGGCAGGGTGCGCAGTACTGTTTGAGATTGCTCTTCAGGCTAGCCGGAAAGGTAGCCCCCTGCCGGTTGAGTTATTCTTCTCTACCTACGAGGAAGTAGGACATGGGGGCGCTCCCTCGCTGTCTTCAAGCATCAAGGATCTGATCGTGATCGATATGGGTGTGGTGGGGGATTCGTGCCTGGGTAACGAACGTTCATGTTCGATCTGTGCAAAGGATTCGGGTGGTCCGTATGACTACCATCTTCGGGGTGAGCTTGTTCGCTTGGCTGAAGAACACAAGATCCCTCATGCAATCGATGTGTATCCATTTTACAGTTCTGACGGAACTGCGGCTTTGAGAGCTGGTGCAGATGTTCGCGTTGGACTCATCGGTCCGGGTGTCGCTGCGTCTCACGGGATGGAGCGGACACACGTCGATGGGATCAAAGCGACGGTGGAGCTATGCCAGGCCTTCATCGCGAGCAACGGATGAGGTTTTTTGTGAAATCCACCGAATCGTTCACGCGTTATACACTCTTCACAGGGTGTGGATTCGCGTTTTTGCTCGGCTTACAAGAATTCGAAAAATCAAAATGAAAGTGTTCGGGGATCTATCAACGTGTGCGGAGTTTCTGAGTGGATAAATCGCTGATATGTTGTTCTTCGTCCACCATCGTGTGAATTACAAGGAGTTTGTTTTCGGGAGTTGTCCCGGATAGCATCGGTTAAATATGGTGTTTTCCCCTTCGTTGGGGAGATAGTAAGAGTGTGTTTTTGGTGTGTGTAATGCCGTAGAATCTAGGGTTTAGATAGATGCAACAAGAGAGTTTCCACGTTCTCCACACTCTATCATCATCATATCTTCTTCTTCTCTTCTCCCAAGAAAGAAAGAGTATAGTATGATTGTTCTGTGAGGGGGCTTTTTGGAAACCTCCTTCTCGCAACCGAGATTTGACCGTCAGATTTGATCGAATCCGCAGTATGGCCGCAGGCACTCTGGTACATTGATACGTCCATCTTCGGTCTGATACTGTTCCAAGAGGGCAACCATGATCCGAGATGTTGCCAACCCACTCCCATTCAGTGTGTGAACGAAGTCGAGCTTTCCTGTTTCTTCGACCCGATACCGGATGTTCGATCTTCTCGACTGGAACGATTCGAAGTTGGTACAAGAGCTGACCTCCAGCCACTTTTGCTCGTATGGAGACCACACCTCTAGGTCGTATGTCTTGGAGCCACCAAACGTCATGTCTCCGGTGCAGAGAAGGAGAACTCGATACGTTAGACCCAGCCGCTGAAGGATAGTCTCTACGTTTCCAACAAGGGATTCGAGTTCGTCATAAGATGTTTCGGGTCGTACAAACTTCACCAGCTCCACTTTATTGAACTGATGGACACGGAGAAATCCCCGGGTGTCCTTGCCGTGACTTCCAGCCTCGCGTCGAAAACACGCAGAGTATCCTGCATACCTGATTGGAAGACTGTCGGTAGGGAGGATCTCATCGCGATGAAAGTTCGTGATCGGGACCTCTGCTGTTGGGATCAAGTACAGATCGTCCCGTTCAGCATGATACATATCCTCCTGGCTTTTCGGCAGCTGACCTGTTCCCCGGCATGAGTCAGCATTCACAACAAACGGTGGAATGATCTCGGTATAGCCAGATTCATTGGTGTTTGTGTCGAGGAAGAAGTTGATAAGGGCCCGTTCCAGGCGCGCCCCCTTACCAACGTAGAATCCGAATCCTGATCCTGTGACCTTTGCTCCTCGCTCGAAATCCAAGATCCCGAGCTGCTGACTGATGGCGATGTGATCTACTCGATGATCCCTCTCGAGGCACGTACCGGAACGGCGAACCTCAACGTTCTCATCTGCAGACGCTCCCACAGGCACACTTGAATGGGCAATGTTTGGAATCAGGAGCATGATGGACTCGATATCCGATTCGATACCACGTAGGGTCTCGTCCATGCCTTTAATCTGGTCTCCGACATGTCGCATGGAAGCGATCTTGTCTGTCGCGTCCGCTCCCTGCTTTTTCAGCGCAGAGATCTCATTCGAAACCATGTTTCGTGTGTTCTTCAGCTCCTCGACGGTTTGAATGATTGCCCGACGCTCCTTATCCAGGGCAAGCAGCCGGGAAATGTCGCTCGCGTCATTTTTGTTAACACAGTTCTGACGGACAGCGTCAGGGTTCTCGCGGATGTATTTTATGTCTAGCATGATGCAAATTTACATTCTTGTTCCCCCCTCAACTCGTTTGTGTTACTTCGACACGAGATTGTGGTTCTAGG
This sequence comes from Bacteroidota bacterium, assembly GCA_041170435.1. Taxonomy (GTDB): domain Bacteria; phylum Bacteroidota; class Ignavibacteria; order Kapaibacteriales; family Kapaibacteriaceae; genus UBA10438. Next base: position 53,665 of record JBEAYU010000040.1, read on the forward strand.
AGATTCATCACCACACCATCTTCGACTAGACAATGACAAACCAACGTTCTTTGCTGTTTCTCTTGGTCCTGTTGGGCGGATTCTTCCAATCAACGATGGGTCAGATCCTTCCCCCTGTCACCATCCGCACCGCAGTCACACCCGCACCCGGCGCTCTGTATATCGCTCCAAACAGTAGGGTTGCAAATCCTCCCTTTGTCCCCTCGCTGATGGTTGTGGGAAATGATGGAAAGCCACTCGCATCGAGAATCCTGAAGGAGTATGCCTTTGACTTCCGTGTAAACCCAGACGGACGCATGGGTTATTCCATCTTTCAATCTGCCGGAAGTGGACCGCGTGAATCATCGAGCATTTATCTGGTCGATACTACTCTCGCAACGTTCGATTCTCTCACCCCTGCCAATCCATACAACCTTGCTATGCACGGGTTTTTGGTGCTTCCAAATGGCAATCGGGTGCTGATTCTCCAAGAAAATGTCACGGTGGATATGCGTGCTGTCGTGCCCGGAGGCCATCCAGCAGCAAGCGTTCAGCAAATGTTGCTTCAAGAGATCGACATCAACGGACGTATCGTCTTCCAATGGCGCTCCCTTGATCATTTCCCTGTGACAGTTTCGTACGAAGACCTCACAGCCCCGTCTATACGATACTTTCACCTCAATTCCGTGGAAGTCGATCGAGATGGACATTTCCTCATTAGCGCCCGACACTCCTCTCTCGTGGCGAAGATCCATCGGACCACTGGAGAAGTTCTCTGGATACTGGGCGGAAAATTAAACCAATTTACATTCGAGAATGGCTTGGGTAACTCCGATCCAGCGGAGTTCTCGTATCAGCATGACGCACGCCGGCTTCCCAACGGTAACATCTCTCTCTTCGACAACGGAACCCAGAGAACTCCTCAATGGTCCCGCGGCGTGGAATATCAACTGGATGAGCAGAAGAAGATCTGTCGCCTAGTATGGCAGTATCGCAAGTCCCCAGACCTTTATGCCGGTGTTCAGGGCTCAATGCAAACTCTACCGAATGGCAATCGTTTGATCGCGTGGGGATCTGCGCTATCCAATAATCGAACACTTCTGACCGAAGTAGCCCCCAACGGCGATGTTATGTTAGAAGCCGAATTGCCGAACATGATGTTTCCCTATAAAGTTGAGAAGTATCCCTATCCAACGGGTCGACACGCAGCGGATGTGCTGATCGACGAGATCTTGCCAACGAATACCTATACCTATACCCGAGGTCGGGATACCGTTGGCGTGACGATCACATATCACACCCTCATCTCGTTCTTCTACAACACCACCACAGCTCGCCGCTATATGTGGTCTCCCGAAAATCCGCGTTTTGTTTCCGGTACGGGTGGTTCACAAACACCAACGTCTGCTCCAAGGACGATTTATCAAAGCAGGATGACCATTACCCAAGAGGGGATGGAGAGCCACGGGGCAGAGTTCCGGTTCAACGTTGACCGGTTTGGCATCTCCGATCCAGGTAACACCACGGTGTACTATCGCGATACGATAGGTAAGGGGGCGTTTAGGCCACTCCGCACCCGCTACAACCCAAACACCCGCGAGCTTGTGGTTGATACGGCACAAGTAGGGGAGTTCTGCTTCGGATCCCCTCTGGCTGTAGAGGCGGACGTGAAGACCCCTCAGCAGTTGTCGCCTATAGCCGGCGTGAAGGTTTCAAACATTGATCCTGTTACTCTTCGAGTCTCCCCTCAAGGTCTTCACACAGCTCTTTGGTATGTGCTCAGGAACTCTTCGGGTCAAACCCTCATCGATACCGTGCTGACGAGGGACCGCCTGACAGTGACCGGGCCGCTGGCGACCGGGATCTACACGTGGAACATTCAGGCCCTGAACATCACACCGAATAGAGGTGACACAGCCCGTTCACCACTCTCTGGCGATGAGACCTTCGAAGTAGCTGCCCCCTACCTCTCACTCACTGGCCTTGATACCGCCCAAACTTGGATTCAGGATGTCGCGTATCCTATCACCTGGCGAACAAATCTTTCGGGTAGGGTAAAGGTTGAATTGATCAACGCGTCAGGTGCTGTAACCACGATCGCAGATAGTATTCAGGCACCCCTCTCTGGCTTGCTCTGGCGTGTTCCTGTTACCGTTCCGAAGGGAACCGGGTATGGAGTCCGCGTCACATCCCTCCAGAGCGGGTTGTCGGTCGTCGAGGAATCTCAACGTGTGATCACTATCGATCAGGGAAGCTCTGTGCCGGCACTCGCTGAGGAGAGAGTTTCAATCGGTCCAAACCCTGCTTCCGTTTCTCTCTTGGTAGGGGGCGATGTGCCGATCTCAAGGATTCTCATGTTCGACAATTTGGGTGCATTGCGGAAGAGCGTCGAAGTTGAAGGGACGGGAACACGAGTTGATATCGCAGACCTTGTGCCTGGAATGTATCACGTCATTATCCAGACCCCGCTTGGCCCCCTGACAAAGAATGTTGTCATAACCCGATAGAGGTGTTCTGTCGTTAGCGCAGGTACAGCGCCAGGATTGAGACATCTGACGCAGAGACACCTGGAATGCGAGAGGCCTGTCCCAAGGAGGATGGTCGAATCCGAGCGAGTTTCTCACGACCCTCCGTTGATAGACTCTGCACACCACCGTAGTCGAATCCATCAGGTATCATCATTGATTCCTGTTGTCGGAATCGCTCAATGTCACGATGCAGTTTCTCGATGTATCCTTCGTATCGAATGGACGTATCGACGCGGTGGACCACGTCCATGTGTTCGTGCAGTATCGACGTTGTGACCCCATCGTCGCAGATCGATAGGAGTCGTTCCAGAGTCACATTAGGCCGGCGCGCCAAGGTTCGAACAGTGGTTGTCTCCGTGATAAGATCTTCGTTCACGTCCAAGAGTATGGATTCAGCGGCTTGAGGGGTGATCTTCGTGGTGGTTGTGTACTGCTCAAGTCGCTCCGTCAACTCCTCTTTACGGCATATCAGCGACCACGTCGCATCGTCGATTGTGCCAAGCGCGCGACCAAATCGTGATAGGCGGCTATACGCCGTATCGATCCTCAAAAGCAGTCGGTATTCTGCCAGAGACGTGAAGACTCTGTAGGGCTCTTCGGTATTCTTGTTCACAAGATCGTCGATCATCACACCGATGTATGCCTCGGAACGCTTTAGCGTAAACGTTCCCTCTCCCTTGATCCTGAGCGCTGCATTTATTCCGGCGATCAGACCTTGTGCCGCCGCCTCCTCGTAGCCAGAGGTTCCATTGATCTGGCCAGCAAAGAACAACCCTCGTATCGCCTTCGTCTCGAGTCCAAAAGTGAGTTGGTAGGGGAAGAAGAAGTCATACTCAACTGCGTATCCATGTCGGAGGATCTCCGCGTTTTCCAAACCCCTGATTGAACGCAAGCCCCGTTCCTGCACATCAACAGGTAAACTAGTTGAGAAACCATTGACGTAGACCGTATCGGTACTGAGGCCTTCCGGCTCAAGGATGATGGTGTGCGAAGGCTTATCCGAAAAGCGATCGACCTTATCCTCGATGGATGGACAATACCGAGGTCCAGCCCCCTTGATGCGTCCGGTGAACATCGGCGATCGTGAAAAGCCTTCCCGCAGGATGTCGTGTGTTTCTTGACTGGTTGATGTGGCATAGCAGGCCAGCCGATTCTTGACGGTCTTGGTCTGGATTGAAAAGGGGCGAGGCGATTCGTCGCCATTGTGAGGTTCTAGACCCGAAAGATCGATGGAGGCCATCGAAACTCGAGGAGGCGTCCCCGTCTTCAGTCGACCCTTCTGAAGTCCCCGGCTGGCAAGTAGATCCGATATCATCTCAGATGAACGTTCGCCTACACGCCCACCCGCCACGCACGTATCACCGGTCCACATCACTCCGTTCAGGAATGTGCCCGAACAGAGAACCACACACGTTGCGGTGAGCTCCTCGTTTGCATCCGTCCGGATTCCATAGACCGTGTCACCGCGAACCAGGATCTCTACCGCAGTCCGTGGGATGACGGTGATGCCACGCTGATGACGAATCATCTGTTGGGCGAAGGTAGGGTAGAGGTCCTTGTCGTTCTGCGAACGAGGAGACCATACGGCTGGGCCTTTGGAGGTATTCAGGAGTTTGAACTGGATGCCGCTCGCGTCGGCAATCCGAGGCATGACGCCCCCAAGCGCATCGATCTCGATGGCTAGATGACCCTTCGCGCTACCCCCAATAGACGGATTGCACGAAAGCCGCCCAATTGTCGTGGGGTCCATGGAAAGCAGGCCTACATCCACCCCCATACGGGATGCAACGCATGCAGCCTCGATACCGGCGTGACCTCCGCCGATGACCAAAACATCAAAATTTGACTTCATAGAGGGTCTTTTCGACCGAAAAGGGGCGATTACCGAAACTTTCGGTTTTGTTCCACGTGAAACATCGCAAACTACGTTTTGACGATGGAAAGTTCGCCCGGATTGTGTTCCACGTGGAACACTACTTTAAAAACTTCACCATGTGGTATTCGTCAACGTACGAACTGCCAATCTTCATAGCGTGCAGTTCGGTGCCGAAGACCGTGAAGCCAAGGCGCAAGTAGAGCCCATATGATGCTTCGTTCTGCGTGCTGACGGTCAGCTGCACCTGTTCGATGTCGAGAACATTCTGGGCTGTATCGAGAACGGATTGAATGAGCTGTGTAGCAAGCCCCTTGCCCCGATACTCCGGCCGAACAAACAGACCCCATAGCCGGCACTTGTGGCGCGTCTTGAGTCGGTTTTCACTGGTAAAGCCGATCATACCACCAATCGAGCCATCCGGAGCAAATGCACCCAGGATGTACTGATAGGGGAAGTTCATGTACTTCTCGTAGCGCTGTTCCTTAGACAGAATGGATAGGCTTTCGAACCATTCGTAGTCCGAGCCATAGAGTTCCGGCGAAAGGAGCAGCGCTTCGCGCTGAATCTCGAGGAAGGGGGCGAAATCAACCAATTCGAGTGGTCGGATGCTCAGATCGAGTGCCATGCAGCTACTTTCCAATGCAAAAACGGGTGAAAACTGTGTCCAGAACGTCAGGATTCCACGTCTCCCCTGTGATCTCGCCCAGGAGACGGACGGATGTTCGGAGATCGACGGCAAGTTCATCATTGCTGGCGTGGCGGTCCAAGCCTGCAATGACGGATGCAAGACAGTCCGATATCGCCATCAGGAGGGTTGCCTGGCGGGCGTTTACGAGGACGTCTGTTACGTTCGTGGTGCTGCTTCGAACGTGGGAAAGAATGGCGTTTCGAAGAGAATCAATCCCTGAGCCAGTTTTTGCAGAGCAGGCAAGTACGTGAAAGGAAGGGGATAAGCTGGCATCGACGACATCGACCTTGTTGTGAACCAGCTGAATGGGGGTTGTGGGATATCGACTCTGAAGGTCGTTAATAAGTGCGTTTGAGTGGTCGATACCCAGAGACAGGTCATTGAGGACGAGAACGAGATCGGCCTGATCGATCAGGGAGCGTGTTATCGCGATACCCTCAAGTTCGATCGTGTCCGCAGTCTCCCGGATTCCGGCCGTGTCAACAAGGTGGACGGTGTAGCCATCCATCAGGATGGATTCCCGGATATAGTCCCGTGTTGTTCCGGGCACATCACTGACGATTGCCCGATCCCGTAGCAGTAGTGCGTTGAAGAGTGAGCTCTTCCCGGCATTCGGAAACCCGACGACGGCAACATGGAAACCCGAACGCAGGACGCTTGCAGCGTGCGCAGACGACGCCGTCTGACGTATCTCATGGTCGACCGCAAGCAATCGGGTGCGGAGCTTGTCTCGGGACACGAATTCAACGTCTTCCTCGGAGAAATCAAGCTCCAACTCCAGAAGTCCTACGACTTCCAACAGAGCGGCGCGAAAGGAGGTGAGACGTTCAGTAAAGCCCCCTGCCAACTGCCGAGCAGCTACCTGGGCACCACGATGCGACTCGGCGTGGATCATGTCAGCAACCGCCTCGACCTGAACAAGATCGAGCTTCTTGTTGAGGAACGCACGTCGCGTGAACTCACCAGGTTCAGCAAGCCTCGCTCCTGCGGAAAGAAGATCCGAAATGATGCGGTCTGCCACGAACAGCCCGCCATGGCAGCCGATCTCAACAACATCCTCTCCTGTGTAGGAACGTGGTGATCGATAGATCATCAGCGTCACGGAATCCACCCGTTGATCACCTTCACCCCACCATCCAAAATGGATCGTGTGGTCACTGGCCTGTTGCGCTGAGACGGATCCTCTGAAAAAGGAGTCACAGACAATGAAAGACCGAGGGCCGCTGACGCGGATGATGGCCAAACCCGCTATACCGGGCGGAGTGGCCAAAGCACAGATCGTATCGGATGTCATGGGCGTCATGTCGGTCACACAAAATAGCAGACATCATCGCAAAATGGCGGTATGTTGCACGAACAACTTCACACTACAGCTGCTTTGTAAACACATTTATTTTCACGGTGTCAACTGTTCACAAATTTCACTTCCGCGAAGTAACGTCCACAAATGACGTTGCCAAGGAGGTGCTTCGTGACATTGATACGGTTGTGGTAAGCGCCGATCATCAGACAACAGGCCGCGGGCGTCGTGGACGTGAGTGGCATGATGAAGCCGGACAAAGCGTTTTGATATCGTTTGGACAGAGACACAATCTGGAACGAACGGCTGTGGATCTGGCAGCCGACATGGCCAGAGGTTCACTCGCCATCCTGCAAATGTTGCGAGGATATGGCCTTGACGATGTCATACGGTGCAAGTATCCCAATGACATTCAGGGTCGAGACGAATCAAGGTGGTCAAAACTGGCCGGAGTGTTGGTCGAACACGAATTCCTCGGCTCGAGGTGCCAAAGCACGGTCATCGGCATAGGAATGAATGTTCTGCAAGAGTTCTTCCCAGAGACTATAGGACAACCTACGACGTCTTTACGACGTCTTGGATCGGACCGATCACCGTCGGAGATCGTCGCCGATCTGATCCCATCGATCGAACGCATGCAGATGACAGACAGCTACCATGTGTTCGATATGTGGCGCGAAGAACTGCTGAAACGGCGTCTCACCATCCGTATCGAGGGAAGTGAGGGCCTATGGCAGGCTGTTGACTTGGATGATAGCGGCCGACTCGTGGTCATGAACAACAATGACGAAACTCAAAGGATCATTGACAATGGCGACAGTATCCGATACGTTGATTGAGCTCAACAATGTGACCTATGGCATAGCTGCCATCGACGTAGGCAACAGTCGAGTGAAGATTCACCACGACGATGTTCATCTTTCATTCCCGTATGACAAGGAATGGAAGAAGAACGTTCAGATACACTTTCGTGATCATGTACAACGGCGATACTTGATCGGTCTATCGAGTGTGAATCATAAACAGACGACGGCGATCGTGAAGGTCCTTCAGCGGATACCCGGCCATCACGTCTTGAATGCTCACACCTTGCTGATGCGCAATCAGAACGAACTATCTCTGGAAAAGATCGAGAACGCCGGTATCGACCGAATGCTCGGGACGATAGGCGCACTGTCACACGTCGCACCGCCGTTGATCACGATCGACTGTGGAACAGCTGTAACCGTCAACGCTGTCTCAGACGATAAACACTTCCTGGGTGGAATCATCTTTGCGGGTCTTTCCACTCAGCTCTTTGGTCTATCGAAGCAAACCGCCGCAATTCCAGAGATGACCTACACACCCCCAACAACCACCATTGGTATCAACACGGCTCAATGCCTTATGTCTGGTATCACCATGTCAGTGGTAGGGGGCGTGCGCGAAGCAATTGCCCGTTTCAAACACCAGATGGAACAAACAGACGTGCCGGTGGTGATCACCGGCGGTGAGTCGTCATCGGTGGCTGATGAACTCAGAGCAGCCGGCGTGACCGTGGTTCATCAACCGCACATCGTGACAGAGGGGATTCTTATCCTGCTGTCGAAGGCAACAATCGAAAACATCCACGATTCCATCATCGGAAAGATCACGACGTAACATGAAGTCATTTGCCGTAGCAATGCATGGAGGTGCCGGCGATCTCGCACGGTATCGTGGCACCGGACGTTTGGAGGAAGCCGAAACATTTATGGCGACCCTTCTTGATGCTATGACGTCTCGACTTCGCAATGGATCCACCGCATTGGACGTGGCCATGGCAGCAGTAGAAGCGATGGAAGACTCAGGCCTGTTCCACGCCGGACGAGGTTCGTCGCCGACGTCGAACGGTCTCATTGAAATGGATGCCTCGATCATGCACGGCCGCGAACGAAAGGCTGGCGCCATCGCTGTGGCGCGTACCCCTAAGAATCCGATTCGTCTGGCTAAGTACGTCATGGAGTCCACCCCGAACGTCTTTCTCGCAGGGGAAGAAGTTGATCACCTGGTAGAAGTGGCTGGTAGTAGTGCCGTGGGCATCGACTACTTTGTACCGTGCGATGACGTTGGTGCGTGGCTTCCTTCATCTGGCACTGTGGGTGCCGTGATCCTTGATACACACGGTGATATCGTTGCGGCCACGTCAACAGGAGGTACGCTTCGGAAGCGAGCTGGGCGTATCGGCGACACTCCCGTGATTGGATCTGGTACATATGCCGACAACGCATTCGGAGGAGTATCCTGCACTGGCGTTGGCGAGTACTTTCTTCGTACAAGCGCCGCCTCGCGCGTCATCGCTCGGATCGAGCATCTCGGAGAAGATCCCGATCGTGCCGCGTCTGAAATCATGTCCGAGATAGCCACACTAGGCGGACATGGCGGAATGATCGTGATCGACAGCGCTGGTAGGGTAGCCATGCCGTTCAACACCACAGGCATGTACCGTGCGTCGGTGGATGCCGAAGGATTACGGGTCGTCGGCAGTTGCGATAAGAAATAGAGCCCGCCTCTGAGCGTGTCAAAAAGCATGACCAATGCCGATGCTGAGCTGCCAGTTGCTTGACGCCATGACAGCGGTGCGATCGGTGATCCAGCGCCCTTCAGAGCGAAGGGGGTCGTAGACACTCGTTGCATAGTCGACACGGAAGGGGCCGACAGGAGTTTCGAAGCGATAGCCCAGCCCCATTGCCACCACACTTCCCGATATCAGATCGTTCGGCGTCACGCTGCCGTAGAGTTCGGTCGTGAAACGATTGAAGGCATTTCCTATGTCGGTAAAGAGCGTTATACCGCTTCGCTCAATGATACCTGCCCACAGCTCATCCACTCCTCTGGGTCGAGGCAATGTGTATCGTAACTCGAAACCAAGTTCGATCAACGAGCCCGAACCGACAACGTTAGAAAGTATGACCGACTCATCCGGATCCACGTTGCGGATCACTCCCGAGTTCGGATCATGTAGTCGTCGTGACGCATATGAGCGAATACTCGCGGGTCCTCCGGCAAAGAACTGCCGGTCAAGCGGAACATAGGTGTTGTTGCGCAACGAATCACCGCGAGCAAAGTCAAGCAGTTCGATATGTCCAAGCTTGATCTTTCCGGCGGCGATCAGGCGATGGCCTACCGGGACGGCACTTGAGATGAATGCCTGTCCGCGAATGTATTTACCGGCTCCCCAGCCCCATTCCAACGAGATACTCGAGAACGTACCTTGCGACGGGTTCAGCTGGTTGTCACGATGATCCCCGCGAAGTGTGAAGCCGGCAGTGAGGCCCGTGAAAAATGACTTCGACTGGCTGAGATAGTTGGTCAGCACGAGGAACTGGTTATAGGTGCTACGGACCAACGCGGTGTCTTCTGCGGTCTCGGCTTCATCATACGCCGAGTTGATGGCAAAGCCGAAGTTGATAGGTATCTGTCGGTCGATGCCGATGTTCAGGTCGATCGCATTGAAGAATGTGTGTGAGTAGAACGCAATCGGAGCCTGAGCATTAACACCGAAGGATTCAAGTCGGAAGGGGGTGATCAGTTGACGGTTCGAGTAGAAGGTTGAGGTTGTAAGGCCGACGCGCTGTGAGAAGAGTCTTCCAAGATTGGGCCACGCAAGAATGAATGAACTGTTGAATTCGCGTTCAAGCTGCTGACCTTGGGCAAACCGTGAGATGTCTTGTAGCGTGTACTGCATTGTAATTGAGGCCACCTGAGCGCCACCAAACATGTTCCGATACTGGGCAGTGGCGGTGATACCCAAGTTGAGGAAGTTGTCGATCGCCGTCTGGTAGGGACCAACGCTTACACCCACATCGTATGGCTTCGAGTTTCTCGTGAAAACTCTTATGCGGACGCTGGTATCGGAGCCACGATAGCTGCTGTCGTGTGCGACAGTGTCAATCAGGACGATCTCAAATGTGCCGAGACCCATGAGGTTGGCTCGAGATTGTTCGACGAGCTCCTTGCTATACCATTCGCCGGCGGCAAAGTCCAATTGCCGTTGACGTGTTGTGAGCGTGACTGCCGGATATCCGTCGGTGTTCTCGACGAAGTCAATGCTCTCAACGCGGACACGTCGTCCGGGCTTTAGGAGCACGATTACGGTATCATGCTCACCGTTATCACTGATGCCGACAAGTGGCCGCTCGTATGATGCCTTGTAGTATCCATTGTTCTGTAGTTGTCGGACCAAGGACCGCGCATTCTCTTCGATCAGTGATTCGGAGAAGGGGCTTCCCTGACGTATCGAAATGGTATTGAGGGCACTCCGTCGTACGTCGGGGTCGACAGTTTCAAGCCCACGAACAATGAATGTATCGATCGTTGCGCGTCGGCCCTCATTGATCAAAAAACGCAGTGTAAAGAGCTTGGTCTGTCGGTCATACCCATAGCCAAAGTCAACACGAGCGTTATGAAATCCATTCTGAACCAGATAGTTCAACAGTGTTGTGCTATCATCCCGTGCCATGGCCAGTTCAAAGAAGACACGCTCTTCGTCGTAGCTCTTTCGGATGGAGCTTAGGCGTCGCAGGATGACCGGTGGAGAGGCAGGATTTCGTCGGAGCGCTTGTTCAAAGAAGATGGTAAGCTTTCTACCCAATGAGAAGTCGCTCTGACGAGAAGCAATGATCGTACGGAGATCCTCTGGTACTGTCTGCTGGCATCCGACGATCTCGACGGATCGGAGTTCGGTGAGCTGAAGCACGCGCGAGCGTTCACCGGCAAGTTCCAGACTGTCACGATAGGTGTCCTGTGCTCGAAGATCCGCCGACGTGTGTACGATGGACCCGAGGAGACCAAGGAACCACAACAGCAGTAAGCAGTATTGACGCCTCGCGTTCACGGCACGCAAATTACCGACCCCACGATGAGATTGATACAGCAACGCCCCGAATGCACTTCGCATACGGGGCGCAACGGATTGATTCCACATTGAGCGGGGAGTTACGACTCGTACCCCTCGTCATCCTCAGAGAAGAACATATCGTCTGATCCTTCCTCGTACTCGGGCCACAGATCCTCAATGCCCTCATACGTGACCTCCTCAGAGTCATCGAGCTCGGTCAGGTTATCGATCACCTGCAACGGAGCACCGGTTCGGTTGCAATAGTCGATCAGCTCTTCCTTTGTTGCCGGCCATGGTGCATCCTCGAGATACATGGCCAACTCGGGCGTCCAGAACATCTTTGATCCTTGATACTACAATGAGGATTTGGTAAGCGGCGCGAATATACACGCGCATGGGTGTCGACGCAAAAGAACCCGCAGTGAGTGAGTTTGTTACGTATTCCTTTTGGAACCAACCTGCAGGAAAACCGAGGCTAGTGCCAGGTCAAGGGGCGTTGTGACCTTGATGTTCTGTTCCTCACCGGCGATGACGTGCACCCTGATGCCGGCCCCCTCGCATAGAGCAGCGCAATCTGTGGCCGACAACGATTGTTCCAGGGAGGCTGCATAGACCTGTCGAATCAGTGCTGCCCGGAACCCCTGAGGTGTCTGTGCTCGCCGAATGGTCGATCTGTCAATGGTCTCCGTGATCGTGTCATCGTGGTCGATTCGCTTCAGCGTGTCGGCAACGGGAATTCCCGGAATGACGGCGTCCAGCCGATAGGCCGCTTCGGCGATCCGCTCAAAGAGGTCAGCGCTTGCCAAGGGGCGAACCGCGTCGTGGATCAGGATCACATCCACACCATCCAAAGAGGGATGGGAAAGCCCCCTGCCAACGGAGAGATGACGCTCGGTGGAGCCATCGACGATGGATAGACGAGAGTCCACGCATCCGTGCTCCTGCAGAAGAGAGGCAAGTTCGACGTGGTCGTCCGGATGAGCAGCCACGACAACGCTGCGGACTGAGGGCACAGAAAGAGCCGTCCGAAGCGTTCGTATGATGACGGGTGTGCCATCGAGGTCGATGAACTGCTTTGGACGGTCCCCACCAAAGCGCTTGCCGCGTCCACCGGCCGGGACGACAACTCCAACGGTGTACGGCGTGCTCATCGCACCTTGAACGATGCCATCGTGATGATCGCAAGCATGATGGCGACGATGTAGAATCGCGTGACGATCTTCGATTCGTGCCAACCGGTCTTCTCGAAATGGTGATGCAGAGGGGCGATGCGAAACACCCGTCGCCCTTCACCATACTTCCGTTTTGTGTATCGGAACCAGGAGACCTGGATGATCACCGAGAGCGTCTCGGCAAAGAAGATCCCTCCGACGATGGGCAGGAGAAACTCCTTCTTGATCAGTACGCACAGTACCCCGATGGCACCGCCGAGTGCCAGCGATCCCGTGTCGCCCATGAACACCTGAGCCGGGTAGGCATTGTACCAAAGGAAGCCGAGTGAAGCACCAACAATGGCTGCGCAGAAGATGGCCAGCTCATCCGTGCCACGCAAGTGAACGATGTTGATGTAGTCAGCAAAGAATGCGTTGCCACTGAAGTATGCGATGACGGCAAGGGTCAAGGCACTGATGCCAACGGTGCCTATGCAAAGTCCATCGAGGCCGTCGGTAAGGTTCACGGCGTTGGAAGTGGCCGTGATGATGAAGATCACCAGTGGTATGTAGAGATATCCGAAGTCGAAGTGAGCCAGCTTCTGGAATGGTATGGTCGTGAGCGTGTTTGTCTGATGCGTCAGACCAAACCACTCGGGAAAGAAGAAGAGACACCCGCCAACGAAGAACCCCACGCTTACCTGGCCGACGATCTTGTAGCGACCAATGAGCCCCTTGGGATACTTCTTCACAACCTTCAGGTAGTCGTCCAGAAAGCCAACACCGCCGAGGGCCGCAGTGGTGATGACCGCCAACACGATGTACATGTTGAGGATGTTGGCCCAGAGCATCGTCGGAAGGAGCACGGCCAACAGGACGATGAGTCCGCCCATGGTAGGAGTGCCGGCCTTGTTGACGTGCAGACCGACCTGTTGCAACTCGACCTTTGCCTGTTCGCCAACTTGGCGGCGCTTGAGCATGGCAATGATGCGTGGGCCGACGACGAAAGAGATCAGCAATGCGAAAATCGCCGCTGATGCCGCCCGGAAGGTGACATAGCTGAAAAGGTTGATCCCCGGAACATCGGTGATCGACCGGATCCACAGCGCCAACTGATACAACATTGTGTTACTCCCCACTCCCCTCGGAGAGCAAATCTATGACCTGTTCCATCGCCATTCCGCGTGAACCTTTGACAAGAACTACGGAATCAGCGGTGGCAACCTCGCGTATATGGTCATAACATGCTCTCATGCCGGATGCATGGATGACATGAGGAAGGTCCATCCTCTCGGCCGCCCGTCGAAACTCTTCTCCCATGATGATGACGACGTCTGCATACACATGGGCATCGTTCAGGATGTGCATGTGCTCATCCTCGGAGGAATCCCCAAGTTCGCGCATGTCGCCAAGAACGGCGATTCGCTTGGCTGCAGGAAACCGCTGAAGAGTCTTGAGGGCCATCACCATCGAGGCCGGATTAGCGTTGTAACAGTCGTTGAGGATGGTCAGATCGCCGGATCTCTGCACCCGCATGCGCCCATATCCATGAGACTCAGGGGGCTGATAGGTAGCAAGAGCATGTTGCACGTTGGCCGCCGGAACATGGAGCGCCCACGCCACGGCCAGGGCACATGTGGCGTTGTAAGCCGAGGCAAGTCCGTGCGTTCGGAGCTGAGCCCGCAGGGTGTAAGAACCGTGAACGATGTGCAGAGACGGACGGACTTCGTCATCGAAGGATACCGTTGGATGAATGTCCGCTCCGGACTCAACCCCAAAGGTGATCGCCCGCGTGAATGTTGGCACATATGAGGCCAGACGCTCGTCGTCCACGTTCACAAGCGCCACCCCATGATGGTCGCGGAGAAAATCGAACAGTGCTGTCTCTTCCTTCTCGACCCCATCAAGGTCGATAAGCTTTTCAAGATGCTCTTTGCCAATGTTCGTGATCAGCCCGTGCGTCGGTTGAACCATGGCCGAGAGGATCTCGATCTCTCCGGGCTCGTTGGTGCCAATCTCGATCACGGCGGCCTGGTGCTCCTCGGTAAGCTGAAGGAGCGTCAGCGGTGTTCCTACTTGGTTGTTGTAGTTCGCCTCGGTCTTTAACACCGTCATAGTTGACGACAGTACGTGGGCCACCACATCCTTGGTAGAGGTCTTACCGGCCGCCCCCGCAATTGCCACCACGGGGATGGTGAATCGACGTCGATGCAGCCACGCAAAGGATCCCAGGGCGTGAAGTGTTGAAGCACAGAGAATGCTTGGTGTGGAAGGGGGCACGCGCGACGCATCTTCTGTAAGGATCAGCCGCGCCCCCTTGCTGATGGCCTCGCCGATCTTGTCGTGTCCGTCGAAGCGCTCCCCACGCAGGGCAATGAAGGCGTTGCCGGCAACGAGCGTTCGGGTGTCAGTGCTGATGCCGATCACGACCAGGTCCGACGCAAGAGGGTCTACGGCACGACCAAAGAGCGTGGATAGATCCGATCTGGTGAACGTTGCCGTGTTGGTCATGCGTGCGTTACGTGCGAATAGATGGTGCAAAACTACTCAGCACGGCGCTCGGCAACGCGTAGGCGCGCACTTCGTGAACGCGGGTTGTTGCGCTGCTCGTCAGCAGACGCCTCGATGGCCTTCTTGGTGATGATCGTCAGCCGTTCCGTGTTGTCTCGAAACACGTTCTTGACGATGCGATCCTCGCCGCTGTGATAGCTCATCACAACAATCCGTCCACCGGGTGCCAGCAACGGGATGATGTCGAGGAGCGTTGATTCGAGACGACCCAGTTCATCGTTGACGGCGATGCGCAATGCCTGGAACAGACGGGCCATTGTCTTGGCTTGATGATGCGGAGGGATGTGTTGCACGACAAGGTCGCGCAGGTCGACCGTTGTGCGAAAGGCTGCAAGAGATCGACGTTGAACGATCGCCCGAGCTATGCGACGTGACTGAGGCTCATCGCCGTAGGTGAAGAACAACGATGAGAGTTGTTCCTCGGAGCGGGTGTTGAGAATGTCGGCCGCGGTCTCACCTTCCGGGGAAAACCGCATATCCAACGGGGCATTGAGTCGAAAACTGAATCCTCGCACGTGGTGATCGAACTGGTAGGATGATACACCGAGATCGAGTAGCACCCCGCATACGCTGGCCGGTTCGAGATGACTGCGCATGGTTGAGAAGTTGGCATGTATCAGTCGAAGCCGCGACTGATCTCCCCGCGATAGTTCGTCGCGGAAGCGTCGCTGACAATGTTCGATTGCCACGTCATCGGCGTCGAATGCGATGACGCGGCCCCCTTCCGAGCATCGATCAAGGATGGCGGATGTGTGCCCGCCTCCTCCCAGAGTACCATCGACATATGTTCCACGTGCCGAGATACGGAGGTAATCCAGGCACTCCGAAAGCATGACGGGTATGTGGTAGGTCTCTGATTCTAGGCGTGCCATGGGCGAAAATTGCCGATTTTTCGCCGATGACAGGCTTTGCAAGTGCGCTCGCAGCACTATTGATCCTTGCTTCAGGCCCTCGGATTGAGAGGATCGACCCACCACACTGGTGGGCGTCAATGGGCACAGACACACTGGAGCTCTTGGTCGAGGGGACAAATCTGAGCGGCCGTTCGATGCGGGTGCGAGGACAAGGGGTCTCGTTGGTCAGTGCCCGTCCGGCCGAGAACCAACGATATCTCTATCTGACACTATCGATCGCTCCGACGGCACCCCCTCAGACAGTGAGCATCATCTGTGATGGGCCCCTACCCGACACGGCCCAGTTTGTTCTTCGGGCCCGAACGACCGATCACAGTAGGATCGGTCTAGATGCATCCGATGTGATGTACCTCATCATGGTGGACCGGTTTTCCAACGGCGATACATCCAACGACGTCGTCAGCGGGATGCGTCAGACCACGGTCGATCGCAAGGATCCACTTGGGAGGCATGGTGGAGACCTCCGTGGCGTCCGCGATAAGATCGGATATCTCGATACTCTCGGTGTGACCGCCCTATGGCTATGTCCAGTTCTGGAAAACGATCAGCCTCGCACGAGTTACCACGGATATGCCATCACGGATCACTACAGGATCGACCCTCGACTCGGAAGTATTCCCGACTACGCAGGGCTGGCACACGAGCTGCACCGCAGAAAGATGCGCCTCGTGATGGATGTGGTGCTCAACCACATTGGTGATCAGCACCGACTCAATGCTCAGCCCCCTTCGAAGGACTGGATCAATCAGTGGAGCGAGTA
Organism: Bacteroidota bacterium; assembly: GCA_041170435.1. Classification (GTDB taxonomy): domain Bacteria; phylum Bacteroidota; class Ignavibacteria; order Kapaibacteriales; family Kapaibacteriaceae; genus UBA10438. The sequence continues at coordinate 70,290 of JBEAYU010000040.1, forward strand.
CACACAGACCAGCGGACGAGAGAACACGAACTTCGATCCGTATGCCACCAAGCAGGATGTTGAGCGTTTTCGAAGGGGCTGGTTCGATAAGATGATGCCGGATCTCAACACGGCCAATCCACACGTCCAACGATACCTGATTCAGAACACTCTCTGGTGGATCGAGGAGGCGGGAGTCGATGCACTCAGGGTAGACACGTGGACGTATCCCGATCAAGAGTTCATGAACAGGTGGACATCGGAAGTCAGAAGGGTGTTCCCCGGGATCTTCATTTTTGGAGAGACCTGGGTTGACAGCCACACCTCCCAAGCCTATTACCTTGAGAAGTTTCCGTTCAACCCCGCATCTCGGCTACAATCGACCACAGACTTTCAGGTGTATAACGCGCTTCGGGAGGTGCTCACCGAAAGATCCGGTTGGGACGTCGGCGTGGGGCGCCTGTATCGGACTCTGGCGGCCGACTACCTTTATGCCAAGCCCGGGGACTTGGTCACATTCTTGGACAATCACGATCTACCACGAATCGCCGGGGTAGTGAAAGGCGACCTTCAGAGGCTCCGCATCGGCATTGCTCTTCTTCTTACCATGCGTGGCATACCTTGCATCACGTATGGAACCGAGTCCGGCTTCTCAAGCACGTCGGACCATGGTACGATACGGCAAGACATGCCCGGTGGATGGCCCGGTGACACCGTGAACTTTGGTCAAGCGTTAGATGCTGAGTCCGCGCAGTGGAATGACTGGCTCCGGATGCTGCTACAGTTTCGTCGAAGGAACACGGCACTCCATACCGGCACGATGAAACACATCACGCCACAGGATGGTGTCTATGCGATCATGCGCTCAAACTCCAAGCAGACGGTCGTGTGCATTGTCAACGCTGATGATGCGACCAGAACGATCTCCATGAAGAGGTTCGACGATGTTCTCAAGGGGGCACGGCGAGCACGTGCAGTTCCGTCGGGACGAGAGTATCTCCTCGCGGACGACGTGACGCTCACTCCATACGCTTCCATGCTCATGGTGTTTGATGCTCCGTGATGTGTGTAGATTTGTCCGCACGATCACTGGACGAATAATTGGGAACCTATGAAGAACAGCTCTGCACAGCTCTTGCTCTTCATGACATTTATCTGCGGCGCTCTGCCAATCGTTGCAGCGCCAATCGACACTGCCCTGGCCCAAGGGGAGCGCTTGTATCGTAGTTACTGTCAGCGTTGCCACGGTGCCAACGGCGAAGGATCGTTCAACATTTCACGTAGCAGTCTCTGGTCCAAGCAGCCAACGGACCTTGTGAAGATCATCGCTTTTGGAGCCAGGGGGCCGTCCTCACCCACAAAGGGATTTCATCGGGCGATGCCGCCAGCCCCCTACAACGACGAGCAGATCGCCCACGTTGCCATGTACGTCATGCAAACGATCGGTCGACGAGACGTCGTGGTGTCCGTCGAAGAGGTCCGCAGAACACGCCGACAGCACCTCGACAGCATTCAACGCAAGATCAAATCACGACGTTGACCCTTGCCCTCAGAGCAGGTCCGCCAGTGATCGCACGGCAAGGGGCTCTACGGCAAGAAATGCTTCGGCATACTGCGTGCCGATCCGCCCACCAAAGTAGCGTGCCCGTGCTTCGATCTCTTCGATGAAGCCGGGTCGGGAGATAAATGTTTGCGGTTCCTCTGATGCATACGCATCCGGAACGTGGAACTGCGACGCGAAGGCACGTATCGAGGCCATTTTCTCGTGAAACACGTCTGTGATGTCCACGTACACGTCGGCATGGCGCGGAAAATCATACTGCTGTTGGTAGCAGAGCATGCGCGCCGGACGCCATGGTGACTGTGGCGTGCCCTCACGGGAAGTTTCGATCCGGGCCAAACCGGCCAGAAAGGCCGCTCTGCGCGATATCGCATGAACAGCCTCGTGATCAGGATGTCGTTCGACTGGCGGTGGGATGAGCATCATATCCGGCCGCCAATGACGAATGGCGCCAACTAAGGGCATCGCACGTTCCAGTGTATTCTCAATGGCTCCATCCGGAAAGCCAAGGCATTCCCGGTCGTGCACGCCAAGAATCTGAGCAGCAGCTTCGGCTTCGACGGCTCGCAATTGTGGGGTTCCGCGCGTTGAGAGTTCGGCACGGGTGCACTCGATAAAGACCACGCGATGACCATCGTTGGTAAGGATCCTCACCGTGCCGGCACACGAAAGCTCAACGTCGTCTGGGTGGGCGCAGACAACGAGAATGGTCTTGCTCATGAAGCGTCTCCGGCAGGTTCGATCTTCTCGACGCGTCGCTGGTGACGTCCACCCTCGAACGGCGTCTCGAGAAACGTCTGCACAATTGCGCGCGCATCATCGATCGAGACCAGTCGCTGTCCGACGGCCACAACATTGGCATCGTTGTGCTGTCGCGCAAGTATTGCCATAGTTGTACTCGTGCAGTTTGCAGCGCGAATTCCCGGCAGTTTGTTTGCGGCGATCGAGATGCCGATACCGCTTCCGCAGACGAGCACGCCGAAAGCGGCCTGGCCCGTCCGCACAAGCTCAGCCGCAGCCTTACCGTAGTCGGGATAATCAACAGATTCGAGGGACGTCGTCCCAACATCAATCACGATATGGCCGTGCTCTTGAAGCATGGCCTTGATGGATTCTTTGTAGTCGAATCCCGCATGATCGGAACCGATTGAAATGGTCATGATCTCTCTCCGGTACTTCCAAATCCGCCTGCGCTTCGAGTCGTCACATCGAGACTCTCCACGGTCTGCCATTGAATGTGCTCATGGCGCGCCACCACAAGCTGCGCGATCCGCATGCCCCGTTCGATACAAAAATCGGTATCGGAGAAGTTTGCGAGAATCACCTTGATCTCGCCGCGATAGTCACTATCGATCGTACCGGGAGAGTTCAATGCGAACACCCCATTTTTGGCCGCCAGACCGCTTCTCGAGCGCACTTGGATCTCAAAACCAAGCGGAATGGCCACACAGAGTCCGGTGGGTACAAGGATCACCTTTCCCGATGCAAGGGTAAGGGGCTCATCAACGGCAGCATGAATATCCATTCCTGCAGACCCTTCCGTGGCATAGAAGGGCAGCGGTAGATCTGCTGCGTGCGGAAGGACTGTGACGGGAATGATCATGATGGTTTACTTTCTGCCAAAGTCCGCGGGATTCTCGCCCCATTGTGACGTTTCCCATTTCAGGACGGGATTAGCGTAATTGTTGTTCGAAAGCCAGCGCTCGGCGCGATCGACGAGGTCAAACACCGGAGCGTTGGCGGCAGTTCGCGGGACGGTGGATTTAATCTTGCGGTTGCGCACCCATGACAGCGCGGTTCGGGAATCGGAGTAGATCGGAACCACAAGCCCCTTTGCCTGACAATGCGCCAGGGCGTGGACGATGGCGAGGAACTCACCGAGGTTGTTCGATGAGCCTTGGTAGGGCCCCATGCGGAACAGCTCAGCACCGGTAGCGGTATCCACTCCTCGATACTCCATCACTCCGGTTGTCATATCGCAGGCCGCATCAACGGATATGCTCGGCAGCTTTGCGTTGTGCGCTTGCACCGGAGGTTTCTTTGCCGAGGCTCTGTGCACCATTGGTGCGGGACCCTCGGCATAGGCAGCCTCGGCCTCTTCTCTGGACTCATACGACTTGTACCGCGCACCCGGATAGCCGTGGATCTGCTTCTCGGCAACGGTCCACGTACTGTACACCCCGGGAGAGTGTCCGATCCACACTACATACCATTTCGGTTTCTTTGCTGCTGCCATGACGTGCAAAGGTATGGGGTGTCACGTTTCATGTGACATCTCGCACATAGACTCTCGAAAGGGGCTTGGACCAATCGGTTCAATGCCAATACTTCTTCGAGAGGACGATCATGTATGCTGCCACACACTCAGCGTCGGTCTTTGGTATCGGTGCGTTTCCAGTAGAGATCGAGGTCACGGTCGAGACAGGACTTCCCTCATTCAACATTGTGGGTCTTCCGGACAGTTCGGTGCGTGAATCGCGAGAACGCGTCGTTGCGGCCCTGCACCATGCGGGTTACATGTGGGACCCTCGGCGCATCACCGTGAACCTGGCACCGGCTGACGTTAGAAAGGAGGGCAGTGCCTTCGATCTGCCCATTGCCATCGGCATCCTGCAAGCGCTGGATCTCATGGCTCCGATCGACCTAAGCGACTGCGTCCTCCTGGGGGAACTTGCCTTTGACGGACAGATCCGCCCGTCTCGCGGGATCCTACCTGTGGCGATGATGGCAAAGCGTACGGGAATCAAGCGCATCGTTGTACCGGCAGCAAATGCTGACGAGGGGGCTGTGGTAGACCAAGTGGAGGTCTTCGGCGTGACAAACCTCCGTGAGGCGGTGATGCACCTTCTCGGATCGGCTCCGTTGGACCCACATCGCCTCGATATCAGCGCTGTGTTTCGCGCCGAATCGGCGCGCCATAACATCGACATGTCCGACGTCAAGGGTCAACTCAGCGTCAAGCGCGCCATGGAGATCGCCGCTGCGGGCGGTCATAACATGATCATGATCGGACCGCCGGGCGCAGGCAAGACGATGCTCGCAAAACGACTCGCCACCATCCTGCCGCCTCTGAGCCTCACAGAGGCGCTGGAGACCACCACCATCCATTCCGTTGCCGGACTCCTCCCCCCCGGACAACCGCTGGTAACGCAGCGCCCCTTTCGAGCACCCCATCACACGATCAGTGATGCGGCTCTGGTCGGAGGGGGCGTTGGGGTGGTGCGCCCCGGTGAGGTGACGCTGGCCCATCATGGCGTGTTGTTTCTCGATGAAGTGCCGGAGTTTCAGCGTAACGTGCTCGAAGTGCTGCGTCAGCCCCTTGAAGAACGACGCATTCGGATATCACGTACACGGATGACGGTGGACTATCCAGCCAACGTGATGCTGGTCTGCTCGATGAATCCATGTCCGTGCGGACACTATGGTAGCGCGCGCCGCGAGTGCAAATGCACAATGCAGGATGTTCAGCGATACATGGCCAAAATCTCGGGCCCACTTCTCGACCGAATCGACTTGCATGTGGACGTTCCATCGGTCCATGTCGAAGACCTGGCCTCAACAGAAACAGGGGAGTCTTCGCGCATCATCCGCGTGCGGGTCGATGCCGCTCGCCAGGTCCAGGAACAGCGATTCACAGGTAAGCCACACCTGTTCAAGAACGCCGATATGTCCAGCAAAGAGGTTGAGTCGTACTGCCAACTCGACGAGCAATCAACCTCGATGCTGCGCATCGCGATGAATGCTCTCAAACTCTCGGCGCGCGCCTACACGCGGATCATCAAGGTTGCTCGAACCATCGCCGACCTCGACCAAACCGAAGCTATCAGACCCGACCACGTCAAAGAGGCCATCCAGTACCGTAGCCTCGACCGAGCCGGTTGGGGCGGGTGAGACGAGTGACGAGTACCTATCTTCGCGCACCATGATCACGATAGTTGGCGCCGGAAGTACGACGGGAGCGGCACTCATTCCGATGCTGCTTGAAGAAACAGATGAGCAACTCCAACTGATCTCGTCGCGACCGCTTGAGTACGATCACGACAGGGTGAAGATGGAGGTTGTGAACGTACGCGACAAGAATGAGCTGAAGCAGTCCATCATGTCGGCCATGCCGAGCACCATCATCAACCTTGCGGCGATGACGAATGTGGATCGATGTGAGACAGAGCGGCAGCTGGCCTGGGATCTGAACGTGACCCTCGTCGAGAATCTATCACGCATTTCGCGTGTGCTCGACGCGAAGATGGTGCACATCTCCACTGACTATGTTTTCGATGGAATAAAGGGTCCATACACGGAAACGTCCGTTCCCAATCCGATCAACTATTACGGAAAGTCTAAGCTTGCCGGGGAGAACACCTGTGTGGCAGGCAATTCGAATACGCTGATCATCCGCACGAACGTGATCTACGGTCCACCCCGTGAGCGGCCTGACTTCGTGCGATGGGTTCTGGATGCGTTGGATTCGGCAACACCCATCCGTGTTGTGGACGATCAGATCGGCAACCCAACCTATGTCGATGATCTTGCCGAGGTCATCATGCGTCTCGGAATGAGTCGCCGCACCGGCATCTACCACGTTGGTGGTACTGACTTTCTCTCTCGCTTCGACTTTGCCCTGAAGATCGCCGAGTTCTTCAAACTCGATCCGGGTGTCATCAGAAGGGTCACCACGGCCGAGTTAGCACAGACGGCCAAACGTCCGCTCAAGTTGGGCCTGATATCGCTGAAGGCAGAGACCGACCTGCGTATGAAGATGCGAGGAATCGAAAGCGGTCTAACCTCCATCCGACAATACCTCGTCCGCCATCGAGATAGTCTGTAAGGGGCTGACCGAACGTCGGTCGTGGTGCGTAATTTCTCGAGATGGTTCGCCCCTTCCTCATCATATGCCTTGCTCTGACGTCGCTGTATTCGGCAGTGGCACAGTCAGATCTAGCCCCGTTGAAGGTGACAACCAACACTTCGCCCGCACCCGGTTTTCTCCTGTTGGCACCGAACTGCCGGGTGTCACCCCGTCCCTTCGGCTCGTATCTCGGGGCGTACAACGTCAACGGTGGCGTCATCCGAACAGGTAAGACCGTCAACTATCCCTTCGATTTCAAGGTGTTTCCGGACGGTCGTCTTGGATACTCTGAACTGGTGGTCTTCTCCGGAGCATCTGTGCCGGCAGGGGTGTACATCGTCGACACGTTGTTTGCCGAACAGGAACGACTCGATCAGAAGCGTGGTGGTTATCTCACCACACAGCACGATGTGCACATGCTTCCCAATGGACACCGCATCTTGTTGGGTGCCGAAGATGTCACGGTGGATATGAGTAAGGTGGTTCAGGGAGGACATCCCTCCGCAAACGTCGTGCAGGCCATCATTCAGGAGCTGGACGTCGAAGGAAACGTGATCTCACAGTGGCGTGCACTCGACCATTTGCCGATCACCGATTCGTATGAGGACCTCACCGCCCCGGCCATCAGGTACTGTCATAACAACTCTCTCTGGATCGATGACGATGGTAACTGGATCGTATCAATGCGACACATGTCTCAGGTGATCAAGATCGACCGCCGCACCGGTGAGGTGATGTGGAAGCTCGGCGGTAAGAGCAATCAGTTCACGTTCATCGGAGACCACCCTGAGCTTGCTCCGACGTTTTTCAGTTACCAGCACGACGCGCGGCGTCTGCCCAATGGCAACATCTCGCTCTTCGATAACGGAACGCAGCATACGCCACAGTATTCACGGGGCGTTGAGTATCAGTTGGATGAGCAAGCGAAGACCTGCCGAATGGTGTGGGAGTACCGTCCAACGCCGGATATCTATGCGAGCATTCAAGGGGGCATGCAGACACTTGATGGAGGACACCGGCTGCTCGGCTGGGGCAGTGCGGCCTCCAATGGTTCTCCGGGGATGACAGAGGTGGACTCTCTCGGCAATGTGGTCTTTGAGGCCTACTATCCCAAGCAGATGTTTGTCTATCGGGCTACCAAGGTGCCGGCGTGGCCGACGGGACGTGCAAGTGCAACGGCCGTAGCGCGAGACGTGCTCAAAGGTGAGACATATCGCTATTACCGCGGCGCGCAGTTCGTTGGACTGCGTGCGCAGTTCACCACACTTGAGTCGTACTTCTATAACACCACCACAGCCCGACGCTTTCAGTGGTCACCGAGAAATCCATTGTGGGAAGGGGAAGCCCCCTTGCTAAAACAAGCGCGTGTTGACATAACGGTGGATGGCATCAAGGACCATCGCATGACGCTGAGGTTCCACGTGGACACGCTCATGCTGGGTCGCGATGCAGACAAGTGCGCGGTCTATTACCGTCCACAGATCGACAGTGGGAGGTTCGCTCTCTTGCCGACGCGCTTCGACGCAGCTACGCGCGAGCTCGTTGTTGACAATGCGCAGGCCGGTGAGTTTACCTTTGGTGTGCCGTCGTCGAATCCCGGAGCTCCGCGAGTGCCTCGGTTGCAGGACCCGCTGTCTGATAAACGTGTGTTGGCTGACTCAGCGTACCCGCTCCGTGTGAGCGTACCTGGTCGGAGCGACTCGCTCCATGTCCAGGTATCGAGGACCACGGCGTTCAACACGTTGGTGCTCGACAGCGCCAACGCCGATGATCGCGTGGTGTTTCCGGCAGGGGGCCAGCCGGGACGGTACTATTGGCGTGCTCGCGCCAAGAGTCGAGACACGTGGAGTGAATGGTCGGCCATTGACAGCTTCCTGATCGATGGTCCATACTTGACGCTGACGCGCCCGGATGTTGACGTCCGCTGGATGCACGACAGTTCGTACATCATCTCGTGGCAGACAAATCTCCTTGGCAGCGTTGCTATAGATCTGATGCTGGGCGAGTATGTGATCGCTTCGATTGAAGACTCAACACCGGCACGCGCCCAGGGTTACCTCTGGAAGGTGCCTGTATCAACGCCTGTATCGAAGAACTTTCAGATCCGCATCACGCCGCGGGAAGCCCCCTACACTGCCCTATCCTCGACGTCGCCCACGTTTGTGGAGATCGTCACATTCACATCGGTTGACGACGGACACGAGGATCCATCACCCGTTTCGATCATGCCGCAGCCCGCAGCAGATGTGCTGAGCATCGTCAACGTCGGTTCAGGTCTGCGGTCGATACGGATGTTTGCCTCATCCGGCCAGCAGGTTCTTCATCAGACGGCTGATGGTACGCGTCGGGAGCTCGACGTTAGTGGTCTTGCCATGGGACTCTACGTGGTCATGATCGAAGACCAGCTCGGGCGAACCTTCACGCACCGAGTGATCATCGGCCGTTGATCAGTATCCGGTCGGGTGACCGTTCTTCTTTCGCCAATCCATGATGGGCTTGAAGGGTCCGTACTTGTGCTGATCGGGTGAGAAGCCATCAACGTATGGGGGCCAGTAATAATCAACTGGCTTTTCCTTTAGCACGGGGTACTCGGTATCGAGATTTGGTTGTGGCCGCTCATGAAGTTGGTCATCGTTCACATACGCTGCCACGTCGAACGCTTCTTCATCCGTCAGCACCGGCTTGTCCCATCGGGCAAGATCATTCGGCATGTTGTATTTGATGAACTGAGCTGACTTGATCAAGCGATGCATCGACGAACCCGGCTGATAGGAGAGCTTGCCCCAGAGGGGAGGGTACACATAGGCGATGCCATCTTCCTTCAGGACACCCTGACCATCGTCTCCGTGACAGCGCATGCAGTGCTTCTCGTACACGACGCGGCCCTTTACTGGATCGGCCGGACGATCGAGGAGGGTGATGTCTTTGAGTTTGTCTCCGGGGACGCTGCCGCCAACGGGAACGTTCTTTCCAAGCCACTGCATGTAGGTTACCATTGCCACCATCTCTTTACTGTCAAGGGGCATGGGTCGACCATTCAGTGGCCGCTCGATGCAGTTATTCACGCGCTCTGCCAGGGTGAGGATTCGGCCTTCTCGGGCTCGGTACTGAGGATAACGGGCATGTGCCGAAAAGTAATTCAGTCCATACGGACGAGTGCCGGCTTCGAGGTGGCAGTTCTGACAGCCAAGGCCGTTGCCCCCATACTTCCCGACCGTACCCTTGGGTCCGAGGTAGTAGGGAAAGTTCACCAGCAGTTCACGACCATATCGGATCATGTCACCTGTGGCATTCCTTGGTATCGTTGACGTGTCCGGCGGAACGAACAGCGAGTCAACCCCGCGCTTCGAAACATCTGAGCGCGGCACCTCCGCTTCTTTGGAACAGGAAAGGCATATCGCCGCAATGACCACGAAGGTGCCAAGAGCACCTATGGTTCGATGACGGGTTGTCGATCCTTCTTCCATGCGTTGATTCCTCCGAGCATGTTGTGCACGCGAGAATAGCCAATCGATGACAAATACTCTCGTGCCTCGGCACTACGCCTACCTGTGCGACAATAGAAAATGACGTGTTTGTCCTTTGGCAGAGTTTCCAGTTGCGAATGAAAACCGGCCTCGTAGTAATTCATAAGACGGCTACCCCGTATGTGGCCCTGATGGTACTCTTCTGGAGTGCGCACATCAACGAGGATCAAGCTGGTGTCTTTGCGAACCATTTCCACGGCCTGCTTGACAGTCAGGTCGGCCCCTTCCTGAATGGGGCTGCAGCAGGTGACGATGAGAATTGTTGCGACAAGAGCCGTGAGCATTGGAATCCCTAATTTTCCCAATGCTAAGAACAGTACTGTCTGCATTCTGTTTCATCCTGGTGGTCCTCTTGCCGATGACGCATCGTGCAAGCGCGCAAGACCTTGGTGATTCAACGAAGTCGATCAAGCTGCAGATCTTCGGACAGTTCTGGGCCCGCTTCAATGAAAGCAACCCCTTCACGATGCAGCAGGGGGCGCCGGTTGAGAACACGTTCGACATCGGAATCCGGCGTGCGCGCGTGCAGGCGTTCTGCACGGTCAATGAGCGGACAACGCTGTTCCTGCACTATGGCTTCAACAACATGAACACGAATTTCGCCTCGTCGGGAAACCGAAAGATCCAGGCGTTCTTTCATGATGTCTTCGCCGAGTACCGCGTCTTTGATCAGAACGAGTTGAAGCTTGGCGCAGGCTTGGCGTTTGTGAACGGACTCAGCCGGTATTCGCAACCGGCGGTGATCGCTATGCCCACAGCCGACATTCCAGTGTTCGGTCAGGCCACAGTTGAGCAGATCGATGTGTTTGGTCGCAAGCTCAGTCTGACCGCACGAGGTCAGGTCGGCCCGATCGATTACCGTGTTGCGCTATCCGACCCCTTTCCGATCACAACGAACGGGAATCCTCAAATTCCCCTCGGAACATCGGCCAACTTTGCCCAGGTCGGTCACAGTCTGCAGCAGCAGGCATATGTCATCTACCAGTTCCGTGACCACGAGCCTCATCAAGTGTCGAACATGGCAGGCACGTACTATGGTCAGCGAAATGTCTTCAACATCGCTGCCGGCTTCATGCATCAACCCCGCGCCATGTGGCGCTCGGTAGGGGGCGATACGGTGTTTGAGGCAATGACGCTGATGGCTGTAGAATCGATGTATGATGCCCCCATCAATGCAAACGGCACCACCCTCAGTGCTTACGCCGGTTTGTTTAGCAATGATTATGGCAGGAACTACCTTCGCTACAACGGCGTGATGAATCCGGGCACGGCAAACGAGACCGGACTTGACAGCACTCAGGTGAAGCCCCTTTCCTCATTCGGTCCTTCATTTGGAAATGCCTTCCCAATGTTTGGTACCGGCACGGTGATCTATTCGCACCTCGGCATCTACTTCCCCAAGGTCCTTGGCTCTAATGGCCTCATGCCCTACGTCAGCACCACCCAAGCGTGGTACCAGCGGCTCGAGGGACGTCGCACCGATATCTATCACGTTGGGTGTTCGTTGCTTCTTGACGGTCTGCGCAGCCGGCTGACCCTGGACGTTCAGAACCGTCCGACGTATGGCCTCTCAACGCTTAAGTCTCCCTTCGGTGAACTCGTCGAAGGGGCTCGCAAAACGCAAGTGGTGATGCAGTACCAGGTGGTGTGGTGAAGCAGGTGACGGGTTGCAGGTGACAGGTTACAACGAAGATGCCCGGCCGAATAAATGGTCAGAATTCAGGAAGGTGATAATGCAACCTCATGGTCTCAGTAGCATCGCCGGAGCCGATGGTTCCTCTGCATGGGCAACTGCCCGCACGCTGGCGATCATCACGATCTTCTACAATGTGTTAGAGGGGGCAGTCTCAACGTGGGCGGGAGCCAGCGATGAAACCATTGCACTTTTCGGATTCGGAATAGACAGCTTCATCGAGTCTATCTCCGGTTTGGGGGTTCTGCTCATGATACGCCGTCTTGCACACCACGGACCAGCGAGTAGGACAGAGGCCGAGAAGACGGCATTGCGCGTGACGGGATGGGCCTTCTATCTACTCTCCGCATCGCTCATTGTTTCAATCACTGCATCGGTGACGGCCGGTCACAAGCCAGAATCAACATTCTGGGGTGCGGTCATTGGTGGAGTGAGCATAATGACGATGTCCTGGCTTGTACAACGCAAGCGATCTGTTGCGAGGACCCTCAACAGTGCGCCTCTTATGGCTGACGCGAATTGCACGATGGTGTGCATCTTCATGAGCATCTCTGTACTGCTCTCGGCACTGGTCTTCGAACTGACGTCATTCGCGTATGCCGACGTGATAGGAGCAGCTGCGATAACGTGGTTCAGCGTGTCCGAAGGACGTGAATGCTTCGCCAAAGCCAAGGGTCATGAATGCGGATGTGAGACGTGTGAGTAACAGAGCCTCACGAAGCCTGCTTCTGCCAGTACGCCACCACATCCACGTTGCGAGTGTCACTCTTGACGGACTCTTCGATCAGCACCGTTGCTGTGTCGTTGCGACTGATCTTTGTTGAGAAGGAAAGGGGGCAGTCCTGTTCGAGAAGAACAGTCGACTTCTTTCCGGGCGACGAGTTGGTAAAGAGTCCGGCGCGCACGATCGAGAAGGTAAGGCCGCTTTCGCGGATCGCGTCGATGGCCGCGGTGCGCCACTGCACGATTCCCGGCTTGATCAGTCCAAGAATTTTCATCAGAAGAGAGGAGTGCGTCAGACCAAGCGTTGTCAGATAAACGAACCGACCCTTGAACCCAGCTGCCTTGGCGGCTGCGAGAACGTTGGTAAGACCTTCAAAATCCACCTGCCGAATCTCTTCTTCTGAAGCGCGACGTGGCGGAACGGCCGCGGTGAAGATCACGCGCTGGATCCCTCGGAATGCCTCGCGCATGGCATCGTTGGGCTTTGTGATGTCGCAGATGACGATCTCTGCGTTACTGGTGCCAAAGAGTTGGACTGCCTTCAGCCGATTGCGGGCGATGATTCGTATCGGTTCGTTCTTCTTGAGTAGCTTCTTTGCTGTGATGAGCCCTGTTCCAGCGGTAGCTCCAATGATCAACGTGGTTGCGCTTTGCTCAGACATTCGTTCCTTTTCCTTGCAGGTGGTTCGTTCATGCCGAAAAGCACAAACGGTATTCCAGGCTAAAAGTTTCTTGGGGCGCGAATATAGACAGGTTACAGGTTACAGGTTACAGGTTGTAGGTTTTGGGTTGTCGGTTACAGGGGCTCGTCATTCCCGCGGAAGCGGGAATCCAGGTAAGGGGCTCGTCATTCCCGCGGAAGCGGGAATCCAGGTAAGGGGCTTGTCATTCCCGCGGAAGCGGGAATCCAGGTAAGGGGCTCGTCGTTCCCGCGGAAGCGGGAATCCAGGTAAGGGGCTCGTCATTCCCGCGGAAGCGGGAATCCAGGTAAGGGGCTTGTCATTCCCGCGGAAGCGGGAATCCAGGTAAGGGGC
>JBEAYU010000041.1:0-34200 GCA_041170435.1 Bacteroidota bacterium
GTTGTTCCGAATCGATCGCATGTTCCCACAAACCGTAGTCTGTGAGCTCATGACGGGGGTAGATTTAAAACCTACCCTTTGCATGGTTTCTTGTTTCTTTCCTTCCGGCTGTCAAAGAACACCTGGCGCAGGCTCGGAGCCGTTGCCTCCCTTGCGCACTTCTGTGGGTTGTGCGCGGCGGGAACTACGAACATACGGCAAAGAGGGTATACGCTCCAAATGTTTTCGGCCGGTATGGCGTCGAAGCGGGGCGATTTAAGCGGGATCGGCAAGCCCCCTGCCGTCACGTTGCGCAGGGTCCGACGCTCGAAGAAAGAACGCCCGGAAAAAGAAGGTCTCCGGCACGAGTAAAAGGGTAAGACTGAGCGTGTCCGACGTGAAGATATCCCCCGGCTGTGCCGGCGTGGGCATGATGATCCGTGCGATCGGTCCGGTCATCGCCCACAAGATGGTGAAGACAAGGGCGCACGTGGCCACGGCCAGGAAGCCACCCTTGAGACCATCGCGCTGCCAGCGTGCCGTGAAGGCGTAGATGGCTCCAACAACATGGATGTGGTAGATGAGCAGATCAAGCATGGAAGATCAAAACCGGAACCGTGAAGGGATTGCAAAGATGCAAAACCAGGACCGTCCGCGCGAGCGCCTGGTGCGCTTCGGCGCATGGGCACTCAGTACACAGGAGCTCTTGTCGCTGCTGATCGGCGCCGGTTCGGGCTCCGGTACGGCCGACGAGATAGCACAGGCACTGCTACGGCGGTATGCGTCACTGATCGATATGGCAGGACGTGACGTGGCGGAACTGCGGAGCATCCCGGGCATGGGACTGGCCAAGTCCGCGGCCCTCTGCGCCGCGTTCGAGCTTGCAAATCGACTGCAGTCAGAGCCGTTCGCTGACCGAACAAGCATCACCTCTCCTGCACTGCTGGCTCGCATGCTCTCCCCACGAATGCGCCACCTGAAGAAGGAAACGTTTGTGGTGGTTCTTCTCAACGCCGCCAATCAGATCATCCGACACGTCAACGTCAGCGAAGGATCTCTCAATGCCGTCATGATCCACCCGCGCGACGTCTTTCGCATGGCCATCGCCGAATCAGCCGCCGCCATCATCCTTGTTCACAACCACCCGTCAGGCAACACCGAACCGTCAAATGAAGACCTGACAATCACGCGCCAACTTGTCGAGGCAGGCCGCATCATCGATATTCGCGTCCTGGATCATATCATCATCGCCGGTGATGACTACACGTCCTTCGTCGAGCGACGTATCATCTGAGACACCATCGTGAGATGTGATTCGTCGTGCCGGGACTCGACATACCCCCACCAGCCCCCTGACCATGGCCTTTACCGACTACTACAAAGAACTTGAACTCGAACGCGGCGCCTCGGATGACGACATCAAGAAGGCGTTCCGACGGCTGGCCCGTATGTACCATCCGGATGCGAACCCGAATGACCCCACGGCCGAGGAACGATTCAAGCGGATCAGCGAAGCGTATGAGGTGCTGAGCGATCCAGCAAAGAAGTCCAAGTACGATCAACTCTCACGGCAAACCTCCGGCTTCTCCGGGAAAGGGGGCTTTGGGGGCCCTTCCGGCTCAGGCTTCTCCATGGATGACGTGGGCGACATGTTCACGGGTACGTCCTTTGGTGACCTTCTGTCAGAACTCTTCGGTCAGTCCCGTCCCACACAACGCCGCTCCTCGACGCGCCAGCGCACAACCACACGACCTAGCCCGGTCTATACGGTGCGCCTGACACTTGAGGAAGCATTTGCTGGAACGTCCAAGCGGCTGACCCTCGGACAGACCACTGCCGACGTGACGTTTCGGCCCGGTATCGCCTCCGGCCAGCGCCTTCGAATTGCCAACATCGAACTGGAAGTCACCATCGCGCCCCATCCGCGATACCGACGCGAGGGTAATGACCTTCACGTGCGTCAACAGATTCCCCTGACGACGGCGTTGCTTGGCGGGCGTGCCGACGTCGAAACACTCTCCGGTGTGCTGGCCGTGAACATTTCGGCCGGCACTCAAAACGAGAAGCGTCTTCGCCTCAAGGGGCAAGGCATGCCCGCGTATGATTCCCCCGATGCAAGGGGCGACCTGTACGTGACCCTTGAAGTCGCAATCCCAACGTCACTGACCGATGAGCAGCGTGCGCTGGTGGAACAACTTCGACAGAGCGGAATCTGACGCGATGCGGCACCTCGACGAGGTTGCGTAACGTTGCAGCATGACGCGTATCAGCTTCGATTCCGTAAGCAAGTCCTACGGCCAGGTTGAACCCCTTCGCCAGATCACATTCACGATCGAACCCGGCGAGTTCTTCGTGCTCGTTGGCCCTTCCGGTTGCGGCAAGAGCACGCTGCTGCGAATGATCGCAGGACTCGAATCAGTGACGGCAGGACGCCTGCTGTTTGATAGCGACGTCATGAACGACGTCGAACCGCGCCAGCGCGACGTCGGAATGGTCTTCCAGAACTACGCGCTGTATCCGCATCTGACGGTAGCAGAGAACCTGGCCTTCCCTCTGCAGATCCGCAAGCTACCCCGACCGGAGATCGACGCCTCGGTCGAACGTGTCGCCGCTGCTCTCGGACTTGCAGATCTCCTGGCACGCAAACCCAAGCAGCTCTCGGGCGGACAGCGCCAGCGCGTCGCCGTTGGACGTGCCATCATTCGTAAACCTCGCGTGTTCCTGTTCGATGAGCCCCTTTCCAATCTCGATGCTCAGCTGCGCTCCCACATGCGTACGGAACTTCGGGCGCTACAACGCGAACTTGGAGTGACGACGGTGTACGTCACACATGATCAGGTAGAAGCCATGACGATGTCGGATCGCATGGCGATCCTCAATAACGGTATCATTCAACAGATCGGCTCTCCCGCAGAGATCTATGATCGCCCGGCAAACACCTTCGTCGCATCCTTCACCGGAAGTCCATCGATGAATCTCGTATCCCACGATGGCCGCATACTGGGTGTTCGACCCGAGCGCCTGCAAACTCAGGAATGTCAGGGGGCTGTGCAGCTCCCGGTGACGATCACATCGGTGGAGTTCGTTGGACATGAATGGCTCATCCACGCACGCAGCGCATCGGACACCATTACGATGCGCCGCTCCAACGACCCCAACGTAGGTGTCGGAACCGAAACCACATGGTACGTGCATCCGGAAGATGCACGCTGGTTCTGATGATGAAGCGCAGTTCCCGCAGGTCTAACGACGCTGCCACTGCACAACAATGTGAGAGCGCTTGTTGACGATTGCGCTGGCAAGTGAATCCACCCCTCGCCAAAGCCAGTGAGGCATCCACTGCAGAAACGGATACGTCCGAAGAAAGAGTAGCACTTTGTTGCCAAAGCTCTCCCACGTGCTAACGAAATCAGAACCAGACGGGGTAAGCCCAATGAGAACGTGCTCGTCGAAACTGTGAATGTGGGCGTGAAGGGGCGTGCGGCGATTGCAGTGAATGCAGAGGCAGTACTTGATCTTCTCCTTGTAGGGCGTCGAGAGGAGAAGCGACCCGCCGGGTTTGATCACACGCGTGAGTTCGCGCACAAACGCCGCAGGATCGGGCACATGCTCGATGATCTCCGAGGCAATCACCGCATCAATGCTTCTATCGGCAAATGGCAGGGCAAAGGCATCTGCGACGAGTGCGCAATGACTAGGGAAAGGATGGTCTTCAAGCGCCCGCTTGGGATTGGTGAGCGAGACATCAACCGAACAGACGGTGACGCCGCGTGGACACATCGTGCGCGCAACCCAGGCACGACCGCATCCGACATCCAACACCGTGTTGGCCCGCGGGTCGAGTCGACGCAGAATTGCTTCCTGTAGGCGGCGCTCGTCGTGTGCCGTAGCCGGATCCTCCCGCTCCTCAAAGTAGTCAAACACCTCGGCGTCCGTTTGGTAGTGCTCCACATACTGCTCGGAGCGAGTGCGGGCGTCCAGCATGATGGGTATTCCATGCTGAATCTCGAAGCGCTCGCCGCTCTCTCCCATCAGCTCGCCATCAACCACAGCAGTCAGCGGTCGAAGAGTTCGAGGTTCGACCAGATTGTCGCGCAAGAATGGATGTATCGATCGGTTAGACATAGTCTCAGCACGGTGTGGATCGGTTGTAAACAGCGCTCGTAAACTACGGCAATAATCCGGCCATCAACGGCAGGTCCGGGAACCACTTTGCCCGGAATGGTGTATCTTCTTGCTCTGCAACACTCTGCGTAGCCGCAATGAAGGACGACCTCACACAGTCGGGAAACGGACAGCTAGACACATCCAACGCGGAACACATGCTGCGCGTCCTGCACGGACATCTAAAGCGCAAGCGTGATGGGATCCGCGAACTGGCCGCTGACATACAAGCATTGGCAGAGCGGGGCCGGATCGAGAAGGGGCTAGCCAGCGACCTACGTGAGCGTCTCTTGGCCCTTGTCCGCCGCGAGGACGAACTGACGTGGGCCGAGCGACAGATCCTTGAGCGAGACTCACAGATCGAAGCACGCATCCGCCATCACTATCCGGCAATGCCGAATCACCTGGTGGTCGTGTGCATTTGCATCGTTGACGGATTGTCTACAACTGAGATCGCGTCGGTCGTTTGCAAGTCCGTCAAAGCCGTCGACCACTATCGGCAGGAGATCCGCCAGATCGTCGGCCTGCATGGTGATCGCTCTTCGCTTCAGCGACACCTTCTATCGGTCATCCGATAGGTCACAACACCCACCAGCGTGAAGGATGGACGGCGTCAGTAGCTGTAGAATCCCTTGCCTGTCTTTCGGCCGAGATGCCCTGCAGCGACCATCTTTCGAAGGAGCGGACATGGGCGATACTTCGAGTCACCCAACCCAGTGTGCAGCACCTCCATGATGCTGAGGCACACATCGAGTCCAATGAAGTCGGCAAGCGTCAATGGGCCCATTGGATGGGCCATACCAAGCTTCATGACGGTGTCGATGTCCTCTACCGATGCGATACCTTCCATCACGCAGTAGATGGCCTCATTGATCATCGGCATCAGGATGCGATTTGAAATGAAACCCGGATAGTCTTGCACCTCGACAGGCACCTTGCCCATGGTCTCCGCCATTGCCTTGATGGTGGCGTACGTCTGATCGCTCGTGGCCAGACCACGGATGATCTCACAGAGCTTCATCACCGGCACCGGGTTGAAAAAGTGCATCCCAATGAACATATCGGCACGAGACGTGCCCCCGGCCAAGTCTGTGATCGAGATCGAAGACGTGTTGCTGGCAAGGATCGCATCGGGCTTACACACCTTGTCAAGCGTAGCGAAGATCTGCCTCTTGATCTCAAGACGTTCGCTTGCTGCCTCGATCACCAGGTCGGCACCGGAAGCCCCCTTTTCAAGATCCGTGGTGGTGGTGATGCGACCCAACACCTCGGCCATCTGCTCGGCGGTGATGGTCTCCTTCTTGACCTGACGCTCAAGGTTCGTCGTGATGGTCTTGATCGCACGTTCCGTGGCAGCCTCTGAAACGTCCACAAGGGTGACGAAAAAGCCGCTCTGGGCAGCGACGTGAGCGATGCCATTGCCCATGGTGCCGCCGCCGATGACGGTGATCGTTGAGATGCTCATGATGTTATGTCTCCGTAGTTGGGGAGCGCAAAAATAGCCCTAGGGGGCTTATCCTCTGCCGGCTTGGCGCTGCGATCGGAAAAGAAACACCAATCCCGCTATGATGAACGGGATGCTCAGGATCTGTCCCATATCGATGGGCAGGGCGGCCTCGAAATCAACTTGGTGCTCTTTCAGAAACTCGATCAGGAATCGACTCGTGAACAGAAGTACCATGAACAATCCGATGATCATGCCCGGACGGCTGGCCGATACTCCCGCGCGGTACATGCGCCAGAGGACGATGAACAGGACAAGGCAGACCAGCGCTTCATAGATCTGTGTTGGATGGCGGGCAAGGGGCTCAGCATCCACACGCATGAACCAGAAGCCCCATGGCATATCAGTGGCACGTCCGATGATCTCGGAATTCATCAGGTTGCCGATCCGAATGCATATGCCAGACAGTGCAGCCACGATGGCGAGCCGGTCCAGCAACCAAAGCATCGAATACGATGGCAATGCACGGTGGAACAGATAAAGTCCCGTTATGATGCCCAAAGCACCGCCATGACTAGCAAGACCGCCATGCCAGATCGCGATCACCTCGAACGGGTTCTCGAGAATCAGACCGGGCTCATAGAACAGCACGTGGCCGAGGCGTGCACCGATGACGGTGCCGAACATCATCATCAACGTCAATCGGTCAAGGTCCGCCAACGGCTTCTTCTCGGTTAGGAACACACGCTTCATCACCACATAACTCAGCATGAACGCCGTGGCAAACAGAACCCCGTACCATCGTGGTGACAGGGGGCCTATGGTGCCGATTACCGGATCAACATTCCATTCGATCATGGATGCAAACATATCCCCCAAAAGCAACGCGCCCAACCGGTTGGTTGGGCGCGCGTGGTGTACTGTGTTGTTCGCAGGATCACTCGAGCTCGGCGTCTGCCAGAGGCGTCTCGATGATGACCTGAACCGTACGGTTGAAGAATCGACCTTCCGGAGAATCATTTGAGTAGAGCGGCTCTTCTTCGCCGGTTCCCCTGGTGGTCATTTCCGCGTACTTGTTGCCGGTGGACTTGATGAACTTCTCGGCCGTTCCGGCGCGCTGTTCCGAAAGCTTCTTGTTGCGGGTATCAAGACCAACGACGTCGGTGTGACCTTCGATGCGGATGACAGATGACTTCTTGACGCGTGGGTACACCCACGTGGACATGATGCGCTCGTTAAGTTCTCCAGCTTCCGGAGAGTCGAACTTGAAGAGGATCAGGTTGTACTTCTCGAGTGTCTTTGCATCGCCAAGACCCACTCCAAGGCTCTTCGACGATACGCGCTTGACCGGTGTGGTGACAGTGTCGGACTTACACTCTTGGCCGTTCTTCGACGTAACGATCAGAACCGACTTGTACGGTGGGAGATTGAACTCTGCCGTTCCGTCCGGTCCTTTCTCCTTCGGATACTCAGAGTCATCATTCTGCCAGTCCCACTTGGCCATAGCATCCGTGATGTTGAGGTCCTTCACCGTCTTCCACAGCTTACCGTTGCGGAAGACTTCAATTCGACGAGAAGCAACGATGTTGTTGTCGATACCGTTCTTCATCGAGTAGTCGATGGTGGCCGGTGAAGGGAACAACGTTGGATCACGGTCTTCGATCGGCTTCTGGACGTTCCACAGGTCGTCTTTCGATCCGGAGAAGACCAATTCCGTGCGGCGGTTTTCAACGATACCGTTCGTGTCTTTCTTGTTCGAAGGCAATTCCGGCCAGCCCCTTGCCGTAAGCTTCATGCGGCTCTCGGGGATGCCCCAAACATTCTTCAGGTAATCGTAGACCACCTGTGCACGTTGCTTTGGAAGAGGTGAGTTCTTGTCCTCGTTATTCTCATCCGTGCAGCCAACAACTTCCACGTTGACGTTCGGGAACTTACGCAGGCGATAGCCGAAGATGTTCAGTGTATGGTAGTACTTGTCTAGTGTACCGCCGGGGAGCCGTTCGTCCGTAAAATCGTTCGTCTGTCCGGCCGTCAGGCGCTTGTAGCGTGCCGGCAGGGTGCTGCTGTTGAGGTCGAAAAACACATACGGAAGAAGCGGGAACAGCTGAATGGTGGCCCGCTCTTCGATCACAAGCCCCTTGAAGTTGTTGTTCTTCTTCTTGGCCCAGTCGGACAATTCCATGTCAGCTACGAGCGTTGGACGCGAACCGAGCGTGATCGTCTTGCGGATCTCTGTTTGGGAGTTCGCCTCATCGCGATTCGTCGTGATACCTGGATACTGAACAGGCACCGTAATGCTGCGTTGACCATAAGTCTCTGATGAGGCCGTGACGACGATGTTAACTGATCCAGCCTTGTTCTTACCGGTGCCGTAGTCGTCATCTCCAACGATGATGTTCGACTCTATGCTGGTAGTTGAGACTTCACCCTTTGATTCGCGATCCGTGATCGCATTCTTATAGGTGATCGTGGCCGGAACGTTCTGGCCCGTACACTCGTCAACAACCGTCACGATGAGGTTGACAGCACGTGTGAACGTGGGGATGAATGCCATGTAGATATCATACTCGCCCTTGGCTCCTTTGATGTCTTCGCGCTCGGAGGAGAAGTACAACACATCGCCAGATGGGGGCATCGAGAGGAAGGCATCACGCTCGGGTGAATTGATTGGAGCAGGAAGCTGCTCCGGCTTGGCCCAACGGTCACGACCTTCCTTGTCCTTATCCCCCGTCTTCCGCGTGCGGTAGAAGTCAAGTCCACCCATGTTCGGCAGGTGGCCATTCGAGGAGAAGAACAGGGTGCGACCGTCAGGGGCGATGAAGGGGGCCATCTCTTGCGCGGGCGTGTTGACGTCCGGACCGAGATTCTTTGCCTTCTTCCACTCGCCGAGATCATCATCCCAGTCGCAGTACCAAATGTCGAAATCCTTGTCATCCTCATCGTCAGGGTGATTTGGCGACGGGCGATTCGATGTGAAATACAAGCGTGTTTTGTCAGGAGAGATGTACGGTTGGGAATCCCAGAACTCGGAGTTCACGTTTGGACCAAGGTTCTTGGGCTCGGTGAACTTGTCGCCATCGACGCGCGCTTCCCAGATGTCGCAGAATCCGATACCACCGGGGCGATTACATCCTGTGAAATACAAGGTCTGACGGTCGGCAGCAATGGAGGCGGCACCTTCATCGCTCGACATGTTGATCTCAGTGAGATTCACCGGCTCGCTGAAGTTTGTGTCCTGGTTATCAGCCTTGGTAGCCTTCCAGAAGTCGTGCGAGAGGCGACCTTCAGTCACGTTGAATTTACTTCCGGGGCGCTCGGAGACGAAGTACAGCGTCTTACCATCTGCACTCACCGTGGGAGCATAGTCGACGCCGTCGTGGTTGATCGCGCCAAGGTTGATGATGCGAATCTTCTTCGGATCACCCAAGACATCTCCACGGGAATCATCCTGTGCAGGAGCGCTAGATGTTATCGTAGCGCTGTACAGATACATGACCTTTTCGGCCGTACCTGCATGCATACTTGCAAGGAGACACACGAGGGTGACGACAGAGACCGCAACAAATCGCCGTACCATAGACATTTCGTCCTTTAGAAGTTAGTTCGCTCCCCACCTTTTGACTTGTCGCGTTGGATACTTTCCGTGCGCGACAAGGGCAGAAAATAGGTAAATGTGGATAACCGCCAAAGCCAATTTCCGAGAAATCAGAGATTGTAGCGGAACTCAAGCATGATTTGCAAGGTCGACACCCGGAGATCGCCATTGTTCAGACTCAGCTGCGTGACCGGCAGGAAGTACTGAACAACGGGAACAAGCACGGCGGTAACTGCGGATCCCCACGGACGGATTGCTCGTGCCAGCGGGATCTCATACCCCGCAGCAATGACGCCTCCGATCTGGAACGTTGAAAGGTCGGCATAGGGCCCGCTCTCAAGCGTCACGGAACCGCTACCGTCTTCGCCGAAGCGCACATCTGCAACTTCTCCATCGGGAAGCGTCACCGTATTGGTTTGCAGCGTCTTGACGTGCGAGAGATCAGAGCTCAAGACATAGCCGACGGAAACTCCGGCGCGGCCGAAGAGACCACCATCCAGATGCGTCTTGACGTAGGGATTGATCGATAACATATCGAAGCTGAGTGTGGCCTCATTCAGGAACGTGATCGGAACGTTGTAGGTGCGTCCCGACGAGCTGGTCTGCTGGACGCCTTCGATCTCGCGGAAGCGGCCCGAGATGCCCCTTCCCTCATATCCGATGAGTCCACCAATGGTCACACCAGAACGGAACTGATGCTCCACCATGAGGCCGGCCGCAAGACCTGACCCTGCTCCGCCGGTAAAGTCGCAATCACAGCTCGTTGTGAATCGTCCACCTTGCGAATTGAAGGAAGGCCCCACATACACCCCGTACCACGTGTAGATGGGCTTTTCATCGGGGCCAAGGGGCGTGCTGGCACCTTTCAGTCGCTGCGCGTTCATGGTTGGGGACGCGGCGAAAACGAGTGCCGTAAAGATGACCGAAAGTGCGATTCTCATGGGCTCACAGTCAGAAATGAAGGTTCAACATAACGCTCTGACGGTTCACGTTCGCAACTAGGGTTTCCCTATAATTGCGAGCTATGAACAACATTCCCGCACCTTCAGACCTGCGTGATGAGCAGGCAGCCCCACTGATCGAAAACTCTGCCACAGTGGTTCTTCAGACGGCACGAGGCATTGCCGTAAAACTCTTGAGTCGCTACGAAAATTCCGACTCCTACATCGATAAGATGCTCGACGGCGAGCTTCGCCGCACGGAACTTGAGGCGGCCGATCGGGCCTTGGTGACCGAGCTGGTCAATGGTTGCGTCCGCTGGCAGTCGAGGTTGGACTGGATCCTGATGGGATTCTATCA
Organism: Bacteroidota bacterium; assembly: GCA_041170435.1. Classification (GTDB taxonomy): domain Bacteria; phylum Bacteroidota; class Ignavibacteria; order Kapaibacteriales; family Kapaibacteriaceae; genus UBA10438. The sequence goes on from JBEAYU010000041.1 coordinate 10,482, forward strand.
CGGTGAGTTCACCAAGTGCATGCCGATCGTCAAGAATTCCCTGAGAATCGCTTTGTACCAGATGATGTTCCTGTCCAAGATACCCGCTCCGGCAGCCATCAACGAGTCGGTGGAACTGGTCAAGCGCATCAAGGGTGACCGCCATGCCGGCGTGGTCAACGGCGTCCTGCGGAACATTCTGCGGAATCTGCAGTCGATTCGATACCCGGATCGCAAGGAAAATGAGGTCCTGTACCTATCGGTGCATACATCCCACCCACAATGGATGGTGCGTCGATACATCGAGAGATTTGGCAGTGAGGACGCCGAAGCTCTTTTGACTGCGAACAATCAGCGGCCAATGCTCACGCTTCGTGTCAACTCCCTCAAAACAACCCCCGAGCAGGTGCAGCAAGAGCTCGCAGAGGCCGATATCAAGTTTGAGGTCTCACCTATCCATCCGACGAGTCTCTTGGTGACGTCGCTTCGCGACGTGCGAGGACTGCAGTTGTTTGCCGACGGGCACGTTACGGTTCAGGATGCCAGTGCATCTCTTGCCGTGCAGCTTGCCGCGCCAAGACCTGGCATGAAGGTCATCGATCTATGCGCAGCACCGGGCGGAAAGGCCGTCATGGCAGCAGAATTGATGGGCAACAACGGGTCGGTGATCGCCCTGGAGAAGTACGAGTCGAAACTTTCCTTCATACAAGACAACGCGCAGCGCTCCGGGGTTAGCATCATCAGCCCCCTGCAGGGTGATGCGCGGACCTTTTCTTCCGACAAGGGAGCCGATGTCGTGCTTGTTGATGCTCCATGCACCGGCTTGGGGACGCTCAGCAAGAAGCCTGACATTAAATGGCGGCGTCAGATCGATGACATCCGTAAGATGGTCACGACCCAGCGCGAGATCCTCGACAACGCGGCGAAACTGGTCAACGTCGGCGGATGCTTGGTGTATTCAACCTGCTCGATCGAGCCCGAAGAGAATGTCGAGGCAATCAGGTGGTTCTTGCAGTCTCATCCAAACTTTACGTTGGATGCAGCTGAAAAGTATCTGCAGGCCGACGTGTGTCAAGAAGGATACGTGCAAACGTTTCCGCACCGGCACCGCAGCGACGGGGCCTTCGCCGCTCGACTCGTACGAACGTCCTAATTCATGACACGGTCCGCCAGCGCTTATCGCGACGGACTCCAAGGTACGTCGGGCACTCCGGCAGCATGGTTCACGGCACGCGCTGCCGTGAACAGGTAATCGGAAAGCCGGTTGAGAAAGTGCACCACGTGTGGTCCAACATCTTCGCGACGTGCCAAGGCGACGGTGCGCCGCTCGGCGCGGCGGCAGACCGTTCGCGCATGATGAAGATGTGCCGCTGCCGGCTGCCCGCCGGGAAGGATAAAGACCTTGAGCGGCTCGAGCACCTCGTCGTGTGCATCGATCCACTGCTCGAGCCGGGCAACATCATCCTCCGACACGCGGGGAATGTGGTACGATGGCGGTGGGTCAAGGGGCGTGGCAAGATCTGCCCCAAGTGTGAACAGATCCGATGAGATCATCGTAAGCTGATGTCGCACCGCATCGGGCAGTTCGCTTGTCAGGACGATGCCCATGATGGCATTCAACTCATCGACCGTGCCATAGGCCTCAATGCGAAGATCGTCTTTGTCGACGCGCGTGCCCCCGAACAATGCCGTGGTTCCATCGTCGCCGGTCTTGGTGTAGATGCGAATTGCCATAGGCCGCGAAGATACCCCGACAAGCGGTTTCGTAGGTTTGCATCGCCATGCGAACAATGAACATCCTGTTTATCGGTGACGTGGTCGGACACTCCGGCTTGCGCGAACTGCTTCGTCAGCTGCCGGAACTGAAAGACCGATTTCAGCCATCCTGCATCATCGTCAACGGCGAGAACATCGTTGATGGCAAGGGGCTTTCGGAGAAGGAGGCCAACGAACTCTTCGCTGCGGGAGTTCATTGCATCACAACGGGCAATCATGTCTGGGAGAACTGGAAGTCTCGCCCCCTTCTTGCCGAGCGCGCAGACGTGCTTCGGCCAATGAACTATCCTGCGGAGAATCCCGGACGGGGGTGGACGCTGATCACGCTGCCCGACAAGCGAGTCATTGCTGTGATGCAGGCGCAAGGCAGGGCCTACATGCAGCCGATCGACTGCCCCTTCAAAGCCGTCGATGCAGCCATAAAGCGGGTATCGGCAGATACGAAGATCATCGTTCTGGACTTCCATGCCGATGCTTCGGCTGAAAAGATCGCCATGGGATGGCACTGCGACGGCCGTATCAGCGCCGTCCTCGGCACCCACACCCACACGCAGACGGCGGATGCACAGATCCTGCCGGGAGGCACGGCATTCATCTCTGATGTTGGAATGACCGGACCCTACGATAGCGTCCTCGGCATGAAGAAGGAGATCGCCCTCAAGCGCCTACTGCTGCAAACGGCACACCGGTACGAGGTCGCCGAACACAACCACCGTGTGGCCGGTGTCGCCCTCGCAGTCGATGAGGCCACCGGCAAGGCCCTCTCCATAACCCCATTCGTTTCACCCTCCTTTGTTACTTCCACAGAACCATGAGCCGCGCAGCACTCCGAAGCATCAACGTCGCCCGGTCGATGGTCAGCCACAAGGTCAAGATCCTCTGCACGATGGGCCCGGCCATCGCCTCCCCTGAACGCATCGTCGCACTCGTCGAAGCAGGTGCCACCGCATTCCGCCTGAACATGTCGCATGGCGATCATGCAACGCATGCCGCCAACATCGGCATGATCCGCAAGGCAGAGAATACGCTTGATGTGCACCTTCCGATCATTGTCGACCTGCAAGGTCCCAAGATCCGCGTTGCCGACTTCACGCATGTCGAGGCTATCCCCCTGGTTGCCGGAACGGATATACGAATCGTCGATGCGACCGTGGCAAAGACATCATCGTTCTCGTCCAAGGAAACGGTCATACCGGTCACCTATCCAACGATCGCTCGTGACGTCAAGAAGGGCCATGTCCTGCTGTTCGATGATGGCCTGATCAAGGTGCAGGTGCGTGATACGGATGGCACCTCTGTCCGCGCGATCGTTGTCAACGGAGGACTACTCAAACCGCGAAAGGGGCTGAACCTGCCCGATACGCAGGTCTCGCAGCCGTCAATGACGGCAAAGGACAGGGCCGACGCGAAGTTCGCCGTCCATCATGGCGTTGATTATATCGCGCTGTCGTTCGTGCGTAAAGCAGCTGACGTAGAGGCATTGCGAAAGCAGATCGCCAAATGTGGCGGCGGGCAATGGGTGATCGCCAAGATCGAAAAGCCCGAAGCACTCGAGAATATCGACGGAATCATCAATGCTGCCGATGCGATCATGGTGGCGCGGGGAGACCTCGGCGTAGAGATCGCTGCAGCGGCCGTCCCGATCGTGCAAAAGCGCATCATTCACATGTGCAATGCCAAAGCAAAGCCCGTCATCACGGCAACGCAGATGCTTGAGTCGATGATCCACAATGCTCGCCCAACACGGGCCGAGGCCAGTGACGTAGCAAATGCCGTTCTCGATGGCACTGACGTGGTGATGTTGAGCGCCGAAACAAGTGTCGGCGCCTACCCCGTGGAGGCCGTGTACACCATGCGCACGATCTGCGAACAAGCAGAGGAAGTGCTACTCAATGACGGGCGCCTGAACGAACACTATGAGCCACCAAAGGGCGGCCAACGCTCCAATACAGAGTCGATCGCCGTAGCCGTGGCACAGATCGCCGAAGAGAAGCGCCTCTCAGCGATCATCAGTCTTAGCTATTCGGGAGAGACCACCCGGCTGATCTCGAACCAGCGTCCACGCGCACCGATCATTTCCGTCACCACCGATCACGGCGTCGCACGCCGGATCGGCCTGCTCTGGGGTGTCACAGGAATGCTCATCGAGTCGCTGAACTCTACCGACGAGACGATCGATCATATTAAGACGACAATGCTCCGTGGGAAAGTACTTCCCGCCGGAGCAACTGTCGTCTTTACCATCGGTCGCCCCCTTGTAGGACGTGCCCGAACGAACATGCTGTCGATCGAGTCGATCGAATGAAACAACCCTATTTCTGGCCTGAAGTCTGCGAAGAGGCCGGAGAACTTGGTTCCTTCAGCGCTGCGGGGTCAGGCTTCAGTACGAATTCGCCAAAATTTGTACCGGTCAGATACTTCTTCGCCGATGCCATAATGCGCTGCGGTGTCAGGTTGCGGACAAACTCTTCTCGGAGCTTGTAGTTCGAGTACGGCTCGTTGTCAGCATCAAACCTCGACATCACACTGAGCCAGAAACGGTTCGTCTTGAGCGCCGTCTCACGCTCCTTCAGCTGGATCTCGCGCACCTTTGCGACAAGAGAGTCCGGAACCAGATCGCTACGCAATGTTTCCATTTCGCGCTTCACTGTAGACACGAGTTCGTCCACACGATCCGGATTGCAACTGAAGATGATGGCAATGGCAAACTCTTCCTCGGGGATCCTTTCTATGTTCGGCTGAACACTCACGAAATACACGCCCCCTTTCTCCTCCCGCATCTGCTCACGTAACTGGATCTCCATCACCTCACAAAGAGCTGCCACATCATAGCGGCTTTGAGGATCGTACTTGATCGGACCCGATGTGGACAGTACCACAAAGCTCTTGGCCTCCTGGCCCTTGTAGACCGTCTTGCTGTACTGACCCTTGCGAGTCCGAATGCCCGCGTCCTTCCACGTCTCCTTGGCAGGACTTGACGGAAGCGATCCGATATAGGTTTCGCAGTACTTCTTGAGTGTGTCCTCGTCGAAGTTTCCTACGAAATAGAAGGTGAAGTCGGATCCAAACTTGAAACGCTCACGATAAAGGTTGTAGGCCTTCTCAAGATCTACCTTGTCAACGTCCGACTCAGACATCGAGCGCATCCGGGGGTGGTTGTTGGTTGCCACGGCCATCACCGTGTCAAAGAACGTGGCTTCCGGACTCTTCTCCTTGTTGGCAAGGTCGGACTTCATCTTGGCCTTCCATGACTGGAACGCTTCCGGATCTTTCCGAGGGCTGACAAAACCCAGATGGAGAAGTTCAAAGAACGTCTTGAGGTCTTTGGGTGACGAACTCCCTGACAAGATCTCCCGCTCCATATCGATCGCGGGGCTGATGCCAACATTCTTTCCGGTGAGAACCTTCATGAGATCATTCATCGGAAGCGAGGCGAGTCCGGACTGATCGACCACGGTTGCCGCCACCGAGTTTGTGAAGTGGTCCTCTTCCTTGGCCAGTGACTGGCCACCCCAACTCTGCGCCGAAAACAGGATCTCATCATTCTTGAAATCTGTCTTCTTGTACACCACGCGAGCCCCGTTCGAAAGGATCAACTCCTTGCCCTGTATGTCCGGCAGGTCGGTGGTCTTGACAATGGTGCCCGGTGTTGGTACGGTTTCGATAAGGGGCTTTGTTGGCACGTTATCGACATACGCGGCAATGTTCTTTGCTTCGATCGCCGCAAGAAGACTCCGAACCTGGGCTTCTGTGGGCTTGATGTAGCCATTACCATCGGGGACCGATATCGTTATCACGCGGTTTTGCGTGGTCACCATTGAGGAGGCAATGGCATTCACCTCCGACAGTTCGATAGCAGGGACGTATCGCTGATATACTTCCCATTCATGCTCGACTCCGGGAACACTCTCTGCAGTGAGAATATGCCTCGTGAGCTCATCAGCAAACTGACGGGATTCGGACTTGTCGCGTTCGTTGTAGTAGTTCTCCATGCGCGAAAGCGTCGAAGCGCGCGCACGCTCAAGTTCGGTTGCCGTGAAGCCATGTCGCTTTGCGCGTTCGAGCTCCGTGAAGAGCGCATTCATGGCCTTCAGAACATTCTTGTCGGCTGCGGTGGCCATAGAATAGAGCGAGCGATTTTGACGCGTCAGCAGGAAGTCTCCAACAAATGCCGATGAAAATGCCGGTGGGTTCTTTCGTGTAAGTTCACTCAGGCGAACGTTCACCATTTCGTACGCCATCTGCCGAGCGATGCTCTTGCGGTAATCAGCGTACGTCACCGTCGTGTCGGCCGGACGCTTCACCATCAGCGTGACAGATGCCGCGGTCAATTCAGGATCGGACGCAACAGAGATGAGCGTCTCGGCATGCGTTGGCAACACCAATGTTGGTCGCTTCTGATACTTCTCTCCGGTTGAAGGGGGCGAGGTGAAGTTCTCACGCAAGACGGCCTCCATCTTGGCAGGATCGATATCGCCGACGGCCACAATTGCCATGTTGAGAGGGTTGTACCATGTGCGGTAGAATCGACGCAGATTGTCAGCCGGCGCCCGCAGCAGAATGTTCGTATCGCCGATAACATCACGTTTGGCGTACGTCGAGCCGTAATACATCACATTCCGATGTTGCTCCATGACGCGCTCATTGGCACCACGGCCCAGGCGCCATTCCTCCGTCACCACGCCACGCTCGTCGTTGATGTCCTTGTCCTCGTACTTCACATAACCTGCCCAATCACGCAGCACATGAACCGCCTTGGTAAGGTTCTCGGGTTTGTCGAGAGGCACCGTTAACAGGTACACCGTTTCGTCCTGATTCGTGTAGGCATTCAGATCAGCACCGAACCGCACGCCCATCGACTCAAGAAAGTTCACGAGCTCCAGCTTTGGAAACGAATTCGTTCCGTTGAATGCCATGTGCTCACAGAAGTGGGCCAGGCCGTTCTGGTCATCATCTTCGAGTACAGCACCGGCATCGACGACGAGCACCAACTCCACGCGGTTGGCCGGACGGGCGTTCTTGAGGATGTAGTACGGTATGCCGGTCTCCAGGCGTCCGCTCCGCACGTTCGCATTGAAGCGAACCTTGTCGCCGTCTTTGAAGGCCCCCTGGGCCATTGCACCCGTTACAGAGAGCACAACCAGAAGAGTTCGAACCAGGAACTGTTTCACGATCAACCTTTCTCAGATGAGGATAATGAACCATCGCGCGGAGCGCGACGAAACTACGACCGCGACGACGCACCCAAAAGCGTTTACGTGTGAACGAAGTCGGTCATTAGGGTGTTCTCGCCGTAGGTTTGCACCTGCTTTACGTCACCATCCCCACTATCGACCATGTCAACAGACGCATCAGGCCCATCATTCGACCTCAGTGAGGAGCACGAAGCCCTCCGAATGCACATCCGTTCGTTCGTCGAGGAAGAGATCAAACCCGTTGCACTGCAGTATGATGAGTCCCAAGAGTTTCCACATGAGATCTTCCGTAAGCTGGGTGATCTGGGCTATCTCGGTATCGTCATCCCCACAGAGTATGGTGGTTCAGGCATGGGATACATGGAGTACGCCATCGTCGTCGAAGAGGTGGCCCGAGGGTGCCCAGCCATCGCCCTGGGTGTTGCGGCCCATAACGGTCTGTGCACAAGCCACATCTTCCGTTTTGGCTCGGAAGACCTTCGCAGCAAGTACATTCCGCGTCTGGCCAAGGGCGAGACGATGGGAGCGTGGGGTCTGACAGAGCCGTCAGCCGGCTCCGATGCTGGCGGGACTCGCACAACGGCGGTGCGCGACGGTGATGACTATATCATCAACGGCGCGAAGAACTTCATCACGCATGGAAATGTGGGTGACATTTGCGTGGTCATGGCCGTGACGGACAAGGACGCTGGCAAGCGAGGCATCTCTGCCTTTGCCGTTGATAAGACGATGGCCGGCTTCTATGGCTCGAAGAAGGAGAACAAACTCGGAATGCGCTGTTCGGACACGGCTGGTCTGACGTTCGACAACGTTCGCGTTCCGGCGTCGCATCTGATCGGCAAGGAGGGCGAGGGCTTCGTGCAAGCACTTCAGATTCTCGACGGTGGCCGCATCTCGATCGCCGCACTCAGCGTGGGTCTGGCTCAAGGTGCTTTCGAAGCAGCACTTGCCTATGCCAATGACCGCCAACAGTTCGGAAAGAAGCTCGCCGATATGCAGGCGATCCAATTCAAGCTCGCCACAATGTCCATGGAGATCGATGCCGCACGCCTCCTGACCTATAAGGCCGCATGGATGCGGGATCAGGGCATGAACTTCAGCGTTGCCGCTTCACAGGCAAAGCTGTTCGCATCGGAAGTCTCGGTGCGCACCGCAGAAGAAGCCATCCAGATCCACGGCGGATACGGCTACGTCAAGGAGTACCCGGTCGAGAAATACTGGCGCGACTCAAAGCTCCTGACCATCGGCGAAGGCACCAGCGAGATCCAGAAAATGGTCATCACCCGCAACTTGCTCGCAGAACTGTGAAACCAAGTGACGAGTGACGAGTAGCTGGCATCGTCATTCCCGCGGAAGCGGGAATCCATCGTCCTCACCGCGTCTGAGAGGACCTTCGTGTGCGCATGTTCAGTGGTAGGGGGCGTCCATCAACGTTGCCGAGATCCACACCGAGCAGGCGCGCCAGTGTGGGCGCGAGATCGACCGGTGCACAGGCATCGGTGAACGTTCCGGCGGTCGTGCCTCCACCGAGTATCATCAAAGGCACCCACCGATCGTAATCGTATGGCGTGCCGTGCGTTGCGGCATTGCCACCAATGATCCAGTACTGTTTGGGGTACATCACCACGTCGCCCGTGCGTCCTGCATAGGTACTGCGCGTGATGTACGACCAGGTCTGAACATCGATTCCGGAGGGCCTCAATCCTGCCAGGACCGAATCGGTCGCTGTGGCGATGCCGATGCCCGGATGAGATGCGACGGCGCGGACGGTTTGCTCAACCACCTGGCGCGGGTCGGCCGCTGCAAGGCGCTCCCAGTTGAGATAGATCGACGGTTCAAAGATCTCCCGCACATACGAGGTGCCGGGCGCAAGTGGACCATACGCACGCGATAGCGCAGAGTCGATTCGAGCTTGGATCTCCGCCTCACGAATGCGCCCAGCGTCGATCATGACCCGTTGCTGTTCGGCCTGACGTCGGATGATCTCGGGAATCGGGGCCACACCGTGATCCGACGTAACGGCCAGGACGTAGTTCTTTCGTCCAACCGTTCGGTCGAGATGGTCGATCAGGCTCGCCATGTGCCTGTCGGCACGGGCGAACATGTCCTCGACTTCCCGACTATCCGGCCCGAACACATGGCCCGCATAGTCAGTTGTCGACACGCCCACGCAGAGAACATCAGTTGCGGTGTCCCTGCCGAGGCGCTCACGGTCGATAACCTGCCTTGTCGCCTCAAACAGCATCTCCATCGAGAACGGGCTGATAAGTACGCTGGCGATGAACTTCGGATGTGACGGATCGAGGATACGGTGCGGAAAGGCATTCGTGCCGCCTGGGAAAGCCCCCTCACCATCGACCGAATCCGGGCGGTTTGACCGTATGATGGGCGACCATGTTGCCCCGACATACCGGTCAACATTGATCGTCGCATTGAGACCCCTTAGCCAAGGGGGCTCGGGGTACGCCGCACTGGTCGACCATCGGCGGCCCGCCGCGTCGTACCATACACAGGCGGTGGCAGAGGCACCCGCCATAAGGATGGCCGCACGATCCTTGATCGCGAGACCAATGACCTTTGAAGCTGGGTTGCGTCTTCTCAGCAGGTCTCCCAGCGTTGGTACACGAAGGTTCGCAGCTCCAAACACACCGTTCGTGTCTTGAGCGCAGTACCCGCATCGCCCCTTCATCACGTCACAGAAGTCATTCCCCACGATTCCGGTGCGAGCCGGATAGCATCCCGTCAGAAGCGTGGCATGACCCGGCCCCGTGATGTTATTCGCGTGTTCGTAGCGGCATGAAGAGAACGTTGCACCCTCCGACAGAAGTCGGCGGAAGCCCCCATTCGTCGGATAGCTGGGTTCGAACTGCTTCGGGTAGTCCCCACGAAACTGATCGAACGACACGACCACGACAAGCCGTGGGCGTGCCGGCAACGCCCATGCGGTATGGACAAGACCGATCAGGACTGCCAGCAGCACAAGTGCTGGTGGCAGGGGGCGTATCAGAGCTGACCCATTGCGCGCATCATCGATGCTACCTCGTAGGCCTGACGTTGGTTGTAATCCGACGTCAGCTTGCGGTAATTGATAAGGTCGATGATCGTTCCGATGTAGCACAGGCCGAAGGTGAAAATGTAGAGTAGCCCCATACCGATGTTTCCGAGGATGAACCTCTGAACACCGGCCAGTCCGAGCAACCCAAGAAGGGTGAGCAGCAGGACCATCACCGGTTCTTTGCGGCGGGTTCGATAGATCGATGCAAACATACCGGCCTGCTGGTCGGTCATGGTCTGCATGAGCGTGTGAAGATACAGTAACTCGTCACTCTCGGCATCGGGAATCAGCTGGAGAACATTTGCCATGGGGGGAGCCCCTTTCAGGTGGAATGAATGGATCGTGATCGGTGAACTAGGAGGCTCGCAATGCGGCCTCCAAGGATGAGAACTGCCGGCACTCCCAGCGGATGGGCAGCCCAAGAAGAGGCCAGATCGCCCCGGAAGAGATGTGCAACCGAGGCGCCCAATCCACAGCCCGGACAAAGATCGAACCCCAAGAGCGAAGGCACACACAGCGTGAACCGACCCTCCAGATATGGTCCGGCCACTGCAAGGCAGGCAAGGCCGGCAATCCAGATGAACGCCTCGAGCGGTAGGGTTCGTAACAGGGTGGTCAGCGTTCTCATCGGGGTTTTGACAATGAGAATCGGGGAATGTTTCAGCCATTTGGCCGATGTTCTTGTGGAAATCCGCCTAAATCCCTACCCCTCAACTCCGTACCTGCATTACCGACTCCCACAAATGCTCGACCCCGTTCTTTGTTTTCTCCCACTCCTGCCCGTATATTTGAGGCCGCTTTTTCGGGAACAATCCCTTCCGACACGAATAACGAGCGCAGAACATCATGTACGCAGTCGTAGAAATCTCCGGTCAGCAGTACGCCGTTTCGCCCAAGCAGACGGTCATTGTCCCTTTGATGGGCAACAACGTTGGCGACACTGTCGAATTCACAAACATCCTCCTGGCAAGTGATAACGGCAAGGTCTCCGTCGGAACCCCGTACGTCAAGGGCTCGGTCAAGGCAACGGTTGTCGGACACGGCAAGGGCGACAAGGTCCTCGTGTTCCACAAGAAGCGCCGTAAGGGATATCAAAAGCTGAACGGACATCGCCAGCGCTACACCAGCATCACGATCAACGACATCAATATCTAAGCGAGCACGGAAATGGCACACAAAAAAGGTGGCGGATCTACCAAGAACGGACGGGACTCTAATGCCCAACGTCTTGGCGTGAAGAAGTTCGGTGGCGAGCACGTCCTTGCCGGCAACATCATCATCCGTCAAAACGGCACAAACGTCCACCCAGGCAAGAACGTTGGCTTGGGCAAGGATTACACGATCTTTTCGCTCGTTGACGGCGTCGTCAAGTTCGAGCGGAAGGACAAGACACGTCTCAAGGTCTCTGTCTATCCAGAAGCCAACTGAGATCCGGTGTCGACACTGTCCTGACTGTATAAACGCCTCCATGTGGGGCGTTTTTCGTAAGAATCACACATTATCACAGCACTAATTCCAGGATCGTCACAGCCATGAAAGCCCCAGTTCGCGTTGCCGTCACAGGCGCTGCCGGCCAGATCGGATACAGTCTCCTTTTCCGCATTGCCAGCGGCGAAATGCTCGGAAAGGATCAGCCCGTCATTCTCCAACTGCTCGAGCTCACACCGGCTCTCCAAGCCCTGCGTGGTGTTGCGATGGAGCTGGAAGACTGCGCCTTTCCGCTCTTGCACGGTATCGTGCAGAGCGATGACCCGATGGTGGCCTTCAAAGATGCGGACTACGCCCTGCTCGTCGGTGCCCGTCCCCGTAGCAAGGGAATGGAGCGCAAGGACCTGCTCGAAGCCAATGCTCAGATCTTCACGGTCCAAGGCAAGGCCCTCAACGCCGTTGCCAACCGCAACGTCAAGGTGGTCATCGTCGGCAACCCTGCCAACACCAACGCCCTGATCACTGCCAAGAGCGCACCCGATCTCGATCCTCGCAACATCACGGCCCTAATGCGCCTCGATCACAACCGCGCACTGGCCCAGATCAACAACAAGACCGGGATCCATACCTCACAACTGAGCAAGATGACCGTCTGGGGCAATCACTCGGTGACGCAGTATCCTGATGTGTCGAATCTGACCGCCAACGGCTCTCTTGTATGGCCGACGATTAACGATCAGGAATGGCTCGAGAATACCTTCATTCCAACGGTCGCCAAGCGCGGCGCCGCGATCATCGAAGCACGCGGCTTCTCATCGGCAGCGTCGGCCGCCAATGCCGCCATCGAACACATGCGTGATTGGGCTCTGGGAACACCGGAGGGAGACTGGACAACGATGGGCATCCCTACCGATGGCTCCTACGGTATCGATGGCGATGTGGTCTATGGCTACCCCGTCACCTGCGCCAATGGCGTCTATACGATCGTTCAAGGCCTGGAGATCAGCGACTTCTCCCGTGCGCGAATGCAGGCAACTCTCGACGAGCTGCTCGAAGAACGCGCAGGCGTTCAGCATCTTTGGTAAACGCTGAAACAATCGAAGAATCGGACAAGGGGCGAGCACAAACTCGCCCCTTTTCATTTTCTGTCGGCCGTGCGCGAGATCTCTACAACGGCACCGGGCGACATCTTCGTGATCGTGCCATTGGTGAGTCCATAGCAGAGTTCGAGCACACCCGGGTTGTGACCCACCAACACGACGATTCCTTCAAGCATGTCGAGCTCCCGCACAATGTCCCGGAGCGCGTCAACACTCGCCTCGTAGATGCGTTCATCCCACTCGATTCTCTCGGTACTCCACCCATACGCCGATGCAATGATCTCGGCCGTCCTGGCCGTGCGACGTGCCGGCGAGGCAACGATGGCCGTTACTTCAGGATGACGCTTGACAAGATCGCCGGCAATTCGTTCTGCGTCCTCTATGCCCTGCTTGGCAAGTGGGCGATCGTAATCCACTGAGTGAAGATGAGCCGACTCAGCCTTGGCGTGTCGAACGACGATGAGCAACTGCATATCTGTGCTACTGCGTGCGAACGGTGAAGAATAGGACCACCGTCACAGCCGCTGCCGCAACGTATATCAAGGGCTCAACTACGTCGTCCCATAATGAACCGTCCGCCTGTGGCAGCTCCCCATGCGCGGCGCGATGTTGTTGCGACTGAAAAGCGTCAACGTTCTGACGCGTCATGGTTACCCGATGTGACATGATGGGCAACGCCTTGGTTCGGCCCTGACAGGTTGACGAGAGTTTGACCACGACGCTGCGCTCAACGCTGTCACGGTCCGGCGTAGCCAGATACCGCGTCGATGCGTCTTCGATCACGATCGTCAGTCCCAGCCTCTCGTCGAAGTCCGCAACCGCTGTCTCGATGCCCCGTTCCTGCAAGCGCCGAAGGACCAGCGATTGGATCCACGCTGCATCCGGGTGCTGTAGAACCCGGACCGGCAACCGAGCCCCCTGCACGATCTCGCACCGTGCAACCATCGTGTCGGCCAGATCGCGCACCGTTGCTTCGATCACATCGATCGTATGCGGAGGATCTCCGGCAATCTGTCCCATTACCGATGGCACAAGAAGGCCCAAGGCCATCAACGTTAGGATCGTCTTCACGACGTCGTGCCGGCGTGATTGTGTCGTAGTGCAAACACCGCCGTCACTAGGGCCTCTTCTCGGTCCGACAATGCCGGACGAATCCGTAGAGGGCGACGACGGTCTTTGATGTAGAGCCGAATGATGGGGGTCGTCGGACGCACCCGCACTCTTCTGTCCTTACCAATGATGATCCTGTCGATCTCGTCAGCCGTAAAGGTGCGCTCATGAAATCGATTGATGAAGGTGATGAAGTCCGGGCCCACAATGATCACCCGATCCATGATCATCTCGCTGATCAGAGCCACCACAGAGAGAGCCACGAATAGCCCCAGGACCACAACAACGGGATCGTTGACCATTACCACCACCAGTCCCTGCTGAAGCTGACTGAAGTAGAGGGCTCTGATGACGACGTACAAGATCAACGTCAGTGCATAGACGGCAACCGACTGCCAGTAAAAGTCCAACTGGACATGAAAAGCATTTGGCTCGTGGCGCTGCTGCGTCATCTGGTTCCCCCCTTCCACGAACATACGTTCATGATCAACCGCGCAACATCGCCCGCCGCATTGGGTCGGCCAAGTTCGGCCATACGGCGCCCCATCTCGGTGCGTTGCGACACGTTTGACATGAGATGGTCGATCGTCTTCAGGAGCTCTGCATCCACGCCATGATTCTCCAGAACGACGGCAGCCCCATGACGTTCCACAACACCGGCGTTGTGACGTTGCTCGTTGGTCGACGCTGATGGCAAAGGTATCAACACGGCGGGTTTCGCAACGATGCCAAGCTCGGCGATCGTGGTAGCACCACTTCGCGATACGACGATGTCGGCCGCCGCATACGCCGCCCCCATGTTGTCGATGAACTCCACCATACGCACATTGTCTGGTAAGGGGCGAGAGCAGACGTGACCCTTGCCGGTCTGCCACAGCACCTGCCACGGACGCTGGGCGATCTCATCGAGCGAAGACTCAACGGCCGCGTTGATCGCCCGAGCACCAAGACTTCCGCCAAAGATCAGTACCGTCTCGCGCTCGGGATCCAGCCCCCACCACGTGCGGGCGTCGTGCACCGAGGCCGACGGGTCGATCTGTGTCCGAACGGGATTGCCCAGAACGTGCAGACGATCCTGCATCGATGCTGGATAGAACGCGCGACTGTCCTCAAAGGCAAGAACAATGGCCGCCGCATGGCGCGCAAGCCGTGAGTTACTCTTACCCGGATTCAGATTCGATTCAAGGACCACAAGGGGCACACCCTCTCGCGCAGCGGCGATGCCAGCAGGGTAGCTGATGTAGGCACCGGTGCAGATGACGGCGTGCGGCTTGAACCGACGGATGGCGCGCCGTGCGATCGAGATCGACCGCATGACCTTGAAAGGCAAGGTCAACGTTGATACGGCAAGACCCCGAAAACCCTCGATCGGCATGCCGATGTAGTCATACCCCATCGACGGGATGAGCCGCGTTTCCATCCGGTCGAGACTTCCCAGGAAAAGGGGCTGACATTGACCGTTGGTGTGCTCGACCAGTTGCTCGATGACGGCAACAGCCGGAAAGATGTGTCCGCCCGTACCACCACAGGCGACAACAACGCGTAGTGCGTCGCTCATGGTTGATGCCTTACAAATGACATTGGCGGTGAAACATGGCCGGCAAAATAGGCCCTCTTGCGTAATTTCAGGCCACGTAACGTACCGTAACAGGGGTCTTCATGCGGCATCTTCTTTCGGCTCTATCACTGCTGTTCTGCATCAGTGTCGTGAGCGCACAGCCACCAAACGTCAGGCAATACATTCAGCAGGTTGCCGCCGGGTGGACGTCGGATGCCAAGAAGGCACTGCCTGACCTGCTCATCGAAGCTCCGGACGATCCCGGTGTGCTGTTTCTGCATGCATCACTGATCGAAGATGCCAAGAAGGCAAGCCCCCTTCTCGAGCGCATCGTCGATGCCTTCCCGAAATCCGAGTGGGCCGATGACGCCATGGCGCGGATGATCGTCATGTCGGCCACCAAGAACGACATTGAGAAGGCTCGCAAGACCTTCGCAACGATGCGCGAACAGTACTCTCAGAGCGAACTGCTCCCCATGGTCTATGAGGTGATGCGCTCAACGGTGGGTGCCCCTGCCCCGTCGGATCGCGCAGCGGCAGCGCCGGCCACGAAGCCCGCACCGGCGTCAACCCCAAAGGTTGCCACCACATACACGATGTCAGTGATGACCACGACGAATCGTGCCGATGCAAACAAGTTTGCCGGTAAGCTCAAGCGCAAAGGACTCAAGGCCGTTGTCGTTCCGCTGCCGGGTGCCGCCATGACGCGCTTCTCCGTACGCGTTGGCGAATACGAGACCGAGGCAGAAGCGTTGAAGGAACTGGTCCTTGTTCGCTCCGCGTGCGAGTGTAAACCAGTGGTCGTAAAGAAGTAACTCAAGCCGCGATCATGCCGACGCGACCGATGGGCTCTCTACTGCTGGTGACGCTTCTGGCAGGTGCCGTGCTGCTCCGTGCACAAAGCTCCGACGTGAACGCCGAACGCGTCTCGATCGATGCGCAGATTCTTCGGTCGCTGGATGGTTCAGCGCCACTGATGGAATCGTCCGTCTTTCCGCAGAGCATGATCAATCTCTCGGAACTCGCTCGCGACACATCCGATGCATTCGGGCGCTGGGTGGGAGAGTACTACAGTACACTCATGCCCAGCGCATCACCAACCGACGCGATGTATGTGGGCCAGACCATCGACGGGCGCTGGCGCGGCCTGGTGCAAGTGGATGACATCGTGCGTTTTCAGGCAGACGCGTCTCTGATGCTGCGTGCCGGATGGACCACCAATGAACAGAACACCAAACCCTTCCTCCTAGCACGCCCATCCCTGCGATTCATGGGGTCGATGTCAGGGGGCTTTGGCTACCTGCTGGATCTTTCCAACGGACGTCGCATGCTGGGTGCTTCGCGGCGCATTGCACGTACCGACCCTACACTTGCGCGCACCACGAAGTTCGTCAGCGAAGACACGTCGTTCTTCGACCGCTACGTTGGCTACGTCCAGTACCAGACCTCATGGATGCGTGTGCGCTTCGGGCGTGAAGCCATGCAATGGGGCGCAAGCCCGATCGACAACTTTGTTCACTCACTCGATGCCCCCTTACTTGATGGGCTGCTCATCGACGTACCCTACAAGAAGGTCCGCTTCACGATGACGCATTCGAGCGCCAACAGTCTTGATACATCCGGAAACTCTGTTCCCGGGAAGTTCATCGCCACACACCGCGTTGCCTTTGAGCCAACCGACTGGCTGAACATCGCCGTGAACGACATGATCGTCTACTGGGGTAGGGGGCTTGACTTTGCCTACCTCAATCCGCTGGCATTCTTCGTCAGTGCCGGGTTATCGACCAAGGAACGTAACCTGAACGACAACTCCATGCTGAGCTTCGATGTGGCCCTTCGCCCTATGCAGGGCATGCGAGCGTATGCAGCACTGGTGATCGATGACATCGGATTTGGCACCCTCGGTGATACATCACGCCGAGGCAACAACAACAAGTTTGCCTATCAAGTCGGTGTCTCGCAGGCACTCGGTGCTCCCGGGGCCTCATCACGCTCGATGCTGACGCTCGAGTATGCACGGATCGATCCGTTCACGTTCACGCACAGAAGTATCAATGCATCCTATACCACCTTCGGTGCTTCGATCGGATATGATATGCAACCCAACTCCGATCGACTTGCCCTTCAGGCCAGACACTGGTTTACACCTCGCACCTCTGTGCGCGTTGATCTTGACTATACGCGGAACGGCGAGAACCTTCTGGATGCCAACGGCAACATCCTTACGGCCGAGGATCCCTACTGGCCAGGGTCCGGTGCCATGGTCGCCATCGGAAATGTAGGGGGCGACATTTTGCGGGGTGACGGAGATTTTATCTTCGGCAATCGCTTTCTGCGCGGAAACGTCAGTTACCAACGTCGGGCGCGACTCTGGTTCTCCGCCGAATGGATGCCAAACTTCTTTACGGACCTTCGTGTCGGCTATACCAATCGCAACGGCGGGAACAACCCCGAATCATTCCTCTTCGGTAGTCTCGAAGTTCGCATCGGATACTAAGCGCCTTACGGTACAAACTTCTGCTTGACCACCTGTAGCACCTCACGCGTGGTGCTGGACTTGTGAGCGAAGGCCACAAGTTCGCAGTTCTTCAGCGTCCACACATTCAGCGTGTCGGCCGGGTTAAGCTTCTCGGCAGGGATCTCATAGCGAACCGTGCGAGTAATGACCGTTCCCTTTGGAACTGGAGCCGGATTCAGCGTATCACCCCAGGTCCCATTCAGTGATGTACGCAGCACATGTTCAAAGACGTAGTCCTCAATGTGCGACGGCGTCTTACGATAGTCTTTCTGGTCGCCGACGATATCATTTTCCTGTAACCACACACTGAGATTCGTTGCTGCATCAATGTCTTGCAAAGCCGTAGCACGAACCGTAACGATCACGGTGCGCCGGGCCGGATGGTACGTGTGACTCATCGCCAGATCCACCATCGGCGAGCGCGGCAACAGTTGAGCTATGGCCGGCTCCCAGTTCTTCATCCCTTGAATGATCCGATTGTTCAACGTCACACGGTTGACCAGTCCATTCGGATTGCCGGCGCGGCTCACGCGGAAGGCTGCATCCAGGGCCACACCTGCCGGACAGGTGAGATCGCGCATGAAGTCCGGCGGCTCGAGGGCTGCAAAGCCCCCTGCATGAATGGCCGTGACGATCACCCGTCCGTAGTTGTCTGCATAGAGCTTGGCTGCTACTTCGGCAGCCTCCGGGCAGTTCCCGCAGGTGTGCCCCGTGTAGTCCTCGAGCAATACGTACTGCTTTCCGCCTGTGGATGTCAGCGCCGTTGACGTGTCACGAAGTGTGGTATCGACCGGCACGACCGGATACTTTTCATACGGGCCTTCGATCACATCGCATGACGTTGCGAACATGCCTGCGGCAAGAGCCAGGATTATGACAAGGGGCTTCATGGTGCCTGCTCAGAATGTATACGTGATACTCATCGACATGCCGTTGGAGGCCGGAACCGGACGGCAGATACCGCCAACACACAGGATACCGCCGCGAACCCGGCCATAGCCGGCCTGAATGCGCAACGCATCTTTGGAGTAGGCGACCGACGCATTGGGATAGTGTACGCGCAGGGCCTCGTCATAGTTCCCAAAGTTGTACTCATTGAAGAGCGTAAAGAACCAGTGAGGAGATACAGTGTACTCGGCCAAGGCCATGATCCAGTCACCATTCTGCAGGGCCTTCTTCGCTCCTTCTTCGTGCGAGACATCCATGTACTGCAACTCCGTGCGCAGACTCTGGTTCTTTGCCGTCTTGAACCACAGTTCGAGACACACAAAGTTGGCGTTGATGATGCCAAAGACCTTTTCGCCGGGAGCGGCTCGACGTTCGATGACGTCCTGATTGTAGTCAAGGTTCACATAGGTGAGCGTGGCTTTGAAGTCGCGTCCAAACTTCCGCTGGATCTCGATGTTCACGTCACGGTAGTAAAGCTCATCGCCCCACATGAACTCCGCATCGTACGTGTATGGTCCGGTACGCGTCGTATCCAACCCATGGATGAGCGACCCGTTCAATGTGATCATCGTTTCGTCATTGCCCAGCCAGCCCCCTTTCGGGATCGTCCAGGCAACATCTGCCTGAAGGGCGAACTCGCCCGTTGGCTGTGTGGCGTATGGATACAGGGTGATCAGGCGCAGCGTGTGCTGTTTCGAGAGAGCAGGCAGATAGTTGACCTGCTGGGCAAAGCCCGTGGCGGTCCGATCGCTGCGTAAGTCCATGTTATCGATGCGCTTTGCCGCAAGGTTGATGCCAAGCCCCGTGCCGGCCCACGATGCACTTGCATACAGGGCTGACCCCGGATTGAAGGAGCTGGCATTGGTAGCGCTTGGGTCATTGATCTTGTACGCATACTCGAAGTCGAGCGACAGGTCCTGCACGACAAGGTTGGCGCGGGTGGACCATGCGAAGACGTTCTCGGGAATCTTCAGAACGTCCTGATCATCGGCCTGAAAGCGGCTTACGCCGCTCAGTCCAAGCGTCAGACGCGTACCTTCCGGCAGAAGGTCGGACTTCAGCTGGTTGACGTCGAGATCGATATCCGCTCCGCGCATGATCCCATCGCTGAGGGCAAAGAATGCCCGCTGACGTCCGATCAAACCGGTGATGGCCATGCCCTCAGTAGGCATGTACTTGAGCCGTACTCCGTCGATCGAATTGTCGAAGCCAAGGTTCCGTTCTTCATACGTGCGCAGGATCATGCCGCTGCCGAACTGCTCGTAGAAGTTACCTGCCGTGACCTCGAATCTCTCGTCAGCATACTTCACGAATCGGTACGGAAGGCCGATCCCCGTTCCATCACCTGATGACCCGAAGCGAGGATCGATACCCAGGAGCGGCCCCTGATACGACTCAAACCGAAGTCCGGCCGAGAACTTGCCCCTCTGCACCGTCAGGTTGAAGAAGGTGTTCGACAGGATCTGTTCCGGTACATCCGGAGCGCCAATGAGTGAGTCGGCCCCATACTGCTGCACATCGGTCTGCAACGAGCCGTTGATGACCGTGTTCTCACCCGCATCGATACCTTGAGCGCGGGCCGCAATGCCGACACACAACAGAGCGAAGACGAGCCGTATCATCACGGCGTTCCGGTGAGCTTCTTGAGAAGCTCTTCAAGTTCCTCCTCGTCTCCGGACGAATAAGCGCTGTGCGAGAACACCACCTTGCCGTTGTGGACGACGAAGGTGTGCGGCACGTTGTTGACGTTCATGGCGCGCTTGAACTCCTGATTAACATCCAGAAGCACTTCATATGCCCACGTGCGCGACTTAATGAAGGGGGCGACCTTTGATGCATTGCGTGCATCGTCGATCGACACGGCAACGAGCGAGGCTCCGTATTTCTCCTGCCACTCCGGATAGAGCGCATGGTAGGTCTGCAGCTCCTGGATACATGGCTTGCACCAGGTTGCCCAGAAACTCACGATGACGGGCTTGTTTGACGTACCAAAATCGGCCGTGTTGACGATCGAGCCGGCGACGTTCTTGATCTTGACCGACGGAATCTGGGATACCGGGGAGTCCTGGGCTCGAAGGCCAATCGTTACCACGAGCGCCATGATGACACTCAGAATCGTCTTTACCACGTAAGCTCCCGCTTTCGAGAAAAATCGGTGGCTGGACCCTAGATTTGCAGTCCACCACGCCATTTGAGGACGTCAAATTATGAAAACTCGTCTTGTTGCCTTGATGCTTGTTTGTGCCGCGACGGCCGCCATCGGCCAGACCTTTTACATTGACTGGACGAAGCCCAACCCGATCTCGGGTCCACCATCAACGGTAACCCTCAAGCGTGAAGGATATGTGAGGAACTCCACGACCTCGACCAAGGAGCTGTACTTCCGCTACAACCTCGACGAGGTCGACACGATGCACACGGCTCAGCTGTGCATGTCGTTGTGCTGGTTGCTGTATCGTGGTGAGGACTTCCCGTTCGAGCGCGAAGGACAGATTCTCACGGACGGAGCATCTTTGCCGATCTATGTTGACCTCAGCACGAACGGACACGAGGCAAAGAGCACGGTCAAGCTAACGATGTTCGACAAGACGGATACGACCGACAAGCTGGACTTTGAGGTGCAGTTCGTGGTGAGCAACCAGACATCTGTTCGTGATCTTGCGGACATTGGGATTGTTGCAGGCCCTCTGCCAACGTCGGACGTTCTGACGCTGCTCGGTGCAGCTCTGCAGCGCGTTGCACAGGTCGGCCTCTACGACATGACGGGATCACTTGTCCGCTCGTATGGCGTTCCGTCCTCTTCCAGCGTATCCTATCCCCTGACGGGGCTGTCGGCCGGAACCTATCGTTTGATCCTCACACTTCTCGACGGTACGCAAAGCGGCACGCCGGTGGTTGTCACGCGCTAACGCGGCACATTCAGGGGGCGGGCATCACGTATGAAACAGATCCTTCCTCCGGTACGCCACGCTCTGGCCCTTGCGGCCACGGTCTTTGTGCTCTATGCGCTGACGCACGCTCCGTCGGTTCAGTACACTGACAATGGCGAGCTTGCCGCTGCCGGAGTCACCTTTGGTGTGGCGCACCCGACGGGGTATCCGCTGTTTACCATACTGACCAACGTCTGGTCGAAGGTCAGCACCGACATCAGCTGGTTGAATCTCGTGGCCGGCCTCTGGTGTGCCATTGCCGTTGGTTTCCTGCATGCGCTGGTGCGCACTGTTCTCGAGCTGATCCACGGTCAGGAGCGTTCGGCAGATAGCATCATTGCCACGGTCGTTGCTGGCATGCTCGGCGTAAGCTCGATCGTCTGGTCACAGGCCACGTCGCTCGAGGTGTATTCTCTGCACCTATGCCTCTTCGTGGTGACATTGCATCTGATCACCCGGAGCCTCCTTGATGACGACCGGTGGCCACGGTGGTCGGTTCTTGCCGGCCTGTCCTACGGCCTCATGCTGTCGAACCATCTTTCGAGCGTCTTCCTCGCTCCGGGCCTGCTGCTTCTCTGGCTCTCCTCGGGTCGAAAGGGACAGATACGGAGGTGGTATCTGGTGATCGCTCCGGCATTGCTCGGCGTTCTGCTCTATGCCGTCCTGCCTCTGCGCAGTGCCCAGGAGCCCCCTATCAACTGGGGCATGGTACACCGAAGTTGGGACGCCTTCCTCTACCATGTGAAGGGCACGCAGTTTGGCGTATGGATGTTCAGTGATCGTACTGTGTTCAAGGTCAACTGGCGCATCTTCCTTGGTGTGCTCAGCAACGCCATGCTGTGGGTTGGCTTTGTGCCGATGGCCATCGGTCTATGGACGGCGCTCCGGAGGGTTCCCGTCAGGGGGCTTGCCTTTGTCGTGCTGGTCCTTGGCAACCTTGGCATTGCTCTCGGGTATTCGATCCCTGACATTGAGCCCTACTTCCTTCCTTCGATTGTCGTGCTGCTGGTGTTGATGGCCATCGGTCTCGATGCATCACTTCGTCGGGCTCCATCGAAGGCGATTCCGGCACTGCTCGTGATTCCGGTGATCGCACTCGCACTGAACTTCACCACCGCCGACAGGTCGAATCATCGTGCCGTGGAGGGCTACACGCGCTGGGTGCTGGCCAACGCCGAACCCAATGCGGTGATCATCTCCCGTCAGTGGGATTTCTTCATCTCCGCCGCATGGTACGAGCAGACGGTGCGGGGTGTTCGACCCGACGTGGTGCTCATCGACAAGGAGTTGTTCCGTCGGACCTGGTACGCCCCCTATCTCAAGCAGCTCTATCCGAGGGTCATGGGGCGTGCACAGCGCGAGGTCGACGCCTACATGCCATTGCTTGCGGACTTCGAGCGCGACGGTGATGCGTTTATCAAGGCCGGGCGATCCGGAGAGATCCAAGCGCGATTCGTCGAGATGCTCAATGCCATCCTCGCGGCAAACCAGGATCGTCCGCTCTACATCACGCAGGAGCTCATTGGCGACGAGCCCGGCTTTGCCGTCGGCTGGGACATGATCCCTGCCGGACCATTGATCAGACTGGTACGACCCGGAGCGGAGATACGGCAGCGTGTGTCCCTGGATGGAACAGAAGAGATCATTGCGACATTGGCGCGTCCCCGCGAGCGACTCGACTCATCACTCCAGAACATCGTGCTGAACAGCCTCGGCTCGACGGCCTTGTATCGTCTGGACGCTTGGGCCGACACGACCTCATTTCGGGCACATCGGACTGCTGCCATGCGCATCGCCCCCTCTCATCCCGTAACGGATCGGCTGCGTTCTGTTCTTCCCTAACAACCATCCGAAAAGACCACCATGGAACCAGCCTACCTTGTCTTTGACCTCGAAACCGTCGGGTTTCCCTTGGAGCATTTCGATGATGTGCAGCAAGAGTATCTGCTCAGGGGCGCTGCCAGTGACGAGGACCGGGAAAAGCGCATCTACGAGTTTGGCCTGAGCCCCATGACCGGATTCATCTCGTGCATTGGCATGCAGATGATGACCAGTGACGGCGCGGAGTGGCACGCAAAACAGGTGGCGTATTCACTGGACCCGGCGATGTCTGACGATGAGA
>JBEAYU010000042.1:0-134611 GCA_041170435.1 Bacteroidota bacterium
ACCTAAAACCCAAAACCTAAAACCTGTAACCTGTAACCTGAATGAACTTCATCAACAACGCATGGGTCCCCTCCAAGACCGGACGGACGTTCGACAACATCAATCCTGCAGATACCACCGACGTCATTGCGGCCTTTCCGCTGTCAAGCGCAGACGACGTGCACGATGCCGTTGAGGCTGCCGCTCGGGCCTTTGCATCGTGGCGACTGATGCCGGCTCCGAAACGCGGTGACATTTTGCGCCGTGCGGGCGACATCTTCACAAGACGCAAGGATGAACTCGCCGAGATCATGACCCGCGAAATGGGCAAGACGGTGACCGAAACAAAGGGAGACATCCAGGAGGCGATCGACACAGCATACTATGCCGCCACTGAGACACGTCGCTTGTTCGGCTACACAGCCCCTTCCGAGATGTCGAACAAGATGAACATGTCATTTCGGATGCCAATCGGTGTCTGTGGAATCATCACCGCATGGAACTTCCCGATTGCCGTTCCGTCGTGGAAGATCCTCCCAGCCCTTGCTGCGGGGAACACGGTGGTCTTCAAGCCCAGCGACGATTCGCCGCACTCGGCAAACATCTTTGCGGAGATTCTCGAAGAAGCTGGCCTCCCTGCCGGTGTGTTCAACGTGATCCACGGAGATGCCGAGGCAGGCTCGGCCCTCGTGGAACACCCCCAGGTGCGTGTCGTTGGATTCACTGGGTCAACACATACCGGCAATGCCATTGCTGCCAGGTGCGGGCAACTCAACAAGAAGGTCTCACTCGAGATGGGCGGTAAGAATGCGCAGATCGTCATGGATGATGCCGATCTAGACCTCGCACTTGATGGGGTCCTTTGGGGGGCATTCGGAACAACCGGTCAGCGTTGCACTGCCACGAGTCGATTGATCCTTCACGAGTCGGTTCACGATGAATTCGTTCGACGTCTTGTCGATGCCGCCTCCACGATCGTTCTTGGAGATGGTCGAAAGCCCGGATCGCAGGTCGGACCGGTGATCAACCAGCGTCAGCTTGACAAGATCCTCTCCTACATCGAGATCGGACGCACAGAAGGACGTTGTGTGGCAGGGGGCGAACGTGACATGGAGGGCGACAAGGCTCGAGGGTACTTCGTGAAGCCCACTATATTCGTCGATATCCAGCCCCATCATCGAATGTTCCAGGAAGAGATCTTCGGACCAGTGCTGAGCATCGCCAAGGCCCGTTCCTTTGATGAGGCCATCGCCATGGCAAATGATTGTCAGTACGGACTCTCATCAAGCCTCTACACACGCGATGTCAACCGCGCCTTTGCGGCGATTCGTGACATAGAAGCCGGCATCACGTATATCAATGCCCCAACCATTGGTGCCGAGGCGCACATGCCATTCGGCGGCATCAAGGGGACTGGTAATGGCCACCGTGAAGGGGGCTGGACGGTCTTCGACATCTTCACGGAATGGAAAACGGTGTACGTTGATTACTCCGGTCACCTTCAAAGGGCGCAGATCGACAACTACTGACGTTGCGTCGCGATCACGGCGATTCCTGAGAGAACGAGGACCATTCCGAGAACAAGGCGCAATGACGGACGCTCTGCTGTCGTGACAAGCCCGATCAGAACCGTGAGCAGAAAGGTTGTTGCAGTGTTCATGGGGATGAACACGGAAGCTCTCATGAACGTCAGCATGTACGACATCACTGCAAAGGCCGCTAAGAGTAGTAGAGCACCGGAGATACCTCGCATGGACAGGAGTGATGGGAGTAGCTCCACGAGGTTTCCTCCCCGGCCATCAAGCACACCGTGCAGGAGAGTGATCCCACCCACACTGAGTGCCGATTGCACAAAACTCAGGATGATCATCCGTGTCATGGCGTCGATGGTGCTACGCGGCGACGCTGCAGCGCTTCAAAGTACTGACGAATGATGTTTTCGTAGTCGGCAGTGTATCCTTGACGGAGTTGCTCGATTCCAGACTTGGATGATAAGCGCTGTCGGAGAAACTCCAACTCGGCAGGTGACTTTGCTTCGAGGTCTTTACCCGAGCTCGACTCACGATTCTTCTCGTAGTCCCGCTCGGTCATCGAACGTGACGCATCGAGAAGACGCGATAAGATCCGTTCCTGGCGCTGACGTGTTTCAGGCGTGATGTTTCCTGATTGCATATCCGACATGACCTCTTCCATGTCCTTGGCAATCCGATTGAGATCTCCAAGTGGCTGACGATCTCCTTGAACCTTCTGGCGGTCCTGCTCGACTTCTTGCAGTGCCTTCAGCGCACGACCCTGCTGCGCGGCCAGTCTGCCCATCTCGGCTCGTTGCTCCTGAGACAGCTGCTGTCCACCCTGCCCCATTCGATTCATGCCCTGATTGATGGACTGCTGCTGATCGGCCAGTTGTTGCAGTCGTTGAAAAGGACTCATACCCTTGCCTTCACCGGGTCCGGGCATCTTGCCCTGTCCACCCTGACCAGAGGCATCACCCTGCATCATCTGTGACAAGGCACTGCCCATCTTCGATGCGGCACCGTTCATAGACTTCATGGCATTCGACTGAGACTGCATGGCCTGCATACCATTTCGATCAGCCATGGATTTCATGGCGTCGCGCATCGACTCAAGTGCATCACCGAGATCTTGTGCCATGTCCGGCGTGACTGACATCGACTTCTGACCGAGCTGCATCATATTGTTGGCGATGTTCTGCATCGACTCCTGCAGACGCTGCTGCTGCTGTGCAAGCTGAGACATCTGCGAACTGTTTGGATCAAGTCCCTTCATCTGCTCACGAATGCTTTCTTGCTGCTTTGACAGCTGCAACAGGTCTTCGGTGTTCTTTTGCATTTGACGCATCGCCTCGCGCTGACTGTTGCGACGCATTTCTCGCTTCATGTTCTTCATTTGCTGGGCAAATCGCTGCAGATTCTGTGAGGCCTGCTGCTGCTGCTGTGCCGCATCTTGATGCTGCCCTTGGTCCATCTGCTCTTCAGCCTTCTGCATTTGCTGCTGCGTCTGCTGCGCATCGAGGTCCTTTTGAGCTTGCTGCATCTTGTCCTGCGGCATGTCCTGGCCGATCTCCTTCATGAGCTGCTCAAGCTCACGTGACTCCTTAGCGAGCTTCTGGAGTTCTTCTTGTAGACGCTTTTGCTCTTCTGCCAACCTCTGATTTTCGGCCTTATTGTTCGGGTTCGCCTGCTCGGCTCGTTGGCGGAGTTCATCTTGCTTGCGGGCCAGTTCTTCGGCGCGCTTGGCAAGCTCATCCGTCTTCTGCTCTGCCTGCATGCGCTTCAGGAGCGAAAGCTGCCGCTCGAGATTCTTCCGGAACTCCTCCTCGTTGAACTTGAAGTCCTTCATCATCTTCTGGAGCTCTTCGGGAGAGATCTGGTCCATCGCCTTGCGCATCTGCTCTTGCATTCGACTCAGCTCGGGCGACTTGATCTCGCTCATCAGCTTCTGAAGTTCCTGATACTTCTTGAGTGTCTCTTCGGATATCGCCTTATTGTCTTGGAGCTTCTCCGTCATCTGCTGCAAACGTTCGGCCATCTTTTCAGTGCGCTTCTCGAGTTCCTGCTGACGCTTGACGAGTTCCTCCGCTTTCTTCTTATCCGACCATGTAGCCTCTTGCTGACGCTTGGATTGTTGCTTTTGCAATTCACGCTGAAGTTGATCTGCCTCTTTGCGAATCTCCTCGGCTTCCTTGACGATGTTCTTGACTTCCTTGCGGATCTCGCTTTGCTCTCGGTCGGTTTCGGCAAAGACTTCGTCAAGTGATGGCATACGAACCGTCAGCGTTGACGTGCGTGCCGTCTTCGGACCTTTGATGATGTCATTGTCTGCCACCTCGAGATAGAACTCATACTGATCCTCTGGAGTAATGTCCACCTTGGCAAGGTCCCACACGTAACGGAGGTCCACAGCCGTCTGACCCGCAGGTAAGGGCACGTCCAGAGATCGATTCTTCTTTTCGGCCTCAGCGTATCGCGAAGCTGTCAGCCTGTAGTAAAGACGAAGAGCTGAGAACCCGAAATCATCACTAACAGAAACCTCGATAGGAAGTTCGGCTGTTTGACGAAGCTGGACGTTCTCGCGGGGCGAATTGAGCGCAATGATCGGATACGAATCCGTCAATGCAACAATACCTGCCCGCAACGGATCGGAATTGACCGTCCCATCAAGATCGATCAAATGAATGCTGTACGTACCTGAGCGCCGCACCGGAAACGAGGCCGAAGCCGAGGCACCGGCGATCTTCATTTCGACAACTGAGGAATCGTTTGAGGCTGAATCGGAGAGCGTCCCCCGGAGGACGATGTAGGCGCGCCGGAGCGACTTATTGCTTTCAATCTCAAGTCTGACCATCGAGCCGTGGATCGTCGTCACGTCGGGATTCGTCGCGTCAATTCTCGAGACCGGAAGCTTTGTATACGACGGTGGGATGATCGCACCACTCATGGCCCGAATCAGCGGCCTGTCGATCACATCAATTCGGCTGGTATCACTTACGACGCGCGTGTCAAGCCATGGGCTTTCGGCAAAGAACTCCACACTCTGCGTCATGCCGGACAACAAGAACGAGTACACACTACCGGAATCTCGTCTCAACGTGTGCTGGATGAATGTGCCCGAGGACTTCTCCCTTACGTTCAGAACGACAGTCTCTGGTGGAACACCTTTGGCCGTGATGAGAATCGAGGAGCTACCTCCACGCATGACGCTTTCGTTCAGCCCCCTGACATGCAAGGTGAAGGGGGCTGGCGGCACATACGACGTTGAATGATTCACCAGACGCGTCCACGCTGATCCGATGGTCGACGGAAGCCCGCCCGTGCCGAGTATGAAAAGACCACTGAGTGCAACCGCCAAAAAAACTGCTGTGCGTGCCGGTCGCCGGTCAACCACCACCGAGAAGTCAAGATCTCGACACATCTCAGCCGTTCGATCAAAGGCTGCATTGACCAGTTCTCCGGATGCCTCCCCGCTGCGAGTCAGCTGCAGAACATTGCACAATGCATCGGAGACTTCCGGGTAGGCCTCGCCTACGCGCAGAGCCATTTCCTCAGGTCCTTGGCGTGGCAACAGACCTGCAGCTCGCAGGGCAGCGGGCAAAAACAGCACGGCGGCCGACGCGATGCCGACTCCAAGAAGTGTCCACCACATGATCGTACGGATCGGAACGCCGGCATGGAGCCAGGCCTCCGTTAGAGACATGACTAGGGCCAAGGCGCTGAAGGCAGCGATCGAGAGGCCCAAACCCCGAAGTGCTGCGTAGAGCTGCTCCGAGCGCGACACGGCGGAAAGTCGAGACGTGATATGATGGCGTTCCGGAGTCACGAAGTACTGCTATCGGGAGAGTGCATAAACGATGATGTTCGTACCAAGTTTCAGAGCTGTTTCACGTCTCTCCGGCGGGTCATTGTGCACTTCGGGATCTGCCCAGCCATCGCTTGGATTGGTCTCATAGGTGTAGAAAACACAAACGCGGTCATCACGAAACAAGGCCAATCCCTCAGGGGTCTTGTTGTCGTGCTCATGGATCTTGGGAAGCCCCTTTGGAAACTCGAAGTGGCATTGGTAGATGGGATGCGAAAACGGCAACGCGCGAAGCTGCTGGTCTGGAAACACCCTCTGTAGCTCCCGCCTGATCGATTGATCCATCCCGTAATCATCATCAATGTACAGGAAGCCGCCATTGTTCAGGTATGATCGAAGGTTGCGGATCTCGGAATCTGTAAAGTTGACGGTTCCATGTCCGGTCATGAACAACACCGGATACAAAAACAGGTTGTCTGTGCCGAGATCGACGTACTCATACACCGGATCGACGACGATCGATGTGTGATTGCGAACGTATCGCAGAAGGTTGATCTCAGAACTCGGGTCATTGTACCAGTCCCCTCCACCGGAGTACTTGACGCGTGCGATCTTGACGGCAGAGCCGCTTGCTGGCGTCGTTTGCGCCATGAGAGGGCTCAAAGCCAGAGATGCGATCAGAAGAAGGATCATTGGAATCGACAAACGACGACTTTCTTTTGATCTGCCAGAAACGTGGGAACGCCGAACATGTCGATATCGATCACCTGGATGTTCACATTTGACATGGCCGAGGTGGCTTCGGCGATCTCTTCGTTCAGATCTCCGCCTTTGAGAAAGGCACATACGGCGTTGGGCTTGAGAAGTGGTCGTATCCATTGAAGCAACATGGCCGTTCGTGCAACGGCTCGCGAAACTACAACGTCGAACGCACCGATATAGTGGGGATCATGTGCGAGCTCCTCCACGCGCACGGCCATCGCCTTTACGTCCTTCAGGCCAGTATGCTGCGCGAACATCTGCGTCATGGTCACCTTCTTCCTGATCGAGTCCGTCAGTAACATCTTCACATCAGGCCGGGCGATCTTGATCGGAAGACCAGGCAGCCCGCCCCCTGTCCCGACATCCAGGACTCGAGCCTTCGGACGAATCTCCACGTACTTCAAAATGCAGAGTGAGTGCAGAATATGACGCTCCCATATGTTCAGTTCATCGCGTCGCGAGATCATATTGACCTTCGCGTTCCAGTACATGAGCTCATCGTGATACCTCTGCAGTGTGTCGACCTGGTCCTTATCCAAGACGATACCATTGGCAGAACACGTCGTCCAAAAGTCAAGGGGCGTCATTGCTGACCCATCCGGCGAATGATAGGGCTACAGAGGTCGTAGATTCGCGGTGTATGCATGTTCCCTTCTTTAGTGTGGTGATCTGTACCTACCAGCGCGGTCACTTGATCGATCGCGCCATCAGTTCGTTGCTCGAACAGGTCGAGACCGACTGGGAGGCGGTGATCGTTGATGACGGCTCAACTGACAACACGCCGCAGGTCGTACAAAAATACATCGACGCCGGTGCGCCAATCCGGTATTTCCGACATGACCACTGTGGCGTGGCGAGATCGCGAAATGCGGGAATTGCTCTCTCCAGGGGGCTCTTCGTGACGTTTCTTGATAGTGACGACGAGTACCTGCCAAATCACTTGTCGAGTCGACATGCCATGCTACTGCAGGAGCCATCGATCTGGCTACTTCATGGTGGTGTGGAGATCGTCGGTGATGCCTACGTCCGAGATCGTCATGACCCATCCATACTCATACACCTTGATGACTGTGTCATTGGTGGAACATTTGTGATCCGGCGTGACCTTTTCAGTACGCTGGGACCATTTGCAGAGATCCAATACGCTGATGATGCGGAGTTCTTTGAGCGCGCCGCCCGGGCTGGAACCGTAATCGCCAAGACTGACCACCCAACCTACCGTTACTATCGGGATACTCCCGATGCACTGACACGCACACATGGCACGACGTGAATCCCGCGCTGCGAAATCGCAACGACTGACAATGATCCTGGATCGACTGGCTCAGGCATACCCCGACGCACGAGTTGGTTTGGACTTCTCAACGCCTCTTGAGCTTCTCATCGCGACCATATTGTCGGCCCAGTGTACGGACGAACGCGTCAACATCGTCACAAAGTCTCTTTTCAAGCAGTTCCCGACCGTGCACGATTACGCGGCAGCCCCCTTAGAGCAACTCGAAGAGGCAGTCCGATCTACGGGCTTCTACAAGAACAAGGCTCGCAACATTCAACTCTGTTGCCAAAGACTTATCACGGAGTTTGGCGGGGAGGTTCCTCGCTCACTTGAAGAGCTGGTGACTCTTGCCGGGGTAGGACGGAAGACCGCCAATTGCGTCCTGAGTAACTGTTTTGACATTCCCGGGTTGACTGTTGACACGCATGTGACACGCATCAGCAATCTGCTCGAGCTTGTCTCGAGTCATGACGCAGTAAAGATCGAGTTTGCCCTCATGAAGATCCTACAACCGGAGCGCTGGAACGAGTTTGACCGACTGATTATCACCCACGGAAGGCGCACCTGCATAGCACGACGCCCACAGTGTGGCCGGTGCTCCATTGCGGATCTCTGTCCATCAGCAGTCCAAAAGCCGTAGTCAACTGTCACGAAATCATCGCAAGATTGCTCATGGAATTGGTAAAAAGGAGAGACAACCAATAATGCAGCACTTGCGCAGCAAGCTTAAACATCGGGTTCATTCATGGGTGTGTCGAACGCTTGCCCTGATACTTTCGGCTAGCCTTGTGATCTGTAGCCCGCAGGGTCGTGCCCAGAGTCTCGGCCTCATCGGCGGCCTCACGCTCAACACCCCTGATGCCAAGTTCCGGCAGCTTGGGTCATTTCCATCTTGCTGCCCGGAGTTCACGCAGGGTTCCGGTCTTGGTGGTCAACTGGGCGGCTGGCTGGAACGCCCCTTGGGAGCTGACATCTCATTCATTGGCCGCATGATGCTGTCGTGGGACGAGGTTCGATTCACGGATGATGAACCATCGTTCGTGGCAGATCTTCGCGATACGCCGAGGGTCGTTCCTGCGCTCTTTCGACATGAACTCACGTCACGTCATGCATCACTGGTTCTTGAACCGATGATGTCCGTAAAACTGTTCGGCAGAACGTCCGCCATTCTTGGACCGCGCCTATCTCTGGCTCTGTCAGAGACATTTCGACAGACGGAGACGCTGGTCGAGCCGGCTGATTTCGGTTCGTTTGTCGGCGCGGGACGTGTGTGGATCGATAACTCAGGCGACATTCCGCAGACCCCTTTGATATCATCGGCGATCACCGGGGGCATACGCACGACGTTCGATCTTCGGGCCGATGGCTCGGTGTTTCTATCACCGGAGCTGACATTCAGCTATGCTCTTGTGGATGTCTCGCATGGGGCGGCATGGAAGGCACACGCCATTCGGTTAGGCGCGAGCATTGGCTGGCTACCAACCAACACACCAGCCGATGCTCCTAAAGAGACAAAACCGCCCCCTGCCCCCCAAATGGTGGCTTTTGCGGAGAAACCCGCACCGCCCAAGATCCGATTGCGCGTCTATGGCATCAATGACGATGGCACGATCATCACCGACCCGATCATCGACCGCCGTGAGACCAAGGTTACCAATCTTCATCCGATGCTGGGTCATGTCTACTTCGACGACGCATCGTGGCAGATACCCGATCGGTATGAGCGTGGCACCGAGCGTGCATTGCGCGATACACTAACGCTCACTCCTATGGAAGCGTTGCATGGTGAGCTGGCCATCATTGCTCTGCGTATGCGCATTCGACAGCAGGCTCGCCTGCGTGTGGGTGGCATGGTGGCAAACACCGCGAGCGACAAGGGGGCTGAACTCGCACGTAAACGCGCTGAAGCGGTGGTAGAGAAGCTGATTCAACTCGGGGTTGAGTCTGACCGTATCGAGATGCTCACGGGGGATCGAT
Source organism: Bacteroidota bacterium (assembly GCA_041170435.1). GTDB lineage: Bacteria > Bacteroidota > Ignavibacteria > Kapaibacteriales > Kapaibacteriaceae > UBA10438. Next base: position 9,311 of record JBEAYU010000042.1, read on the forward strand.
TGTTCCCCGCCACGCGCATGTCCGACACCTCCGAGCGGCTCCTAGCCATCGAAGAGAACCGTCGAGTGGAGATCAGCTGCAACGATGAACACGTCATGGCTCCGATTTCGCTTGGATCGATCGATGTATCCGTGTTTCCTCGACGTCTGCGTGTGGCTGATTCCGTCGAATCCTCGGCAATCGACAAAGTCATGACAGACGTGACACTTGGTACTGAGAAACTCCATATCGAGGGAGGCAAAGGAGGAGAGGATTCTTCGAAGGATCTCGATCTCTCCACGATCGTATCTGGTTCAATGGCAAGCGCCCTTAATGTGAAAGTATCAGCTATTGATACTGCGGGGCAGTACGGGGAGGAAACACTGTCGATTCCTATCCGACACCAAGACACGGCAATGCAGAAACGGGAACGCAGTGGTGATCTGCTCGTCGAGCGTTATGGACTTGTTCTCTTCGACTTCAATACGGCCAACATCGGGCCACATCACATGTTTATCATCAACATCATCAAGTCACGTATTACTCCGAACACAACAGTGTCTGTGTTGGGAACGACCGACAAAGCAGGCTCCGATGATTACAATCGCTCACTATCTCAGCGTCGTGCTCGAGAAGTGGCTCGACTTCTCGGTGTGACCGCTGCTAATGTGCAGGGGCTAGGCGAGGATTCGCCGCAGTTTCCGAATCACCTTCCTGAGGGACGAGCGGCCAATCGAACGGTCGTGGTTGAACTCCGCACAAAGGTCCCGTAAGAAACCTTTTTGACCCCATGTTGTCTATTTTGGCAATTGTTCGGGGCGCTTAGCGATTGCCGCTCCATCTCCTGCTATCAGCTACTCACGGAGTGCCGGAATGATGCCTTTTGTTATGATGTCTGTGCTGACATTTGTCGTCTTTACCATCGATGTTCTTTCTCAGCAAGCGGCCTTTCTTGTGCCGATAAGAACGTTTGTCAGCGGTTCCGACACCGTGCGATGCAGACTTGCCGCACTCGACAACAATTTTCAACCCGTCAATGGAAACCTTGCGCCAATTCGGGTGACCGATGGTGGCACCAACCAGATCGTTAATCAGCAATCTGACCTCGCCTCGGGTGAACAAGAACTTTCGCTCGTTGTGGCAGTCGATTTGTCCTCTTCGATGGACGTGGCCAGCCCCAACACCTCGGGCGTTAGCCCCATGAGCATCGTAAAACAGGCCTCTGATCGTGTGCGTAATCTCATGGTCCGGTCTTTTGATGAACTGGGACTCGTCGGCATCGGCGCTCGTACCGAGCTCGTCTATGCGTTATCGTCAGATAAATCAAGATTTGCTCAGGCCACCGCCTCACTCGTCGGCACCGGGGCATATGATCTGCAGCGCGGATTCTTTGACGCGCCAGGAGGTGCTCTGACCCAACTTCAGAATGCACGCAATACCCAAGCGATACTCCTTTTTACTGATGGGAACTCCCGTTTTGACCTTCGCAGCGCCAGAGCCATCGCTCGGACATTTGGAATCCGAGTATACGTCATTGGAATTGGCGCTCAATTGTCGCATGATTTGAAAGTGTTTGCGGACTCTTCAGGCGGTGCATTTGTCGAGAACGTTGCCAGCGTCGCAGAAGCATCACGTTGGGCGTGCGGATTTGTGGCTGAGGCTAAGCGATTGCGCCTGTGGACGCTATCGTGGGCGGCACCCAAGACTTGTGACACCACAAGACGCGTCGAAATCAGCGACAACAGGACTCGGCTGAGCGTTTCCTACCGACCACCAGTATCAGGTCAGGGTGTCGTTTCGGCCGCTGAAACCGGCATCGACGTGGGACTGGTTCCTGTTGGTAGCTCAGCTACGACGTCTGTCTTGCTGACCGCATTGAATACACCGGTCACCGTTTCTGACGTTGTTCTCTCACCCGGTACGGGATTTGAAGTCGCTGACAAGCCGCAACTCCCTGTCACTCTCAGTCCCGGTAGTTTTCTTCGCGTCGATGTACGGTATACATCGCAAACACCTGATGCCGTCTATGCGAAGCTGCACATTGTCAGTGATGCGTGTCAGTCTGATACCGTGTATTTGAGAGCCGGATCCGTATTCAACGGTCAGACTGTCAGACTCGTCCGCCCGAATGGAGGTGAGTCTTTTGTTGCTGGACGTGATACTGTCGTGGAGTGGACAAACGCGCTTCCTCAAGACTTCATGCGATTGGAGATCAGTACTAACAACGGCACAACATGGTCAGCGATCACCGAATCAGCGCAGGGGCTGTCATACAAGTGGTCACCCGGATTCGGAGTTGGCGACAGATGTCAGATGCGGATCACTGGCACGAACATTGACCAGCGCAGCATTGTCCGACTTCGTGGTCAGGCGTTACCAGTCTACTGCGCTCTCTTCACCCCTGATGACCGCTTGGTGATCACGGGTGGTGACGACGGAACGGTCCGAACCTGGGACGCCGCAACGGGAGAGCAATCCAGAGTGATCGGTATTCACGGCACGTGGGTCTGGGCTCTGGCTACGATGCCAGGTACGAGCTTTGTCGCCACAGGTAGTCACGATGGTACGGTTCGTGTCTGGGACTACCGCTCAAGTGCTCGTATCGCGACAATTAACATTGGTGCACGTGTATGGGCTGTGGCGTTCTCCGCTGATGGCAAGACATTGTATGTCGGTACGGAGGGCTCAATCATCAGAGTGGCTACCGATACGTGGTCTATCGAGAAGCTGTTGAGTGTGCCTGAGGGTCCGGTGTACGACATCCATGTCCCGACTGGGGCATCGTTCATCGTCTCGGCAGAAGGAACGAATGCGGTTTCCCGTTCAGCAAGTGACTTGGCCGAAATCCGTCAGTTCCTTGATCCATCACAGGTTGGCAGCGTTTATTCGGTAGCCATGCCCTCTACGAATGATGTTGTCGTCACCGGTGGCGCAGACTTTATCATCAGAAAGTACCGGTATGACGATGCGTCGCTTCTGGAAAGCTCCTCTATTGGTGTTGGCAGCATTCTCGGACTGTCGTACTCGAAGGATGACACCAAGATTTTATCGGCAGGGGGCGATGCAACTGCAAAGGTTCACAGCGCCGACAACCTCGCAGTCCAGGTCTCTCTCGCTGGTCATGAGGGAATCGTCTATGGGGCATCGTTCTCATCAAATGACAGCTTGGTGGTGACGGCATCCACAGACTTCACAGCTCGGATATGGCCGCTCTCAAAACTTGGAACGGTCTCAGACCAGAGTGATGCCCCCTTCATCATTTCGGGTGGACAAACAGAACAATCAAATGTCAGTTTTGGCGATGTCCTCGTCGGCACCGGTCGCGATGTTGCCAGCACCGTCCTGCGAAACTCGACTCCGAACCCGGTCGTCGTGCGTTCAATTCGATTGCTTAATGGCGGTCAGGCGTCGGACTTCAACCTCAATGTTCCAGCATTGCCGTTTGAGCTGCAGAACAACGCTACACTTTCGCTTGATGTCTCCTTTGTTCCCTCCGATGTCGGAAGTCGTAATGCCACGATCGAGGTCGTGACGGGAACCGGCGTCAAGAGAATCGACCTGTCCGGACGTGGTGTAAATCCCAGCCTCGGATTGCGCGAAGTGTTGGACTTTGGTCGTCATATCGCCAACCAGGCCACCGTGGACAGTAGCATCACCATCACGGGACTCGGTGACGCAGGAACAACGTATGAGGTTGCACTAACCACGATCTTGGGTGAGCAGTCATCGGTTTTTTCCATCATTGATGGAGGAGCCCCTTTCACTCTGCGTGGTGGCGAAACACGAAAGATCACGTTGCGGTTCGACCCCCGCACATTCGGGCGTTTCTCCGGAAGTCTCGTGTTTCAGATTGCAGGTCGTGCGGCCCAAACAGTCGCTCTGTATGGTGAAGCCACCGGGGAGGGACGGATTTCTTCAACGTCGGGCCTCTTGTTCGCCTCAAACTCATGCCAACCTGTGTCAAGCACTCGCACAGCTACGATACGCAACAGCGGCAATGCTCAGACCATCATCTATTCAATGGGCATCGAGGGAGCAGATGCCGACGAGTTCTCGATCGACATAGGTCGAGAGTTCCCTTTAACGATGGAAGCACGAGACAGTTTAGCCTTCAACGTGTCATTCAATCCGCGACGAGTTGGTAGCAAAGACGTGCGTATTGTCATCTCGTCTAACGCGTCGAACGCAAAAAATGGTCGAACTCTTGTTAGTGTCTCCGCGCGTAGAGATTCCGTTGGCTTTGAGCTCTCTCGTTCAACCATCAGATTCGACAATGTTGCGGAAGGCGAAGCCCTTTCCGATCGACTACAAATCCTGAATACTGGGACCATCACGCTGCAATGGCCTCGTGGGGCGATCAACCTCGGTGCTTTCAGGATCGACAGCATCACCCCCGATCTTACGGCTGGCGGGCGCAACTCAGCCATGCTGGTGACCTTCTTGGGAGGAGAGCCGGGGCGTACGTACGACACGTCGTATACGTTCACTGATACGATCTGTGGCAGGACCCAGACTCTGCGGCTCACCGCTTCTGTGAAGAGTATCATCGGCGCCACGATCAAGGTGGGGTCGGTGACTGCCAATACCGGACAGCTTGTCACGGTGCCGGTCTATGTGACCGGGAAGGTCAACCTCAATCGGACACCGGTCCGCACTCTCACGGCCCACATGAGCGTAAACGGAACGGTTCTGACGCCCACGGGAAGCACCCCGGCAGGTCAGATGCAACCTGGAGGTATTCGACGGTTTAGTGTCCCAATTCCGCTCGATACACCCGATTCGCTTGCGGCGACGTTGACGTTCCAAACAACCTGGGGCAACGACACAGCTTCGTTTGTCCGCATTGATAGTGTGACCGTTGGCGACACTCTCACCGTCCGAACATCAAGCGGCCAGGTGCGCATTGCGGACATTTGCCGAATCGGATCTCGTCCACGACTGATCAACGTGACCAATTCGTCGGCGGGCCTTGTCATTACTCCAAACTCGATACGCACATCAGCAATGATAACGATGGATGTGATCGAAAGGGGGCTTACTGACGTGCGCGTGTTCGACGCGGCCGGTCGTCTGATCTCAGTGCCATTCAGTGCCGTCGCTTCACCCGGACGTTGGATCTTTCCCATCGACGCTACGAGCATGAATATGGGCGTGTACTTCGTGGTCATGTCGACTCCAACCGAATCCTTTACACAGCGCATCGAGGTGATACGATGAGAACGATCTTCCCCATCATCGCCTGCCTTGCGATCACCTTTTCTCCTGCGCAGTCTCAGGAGGTTGATCGACCACGAATCGGACTGGTTGCTCACGGACTTCTGGACCTACATCATGCTTCATTCAGTCAACTACCCGAGCTTGGCAACTGCTGTCCGGGTTTCACCGGTGGTAGCGGAACCGGCACGCTGTTCGGAGTATCCTACCTTTCGCCACTGACATCACAATGGCTCCTCGACGTCCGTGTTGGCTTTCAAAGCGGCACGGTAGATATGACTGAGCGGGAATCGAAGCTGATCGTGCAGCCTTCCGGTCAATTCGAGTCATCAACCATTCGCCACGAGTTGTCAGCGTCATTCAATCGAATTGCCTTGGAGCCCCTTGCCATCTACCGCCTTTCCTCAAATGTAGGTCTGCGGATGGGTCTCTGGGGAGGGTATCAAATGAGTGGCTCCTTTACCCAATCCGAGGTCCTTGAAACTCCGTCAAATGCCGTCTTTGAGAACGGCTCACGAGTTCGTAATCAGGCCGAAGGTGAGATTGAAGGCATCGCTTCAATGAATCTGGGACTTACGGTCGGTATCGGTGCTGACTTCCCTCTTGATGCCGACCGTGTTCTGGTGGCTAGTCCGGAATTGTTGTTGACCTACACACCAACGGCACTGGTGAGGGATCTATCGTGGACACGTACCATGATCCGAGCCGGACTTGTGATCTCATATTCTCCAATAGACGAAGAGGAGCCGATCTCTGACTTCGAACTCTTTGAGGTCGCCCGCACGACTCTTCAGCAGCCATCATCAGAAGTCGCGCCTGCGCGTCTTTTATCGACGTCCGTCAATGGTCTCTCAGAGCAAGGAACGCTTCTTGATCGTCAATCTGTCCGCATTGAGGAGTTCTCCTCTAATCGCATTCGACCTCTTCTTCCGTTTGTGTTCTTTGACGAGGAATCGTTCACACTCTCTCCACGCTACCGACAGATCTCCCAGGAACAGGTGGAATCGTATTCACTCGACAATTTCTACAACCTCGATGCGATGGTCACATACTACCAGATCCTGAATGTCGTGGGTAAGCGCATGCAAGAGCGGCCGGAGGCGACGATCAGCTTGACCGGCTGCACGGATTCCAAGGAGTCAGATATGAGCGAGGATCTCGGCAAGAGACGGGCCCAAGTTGTCAAAAACTATCTTGTTGACACTTGGCAGATCTCCTCTAGCCGGATCTCAGTTGAGGGTCGTAGTCTCCCGACGGCAGCCTCGAATGAAAGCGATCCGGATGGTGCAGCTGAAAATCGTCGCGTTGAGATCTCCAGTTCCGATGCGACACTTCTTTCGGCGGTGAACTCAAGCGACACGATGCGCGTGTTTGACCCTCCGGCACTACGGTTCGGACTGTCGGTTTCTGATACATCGAAGCTGAAGAGTTGGACACTGTTTGTTTCGGAAAATGACCGCATCATCAAAACCTTCCACGGTACATCGTCGCCCCCTTCAAGCGTCGACTGGCGCATGTCCGAGCAGTCGCGACTGATTCCTCGCGGCAGCCGCAACCTCGACTACATGCTCGTTGTGCAAGATTCCTCAAACAATGTCATTCCATCATCGAGTTCCACGATCCCTGTCACCGAGCGCACGCTGGTGGACAAGGCCTCGACCGGTGGCACGGACAAGTCCATCGATCGATACTCCCTGATTCTCTTCGGCTTCGACAGATCGGAACTAACAGACGATCACAGAGTCCTCATTGACAATGTGAAGGCGCGGCTGCGTCCTACATCTTCGGTTTCCATCGTGGGATACTCGGACCGTTCCGGAGCTGAGGATTACAATCTCAAGCTGAGTGAGCAACGTGCTCGTGCAGTTGCAGCGGCATTAGGTGTCCAGCGTGCTACCGTCGCGGGCAATGGAGAGAAACTTCCGTTGTACGATAATGACACACCAGAAGGACGTTTCTACTCCCGAACGGTCGAGATCATCGTCGAGACACCCAATCGCTGATGCGCCTGATTGTCTTTAACTGGCAGGATCGAACTCATCCTCAGGCTGGTGGTGCCGAGACCCATTTGCATGAGATCTTTTCCCGTCTTGTTAAACGTGGACATCATGTAACTCTGGTCGTCTGCCACTATCCCGGAGCCAAGCGCACAGAGATTCTCGACGGCATGCAGGTTGTTCGTATTGGCTCTCGAAACACCTTCAACTACGCCGCCCTCGTGTGGTGGCGACGTCAGAGGCAACGGGGCCAGTATGACGTCGTTGTTGACGACATCAACAAGATCCCACTCATGCTGCCTCTTGTCTCCTCGATACCAGTGGTTGGTATCATCCACCATTTGTTTGGCAGGAGCATCTTTACCGAGGCAGGGCTGTTGGCAGGTGCATACGTGTGGATCGGTGAACGCCTCATTCCAACCGTTTATCGTAAGACGCCAATGATGGTCGTTTCTGAAAGTACGCGGTGCGAGTGCATCGAAACTGGGCTGCCGGAGCATAACATTCGTGTTATCACTAACGGTATTGATACGGCGACATATCCAATGGCCGTCAGTGGGAAACAGAGTGCACCCACGCTCGCCTACTTTGGGAGATTGAAGCGCTACAAGTCCGTCGATCATCTCATCCGTGCTCTTGCTTTAGTGCGTGGAACCATTCCCACTGCTCGGCTCGACGTGATCGGCCGAGGTGATGATGAAGCACGACTCCGCGATCTTGTCCAAGAACTTGAACTTAGCGATGCAGTTACCTTTCAGGGCTACGTCGATGATCAGCAGAAGATGACGCTCCTGTCAGCCGCCCATGTTGTCGTGAACACATCGCAAAAAGAAGGCTGGGGTATCACCAATATCGAGGCAAATGCCTGCGGCACTCCGGTCATCTCTGCAGACTCTCCTGGTTTGAGAGACTCTGTGAGCGATGGTCTATCTGGACTTCTGTATCCATACGGCAATATTGAGGTTCTTGCTGAAGTGATTGTTCGGGTTCTCCAAGATTCCGAGCTTCGAAGCAAACTGTCCCATGGTGCTGTTGAATGGGCACGCTCGTTTTCTTGGGACGTTTCAGCAATCGCCACCGAATCACTTTGTCAAGAGGTCATATCCGACACCTTTGGATCATAGTTTCAGTCATCTGTGCCCTTGGCACCATGTCCGCACAGGGCATTCGAGACAGCCGCGGTCGTGACTTCTGGCTGGCAGTACCACCGAACGAGAATGAGTCATCGACTGATACGGACAGGTCCTTTGTTTCGTTGCTCGTTGCTACTGACAATGTCGTCACAAATGTGACGGTCATCGCACGTCAACGGTCCGGCAAGAGAGATACGATCCGTGCGACCGTACCTGCGTCGACGCTGTGGGAGATTCGCATTGACAACTATGACCTGTATCAACTAGAGGGGGTCGAGCGCGTTGGAGGGGGCAGTCTCGATGGTGAACGGGCTTCACCTGCCAGTATCCATGTAACAACAAGTAATGATGTCTCGCTGTATGCAGTGCTTCGGGCACGTCGATCAAGCGACGCATGGCTGGTGTTGCCCACCGATGCACTATCGACAGATTACATTGTTGCCTCCTACACATCCGACGTCGCAACATCTCCCGGCATGATCGCCTATCCAAGTCAGTTCGTCATTGTTGCGACGCAGGACTCAACTCAAGTTGACATCTCGCTCAGTGTCGATCGCTCCGATCGACAGATAGGTCGTACCAGGTCCGTGACTCTTCAGAGAGGAGAGTCCTATCTGCTGCAGGCACGAATTGAAGCCAACAGACGAGACGATCTCACGGGATCAACCATCTCATCCTCGAAACCGATCGTGGTCATCGGCGGTCATCGCCGGGCGCAAGTGCCTGTTCTGTCGAGTGCGGCCTCGCGAGACTGTCTCGTCGAGCAGCTGCCGGGACTTGAAACATGGGGCCGGCAGATCGTCGTGCCGCCCCTTGCCAAGCCAAGTGACCACACCCTCTTTTCGGTCGACGATGTCCCGGTTTGTCGCATCATCGCATCACAAGACTCGACTCTCGTGACTGTCAACACACAGCCGGACTACCTTCTCAATAAGGGCACGTATTGGGACCTTCCGCTGGATATTCCGCTTGTCATCGATGCGACAAAGTCAGTTCTGGTCACGGTTCTTGATCGCTCAGCAAATCGTACCGGCAGTCAGCGTCGCGGTGATCCCTCAATGATGATTGCACCGCCGACAGAGCAGTACCTGCGTTCCTACATTGTCGGTAGTGTTGGACCCAACAGCGCCGGAGGTCAGATCTATTCCGAGCACTACATCACGGTGATCATTCCCACCGCAGCCGCAGCCACGTTGGAACTCGACGGTACGACAACGTTTCCGGCCACGAGCACCTCGATTCTCGGTTCGCAGTTCTCCGTGGTGACGATGAAGGTCACCCCGGGCGCGCATCGACTGAAAGCCGATTCAACATTTGGAGTCTTCGTCTATGGATACGGTGGCGCCGAATCATACGGCTACGTCGGCGGCATGGCCTTTGAGCGACTCTACGATCCGGTGATTCGACTACGAGCACTCCGGACAGACGGGATGCCTGGTCAAAGTGACACCATCGCCGTCATTCTCGACAGCGTTGACGTGAGGAATGTTGAGGGTCTGACTGGCATACGACGTGTCCGTTATCGAGTGACCTTCGATGCATCATGCTTCGTCCCTCGTGTGGAAGGAGTGTTGGACTCAGCAGCCACTTTGATCACAGTGGACATGGATACAGCAGTTGCCACACTCTTCCCCGGTGATACCATCGGTTTGATCGCAGGAGTTCACACCCTCGGACGCACCGACTCGTCTATGATCGTCATTGACTCTGCATCGTGGTTCAACGGAACCGGCGAATCGATCCGCATCAATACTCGATACATCCCCGGCGATCTCGTCACCAACGAGATCTGCGACACCGATGTCGGCAAGCGACTCTTCGATCCGCGACTGGTAGCGCCCCCTGCCATACGCGGCTACTACGATCTACGTGGACAATACGTTGGGCCAACTCTCGATGGATTGCCGATCGGCGTGTACTTTCGTCGATGATCATTGCGTTCAATAAGCCGTTCGGCGTCTTGTCACAATTCACACCCGAGCCAGGAAGTTCGTACTCAACGCTCGCAGCCTTTGATTTTCCATCTGATGTGTATCCGGTTGGACGACTGGATGCCGATAGCGAGGGTCTCTTAATGTTGACCGATGAAAAGGGGCTTGTGTCTCAGCTGCTTGAGCCGGAGCAACGACATGAGCGTACGTACTGGGTCCAGGTTGAAGGTACTCCGACCGAGGCTGATTTACACCGCCTTCGGCAGGGAGTGATGATTCGAACCTGGAAGACGCTCCCCTGCAGAGTGGAACTGATGACAGAGCCGATAGACGTGGCCGAGCGCGTGCCCCCTATTCGACAACGGAAGAGCATCCCAACCACATGGCTGACCATGACGCTCTTTGAAGGCAAGAACCGACAGGTTCGACGCATGACGGCACACATCGGTTACCCGACGTTGCGTCTTATCAGGGCATCAAGTGGTCGACTGCGACTCGCCGATCTCAGGCTTGACGTCGGATCCTGGAGGCTGATCACCGGTGTCGAGCGGAGCCTTCTTCTTGAGCGCTGAGACAGATCGGCCGATCGAAAGACCGAATCCTGCGACCATGGCGATGACACCAAACCAAACGAGGGAGATCAGCGGCTTATCACTGAACTCAACAGTGAACTCCTCACGTGCCGTTGGCATTGGCTTCGACGCATCATAGAATGCGAGGGTACCTGTCGACTTCGTTGGGTCGTCATTGTTGCGGTTGATCTGCGTAAGTCCAATCGAGTAGGTCGATCCAGGTAGCTGCGACCATACAGGATCAAAGGTGGGACCAGCAGAAGTGGTCGAAATCCTTGTCAAGATGCGCATCTCGGTTGTGACCCCATTGCGTTCGGCACGAATGATTCCGGCCATCTGCATGCGTCCATCCTCTGACGGGCCTTCTTCCATGGGCATCGTGAACCTGACAAGCGTCAAGCGCATCGAACTATCGACTGGAGCTGTGATCGTCCCTCCGCGCATCACAGTTGTCGCACGAAGTACATTCTCACGTCCTGTGGCCTTTGGTGAGACGTAGAGGTCGTTCACCAAACCCCATCGGATCCCCGGCTCAAGAAAAGCAGACTGGCGTTGATTGAAGTCACTCCAATAAAGCACCGGTGCCACAACACGCCGTTGCCCATCGCGCTCAATACGCACGTAGTAGCGAAACTTCTCGCGGTCTTTGAATTCCTTCTCGACCTGTTCCTTACCGAGATACGTCAAGGTGTATGGGCCCACCGTCGTCGGTTCGCCATGCACAAGCACAGCGTGATAGGTCGAGGAATACGATGATGTACAAATCACACCGAACATCAGGAGGGCAATTCCGGTATGAGACACGTACGCACCGATCATGGCTGGTCCGGACCGTGCGAGTCTCCAAGCCTCACGGAGGTTTATCGCCAGCGAGAACCAGGCAGCAAACCCAAGGGCAAGGGGCCAGATGTCTCGGATACCGAAGACGGCCAAGACGACGGTACCTGCTACGGCCACGATTGAGGCCGGCAGAATTCCTCGACGCACTCGTTCACGCGACGTTGAACGCCACAGAACGACCAGCGATACGCCATTGACGAGCAAGACAGCAGGGACAAGGTAGCGGTGGATCTGATTGTAAAAGTCTACAGCCACGGCTACCTTGGGCAAACCAAGAACTTCCATGATCACCGGCCATGAGGTACCAATGGTCACGAACACTGCGCTGGCCATCGTAAGCGAAGCGCCGATCGAGAGCATGAACTCTCGAGTCCTCATGCCGAACTCTTCTCGCCGGACGTTCATGTCACGCCGACGCACCAGCACAAGCGCCGTGCCCAGGATCGTGAACACCACCATGAAGATCAGGAGAATCCAAAAGGCGAACTTGCCAGGGTCAACGAATGAGTGAACCGATGTATCCCCCAGCACTCCGGAACGCGTCAGGAACGTTGAATACAGGACCATCACGAAACTGATCACTGCCAGGATCATGTTCGTCTTTACCAAGCCTCTGGTCCTCTTTTGCACAAGCATGGTATGGACGAGAGCAACAACCACCAGCCACGGTATGAGTGATGAGTTTTCGACGGGATCCCAGCCCCAGAACCCTCCCCATCCCAGGGTCTCATACGCCCAGAAGCCCCCTAGCATGATACCGAAACCGAGGATGGCCGTGGCAAACAATGTCCACGGAAGTGCCACATCGATCCACCGGTGATACTCACGTCGAAGCAGACCCGCCATGGCAAAGGCAAAGCTGACGGACATCGATGCGAAGCCCGTAAAGAGGATCGGCGGGTGAATGGTGATCCACGCATTGTGGAGAAGAGGATTCAGTCCTCTGCCATTTTCGGGGACATCAGCCGCTGTCAATCCGTTTGCAGCAAATGTTTCGTGATAGTAGGCAAACGGATTCTTGGCGACCATCAGAAGCGTTAAGAAGCTCAAGATCAGGCCGTAGAAGACCATCACACTGGACTCGTAACCGTGGCGCCGAGCATATGGCTGCAAGACGCTTCCAATGGCAGCAACCAGAAGTGTCCAAAGAAGGATACTCCCCTCCTGTCCGGAATAAAAACAGGCTACCAGCAGGTGAAGCGGCAGTTCACGCGACGAGTAGTTCCAGACGTAGGTGTAGTCGAATCGATGCGTGACGATGAGCCAGATGAGCGCGATTGATGATGCTACGAGACCGCCGGTGAGCACGCGAAACAAAAGGCGGCCGATCTTTTCCAGACCAGCCGACGTCTGCTTCAGTGAGAGACCATACACGATTGTCGCCGCTACGGCAAGTCCAAACAGAAGATGGATGCCAAGTTGACCGATCATTTCACCAATGCCTGTGTAGCATGAAAAAGTGGGGCGTCACCGCCATGAACGTGACCGACAAATCTGAACATGGCTCCGGCAGAGAATGGACGGTCAGGCTCTGATCCTGTGTACTCGACACGGAACACTTCACCCGAGGAATCCTTGGCCGTAAGATCCTTGGCCGACTCTACCGCAACGATCTCGGCTTCAACGAGAACCTTCGAAGCAGGGTCGGACTCGCTTGTATGTTGAGTACGAACGACCGCTTCGGCAAAGGTCACCGCAGGGGGCTGCCCGTGCTGCAGCGCCATGTATATGATGACCGGTATGCACAGAACAGCACCGATGATGACGATGGTCCGGATCACTGTTCTGCCTGCCCCTCATACTTGGACGGACACTTCGTCAATACTGATGTCGCCCGGAACACACCACCTTCCATTCGCCCCTTTGCAACGACACTAATGGCGATCTCGAAGTTGTTTGGCTTTGCTCCATTCAGAACGACAGGTACGATGCGACCGTCCTGGTCGCGGAGCGAGAAGGAGAACGTGTTGGCATACTGATCGTATGTCGATCCCCTGTCCTTCTCCCACGTTCCGACGATCTGCACGGTCTTTCCAAGTCGCTCGGCACGATCGACATTGGTGTACTCAACCGAACTGGAAAGAAGCGATGTGATTCCCAATACGCCGAAGCCACAGATGAGCAGCCCGGCAATGATGATCTTCCACGGCATTCGACGTGGTTGTGCTTGGTCGTTCATGCGCGGGTTAACGTTCATCGGCCCGTTCTAGTTCGTGAAGTCGGGTGTCGATTCGACGCAGATATCCTGCAATGCCGAACCAAACCACGAGCACAGTGGAGAGAACGACGTATGAAGCATTATCGGTCATGAATTGGATCATCTACGCCTCCCTACGAGTTGCCAGGCGGCGCTGCACTCGGACGAGTCGCAGACGAATGTTCACCAGCCAGGCGAATACTAACGTGAATGCAAACAGCGCAAGTCCGAATACTGCCGTCTTTGTCGGATTGATCGCATCTGAACGCGGACTCAGCAAGGGTCCAAGGTTCGTGTCATCAGCGCTTCCGGGATGAAGCCCCGGAAGCAAGCGCGGAAGCACGAAGATCAGAAACGGCACCGTTGGAAAGGCCACGATGGCATACACCGCGCTTAGGCGTGCTCTCCGTTCGGACTCATCGATCGTCGATCGAAGCAAGAAGTACGCTGCATAGATCAGCAATAGCAGCATGATGGATGTCTGCCGTGGATCCCAGTTCCAAAATGTTCCCCAGTTGAACTTGGCCCATACAGCTCCGGTAAGCGTTGCGAGCACCGTGAACAATGTACCGAGAGCGGCTGTGGAAGCAGCCACATCATCGTGGACCAGTGAACGTGTGCGCAACATGCGTATCGACGCAAGCATGGCCAGGAAATAGGCGATCGTAGCGATCCAGGACAGAGGAACATGGAAGAACATGATACGAGCCCGCTCCTCCAGTCCTACGATGTACGGCATGGTGACGAGTGGATCGACGGCTACAACGGATGTTGCCTCGAACGTCCTATCACTTCCGGATCTGCGAAGACCAACGATGATGGTTGACTCTGGACTGAGTTCCGCAAGCTTAGCAGCAATGATCGGTGATGGCAAAAGCTCGATCCGCACGCGCGCGTCACGTGCATCGAAAGCGTATAGAGACGAACCTGTGCCTAACGGCTGGGCGGCATCACGTCGAACGAGCGCTGGCACCACCTTTGTCGAATCAGCGCGGTGCTGCACCACGACATCTGTGATACTGCCAGCAAGCGGTGGCAGCAATCCAAAAACGCACGTCATGACCATTGTGGCAATGGCTAACCAACGCCACCAATTTGGCTTCGGCCGATCGATTCCGCCGGGCAGATATAGAAGTGCCAGACCACCGACGATGCCAACCAGCATGACCAAGAGTTTCATCGCGCGAATTTACGATGCCAATACCACCCTGTTGCTATGCGATTACGGGTTCAGAAGTTTCACGCCAATGGCCCGGATCTCCGGCACTCGATTACGTCCGATGATCGTGTCACGCACCTCTCCCCGCACGCGGGCATGCCCTCGAGCGATGACCGGAATGCCAAGTCCATTCTCTCCAATGTATCGCACAGTTATCTCGTTGGCACTGTCTGAGATCGTAAACCAACACCCCTCATCGCGACAGACCTCACGAATGGTACCCTCGATGGTGAGCGTAAGCCCATTGCTGCGCGGATCCAATGCGGTTGCCACGCTTACCGAGTTGCCAACAACCGGCTGTCCGAACTCCGTCGTTGACTCACATCCAGCCAAGAATTGAACGCATATGCACACGGCGATCAGCCAGCGGAGCCTCAAACTTGTCATCTGCATGGCACGTACTTTGGTGGTATGGTAGAAAAAAGCCCCTTGAAAGAGTTCTCAAGGGGCTTTGGAGCCAATGACCGGACTTGAACCGGTGACCTGCTCATTACGAATGAGCTGCTCTACCAGCTGAGCTACATTGGCATTTGGGACTGCGAAAATACACGGGCCGAAGATGATGACCAAACAGGATTCACCGCCATGTTGCCAACGATCAATCCCGGATGATGACTGGAAGCACGTTGCGTGTGGTGCTCGTTGATACCTCGACCAAGACCATCCCTCGGGGGATATCACTGACGTCGAGCGTCATCGTCTGCTCCCCTGCCAGACGGAATCCAAGATCAACGGTCGACAAAACGCTGCCACGCAGATCGATGAAACGCACCATGAGCGCGTCAGCTTGCGGCAACACGGCATTGATCATAACGGCTTCACTCGCCGGCTGAGGACCAAGAATGCGAAGCCCCAAGTTCGACGCATCGACGTCAGCGACAGAAGTGCCCGAATTGACCTTCACCATGACGCTGAGTGAACTGACGTTGCCGCATTGGCCAGCGACTTCGCAGGTATACGAACCCTCGTCGGCCTTCGTTGCCGAGGCAACGGTGTATGTAGCCGAGGATGCACCAACGACGCTGATCCCGTCACGTTTCCATTGGTAGGAAAGCGCAGGCCCCGTTGCCGTGACACTCAGTGTGAACGAACGCCCCTCATCAACCGTCTGAGCCGAAGGCTGTGATGTGATCGCTGGACGAGGCTGAATCGTTACCGTGGCAGGCTGTGATGTGACAGAAGGCGGGCACTCACCCGAGATCACACAATCATATCTTCCTGCAGTGCTCGCCGACGACGTGTCAACAGCGTAGGTTGCCGACGTCGCACCTGTGATGTTGACGCCGTCCTTTCGCCATTGATATCGAGCAGCGACACTCGACGAGGAGACTGACAGTGTCAGCTTCGCCCCCTGGCACACAGACGTCGATGCAGGTTGTCGGGTGATCGTTGGAGCCGCATCAATGGTAAACGGGGTGGTCAGGATACTCACGTGACCGTTGACCGTTGAAATCCGCAGGACATATGAGCCAGCGACAACACTCGAAGGAATCTTCCACAGGTAGGATCGACCGCCAGTGCTTCGAATGACATCTGTCCACTTTCCGGACCCTTCGACTGAATACTCGATCCTGAACTTTGTCGTATCGGCAACTCCCGAAGCATCCCATGCAAGGGGCTTACTGGTACCGATGCAATACACCTCGCCACCCTTTGGCGTTACGATCTCCAGACTTCCTGGGGTGTATTTAGTCAGATAGCCGTCAGATGCACCGGAATAGGCAGCGTACGCCGAGTCATGCGTGCGCAGATTCGATGACGTTGAATTCGCTGCGATCAACGCATCACCGCGGAAATCAAGAATGGCATCTACCACCGTGTCTGCTTCGAGACCGGTCAAGAGCGTTGAAATCGTCAGCGACCCGAAATTCATCATCGTGTAGAATCCGTCGGTCAGTCCGAAACGCTCGGTTGTGACACCAAACCCCTCGGTCGGGAAATCGCTTGATGCCGTAGCACCTGAGACAAGAAAGGCCGACGTCCGGCCACTTGGACGCACATTCCGAACGATGTCGTCGCCGCTTCCTCCAAGGTAGGTGCAGCTAATCACCTGGGTTCCATTATCGGCCATCTGTGCAACGTATCCGTCGAGACGTCCTGGAGCTTGGGCAAACAGAGACGCCGAAGTTGGAAGGTTTGTTGATCGTGTATTGCCTCCGACGTAGATCTTTCCGTCACCGTCAATCCACATGGCCACCGATTCATCATCGGCACTGCCACCGAAAAGTGTGGCGAACGTGATGCCATCTGTCTGAGAGAATGTCAGGCCACTACTCATCTTTACCACAAACACGTCGGTCGATCCGCCGTTGTACGTTCGATCATACGGAAGTCGGCCACTCCATGTGGCATCGGCGATCGGTACCGCCTCAAAGCTGGTCGACGTGGTCGTTCCGGCAAGCACGACGAAGCCCCGGCTATCGACCGCTACGTTGGTGAACGACTCGTTGCCTTCTCTTCCGTAATAGCGTGACTTCTGCATGGTGCCAGTGGCAGAATAGATGGCAATGAAGCCGTCCTGCTGTCCAAGGTTGCTGATCCCGCTTGAAATTGGCACCGTACGCGTCTTGGTATCGCGGCCATCTTGGTACTGCCATACCAGATTGGCCGTGGCAGTCATGTTGTTGGGAAAGTTGGCCGTCGATGTCGTTCCACCGGCCAAATAGATGAAACCTGACTCATCCACTGCGATGTCGCGAGGAATGTCCTCACGGTTTCCACCGTGATAGAACCCGGTAAGTAGCTTCGTCAGCGTAGAATCGAGCTTGGCCACATAGGCGTCCGTGCCGGCCTTGATCGTCTTGAACTGAGCTGCCGGTGTGGTCGGCATGTCATTGGATGTTGTTTCGACTGCGAGATACACATTCTGCTGGTTATCGACCGTCAGGGAACGAAGCCGGTCGCCCGCAGACCCACCGATGAAGGTCATTGCCAACACACGTTGGAACTTGGCGTCGCACACCAGAACAAACGCATCGTTGTCACCCTTGATGCTCTTTGAATATCCACCAACCCCAGTGGGCACGGTCATTTGTGTCGTCGTTCCGCTCACGAGCACGTTACCGCTCGGAGTGGTCTCTATCGCGGTGATCGCATCAAATGCTCCCCCACCGATGTACGATCCGTACACAAATGAGCCTGCCTTGGTGGCATCGTTCACGGCCATGCCCTGACGATCCGAGCGAAGGATGCGGACGGTCTGTGCCAGATGCTCTTGACCGGATCGGATCGACCGCTGGACCCGACCGTCCTCGTTCGCTCGGAGATCGATGATCGCTCCCGATGCAAATCGAAAGCTTATAGGCCGATCGAGCGACGCTGTCGTGGTCACTGCATGCGGCAAACCGGTCTTGAAGTAACTCACGACGGTCGAATGTTCGTCGTGCGACAATCCAACCAGCTCTGCGCCTGCGAACAACTCGGTGGTCACCGTTCCGGCACGAACCCCATCGCGAACCGTGTACTCGTCGCAGATCACCCCGCTGGTGGTGACCCACACATCAACGCCGCGGCCGCGTGATGCGGCTATCACGTACTCTGGCCACTGACCTGCATTGCGAATGAATCCGATCGACCGAACGTTCTCATCAGCATGAACGACAAAGACAGCCGCCGTCATACACAAGTACGCGGCAAGAAGCCCCCTGATCACCAGTTGCATCTGAAACCCCAAAAAATCAGGCGGAAGTTACAGATTCCGAACAAAAGATTCGGATTGATTTAACGTGTCAGGAAGTCCATCTTGACCGTGATACTGGCAGTCTTCTTCCGGCTCGTGGTGTTGAACGCGCCGCCCCAGGTATAGTCCTCATCGCTATTCGGTGCAGTGATCTGAAACGTGCCCATGCTGGCCTGGTAGAGCTTACCGAGGCCTCCCCCGGCATTGACGGCAATGGCCTTGGCTCGTTCCGTCCCATCGGCCGATGCCTTGTTGAGCAGATCGATCTTGAGATCCTTGAGCTTGGAATAGTAATACTTGGGTACCTCGGATTGAAGCGCTAGTCCGGTATTGAGGAGCTCTGAGATCTCTCGGCTCACCATCTCAATGTGGTCGACGTTGCGGCTCTCGATCTTGACCGTCTGCGTGAGCAGATACCCGTCGAATCTCTCGACCAGGTTATCGCCAATGGGCACGTTCGCGAAGGACTTCCTGATCTCGACAGCACCGATGACAACTTCCTTCGGATCAACACCCTTTTGTGCAAGGTACGTCCTGACAGCATCTGCATCAGTCTTGATCAGACCGTATGCCTCGTTCAATTCCATGGCCTTCCGTTCGAAGGTGCCCTGCCAGACGATCACATCGCTGATGAAATCCACCTGGGCAAGCCCCGTCACGGAGATTTGCTCCTTCTTCGACATTGAAGACATTATCGTGTATGATAGAATGACGGCTGCCGTGACAATCGCTGCCGCCAGAGCCAGGGTAGGAATCCAATCACGTTTCACTGCGAGTCCTTCGTAATAGTTCGTTCAACGTTATTATTGAGCTGTGAGGCGTCCCAACATACAATTTTTCGCTCACGACGTAGCCGACGCGGCCGTAATCCGGCGCGTTGCGATGCTGCATCGGGCCGGAGCCGTGGTCTCAGTGATAGGATTCACCCGCGGGGAAAGCCGGCCGCCTGATGCATCCTCGGTGACGATTCTTGGACGGACCCTTAACGCTCAATTCATGCATCGCATTGGCGCGGTCATCAAACAGTCATTGAAGCTGATCGTGCGGCGAACCGCACCGGGTGATGTTGATGTCGTGATCGCTCGAAACCTCGAAATGTTGCTGCTGGCAGTCGTTTCTCGCCTTTCATCAGGCAGCACATCGGCCATCGTGTACGAATGTCTCGACATTCATCGGCTCATGCTTGGCAAGGGGCTTGCATCCACCTTCCTGAGATGGATCGAGCGACGGCTACTCAGCTCATGCAGTGCCATCATCACGAGTTCCCCGGCATACGAGACCCACTACTTTCGGCCAATTGCTCGAACGTTGCTGCCTGTGATTTTGGTCGAGAACACGGTCTTTGGCCTCCCGGCACGATCGCCTGCCTCGCCCCCTGACATCAGTCCGCCATGGATCATCGCATGGAACGGGGCCATTCGATGTTCCAAGAGTTTGAGGATCCTTGATGCGTTGACGAGGATGTCAGAAGGACACGTTCGCGTGGTCATCAACGGTAGGATCTCAGACGATCAGATCCCGGACTTTCACCAAACAGTGGATTCGAACCCGTGGATCGAGTTCAGAGGACCGTATCGCTATCCCGAGGGACTGGATTCGGTGTATGACGGCGTGCATTTCAACTGGACGATCGACATGTTCTGGGAAGGCCAGAATTCAACGTGGGCACTGGCAAATCGTATCTACGAGGGAGGCCGCTGTGGCGTCGTTCCGATCGCGCAACGATCAGTTGAAACTGGGGCATATTATGAACGCCTTGGCATAGGCCTTTTGCTCGATGACTTGACCGCCGGAGCCCTCTGGCATCGTCTATCGGTCCTCTCTGCCGATGACTATGCTCGGATGAATGCAGATTGCCTTGCCGTTCCTACCGACACATGGACCATGTCGCAGCAGTCGGCTGAGCGGCTTCTGGAAACGCTCTGCGAACTACCGAACGTCAGGCGACAGAGAGCCCCCTGATCCGACACACGATCGGATCGCATTAACATACTTCTGCACGTAGTCATCGACATATCGTCGTCGATACTGCATGATGTATCTCGGATGATCAAGGTAGATCACCTGATCAAGTCCAACATCAGATCTGACATATCGCTCGACGTATTGGCGCAGCTTGCCCGTTCCAAGAACGATCGTCACGTCACGCCGAACCCCTGCATTCAGAGCGGTCTTCATCCACTGTACGATCTGCGGACGCATCAGCGAGGCCAGATGGGCGTCATCATAAAAGTTGATGTTCACACCGTGACTGATGAACCCCAGTGGACTGAGCGCAGACATGTACACGTCATGATAAAACGACGTCGGACCGCCATAAGCGGAGATGACTCGCGAGATGAACTCCGCTGACAATTCCCGCCGTCCCGTCAGCGTCGTCTCGATTCCCAGGTCATGCGCCACCGCCCACGGATCCGTGAACGAGAGTCCGGTAACACCCGCACCGAAACGACCCGGGTTGATGCCCCAGATGCCAATGCGCTGATGTTCACCGACGTAGAATGTTCGGCACATCTGGTGCACAACCCGACGTACTTCTGGATCGGTGTACGGTTGGAGAACCTCAATTCCGTGCGGAAGCTGTGCGTCTATCGTTAGTGTCGACAGAAATCGCTCGACGAAATCGGCAAATCTCTCAGATGCCATATACGTCGCGTGCCTTGGCACCAACGTAGTCGAGAAAATCTTTTGCCGTCAGGGGGCGCCCCGTCACACGTTGAATGATCTCGCCCGGAAGTTCAGTGCGTCCGTAGGCATGGATGTTCGTCCGAAGCCACGAAAGGATCTCATCGAAACGACCATTGACGATCTGTTCCCGCACAGTTGGGATCGCACGTTGCATGGCATTCCACTCCATGGCAGCGTAGAGTTTACCAAGCGTGTATGACGGGAAGTAGCCAATGCCACCGAACGACCAGTGGACGTCCTGCAGACACCCTTCCGCATCATTAGGCGGCACAACGCCAAGTGACGTCCGCATCTTTTCATTCCATACTTCAGGAATGTCAGAAACCGAGAGAGTACCAGCGATCAGATCACGTTCGATCTCAAAGCGCAGGATGATGTGCAGGTTGTACGTTAGTTCGTCACTCTCAACCCGATTGAGAGAGGGCCGCATGGTGTTGATGGCACAGTAGAACGTGCGGGCAGTCTGATCAGCGAGTTGATCCGGAAATCTCTGACGAAGGATCGGCAATGCCCATGTCCAGAACTCCTCGCTGCGAGCGATCACATTCTCCCAGAAGAGAGACTGCGATTCGTGAATGCCCATGCTTGCGCCGCCCCCTGCCGAGGTCCGATTGAGTTCATCGGCAATGCCTTGTTCGTACATGCCATGGCCTGCCTCATGGATCAGACCAAACAGACACGAGCGGAGATCGTTGGGCCGAATCCTCGTCGTCAGCCGCACGTCGCGATTGCCGAAGTTGGTACAGAACGGATGCGCCGAAAGATCGACGCGGCCGATCGACAGGTCGAATCCAAGCTGCGAGATGATTGAAACCGCAGCGTTTTGCTGTTCTGACGGCGGATAAGTTCGATAGAGAACCTCGTCCGATACGGAATGCTGATGCGGCTCGATGGCCCTGATCAGTTCCACAGTGCCACGACGAAGATCCTCGAAGACCGGGGTCAAGCCGGCCACGGTCAGCCCTGGTTCAAATTGATCAAGCAGCACATCATACGGATGGTCTGATGGACCAAGTAACTCCGATTCGCGACGCTTGAGGTCGACAATATGCTGCAGAAGGGGCTGAAAGATCGAGAAGTCCGACGCCGACCGAGCGCGCTTCCATGCATCTTGAGCCATGGCGGCGGTACGCGCCAAGTCCTCGACGTGAGACGCCGGGAGTTTCTTCGACAGATCGTGATCACGCAGGAACACAGCACTCACGCGTCGCTCTCGCTCAGGATACGTGGTCATCTCCGAACGAACACGTGCTGCGATCTCGGATGCTCGAGGACCGGTCATTGTTTCATGAATGATCGTCGAGAGCGTCCCCATCTGATCGGCGCGACCCTGGACGGCCCCCTCTGGCATGTAGGTTTCCTGGTCCCATCCAAGTACGGCGGCGGCCGCACCGAGATCGGCTGCAGTGTTCATGACACGCTGCAGATCGTTGTAGGCATTCATGGTGATAGTCCTCGGATGAATCAGATGATCATGAGCGCATCACCATAAGCAAACAGGCGGTAGTCGCTCTTCATGGCTCGCTTGTAGGCCTTGAACATGACATCCTTGCCACCGGCGTATGCCGTGGCGACCAGCAGTGACGGTGAGGCCGGCTGATGGAAGTTGGTGATGAACCGATTGGCGATCTTGAACTCGTATGGCGGATGGATGAACTTATCCGTCCACCCCTTGTTGGGCTTTACGATGCCGCTGGTAAGTACGCTCGACTCGAGAGCGCGCACAACGCTACATCCGACGGCATACACGTTCCGCTTTGACTTGAGAGCCTTATTGATCACGTCGGCCGAATCCTTGGTGATCTCAAAGTACTCGCTGTACATACGGTGCTTTGTGAGGTCCTCGACCTCGATCGTCTCGAACACTCCCTGTCCGATGTTGAGCTGGACAGTGGCGATCTTGACGCCCTTCTTCTCTGCTGCCTTCAGGAGCTTTTCAGAGAAGTGCAGTCCGGCAGTTGGAGGAGCGATCGAGCCAACCTTGGATGGGTTGGCAAAGACGCACTGGTAGTCCTTCTTGTCGGCCTCTGTCGGTTCGCGCTTGATGTACTCCGGGATCGGCATCTGACCGATGGTCTCGATCACCTCATGCAGGTCTCCATCATACGAGAAGCGAACGGTGCGTCCCCGGGATGTCGTGTTGTCGATGATCTCACAGTAGAAACGGTTGTTGTCGAAGTAGATCTTGTTTCCGATCCGGACCTTACGCGCAGGTTCAACCAGGACATCCCAGATACGCTCCTGGGCCTTGAGTTCCCGCAGCAGCATCACTTCGATCTTGGCATTGGTCTTCTCCTTCTTACCGAACAGCCGAGCCGGAAACACCTTTGTATCGTTCAGGACGATCACGTCGCCGGCGTTCATATAGGACAGGATGTCCTTAAAGGTCTTATCCTCCACCTCACCCGTTTCACGGTTGAGGACCATCATTTTGGCGCTTTCGCGTGGCGAAACCGGGTTTTTTGCAATCGAATTCTTAGGTACGGAGAACTTGAACTCTGAGAGTTTCATGTATGACCGGCTCGCTGAGGTTGTGAAAGACGGCAAAGATACGGCGATTTCGGGGCGTTTGCCAGTCTTTTCCGATGGCGAGCAGTTACCGTAGAATGATCAGATGCATGAGGTGCTCAAGTTGGACCGCAGCGACCACAACCACTAGTATTATCAAGCTTATACGGCGTTCTATCAACCACATCTTTGCCCCCGAGGGTTTCTCCGCAAGCGCTACGAGGGCGGCGGCGGTGGCACAAATCATGAAGGGCACAACTGGAAGATGATACTTGGCCAAGGCAAAGGCGACAACGTGTGGTGCCATGATGACGCCAAGCACACCAAGATGGAGCAACCGGCTCCCCGCTCCGGTACCGACACGGTACATGATGTACAGGAGCCATCCGAAGAGAACCAGCAGGAACACCCCTGCCTCGATCAGCATCACGATGCCAAACACGACATCTGAGTACCCGAACACGAGTTGTAGCTCCCGAGCGGCCGTGTAGTCACAGCCAAAAAAGCCCCGTATCCGATTTGTGGCCCTATACAGGGTTCTGATCGGGTGCTCCTTCATGTATGTCCGGGCAGAATCGAGCATAGCGGTGCGCTCTGTCAAGGAAGCGGACTCTGCCGTCTCACCTTCGAAGAACCCCCGGATGAAAGACTCGGCCTCGGGGTCAAGATCCGTCAGTGCACGCTGGCCGAAATGCCCGGTCTTATAGTCAGGAGTATATCGATTGTTCGCCAGCAGGAGATTCCACTCGGAATTGGTCGAAAGTGTCCATCCATGCCCACGTTCGGAGTGGAACGACATCACCGGAAGGGTCATGGCGCTCAGCACGACGGAAAGTGCGGCCACAGCAACTGCCACCAACCGGATCCGCTGCGGATTGTCTCGAAGTTCAACCCAGGCCAAAGCGATCATGAAGGGGGCAAGCAGGAGCGTGCCGGGACGCGTCAAAACGGCCAACCCGCAGAAGAATGCAGCCGCACCCCAGAGTATGACAGACGGCGTCCGCAATGCCCGCAGCGCTGAGCCGACGGACATGCTGACGGCCATCGCAGCCAAGGGGAGTGATGAGATCTGAACGGTTGAGAGCACAGCATGGGGATAGATCGCAGCCAGCGCAGTTGCCATGAAGACGGCGGGATCGGAGAGACGCATGGATCGCGCCAACCAGGTTACGCTGAGGAGAAATGCGATCGAGATCAGAGAGCCGGCAACATGCTCGGCAAAGGTTCCTGATCCGAGCGACGAAATGACGGGCAGGCAGACCAGGGCCGTACCGGGGGGGAAGTACCAGCGGTCGAGCGTACCGGAAAGAACCTGCTGCACCTGGCGCACGTACGCCGGTCCGTCTCCCATCTGTGGCATATCCGGAAGCATCGCGAACGCCACGACGAGACGCAGAACAATACCAACGATCAGCGCCAGCCAAATCCGACGCGTCCAGACCTCGCGAGATCGTCCGTAGAAGAATGAGCCCCCTATCATTCTGCGAATATCGCTCTCAGGCCGTACGTTCGCAGTTCTCGACATTTCATTTGGTCTGATAAACTCCATGTCTGCATTCGAACTCGTCACCAAATACACTCCTTCAGGGGACCAACCGAGGGCGATCGCTGAGCTGGTCGAGGGCATCACAACCGGCAGACGCGAGCAGACGCTCTTGGGAGTGACCGGGTCGGGTAAGACCTTCACGATCTCCAATGTCATCAAGGAGACACAACGTCCTACCCTGGTGATATCCCCCAACAAGACTCTTGCAGCCCAGCTGTACGGGGAGTTCAAGGCCTTCTTTCCCAACAACGCCGTCGAGTTCTTCATTTCCTATTACGACTATTACCAGCCCGAGGCCTACGTTCCTCAGACGGATCTGTTCATCGAGAAGGACTTCTCGATCAACGACGAGATCGATCGACTGCGCTTACGGGCAACCACCGCACTTGTGGAAGGCCGACGAGACGTCATCGTCGTGGCCTCCGTTTCCTGCATCTACGGTATCGGAGCGAAGGCAGATTTCAAGGATCAGCTCCTACTGCTGAAGGAAGGCATGGAGATCAGCCGGCAACGACTACTGTATCGGCTCAATGATATCCACTACTCACGCAACGACTTCGAGTTTGCTCGTGGGACCTTCCGCGTTCGAGGTGACGTGGTTGATATCGTTCCGGCGGGAGAGGACAATCGTGCGCTGCGCGTCGAGATCTTCGACGACGTGATTGAGAAGGTCTCATGGATTGACCGACGTGATGGACGCCTCATTGAACGCGTCGAGAGCGTCCTTCTCTATCCCGCGCGACTCTTCGTGACATCCCAGGCTCAACTGTCCCGGGCGATGGTCGATATCAAGGACGAACTCATCTCACGCCTGGGTGAGTTGCGCGAGATCGATAAGGGGCTTGAGGCGCAGCGTCTTGAACAACGGACGCTCTACGACCTGGAAATGATGAAGGAAGTTGGGTACTGCTCGGGAATCGAGAACTACTCGATGCATCTCTCCGGTAGAAAGCCGGGTGACCCGCCGAACTGTCTTATGGACTACTTTCCTGAGGACTTCCTGCTGGTGATCGACGAAAGTCATGCGACAATTCCTCAACTCCGAGCCATGTATAACGGCGACCGCCAGCGGAAGATGACCCTGGTGGAGCATGGGTTCCGGCTACCGAGTGCACTTGAAAACCGACCCTTGACCTTTGAGGAGTTTCAGTCTCACATTCACCAGGCGATCTACGTGTCTGCGACACCGGGAGATTTCGAACTTGAACGCTGCATGGGAGTCGTCACTGAGCAGATCATTCGACCAACAGGCTTGCTCGATCCACGCATCGATGTTCGGCCAGTTCGTAATCAGATCGATGACCTTGTCGGAGAGATACGCGATCGTGTATCCCGACAGGAGCGAGTGCTGGTGACGACGCTCACAAAGCGGATGGCAGAAGATCTTACGGATTACCTGGCGAATCTTTCGATACGGGTCACCTACATCCATAGCGATGTGGATTCACTCGAACGCGTCGAGATCATCCGCAATCTTCGCCTGGGCCACTTCGATGTGCTCGTTGGCGTGAATCTTCTTCGCGAGGGTTTGGATCTTCCCGAGGTTTCTCTTGTAGCTATTCTCGATGCCGATCGAGAGGGTTTTCTGAGAAGCGAACGGTCGTTGATGCAGACCGCCGGCCGCACGGCTCGGAACGTCGACGGTTTGGTGATCTTCTATGCGGACACAATGACGCGCTCGATGCGGGCCGTCATCGATGAGACCAACCGACGTCGCGAGCTGCAGCACGCCTACAATCTGGAGCACGGCATCGAGCCAAAGACGGTCTACAAGTCGCTTGAAGAGATCCTGGAGTCCACAAGCGTTGCGGACATCCAGGCCTCGCGTTCGCAGAAGGCCACAGAACGGAGCAAGTCATCGCAGCGAATGGCTGCCGAGCCCCTTATCCAGTACCTTCCCACTGAGGAACGCCAGGCAGCAATCGACCAGATGTTTACCGAGATGAAGGCGGCTGCTCGTGACCTCGACTTCGAGCGGGCGGCCGCTCTGCGCGACCAGATTCAGCGCCTACAGCAATCCGAAGGGTCTTGACGCTACACGCAATTGAGCCTGTCGGCGTCGTAACTTTGCTCCATTGCAAACCAGAGTGCGCACCCTATGTCCGATTCGTTCCCGACGGCCGACGTTCTGCGTCATATCCTCCGCTTCAAATGGCTGCTCATTGGCTCGGCAGCCGTAGCATCCATCGTCGGCTATCTCTATGCCTACTCACTCCCACCCTATTACAAGTCCACCATCAACTGTGTGCCTCCGGCATCTGACGTTGGCGGGCTTGGCGGTGCTCTCGGCGGAATCTCCTCGACACTCAAGGATATCGGTCTGTCCAAACTTGGAGGGAAGTCGGGAGAGAGCTATGAGTTGATCGCTCTTCTGTTTTCACGAACAGTTCGCGACTCCATGATCTTTGAGTTCGACCTTCGCAAGGAGTATGAACTGGCGGGAAAGCCCATGGACGATGTTCGCGAGGAGTTTGAAGACAACATGGAGGTGAACCTGCATGCTGAAGGGAACTACGAGATCAGTATGTGGAGCAAGGATGCGAACAAGGCTGTTTCGATGTGCACCAGCTTTGTGTCACGCGTCAATGACATCGCCAACAGGATCGCACGTACCGAGGCAACCAAGAATGCGGCCTACCTCGAGACTCGTCTTCGAATGATGGATTCGACGCTTGCGGTGCTGACCGACTCCTTAGGACTGTACTCACGTCAATACAGGGTGTACTCGCCCCTTGACCAAGCATCGGCATCGGCGAAAGCTCTGGCGGAAGTGAAGGGCGAGCTCCTGAAACAGGAAACCGTGCTCGGCATTCTCGAGCAGAACTATGGAAAAAATGACCCTCAGGTGCGCAATGCTGCTTCGATCGTTCAACGATTGAAGACCCAGTATGAAGATGCGCAGACAAAACCTGGATTTGCCGGAAACTTTGCTCTCAGTGATGCTGCCGGCATCGGTGCTCAGTACCTACGTATGTATGCAGAGTTCGAGGCATTCACCAAGCTTAAGGCCTTTCTTCTGCCGTCTCTTGAGCAGGCACGTCTAGACATGAACAAGACCGCTCCTGTCCTGCTTGTTGTGGATGACCCGGTCCCTGCCGAAGAGAAGGACAAGCCCCGTCGAATGGTGATTGCTCTCGGCGCCGGTGTCGGGATGTTCGTCACCATGCTCATTGCCCTTCTTCTCGGCCGTGCGTGGAAGCTAACGATGGGTGGTGCCGGTGAAGCTCGTGCTTGATGGCACCGTTCTGCCGGTCGTACTTCTACCCGCTCTTGCGGCCTGCATTGGCTTGGTGGCTCTTCTTTTCTCTCGGCCACGGATCTGGCTTGCCATGTTCATGGCTACGGTTCCTTTCTTTGCATCCGACACCGGCCAAGGCCTGACGGCCTCAGAAGCCATCACCGGGGGGGTTCTTTTATCGAGCATAGCACTGTGGTTCGCCTGGCACCTTGCTTCGAATAAGGGGCCGTTGCTGCGGTCGTGGGCTGACTTCCTTCTTGTAGCGTTCATCATCGTCGCGGTGCTGAATGTTGGCATTGCCCTGGCAAATGACATTGAGATCTTCGGGTGGATCGTCGACTGGTCGTACTTCGTGCTGATGCTGTATTACTTCCCTCTCCGGGAGGAGTTTGGCAAAGACCTGCCATCACTGAAGCAGTTTGTCAGCATCATAGGGATCATCAGCCTGATCATGTCGGTCCAAAGTGCTCTGAACTTTCGTAATCGACTCGCCGAAAATCTCGTCTATGCCTATCAAATCGTCGCCTCACGTTCGACGTTGCTTGGTCCGTTCTTTCTGTTGGCCGTGTGCATTTCGATCATCCTCGCGGTCACTGCAGAGGAACGACGAACGAAGATTCTATCCTTCCTGATCGCTGTCGCAAATCTTGCCGCACTGGGACTCACCTTCACACGGACGATATGGGTCTTTGCTGTCGCCTGCATCGGATTGTCAATGCTGTTCCTGCGATATCGAGATAACCTTCGAATGGTCACACGGCTGATCGCGATCGGCGTGGTGGCATTCATCGCCGCATACAGCTACAACCCTCGTATCACGAGTGTCATAGTCGCCATGGTCAAGACGCGGTTCGCGTCATCAACTCAATTGTCAGGGGGCGATCGATCATTCGAGACACGCGTGATCGAGGTGAACGATGTTCTGCGGAAGGTGCGACAGGCTCCTCTTGGCGGCAGTGGGTTGCGTGCAACGTTCGTCACGTGGGCACCGATCGATCAGGCTCACCATATCACCTCCTACGTGCACATCGGATACGTGGGCCTCGTGCATAAGCTCGGACTGCCGACAGCTCTGCTGATGTTCGCTGTCATTGTGATCTTTGCCTTCCGCAGCATTCGCGTTGCGTGGAGGTCACGAGCTCCAAACGTGGATGTACGCCTAAAGGCCCTTGCCATTGGAACATTTGTCTACTATCCGGCCATGCTCGCCGTGATCTTTATGTCGGGTATGTTCGATCAACGTCACGGCAATGCGCTATTTGCCTTCATGTTTGCCTCCATCGCCATCTGTGAAGGGCTTCTGCCCCGTCAGAGTCAACCATCGCACGTTGTGCTTTCTACCGGAGAGTCGCAATGAGCTTCAAGCATCTTGACCCCTCGTTTGGATCAGACCAGCGATTCCACATCTTCAGGTATGCGGTGCTGGCGATCTGCTTGCTCTTTGCCGGTCGTTTGGCCTGGCTGCAGATCATTCAAGGCAACAAGTACCGACTCAAAGCCGAGGCACAAGCCATCAAACAGATCTCAACGGAGCCATTCCGTGGAATGATCTTTGATCGGAATGGACGCGCCATCGTGCAGAATGCTCCTGGCTTCTCGATCACCATCACTCCATATGAGTTCACGCCCAGTTCCGCCAAACGCTTGGGCTACATCCTTGGTGTTGCTGACTCGCTCTTGTGGAATGAAGCTCTGAAGGCAGCGCGGTACAACAAGTTCGCCGCAACCAAACTGTCGTACGGAAGGGATGTTTCCTTCGACATCGTATCCAGGATCGAAGAGCTTCGCGACTCGCTACCTGGTGTTGATATGATCATCGATCCGAAGCGGATGTATGCGTTTGATGGCAACGGGGCTCATCTTCTCGGATTCACGCGAGAGGTTGCCGAATGGGAGCTCAAGGAGCTTGGTGACGCGTACTCCCCTGGTGATGTCACCGGAAAGGCAGGTCTGGAGAAGTCGTACGAGGCCGCCATTCGTGGACAGAAGGGACTGCAGTTTGTCGCCGTCAACAAGAACGGACAAAAGGTAGCCAGCTTCAACGATGGCAAAAGTGATACACCCGGGCTGGAGGGAGACGACCTCTATCTTGGAATCGATACGGACCTGCAGGAACTCGCCGAGAAGCTCCTCACCGGTGCTCGTGGATCTGTGGTTGCCATCGATCCCAGCACAGGTGAGATTCTCTGCTATGCCAGCAAACCGGACTTTGACTTGCGAAAGTTCACCGGCAAGACTGCCCGGTCGTACTACAACGAGCTGGCCAGCGATCCGTCGATTCCGATGCTCAACCGAGCAAGCAATTCCATGTATCACCCGGGATCGACGTGGAAGCCACTCATGACGCTGATGGCGCTGCAAGAAGGAGTCATTACCCCGAAGACGAAACTCATGTGCGCCGGTGGATACACCTTCGGAAATCGCTTCGCACTCTGTCACGGTGGCGTCCACGGAATGATCGATTGTTCATACGCCCTGCAGGTATCGTGTAATTCGTTCTACTATCAGCTCGGCCTGAAAATGGGCGTTGACCGTTTTCACAAGTACGGTGCGATGTTCGGTTTCGGCTCTCGGACCAAGGTTGACATTCCTTCGGGCGAAGACGGTCGTGGCATCCTCCCGTCTCGCGCATATATGGACCGGGTGTACGGACCGAAGAACTGGACGCAGTATGCGCTCATGAACTGGGGTATTGGTCAGGGAGAGGTCAACGTCACCCCGCTCCAGCTGGCTGCCTACACTGCCGCCATCGCCAATGGGGGCACATGGAATCAGCCCCATGCTGTAAGGGCCATTTACAGCAAGACCCTTCAGCGTAGAAACTCTATCGCGTACGAGTCACGTAAGATCCCGGTCAACCCCGAGTACTTTGACATAGTCAAGAAGGCCATGCGTCTGGTTGTTAGCAGCGGCACGGCGCGCGGGGCGGACATTCCCGGACTGGACGTTTGTGGCAAGACAGGCACGGCTCAGACCTCTGGCGGCAAGCAGGACCAATCATGGTTCATCTGCTTTGCGCCGCTGAATGATCCAAAGATCGCCATGGTGGTGACCGGTGAAGGCAAGGGTTTTGGTGCGCAGTTCGCCGTGCCGATCGCATCGAAACTCCTTGATCTGTACCTCAATCGCCGGTGGCCGGCGGAAGTATCGCGTGACTCGACATGGCTTATCAAGCCGGGAGTAACGCCTCAGCAGCAGGATTCCGGCAAGCCCCCTGAGTCGCGGCCGCACGAAGGCCCGTTCGCCTCGCTGGCACAGCCAAAAGTTGTGGCACGACGGCCAGCTGACACGACAGCTGTGGCTGCCGCAAGGACTTCGATTCGATGATGAAGCGAAATAGTGGGTCACATTTCCTCACGCCATTGGCGTTGTGCCTCTGTCTTCTTGGCGCTCTCACCGTCGCGGGCTGCGATCGTTCGCAGGATCAGACGGTCGTGCGGTTCTGGCACTTTTGGTCCGAACCGCGCCAGCGAGCAGTCGTGGACTCATTGATCACCGAGTTTGAACGACGTCATCAAGGCCTTCAGGTAGAGACCACGGTTCTGAGCTGGGCCGACGGCAAATCGAAACTCCAGTTGGCATTCAATGCCGGTACACAGCCTGACGTGGTTCATCTCGGTGGTGACTGGTTTGCTGAGTTTGACAGTGCCGACTTGTTTGAGCAGACGTCTGAAGAACACGGAATGGACAACGGTAATCGAGCGTCGAGGTGGCTCGTCAACGCACGGGCACTTGTTTACGATGTACGACGCTCGACAGGTCTGCCGATCGGTGGACTCTGCGTGTCAGACCCTCATAATGTGATCAAGCGCGTCTTGCCACTGCTGTGGGTCAGAGGAAGTCGTCTGTACACGCGCTTGCCACTGTCTGGAGACCTTACGGACTCTCTCGCCGGAACGATCTGGGAGGTCGTCACATCATCGCCCACAGCCATTCGTGACCGTTCTCGCCAACTTGACGAACAGCTTTTGCGTGGCCAGATAGGCTCGGTCCTGACCGGTGCATGGATCGTCGATCTGGCTCGACAACAGAACAACTCATATCTCCGCGTACTACCACTTCCGTCGATCTTAAATACCGATGTGCTCGCTATCAGCAAGACGTCCACATCGAAGAATGCCGCTAGAGACTTG
Source organism: Bacteroidota bacterium (assembly GCA_041170435.1). Taxonomy (GTDB): domain Bacteria; phylum Bacteroidota; class Ignavibacteria; order Kapaibacteriales; family Kapaibacteriaceae; genus UBA10438. Next base: position 42,185 of record JBEAYU010000042.1, read on the forward strand.
GTATCGTTTCTCTGTCAGTACGACAACTCCCGTGCGTTCAGTCTTTCGGTTAGCGATGCCGGCTTCCCTGCTGATCTTTGGACGGCTTCTCAGGATTCTGTGTTCTTGCGCGACTCTCTTCGACGCGGGTTTCTGCAGACCGCAATGATTTCCATGCCCCTTGTACACTCAGCGAAGCTTCTGCGCGTTGAGCCTATCATCGAGGATATGATGGAACGATGCTACGCCGCCAACAGCAAAGAGCACGTCATTGCGTATGTCAGGAGCGCTCGAGAACAAGTTCTATTGGCTGAATCACGCTGATTCTAAGAGCCTCTTGGTTGCTGCCTGCCGGTACGTGAACATTTCCTGGATCTGCCCCCTGATCACAAGAGCATTGGCAATCTTGCCGAGCGGACCAAAGGGTACCTCGTACTCGACAATGTCGGTCAACGCCGTACCAGTTTCTGTTGTCTTCAAAAGACGCGTCTGCTTCCAAGTCTTGAATGGGCCGGACACTTGCTCATCCACCATGAGCGTTGGTGGCTCGTACGCAGTGATCCGTACATGCCATTTCATGACGAAGAGCAAGAATTGTCGAACCTTGAGGGTCACCTCATAGCCAAGGCCGGGCACGCCCTGCGTTTCGATCGTCACTCGAATACCAGGAGGGGTGATCTTCAGAAGGTTGCGTGTGTCATCGTGAAAATGAAAGACCCGATCGATCGGGGCATTTATCTGTACAGTTCGCTCAATTTTTTCCATTTGTCAGCCATGCGAAGCATGGATTCTTCGTGTGTAAAATCCGTGATGCGCTCAAGTGGCACCCACGATAGATCATGCGACTCAGCACTTACCACGTGGGTAGAGTGTCCGGCCAAGATGACGTAACGCACATCGTAGTGCAGATGTTCCGGATCTGCGGATCGTGCCGGAATCACATGCACATCAAGGTCAAAGATCATTGGATGAAGCAGGCGCATGTCGTCGATACCTGATTCTTCCCGTGCCTCCGTCAGAGCCACACGGACGATGTCGTGATCACCATCAGCATGGCCACCGAGTTGCAGCCACTTGTCAAGCTTACGATGGTGCGTCAGAAGTATGTGATCCAGCCGCCCGTCCACTACCCATGCCGATCCGGTCACATGGCCCTCTTGGGTGTGCCGCTCGAAGCAGCGTGGTTCGCGTCTCAGAAAGTCGAGAAACCGCTCGGTCACGACTGATTCATCACGGTGACGACGTGCGTATTCTTCGATCGCCTCGATGAGGGCGACCCTTCCTGTTTCAAGTTCGCTATCTTGTTCCATGGCACGATTCCGTTTTACGATCGAATACGAAGGTACGCGCTATTCCGGCTGGCAGGCACAGAAGAATGCCCGAACGGTCCAGGGAGAGATCATCGGTGCACTCAAAGATGTGCTCGGCACCGATGCCTTCGAGTTCATGGGCTCGGGACGCACCGATGCGGGTGTTCATGCCCTTGAACAAGTGGCACATCTTGAAGCACGCACCATGCTATCTCCGGGGGTTCTTCGGATGAAGGTCAACGACCTGCTTCCGGCCGACATCAACGTTCTGCACGTAGAGAAGTCCCATCCTCGATTTCATGCACGTCACAGCGCCGTTTCGCGCTCATACATCTACCAGATCTCACAGCGAAGGACTTCCTTCGGCAAGCGGTATGTGTGGTGGATCAAGGATGAGTTGAACATTGATGCGATGAAGGGGGCCTGCCAGGTGTTCGAGGGTTTTCATGATTTCCGCTCGTTCACGCAGGATGACCCAGAGGCAAAGTCGACGACGGTGGACCTGGAAAGATGCAGATTGTACACGTTTGGACCGATGATCCTCATCCACGTTCAAGGGTCGCATTTCCTTTGGCGCATGGTGCGTCAAATGGTCGGCATGATCGCCGAATGCGGCCGTGGCGCTGTTACTCCGCAGAAACTGCGTGAACTTTTGTCGACCCATTCTTCGTTTCCAGCATCGAAGACAGCTCCGCCTTCGGGTCTGTTCCTTCATCATGTTCAGTACGACAAGGATGTCGAGCCCCCTGCCATCGTTCCAACAATCAACATCAGATGAGAACATTTCCTTTGATGATCGCTACCCTGATTGCGATCGCCTGCACACCAGCTACCACTGGACAAACCGGATCAAAGTCAGGAACGAAGACTGTTTCGATCTACTCCACTTCAACTCGAAAGACCATTCCGATGAATCGAATTGAACAGACCGACGACGAGTGGCGCAAGGAGCTTTCCGAAGACGAGTTTCGTATCGCCAGAAAAAAAGGTACCGAACGCGCCTTCACGGGAAAGTTTTGGAATCATCACGAAGATGGGATCTACCTGTGCCGTTGCTGCGGCACGGAATTGTTTCCAAGCTCAACCAAGTATGATTCTGGTTCCGGTTGGCCCTCCTTTTATGATCCCGTCGCAAAGTCCAACATCGGACTCCACGAGGACAACTCGCTCATGATGGAGCGCACCGAGGTGACGTGCGCGAGGTGTGGCGCACACCTCGGGCACGTCTTTGATGACGGTCCGCGGCCGACTGGCCTGCGCTACTGCATCAACAGTGCATCATTGGACTTCAAGAAGCGTTAGACTCGATGTCACACTAAAGCGCGTGTCTTTCGAAAGGAACGTCGAATACTCCGTCGTGCCATTACGTAGTACATGCACGGCACGATGACCAGCGTCAGAAACGTTGAGAACCCGAGGCCAAAGACAATCGACCACGCAAGTGGACCCCAGAAGGCAACACTGTCCGAACCGATGTGGAAATGCGGATTACGAAGGTTCAGAAGTTCCCAGAAGTCGATGTTCAGGCCAATTGCCAACGGCACAAGGCCCAGTATCGTTGCACCCGCAGTGAGAATCACGGGATTGAAGCGGATAGCGCCTCCCTCAACGATCGCTCTACGTAGGGTCCATCCCTGAGCAAGCAGAACATCCGTGAAGTCGAGCAGAACGATTCCGTTGCGCACAACAATGCCACCGAGGGCAACGATACCAACGCCCGTGATCGCCACCGAGAACGTCATCTTGAAAATGATGAATCCCAGCAAGACCCCGATGAGGCTGAACAGTACGGTCACCATCACAAGAAGGGGCTTAGCGATCGAATTGAACTGCGTCACCATGATGAGGAAGATCAGCAGCGCCGCAACGAGGAATGCGAAGCCAAGGAAGCTGGCACTTTCCTGTTGTTCTTCCTGAGCCCCAGTGAGCTTGATCGAGTAACCGTCGGGGACTACAAAACCAGCCAAAGCCTGTCGAATGTCGGCGTTGACCTCGTTCTCGTTGTATCCCTCAAGAAGATTGGAACTCAGAGTGACCACTCGACGCTGATTCTTGCGATTGATACCAGCGTAGGTCGATGTGTACTCCAAGGACGCAATTGATGATACGGGAACTTGCCTCCACCTTCCCGTACTCATGTCCATGAACGACACCGGCTGATTCATGAGAGCGGTAGCATTCGTCCGGACTGATTCGATGGATCGTACCTGCACCGGATACTCCTCTTCACCTGCGCGGAACTTCGTCGCCTCGGCGCCATACATGCTGTTGCGAAGGAGCATTCCTACCTGTGCGGTGCTGATACCTTCGATGTTGGCCTTTTCACGGTCGATAACGACGGCGAGTTCCGGCTTGTTACGAACCAGATCACTGCGAAGCCTTTCGATGCCTGCGACCTTCACCGTATCGGTGAGGAAGACCCTGGTTTGTTCAGCAAGATTCATCAACGTCTCAAAGTCGTCACCGGATATCTCAATGTTCACCGGCTTGCCCGTTGGTGGGCCGTTTGATTCCTTGTCAACCACGATCTCTACACCCGGCATATCGGATAGAGCCTTCCGGAAACGGGCCAGATACGGCTCGGTGCTATCACCATTGCGCTTCTGGTACTCCACAAAGGCCACCGTAACCTTCCCCTTGTTTGGAGTCACCGTGCGGTCCGGATTCCGAGGATCACCGGCGCCCAGACCGACGTTTGAGATCACAGACTTCACGAGAGGATTGGATGGTCCGAGAACCTTCTGAATGCGCTGCTCGACCACTCGCACCACACTGTCGGTTTCCACGGCATCGGTACCGATGGGAAGCTGAACATAGACGTAAGCATAGTTTGGTTCGCCGCTCGGAAAGAACGCAACCTTTGGTCCGGCCACGAACATGAGCCCAAACGTTCCGATCAGCATCAGAACCATCGATGCGATGATCATCACGGGCCGCCGTCCCCGAAGTGACCAGTTCAGCGTCATTCGGTAGAAGGACATGATGCTCGGCAAGGTGCGCTCTTGGAACGGAACGATCAGCTTCGGCGTGAGGAATCGTCGATTGAAAAACCAGAAGAGTAATGTGAAGAGCGACAGGGTCATGATCCAATATTGTCCCGACACAATGCCTAAGGCAGACAGCAAGCCAACTGCGCCCCCTGTCATGAGAAGACGACGACGCGTCATTTCAACGGGCTTCTTGTCCATAAAATCGACGGCAAAAACCGGATTCATGATGTACGCGACGATCAACGACGCCGTGAGCGTAATGATCAGGACTGCCGGCAAATACACCATGAACTCACCGACTAGTCCCGGCCAGAAAAGCAGCGGGAAGAATGGTGCCAATGTGGTGAGTGTTCCAGCAACGACTGGTGCAAAGACTTCTGCAGCAGCATACTTAGTGGCCGTCTTCACGTCGAGGTCGTGTTTCGTGTGAAGGCGGTGTGTGTTTTCAATGACCACGATTGCATCGTCAACCACGATTCCCAAAGCCAGCAAGAATGCGAACGTGACGACAATGTTGAAGGTGAAGTCGAGTCCTGGCATGACCAAGAAGGCCATGAAGGATGAAAGGGGCGTAGCAAAACCCACAAACAGGGCGTTTTGAACGCCCATGAAGAACATGAGCACGATCGTCACCAGCAAAAAGCCGATAATGATGGTGTTGATAAGGTCGGCCAGATTGATTCTCGTCGCCGTTGATTGATCGTTGGTGATCGTTATCGATACGGTGGCAGGGAGTCTCGTCTTTGAATACTCACCAACGATCTCCTGGATCTTATCCGAGGCGGCAATCAAGTTTTCCCCTGCTTTCTTGAGCACGGCGAGTGTAACAACCTCCTTGCCGTCCAATCGGGCAAAGCTCTGCTGCTCCTTCGTCGTTTCCTGGACGGTGGCGATATCTCGCACGTAGGCCGTAACGCCCCTAAAGCTCCTGACAATCACATTGCTGATCTGATCAACGGATGCGAACTCACCACTGACCTTCAGATTGCGGCGGACTCCGGCATTAAGAAGCTCGCCGCCGGAGATGTTGACATTCTCTGCTTGAATGGCGCGCGTAACATCGTCAAATGACAAGCCGAGAGCCTGCAGGCGATACGGATCGACATCCACGCGAACCTCTTTCTCAAGCGCACCAATGACGTCAGTACGGCGGATCTCAGGGAGAGCTTCAAGCTTATCCTTGAGCTCATCGGCGTACTGCTTCAGCGCCTCAAGACCGACCGTACCCGAGATGTTGATGTTCATGATCGGGAACTCCGAGAAGTCGATCTCGGCAACCTGCGGCTCCTTCGTCAGCTGGTTGGGTAGTTCAGAACGAGCTCGATCGACGGCATCGTTCACGCGCTGCTTTGCAACGACAGGATCGATGTCTGTTGTGAACTCGACGACCACGATCGAAGCGTCTTGAATGCTGTTGCTCGTGACTTTCTTGACATCAGCCACGGACTTGATCTGCTTCTCGATGGGGCGAGTAATCAGGTTTTCAATATCCGTCGGCGACGTACCGGCATTGATCGTTGTGACCAGCACAGTGGGAACAACAATGTCCGGGAACTGCTCCTTCGGGAGCTGTATGTACGTCAGGATACCAAGAACACTAACGATGACCATCAGAACATAGATGGTCGTGCGATTTTCAACGGCCCATGCGGTGATGGGGAAACTCTTGTGGTGTTGCATGATTGTGTTTACCCGACGATTCGTACGGTTTGTCCCGGTGAGATCATGGTTGTACCCTTGACGACGACCTTTTGACCTAGTTCGAGTCCGCTCGTGATCTGTACGTTGCCCCCTGAGGACAGTCCCATCGATACGTCCACTCGCTTCACAATGTTCTTGTCGTCGACGACGTAGACAAACGAACCGCGATTGTCGTGAAGGATCGCCGCCAGTGGAATGACCATCACGTTCTTCAACGTCACGTCATTGATTGAGACACGGCACGTCGTGTTTGGACGCAGCGCTGCGGGAACTGGACTGACAGGAATCTCCAGTCGGAACGTGCGACTCGCTGGATTGACGAGCCTCGATAAGGTCTTGATCGTTGAAGACACAGTATCAGCGATCTCAGGGAACTCCATCGTTACCCGGTCGCCGATCGACACTGTGGAAAGGAAGGTTTCAGAAACGTCAACGACAACGCGAACATCACTCATATTCACGATGGTCAACGCAGGCATGCCGGGCATGGCCATCTCACCCACCTTGGCCATGATATTCTCAGCAAAACCACTTCGTGGAGCGGTGATGCGCGACATCGTGCGTTGCTCCTGTAGAGACTCCATTCGTCGCTCCAGCGCTTCAAGCTGATTCTTCGCTGTCAGATACTGGATCTCACTGCCGGCCTTCTGCTCGAAGATTCTCCGTTGCTTCTCAAACAGAGTGCGGGCGAAGTCGAGTTGCACCTCGACCTCCTTGATTCCCTTCCGAATGAGTTCGTCATCAAGTTCCACCAGAACCTGACCGGCCGTCACAGCCTGCCCTGGCGTGACGTTGACGCGTGTGATACGTCCACCCATTTGAGGCGAGAGTGTGATGGTTGAGCGGGCGTCAACAGTACCCTTCACCTCTACCTGATGAGCCAGGTCAGACGTGGCAGCGGCCAGCACCGACACCGGTAGCGACGCCGAACCTGCGTCGGCGCTCGACAGTGTTGACTCGATCTGCTTGATCTCTCTCTCAATACGCGTCCGCTCGGACCGAAGCTGTTCGAGTCGCTCCTTTGGAGAAGGGGCGTCCGACTTTCCGCACGAGAAAAGAAGGATGATGATGGGCAGCAGCCAAAGAAGTCGTTTCATGTCATTCATTCGATGGTGAGTAATGTTCATCATTCGGGACGATCCGTCCGTCGCGGATCGAAATGATTCTGTCGGCCCGACGGGCAAACTGCACGTCGTGTGTGACCATGAGAATCGTCTGATTGAATTCGGTCTTCAGATCGTTGAGAATGTCGAGGACCAGCGATGTATTCTTGGTGTCAAGATTCCCCGTAGGCTCATCACCGAAGATGATCTTGGGTTCGTTGATGAGGGCTCGAGCAATGGCAACGCGTTGTTGTTGACCACCTGATAGCTTGCTGGATCGCTTTGTGGCTTGATCGGCGACACCCAACATTGTCAGTGTCTTCATCGCCCGATGCTCCATCTCATCCTGTGAGAGTACCCCGCGCCTCTGTGCCGGCAACATCACATTCTGGAGAACCGTGAAATCTGGCAACAAGTAGTGGAACTGGAACACGAAGCCGATCATCGAGTTTCTGAAATCGGCCAAAGCATCCTTTGCGAGACTCCGTATCTCCACCCCATCAATGGTGATACTGCCCTCATACTCCGTGTCCAGGGTTGATAGCGCATACATCAATGTTGTCTTGCCACTACCGGATGGGCCAACCAGCACGACGAATTCGCCCCTATCGACGCTCAGAGAAATGTCGTTCAGGACCTTGAACTCGACCGGTTCGGTGAATGTCTTGGTGACATTCGATGCTACGATGATCGGGCTGCTCATCATCTGCTCCGAATGATCTCGACTGGATCGAAACGAGCGGCCTTGCGCGCCGGAAAGTATCCTGCCACGGTGGTCGAGACCAACGCGAAACCGAAGGCAGCCAGATAGAACAGTGGATTGAAATTGATCACCAGGTATTGGACGCTGACAAAACCTTGGATGTTGAGTGGAATCATCCCCACGATCTTCGAGGTAATGAATCCAAGAAGAAGCCCCAGCAGACCACCAGTGGTTCCAATGGCAATAGACTCGATCAGGAAAATGCGCCGGATGTCGCGATCACGGTAGCCCATCGCCTTGAGAATCGCAATGTCCGGCATCTTCTCGTAGATGATCGTCATGAGAATGTTGAAGATCCCGAAGCCGGATACAACCAAGATGGAGATGATGACAAATGAGACGGTGAGATTTTGGATCCGGAAAATCCCAAACACGTTGGCATTGGCGGCCTTCCAGTCCTCGGCCTTGTACCCAAACACCGTCTGATACTCCGAGGCGATGGCCTGGGCAATGTCCACATCCTTCAACCGAACATTGATGTCCGTGATGTAGGCTGCCGATTGCTGCAACAATCTCTGGGCGTTGCGAATGGATATGTACGCTCTCGTGTTGTCTTGGAGCGTGATCCCCGTCTTTGAGATTCCCACCACCTTCATATCGAGCGATACTCCTCGCGAGGAGATCACAGTGATGTTGTCGTTCAACCGAGCGCCAAGCTTGTCCGCGAGACCAGCTCCAAGGATCACGGCATTGGGAAGCGTTTCCATGCGGACGAGCTCACCGGCGATCAGATTCTCGGCGACATGAAACAACTGGTCCTCACGCTGCACGTCGATGCCCGCCAGGGTCCCGGCCTGTTGTGACATCCCGTACCGAAGGATTCCCTGTAGTCCGAGGTATGGCGCCACACCCTCCACGCGAGGATCGTCTTCGATCTCACGCAGGATCTGATATCCATTGCGAAGGCGGCGCTCCTCGTCTCTCGGTTTTTGATTCCGAACGATCGTCCATGTTCCGCTTGTATCGGCATACAGGTCGAGCACATGCGGTCGTCCGGTTCGAACGTCATTGTAAACGTGGACATGAGCTGTGGTATTGACGGTCTTTTCGATGAAGTAGCTCTGAAGACCCGTCAATAGACCAGCCTGAAAGATGAAGACTGTCACGCCAAACATCACACCGAGCATGGCGACGATCGTCTGGCGCTTCTTACTGACAAGATGCACCCAGGCAATGCTGAGAAGGGGGCTCTTTGGTGACGAGGACGTCACTGTATGACCTCGTCTCCGTCGTTGAGTCCCGAGATGATCTCGACAAATCGCAGGTCCTCGACACCCGTCACAAGCTTTACCCGCTGCTCGGTGCCGTTTCGACGAACCGTGACCATCCTGTCGGTTGGAACGACCTCGCGCGGTAGTACCAGCGCTTTCGAGGTGCTTGAGACAACGATGTTGGCCTCAAGAGACATCCCCGGCAGGAGTCGTGCTGACTCCGGTTCAATGCTTGCAGTGACGCTGACCGTCTTGTCCATGCCGGACACGCGAGGGGTTATGGCGGTGATCCGTCCATTGAAGGTTCGCCCCTTGACAGCATCGATCGAGAAGACCACACGCTGTCCGATCGCGACGATCGAGATGTCACTCTCATCAATGGCGAGCTCAACCTCGATGCTATCAGAATGTCCGATCTCGACCAATGGCTGCTGCGGCATGACAAGCTCACCAACCTTTGGGATCACATCATAGACACGTCCGGCTGCCGATGCACTGACGATGAACTCATCCCGCAGTGATCGTTGAATGGAAACGTTCAATTGCGCCGTTCTGCGCTCTGTAGAGAGACGTCGGCGGGTGGACTCATAAACATCACGCGCCTTCTCGTATAGCCTCTGGGAGACCTCATACTGCGTGCGCGCTGCATCATAGGTCGATTGCGATGTGGCTTGCTGCGCAAGCAGTCGGCGTGTACGTGCGGCCGTCGTTGAGTCAAGAGAGAGCTTCGACCTGGCACTCTCCATCTCAGCTGCTACGGAGCGAAGAACAGCGCCTTGGTCCTTGGCATTTTCTTCGGCCAATCCATAAACGGTTTGCGCCGACTCGAGGGCAAGATCGGATTGCGTGGCCCTGATGCGCATCAATGGCTGGCCAGCAGTGACCGTTTGTCCGGGAACGACAAGGATCTCCTCGACGATTCCTGGCACCTTTGAGGAGGCACGATGAAACCCCACGGGAAAGATCTTACCGGAGGCATAGACCGCTTGAGTGATCGAACGGCGCTCCGGCAGAACGACCTTCTGATCTTTCGAACATCCGCCGGCAAGTGCCAGAAGCAGGATCAGACCGGTGATGGTCTGCATTCGGGAAGTGTTGACGCTCATGACGCATCACTCGCAAGGGTTTGGGAAGGTGTTCTGCGCAGGCCGCGAATGATCAACTGAACGATATCGTGGAGGATGACATCTTCCGGTTCGGTCACCCAGTGCGGAGGTATCAGCTGATTACGAAGGATCATCACCGATCCCTTCATGGCAATGATGATCTCAGCCACGACAGTGCGAATGGGGCCGTGAAGTTCGAATGAACCACAGGCAACCCCCTCCTCGACGATGCTCTCGACGATGCGGATAAGTCGTTCGTTAACGCCGATGAATTCACTGACGATCGGACTTTCTTCGCTCGGCTCCACCAGAAGGCCAATGTTGGCCTGCGTCATGACCTGATAGAAGAATTGATTCTCTTGTGAATACGAGTAGAACGTTTGAAATGCCTGAGCAAGCTTTTCCTCAGCAGGCAAGGGGCTTGCCATCACCCGTTCGATCGACTGCGTCAATACCTCGATGTCATCCGTCAGGAGCCCCGTAAGCAGCTCCTCGCGGTTTCGGAAATACAGGTACAGCGTTCCCTTGGCCAACTCGGCTTCTTGCGCGATCCGCTCCATGGTGGTCGTCGCGATGCCGTATTTGATGAACGCGGCGCGTGCAGACGTGAGGATCTCACGTCTGCGCTGCTGTCGTTCGCGCTCCTTTCGTTCAGTCGTACCCATCACGGTGCTCCGTTACTTGCCGTCGTTGCGAAGGAATCGCCAGTACGACCGGTCGATCTGGCCGGTTGCACGATCGAAATCGGCGCGCGTTACGTGATAGTCAACCAATGCAGTGATGGAATTGAGCTTTGCTTGGGCCAGCGACGTTTCAGCATCGTTGATCTCGAGTAAGCTTCCGGTACCCTCACGGTATCGTATGCGAGCGATCTCGTACCCGCGCTGCGCCTGGTCGACGGTTGACCGTTGAGCCTCGGAGCGCTGCTTTGCTGACTCCAACTGATTGATCAGGGTGCGGACTTGAAGATTGATGAGATCGGTAACCTGGTTGAGCCTCTCTTTGGCTGAGAACACGTCGATCTTCGCCTGCTCGACACGTTCGTTGGTGCGCAGTCCATTGAAGAGATTCATGGAAAAGCTCAGTCCGACAACGGTGCTCGAAGCGCTCTGCCAACCAGTGAGGGACTCGCTCTGCCCTTGGTTCTGCCACTGACCGAAGGCAGCCAATGTGGGATAGAAGTCCGAACGGCTGAGATCAACCATGCGTGAGCCAACATCGATCTGATGACGTAATGCCCGAAGGTCGAGGTTCTCGTTGATCGCCATGGTGATCGAACGATCAACATCCGGTGATTCAGTGAGAGCCGGAAAGCCCCCTTCCGAAACAGCGATCGAATCGGCCAAGCTCATCCCGATATAGGTCTGCAGCGCAGCCAGTGCCGCGTACTTACCCGACTTTGCCTGCAGCACCATGGGCCGTGCGTTGGCAACAGCCACATCAGCTCTGATCTTGTCGAACTCAGCAACAAGGCCCTCTGCGAAAAATGCAGTGATGTTTCGCTGCACCTCTAGAATGTTGGTCAGCGATGCCTCTGCCACCGAGGCATATCCCGTAGCGGCGACGGCCTGATAGTAGCGCTTCTTGGTCTCGGTGACCACCTCTGCCACGGCGGCGTCAAGCTGTGCCTCTGCCGCGTCGCTATAAAGCTTGGAAGCCGAAATGGCGGTAAAGGCAGCGCTGCTGAAAATGATCTGCTGGATCTGCGTCGTGACGTTGTACCCGTTGGTCAATCCGAAACGCAACGGGGTGACTTCCCCGGTTGTCGGATTCGGGAAGAAGAACACCGGCAGCTGGAGGTTGTGATTGAACCCTGCCGATACGTTCAGCGACGGCAAGGCCGTTCCGAATGCCTCACGGACTTGGGACTCCGCCCTCTTTACGCCAAGTCGAGCCACGGCAATCGTCTTGTTTTGCCGGATTGCCATCTCGATCGACTCGTCGAGCGTCAGCGTGCGGACCTGAGCCGAGACAATTGTCGCACAGGTCAGCAAGAGTGTGGCAAAGAATGTTGTGAATCGTTGCATAATGGTGTCCTTGAAGCAATGACCATGAGTCAGAATACTGACTAGCAGTCACGAATATGACCAATGGTCATGTTTTATACAAGCAGTCATCGCAATCCAGAGGGTAGATTTGCTGGAATATTCTCACATGACCAATGCCACCAAGCCCCTTTCACGAGCACGTCGAACAGGATCCGTCGGAGATCACAACGATCTCTATTCGCGGGGCGCGTGAGCACAACCTCAAGGGCATCGACCTGGACATTCCCCGTGACCGCCTTGTGGTGATCACTGGTCTGAGTGGTTCCGGGAAGTCATCGATCGCTTTTGACACGGTCTTTGCCGAAGGTCAGCGGCGCTACGTCGAGAGTCTCTCATCGTATGCACGTCAGTTTCTCGGCGTGATGAAGAAGCCAGACATCGATACGATCGAAGGGCTCTCCCCTGCCATTTCGATCGAGCAGAAGAGCACGGGGATGAGTCCTCGTTCGACTGTTGGAACGGTGACGGAGATCTATGACTATCTGCGCCTGCTCTATGCCAAGATCGGCACGCAGTACTGCGTAGAATGTCAGGTTCCGGTACAACAGCAAACCGTCGATCAGATCATTACAACGCTGTTGGAACTTGGAGTCGGAACACGCATTCAGATCCTTTCGCCGGTGGTCAAGGGTCGCAAAGGACACTATCGTGAGCAATTGGAGTCGTTTCGACGTCAGGGCTACACCCGCGTGCGTATTGACGGCGAGCTGTCAGAGATCACCCAGGGCATGCAACTTGCTCGATATAAGACGCACACCATTGAGCTTGTGATTGACCGTCTGACGATCGAAGCAGAGCCCACCAAGCGTTTGTATGACAGCATTGAAATGGCGCTGCAGCTGGGTGAAGGGGGCCTGACGGTCCTCCATGAGACAGCACCTGATGCATGGTCGGATCGATTCTTTAGCACCAGCTATGCCTGCCCTCAGTGCGGCACATCGTACGAAACGCCGGCACCGAACATGTTCTCGTTCAATTCGCCATTTGGTGCCTGCGAGTCCTGCGACGGTCTTGGCCAGCTTCAGGATTTTGATCCCGACATGGTGATTCCGGATGCCACGGTGCCACTCGCATCGGGTGGCATCTCCCCCCTCGGTGTCCGACGTGATACGTGGTTATGGAAGCAGGTACTGGCTTGGTGTGATCATCACAACGTATCGGTCATGAAGCCTGTTGGCGAGATCGATGCTAATCTCCTTGATGATCTTCTTCATGGCTCGAGCAAGGCCCGTTATGAGACGTCACACCGCGGCTCGACGGCTAGCCACAAATTCATCGGCGTCCTTCCGTCGCTACGTCATCAGTACGAGCAATCGACCTCGGCGTCGGTTCGCAAGTCGATCGAAAAGTACTTTGCCACGGTCACCTGCCGAGAATGCCAAGGTGGAAGGCTGAAAAAGGCCCATGTTCATGTCCGCTTGGCAGGTCAAAGCATTGTCGATATCTGTCGGCGCGACATCGTGGATGCACGCACGTGGTTCCTGTCGCTTCGCGACGACCTCACAGATCGCCAGAACCACATCGCTTTTCTCATCCTCAAAGAGATCAACCAACGTCTCGAGTTCCTTGACGATGTGGGGCTCAGCTACCTCACGCTGGATCGCAGTGCCCGCAGTCTCTCCGGAGGTGAATCCCAACGGATACGTCTGGCCTCACAGATCGGCTCTCACCTGGTGGGTGTCACCTACGTTCTTGACGAGCCGTCGATCGGACTCCACCAGCATGATAATCGAAAACTTATCGAGTCGCTCAAGCGGCTGCGTGACATTGGCAACACCGTGCTGGTGGTTGAGCACGACCGAGAAATGATCGAAGAGTCCGACACGATGATCGATGTTGGGCCAGGAGCTGGTGTGCACGGCGGATCGATCGTTGCCGTGAAGTCATCCGGTGAGATTCACGATATCATCTCCGGAAAGGACCGCTCGGAGAGCCCCTCCATCACATTGCAGTACCTTGGTGGGCAGCGACGCGTCTTCCGACCCGACGCTCGGAGAGTCGGCAACGGAAAGATTCTCGAGTTGAAAGGGGCTCGCGGCAACAACCTCCGAAACGTGGATCTCGAGATTCCGCTCGGAACGTTCACCTGCGTCACGGGTATGAGCGGTTCAGGTAAGAGTTCTCTGATCAATGACACCCTGTATCCGATCATGTCGGCACGACTTCATCGGTCAGAACTCAAGCCCCTTGACTACACGTCGATCCATGGCCTTGAGTTCATCGATAAGGTCATCGAGATCGATCAGACGCCGATTGGACGCACACCTCGCTCGAATCCGGCAACCTATACGGGACTCTTCACGCTGATCCGTGATTTCTTCACAATGCTGCCCGAGGCGAAGATCCGCGGCTACCAGGCAGGACGGTTTTCGTTCAACGTCTCCGGCGGACGTTGCGAAGAATGCGAAGGGGTCGGCCTGAAGAAGATCGAGATGAACTTCCTACCCGATGTGTACGTACCGTGCGAGACCTGTGGCGGCAAGCGCTATAATGCCGAGACGCTGATGGTGCGCTTCAAAGGCAAGTCCATCTCCGACGTACTGGAGATGACCGTTGAAGAGGCACGGGAGTTCTTCACCGATATTCCCCGAATCTCCACACGCCTGCAGACACTGATGGATGTGGGGTTGACCTACATCACGTTGGGACAGCAGGCAACGACATTGTCAGGGGGCGAAGCACAACGCGTAAAGCTCGCCACCGAGCTTGCAAAGTCGTACACCGGAAAGACGCTGTATCTGCTCGACGAACCGACCACTGGTTTGCACTTCGAGGACATTAGCGTTCTGATGAAGCTACTCCACCGCCTTGTCGATCGTGGCAATACGGTGGTCGTCATCGAGCACAACCTCGACGTCATCGTCAGTGCAGACCATGTCATCGATCTTGGCCCCGGTGGAGGTCGCGAGGGCGGACAGATCATTGCCACGGGAACACCGGAACATGTCGCGTCGTTGGACGTCTCTCTGACCGGTAGATACCTTGCGGCGGAACTGAGAAAATAATTCCCATGTTTGCTGTATGTGCATGATTTGTCAACGCTGTTCGTCAAAGCGGCCACATCCATGAGAACCACACAGTGCCTCGCAGGCAAGATCGCGGCAACATCCCGATCGAGAGGAGTGATCTGATCATGATCTCGATCCGACAACAGCTGCAACAGTGCTTGCATTCGACCGCTGAGCGCTCGAACATCGCCGACATCAACGTCACCATTTTCAATCGAGTTGACGAGTGTCTGGACGGCCAGAATGTCAGTCTCGATCGCATGTGTTCGATCCTTCGCGATATCGGCATCGTTGCCACCATGCGCAAGAATGGTGGTCATCTGCCGGACGATCCATCGATGGTCATCTGGCTCGACGCTGCCGGGAACGTGCAACGCGCCGAGCGGTCCTCCTCAACATCATACCGGGTCGTGGACCAAGCCACGGGCGGCACCCGTTCTTCGTCGTGGAAGGACGTCGCTGCGCTCATCGGTGGCGGCGATTGCATCGTCATCCCGATCGCACAGCACTCATTTCTGAAAGGCGATGACTCCGAGGGCGCTTCGGCATCCACATCCGCTGGTGGCTATGCGGGCAAGACGAAACAGGTTCGGTTCCGGGATGTCTGGCCCCTTATCAAGAGTCTGATGAAGGCCGAGAAGCGCGACATTTTCATCGTCATCGTGTACTCCACCTTCATCAGTCTGCTCGGCCTGGTCGTGCCTCTGAGTAGCCAGGCAGTTGTGAACGCCGTCGCTCTAGGAGTGTTCAGTCGTCAGCTTGTCGTTCTTTGCGTCGTCGTCCTGATCGCCATGCTTGCAATCGCTGCCATGATGGTCCTTGAGCGTCATGTCATCGACTTCATTCAGCGTCGTTTGTTTGTCACGACCGCCTTTGACATCGTCAACAGGATTCCGCGGCTGCGTGAAGACGCCATCCGCGGCATGTACGTGCCGGAGCTGGTCAACAGGTTCTTCGACGTCATCACCGTACAAAAGACCATCGGAAAGTTTCTCCTTGAAGGCGTTGGGGCGTTTCTTATCCTGTTGACCGGGCTGTTGGTACTGTTCCTGTACCATCCTTTCTTTCTCGTGTACGATCTGATCTTCATCGGATTCATCCCCATCCTCGTGTTCGTGCTCGGTCGGGGAGCTCTCACGACGTCGCTCGCCGTTTCCAACGCGAAGTATTCCACCGCTGCATGGCTTGAAGAAGTGGCGCGCAATCAACGGTCGATCAAGCTCGATGGAGACAGTGATTACGCTCAGAATCGACTTGACGTACTGAACGTGGAATATGTAGATGCCAAGGCTCGACACTTTCGCATCATGGCGCGACAGATGTTGGGCTCGTATATCTTCAAGGCCTTTGCCACGGTGGGCATTCTTGCACTCGGCGGCGTGCTCGTGCTTGAAGAGGCCATATCGCTCGGACAGCTTGTTGCCGCAGAGATCATCATCGTTATGATCATTGGTGCCATCGAAAAGCTCCTTGTTCAGTTCGATGATTTTTACGATTTCACTGCTGCCATCTACAAACTCCAAACCATTGCGAAGCTTCCAACCGAACATGCAGTTGGACAGCAGGTGCCGGCGTTCAAGGACGGTGGCTCGGTTGTTCTCGATGACGTATCCTACACCGACGGATCCTCCTCAGTTCTGCGGAATGTGTCATTAAGCATCAATGCCGGCGAGCACGTCAGTATCGTCGGTGGTAGCGGAAGTGGTAAATCGACCATCGCGAAGCTCATCGTAGGTCTTCTTCTGCCAAGTAAGGGTCATCTTCGTATCAACGGCGTCGATACCAAGCTTGCGGATCTGGCCTCCTTGCGTTCACATGTGGGCTATCTCGACCCCGACGATGCACTGGTGCCGGGTAGCGTGCGCGACAACATCACGCTTGGACGACCTGTCTCACAGTCTACCATCGATCAGGTGTTGAAGCTTTGCCTTCTCACAGAGGAGGTCCAGCGCCTTCCGCGTGGTCTGCAGACCGAGGTTATCGCACTTGGCGCTAACATCTCCTACAGCGTGCGCAGACGCATTCTTCTGGCTCGTGTTCTGCTGGGCATGCCTGACATCATCATTATCGACAGTGCATTCCAGGGCTTGGAGGATGGTCTGAAGATGCGCCTCGTTGAGTCCATCATGAACCAAACGTCCTGCACAGTCGTGAACATCTCTTTCGATACGGACATCATCAGTGCAACTAACCGTGTGCACGTCTTGTCTCAGGGTGCTCTCGTGTGCTCAGGTACGCTTGATGAGGTATGTGCCGAACGTGAAGACCTGCGAGCTCTGCTCCTGCGCCGTCAACCCACGCGGGGAGGTTCGCAATGACGTCGAATCGATTCTCCCTTAACCTTCTCGGCAGCCCATCGGTCCATCGCCACCTCGTGACGATCCTGCTGTCGATCCTCATCGGGTCGATCCTGTTTCTCATCTTCGTCCCGTGGCAGCAGTCGGTCGTCGGCAGTGGACGCGTCACCTCCTTCACGCCACAGGCACGACCTCAAGCTGTCGAGAGTGCCATCAGTGGACGGATAACAAAGTGGTACGTTCGAGAGGGCGACCGCGTCAACAAGGGTGACACTATCCTTGTGATGGCCGACATCAACGTCAACTTCATGGATGCGGAGATCATCGAACGATTGCAAATGCTCAGGGGGCGCACATTCGCTGCCCAGGAGCAAGCCATCCAGGTAGCGATGCAACGGCGACGTCAGGCCGAGCAGCGCTATGAAGCCGCTCGCGCCCGGCTCGACAATGCCAGGATTGAGACTGAGACGGCACGCATACGATACAATCGAGCAGATACGTTGTTTCGTAACGATCTGGTGGCCCGTCGCGAACTTGAATCGGCTCAGCTGAATCTGCAGAAGGCGGTCGCCGACTCGGTGTCTGCCTCTACTGGCTTGATGGCCGCCCGTCAGGATATTGAGGCCTTTTCTGCCGAAGAAGAGCGGGTCGTCAACCAGGCGTATTCGACCATGCACGAGATGGACATTCGGGTGTCGAACGCCGAAACGCGTCGTGGCGCCGGCGTGGTGCTTGCTCCGATCGATGGCGTGATTGTGCGAATCGAAAAATTCGGCGAAGGCATGACCGTGAAGGAAGGAACTCCGCTGGCGCTGATCGTGCCGGCCGGAGACGACCGTGCGGTGGAGCTTTACGTCGGGAGTATGGACGCCGCCCTCGTCGAACCCGGACGGCTCGTATCACTCCAGTTCAGTGGCTTCCCTGCCTTCCAGTTCTCTGGATGGCAGGCTCTTCAAGTGGGCGTGTTCCACGGTCGTGTCAAGGTGGTCGATGCCACCGATGACGGCTCTGGCCGCTTCCGGATTCTCGTCGTACCTGCGGAAGAATCCAAGTACGGCCGATGGCCAAGTAACCGCTACCTGCGTCAGGGCACTGATGCCTCGGGATGGGTCCTTCTTGACGATGTGTCCGTTGGCTTCGAGCTCTGGCGACAGCTCATGGGATTCCCTCCGCAGTACCCGGTGACCCCATCAAAGGCAGCTGGCAAGCCGGCGAAGAAGGAAGGGGCGAAGGAAGAGAAGTGAACGGAGCTCTTCGCATCCTTCTGGTCTTGGCGGCCATCGTACTCGTACACCCGAGCCTCCACGCGCAACGACGCGTCAGCCTACGTGAATTCCTCGATCTGGTCGAGCGGAACCATCCGACCATTCGTGCTGCAAACCTTGAGCCCGAACTCGCTGAGGCAGAGGTGAGGTCGGCCCTGGGACGCTTTGACCCATTTTTTGCCTTCAACTACGAATCCAAGGTCAAGTCGGGCAATGATAAGCTCACCGTCCTTGAAGGGTCCATTGAGCAGCCCCTTGACATGCTCTTTGGCCCAAAGATCAAGGCAGGATTCCAACGCGGGACAGGCTTTTCGATCAACCCTGAAGATCTTACGGCAACAGCCGGTGAGGCCTCGCTGGGTGTGAGCATGCCTCTTCTTCAGGGGATCTTCACCGATGCTCGACGTAACAACCTTCGAAAGGCTGAGCTTCGACCAGATCTTGCCCTTGCGCAGCAGCGCATCGAGCGCAATGCCCTGCTGAGAACCGGTGCACTGCGTTTCCTCGACTGGAGTGAGGCGGCTGAGCTCGTTTCTGTGGCCGATACGCTGCTGGAGCTGGCACGCCGACGGCAGAGCTTCATCATCCGTCGATCGATCAGCGGCGAATCGGCGCTCATCGATTCCACGGAAGCAGCTCAAGAGGTGCGCAGACGTGAAGGCGAGCGCCTGCGCACACTCCGCATGGCCGAGCAGTTCGCGGTCGATGTCAAGGGGCTCATCTTTGCCGACAATGGCATTCAGATCCCAGACCCATTTGATGCACCAACGGGGCTTACGGGACGTCCGGATTCGGCTCGCACAACCGACAGAGCCATCAACGTGGCCTTCGCAGCACGTCCGGAACTTCGACGCGTAGAGATCGCACTCCAGACCGCGCGTCTTGACTCGACGCTCGCTCGAGAGTTCATGAGGCCAAACCTTGAGCTCGATGCCGGCGTTGTAGCATTTGATGCCGGACAGCCTTCGGCGATCGATTACAAGATCGGCCTCAAGATGCAGCAGCCCCTTTTCTTCCGCCAAGCCTCAGCCGGTGTGCAGACCACGTCGGTCGCAGTCGATCGAGCAGAGTTTGCCCTTCAGCTGATGCGCCGGCTTGTTGAGATCGATGTGCGCAATTCAATGATCGCCATTGAACGCTCACTTGAGCGTTTGACGATCGCTCAGGAAGAAGTGCGTTTGGCTCTCATCATGGTCAACGCCGAACAGCAACGATTTACTGCGGGAGATGCCTCGCTCCTGACCCTCAACTTGAGAGAGCGGTTCTATGGCGAAGCTCTGCAGCGCCTTGTCTCAGCGAAGGCCGATGTCGAGCGCGCCAACATCAGTCTCCTCTGGGCAATGGGTATAATCTGATTGGCGTATCTTTGCAGCCCTTTGAACGACGATTTCATCACGAATAACTCACAGTTACACACATGAACATTCTCGTGTGCATCAGCCAGGTACCTGATACGACCACCAAGGTGGCCGTCGGTGCCGACGGCACGTCGATCAACCCCGCAGGGGTCAAGTATATTCTGAATCCCTACGATGAGTTCGCTATCGAAGAAGGTCTTCGACAGCGCGAACGTCACGGTGGAACGGTCACAGCCGTGAGCGTTGGACCCGACTCGGTCAAGGAAGTTCTCCGGACGGCTCTGGCCATGGGCGTCGATACAGCGATTCACATCAAGGATGACCAGCGAAGCGACTCGTTCTGCGTCGCCAGCTCCATCGCCGATCTGGCCAAGGAGTCCACTCCTGACCTGATCATCTTCGGACGTCAATCGATCGACTTTGATTCGTTTGCTCTTCCGTCAATGACGGCCGAGATACTCGGCTGGGCCGACATTCCGGTGGTGTCGATGCTGTCGATCGACGGTTCTGCCATTACCGCCGAAAGCGATATCGAGGGAGGCAAGTACTCCGTATCGTGTGAACTGCCATGTGTGATCAGCGCGCAAAAGGGGCTGAACGATCCACGGTACCCAAAGCTCCCGGACATTATGAAGGCAAAGTCCAAGCCGATCGCTGAACGCCCAGCGTCTGGACAATCGGCTCGCGTTACCACAACGTCAATGGCCCTGCCGGTGACGAAGCGCCTCAACAAGGTGCTCGGTGATTCCGATGCCGACGTCAAGGAATTGGTCCGTCTCCTCCACGAAGAAGCAAAGGTGATCTAACAATGAGCATACTCGTCGTACTTGAAGCGCAAGCCGGTGGTCTGAAGCGCACCTCATGTGAAGCCATCACCGCGGCTCTCTCCGTTTCTGGCGGATCAGCCGTCACGGGCATCATTTTCAACGGCGCGCAGGAGCAGTTTGCAGCAGCCGGAGCCCACGGCCTTTCCAAGGTTCTGAACATCAGCGGCGATGAGTGGACGTCGATCCCCTCGGCACGCATGGCCGCCGCCATCTCAGATGCAGCCGTCTCCGTTGGTGCATCACTTGTGGTCTTCGGCGCCAACTCGTTCGGAAAGAATGTCGCCCCACGAGTATCGGTGCGGCTCGGAGCAGGGTTCCTACCTGACTGTGTGGCTCTGAGCGGAACGGCCGGTTCGATCGAAGCAACGCGCCCCGTCTATGCAGGTAAGGCCCTCGTGAACGTCACGTCCACCACCGCAACGACGGTGGTGACACTTCGTCCGAATCTCTTCACCGCCAAAAACGTGGCAGGGGGCGAAGCAGCATCGGAAGCATTTAGCCCAACATCGGCATCATCCCTGCCCACCATGCGCGTCACGTCCGTCACGCGCAACGAGGGTCAGCTTGACGTCTCGGAGGCCGACATCATCGTCTCCGGCGGTCGTGGACTGAAGGCACCGGAGCACTTTAATCTGATCGAGGGTTTGGCAAAGAGTCTCGGTGCCGCCGTTGGTGCATCACGCGCCGTGGTCGATGCCGGGTGGCGTCCCCATCGGGAGCAGGTCGGCCAGACCGGCAAGACCGTCAGTCCCACCATGTACGTTGCATGCGGCATCAGTGGTGCCGTACAGCACCTTGCGGGTATGTCTTCGAGCAAGATTATTGTCGCAATCAACAAAGACAAGGATGCCCCTATCTTCAGTGTCGCTGACTATGGCATTGTTGGTGACGTCTTCGAGGTCCTTCCGCGATTGACGAGTGCCATCTCTGAGGTAACGGGCAAGAACTGAGAAAGATGTTCGGATGAGCAAGGTACAGGTCGACATACTTGGTCTATCGGTCAACCCAAATTCGCAGCGAGCATATGCTTTGCTGTTGCGGGAGATCGGTGGCCAACGTCGTTTGCCGATCGTCATCGGAGAACCCGAAGCTCAGGCAATTGCCAATCAATTGGAAGGCGTCCACTCACAACGTCCGATGACGCACGACCTTTTGAAGAACGTCATTGATGCTCTTGGTGCGCAGGTCCGTGAGGTCGTGATCACATCGATCAAGGATGGCACCTTCTACGCATCGATCTTCTTCGAGTACTCTGACCTCGAAGTCGATGCACGACCGAGTGACGCGATCGCTTTGGCCGTGCGGTGTCAGGTCCCGATCTACGTGGACGAGTCGATCATGGACGAAGCATCGATTCATGCTGATGAGATCCGCGAGCTCGAGGAAGGTAGTTCCGACGAAGAAGAACCCGCTGAACAGCTGCCGGCGGTTGCTCCGTCTGCAGAGCCCCTTACCTTGCGACAAAGGTTGGAACAAGAACTTGATCAGGCCATCAAGGTCGAGGACTATGAAGCTGCCGCTCGCATCCGGGATGAGATCAGTCGCTTGCAAAATCCAACATAGGTTTTGAATCTGACGGACGTTCGTATCTTTGCATCCCCTCTTGAGGGCCGGAGTAGCTCAGGTGGTTAGAGCAACGGAATCATAATCCGTGTGTCGGGGGTTCAAGTCCCTCCTCCGGTACTTTCAACAGCGAAGCACATTGTGCTTCGCTGTTTTTGTTTGTTCAGCCGTCAAGCCTTCTCGAAAGCCGCCAGAGCAGAAGGCGCGCCACACCCATTTTCTATTTTCTTCCCCGTTGCACCGACATGCGGTAACCTAACGTGATCGCACAAGTCTTGGTCTTAATTGCGGCGTAGTCGTAGCGTAGTTTCATTTGTTATTGGAGTTCGAATCCATGAGGATTATTCTCAAACTCGTTGATGTTCGAGGTAGAAAATGCTGCTCAAAGTGAAATACTATATCACTTGCCTTTTGGCGTGCGTTTACTTCCTAAACGCCGACCACGTCTGTGCTCAGGGCCGTGAACCGGACCTTTGGTGGAGCGGTATAGCGCCGAGGACGGTGTTTCATCATCCTTTATGGGGATATGTTGCACTCTTTGAATTCAATGGCCTCTATAGCGGTCAATCGCTGTCCGATATGAAGCCGGTACTCCCGGAAGCAAACTGGGATCGAATCAAGGCTTTGCCGAACATGGCCATTCTTAGCAGTGGCGTTTGGGTGGTAGCTGGAGGAACACCTCCACGGGAGACACCGGGCAGTATTTTTCGCTTCACACCGGGAAAGACACCCGAACTCCTCACCGGTGCCGACCTGGATTCATCAATTATACTTGGGGGCGGCATCGACTATGGCGTGATTTGTCGGTCCTTTGAGCCAGATGGTTTTGTCCTCAGTCGCCTGTATTCGACGAATAGTGGTGCCAGCTGGCACTACGGCCAGTGGCCAGACTCGGTGGAATCAGGATCGTGGGGCTTTGTCAATCGCCTGCCTGATCTGGGATTCGTAGCCTTAAACGAGCGAGATACGTCCTGGCATCGATTGGAGTTGCCTTCGAAACGATGGCTGAAAACAAACCAGATTCCAGGGTCCTGCAGGGAGCTCACCCCGTTACGGAATGGCTCTGTCGTAGCAGTTGTGGAGACGAGTCGTGACGTCTACACTGGAGTCGCGGTACGACCAAGTGGCTCTCAAGAGTGGTCCTTTCATCGGGATGTGCGCATACGCAACATGAAGGATTCCCTGCGTCCGATCTGGCGTTTAAGACAGGAACGAGAGCCAGTTTTTCACGTGATCAATGACTCACTCGCAGCTATGGCAATGGACAGCGGGATCATCGTTTTTTCTGATGGTCGGGATGTGTGGTCAGTGAAAATGGATATCCCGAAACAACTGCGATATGTTGGCAAGGTTAGGACATCTGTCAGTGTTGCAGGCGAAACGATCTACATGAGTTACACCGATGGCATGAGCCCTTCACACGTGACCTATCACGTTACGTCGGGCAAGACGAAGATTCTTTCACGACTCCCACCGATGCAAATAGCCAACAACATGATCATTGGCTATCACTCGAACAGCCTGCGCATCTATGAACCTGAGGAAGATCTACTGCGTCCAATTCTCAGAGCACGCGGTGCCGGAGACGAACCGATTTTCCCATCATCATTTTCGTCGCTCGTGCCTCACGATGGGGCGATATACACCCGCAATCAAAACGGGGAGGTTCTGTCTGTGAACATCCGAGATAGGACCGCACAATTTGTATCGTGGCTCCCTACGGATTTTCCGACAACATCCCGGGCGCAGCATGAGATTGGCTCCAAACCATGTGTGTCGACTCCTGCCGGGCTCATGCTGATCGGAAGTCGTGGACTTCGCCGCATGAATGGTCGGGTAGCAACGAACCTACGACCCGATAGTGCTTCTTTTGTCTATGCAACCGATGATAAGATGTTACTCAGTGGATACAGGAGTCTGTTCATGTCGGTCGACTCCGGCGTAACGTGGAGGAGTGTACCCGGTCCGTTCGACAGCGCGAGTGTAAAACCAGCGATCTCGTCATGCATTGTCAACGGGCAGACGATGATCGTTGCCTTCCGTGGCTATGACGTAGAAACAGATGGGACTCCTGACGGGTATGTCCCGGGTGGACTGTATCGGTCGATTGATGGTGGGTCTGCATGGGAGGCATTGCCTCTGCCTGTGCCAGCGCGCTGGGTCGAGTCGCTCCATAGGTCCGAGTCCGGAGACTTGTGGTGTTGGGCCATCGATCAATATCTTGAAAGGTCGGGAACGAGTTCCAAGTTTCGTTACAACACCGGGACTCTTCTTCGATCCGGCGACGATGGCAAGTCATGGCAGGTCGTGCATTCAGAGCTCGGTTCGCAAAAGCTGAAAGATCTCGCTCCCTGGAGCATCAGCTCGCTTGGTGGACGAGTTGTCGTCAATAGTGACGAGACAGTATTACTTACAGACAACGGCGGCAATACATGGAAATCGTTTAATGATATTCCACCCGGCACACCGATCACTGGATCCGTGATCGATACCGCAGGACAGATATGGGCTGCGACGAATGACGGAATTTACATACTAGACGCAACGACACATGTCAATTCGGACTTGCTGAAAAACACTTCGTCGATGGAACCGCGCGTATGGCCAAACCCATCTGATGGATCATTTACCCTAAGGTGGACCGCTCATCAGCAGAGCACCGTTCCTGCAGCGATCGACGTCGTCGACAACCTTGGCCGGAGCGTCATGTATTCAATCAACCAGAACAGCATCACGCTGCTCAACGCGTCTGCCGGAATCTATTACCTGCGGTGGCGCACAGGCTCCTCTGCCGGAGCGATTCCAGTGATGGTTCGCAAGTAGCATCAGGATGACTCAGCATCACCTCAGCTCGTTCACCGCCCGCTCTTCGGCTGGTATGCGGATTCTTGTCAGGATGAGATAGTTGAGTGCCGTGGCGATGATGGCTGTGAGGTATGCCCCGACAAAAAGAGGGATGACGAAGAACTCAACGAGCACGACAATGTAGTTCGGGTGCGAAACGTACTTGAAGGGTCCTGCCGTGACTCTTTCAGCACCGGGCACGACGATAATGCGCGTGTTCCACGCAGGCCCCAGTGTAGAGATTGTCCAGTACCGCATGACCTGGGCTAAAGAGATCACCCCGACAAAGAGCCACCACGGCTGCTGCATCTCGCCGCCGCGAAGAATATGTTCGCTGATCCAGCCGATGAACCACGACACGTGCAGAGCAACGATCAGCGGATAATGTCCGGCAGCATACTCGCGGCCACCACGGGCAAAGGCCAGACGCGCATTGCGCTTGGCATGAACAAGCTCGGCAAGACGCTGCAAGGATAGAAGGACGAGCAGAACAATTGCGGCAACGTGCATGGTCATTCCACAGAGTTGCGCAGCAAAACGAGCTCGGAGCTGAAGCCCGGTCCGAGCGCAGCCATCAACGAATACCGCTGCCGAGGGGCTGCTGAGCGCAACCACTGCTCGAGAACGAAGAGCACACTCGCACTCGACATGTTCCCAAAGTTGCGCAGGACCGTGCGGGCCATGTCGAAGGTTTCGGCCGGCAGACCCGTGGCCTGCGAATAGGCCTCGAGGACCTTCGAGCCCCCTGGATGCGCTATCACGTCACGAACGTCGCTGCGCTCAATGTTCCATGCCCTGCAGGCACTATCGAGCACCTGCGGGATATTCTCACGGACGAAGGTTGGAATATCGCGGGAGAACCTCACGGCCAACCCATTATCGGTCACATCCCAGCCCATGATGTCATGCGTGTCGGGAAAGAGCGTGCTGTGACTGTCAACGATCTGTGGGCCGCCCCCTTCCCCACCGATGAGCACCGCGGCAGCCCCATCACCGAAGATCGAACTGGCCACGATGTTGGACTTGCGAGTATCTGACTGACGAAAGGTCACACTGCAGATCTCGACGGCCACCAAGAGAACGAATGCACCTCCGAGAGCGCGAGACAACTCTGCAGCTCGAGCCACACCCGACACTCCGCCGGCGCAACCAAGACCAAAGATCGGCAGTCGCTTGGTGGTGGACGGCAGAGCAAGGCGCTGGATCAGTGCAGCATCGAGTGACGGTGTCATCACGCCCGTGGAGCTGACCACCACGACCGCTCGAACCTTGTCGATATCAGCTCCGGCCGCATTGCGTGCTGCCACTTCAGCAAGGTCCAATGCTGACTGGGCAAACACCGCATTGGTCTCACCAAAGCCATGATCGCTCTCATACCACTCGGGTGGTCGCACGAAGTATCGTCTGTGAATGTGGTCGTGCTCGAACACGCGAAGAAGGCGATCAAGATCGGTCACTCGTTCGCCAAAGACGCGTTCGACAATGCGCCGAACGATCGACTGGTCCACCGCATGCTCCGGCACGGCCGTCGCGACATTCAACAGTCGGATCATGCTCATGACCGTATCGTGTCCGGATCGACCTCGGGACTGTCACACGTGTTGCGGAAGACTAGCTGTGAGAGGCGCTTTCGATGCGCACTACTCCAGTCAATGCGCGGCCGCTGCCGGTCGGGCGGCAAATAGCCAAGTCGGTATACTGCCATGAGCTCCATGTCGTCAGGAACCTTCATGATACGCTTCAGCTCTTGCCAGGCCTCCGGGATCTCCATCGGAGTCGAGACAAACTGAATTCCCATGCCCAACTCCGTCGTCATGAGCCAAATGTGTTCAATGGCCATGCCGAGTGATAGCGTGCAGTAGAAGCCACTGAGTTCGCCCGGACGATACTCGTCCTTGCTGAGTAATGCGGCAAGAAGAAGAGGACTTCCTTCAATAAGCTTACGATTGTCTTCACCCAGCATCTTGGCCACGCCCAGCTTTGAGAGCACATTCATGACGCTGTCTGAAAACACCTGCTTGATGAAGGGGCGAAGCGCAATAGGCATCTGATCGATAAAGATGCCATCCCGCCGTTCATCCATCTCCTTTTCACTGAAACGGAAGTACTTGCGATAGCGCGTAAAGAACGTGCCACCCTCGATTAGCTGCGTCATGGTGCTGCCACCAATCTCAGCGATTCGCGTGCGAATCGCCGGATCGTCAATGAGCACGAAGCGCCATGGTTGGGAGTTGAAATGACTCGGAGCTCTCTCCGCAGCTTGGATCAGCATGTGCTGATGTTCAAGACTGACGGGACCGGGATCAAAGGCACCGTTCGTCGTCTTCCGAGATTGAATCGCCTCCCAAAGGGTCATTCGCCTTGCTCGTAAAGTGAATCGACAACATCCGCATAACGTTCAAGAACAGCTTTTCGCTTAACCTTCAATGTCGGCGTGAGCATGCCGTTCTCGACGCTGAATGACTCAGGAATGATGGCAAAGCGTCGAACCTTCTCAAACTTTGATAGATCGCGCTGCAGCTTGTTGATCTCTTTCTCAACCGTTGAGCGCAACGAGGGATTGCCGACTAATTCTTCCCACTCGGTTGCAACAATGGCGTTCTTCTCCGCCCATGCTTTGGCAGCTTCTTTGTCCAACACAAGAAGTGCCGTGCAGTATTCGCGCGCATCGCCAACGAGCATCACTTGATCCACAAATGGACACTGCGCGATGAGCGCCTCGATCGGCTGGGGAGCAATGTTCTTGCCGCCGGAAGACACAAGAAGGTGCTTCTTACGGTCAGTGATGCGGAGGTGCCCCTTATCATTGAACTCTCCAATATCACCTGTATGCAACCACCCTTCGGGGTCGATGCTCTTGGCTGTCTCTTCCTCATTACGCCAGTAGCCACGCATGATGTTCGGGCCGCGGGCAAGGATCTCACCGTCATCGGCGATCTTGACCTCGACACCGGGAATTGGTGTACCAACCGTGCCAAGTGCGATGTCTTCGAGCCTATGGACGCTGATAACCGGTGAAGACTCGGTCAGTCCATAACCTTCGACGATCTTGATGCCGAAGACCTGGAAGAAACGGCCAATCTCGGGATTGAGCGCTGCTCCACCTGAGACGAAGAACCGCAAACGTCCACCAAATCGATCACGGATCTTTGAGAACACCAGCTTGTCTGCCAGCGCATGTTGAAGTCCTACAAGCGGCCCACCCTTGCCATCAATGACCGCCTCGCCAACCGAGTAGGCCCAGCGGAAGATCTTCTGCTTGATGGGCTTGTCCTTCTCCACCGTACTGAGGATGCGCAAGCGAATACGCTCGAAGAGTCGCGGCACGGACGTCATCATCGTCGGACGAACCTGACGCATCAGTTCCGCCACCGTCTCGATGGACTCTGCGATCGTCAGCGAGCCCCCTACCGAAAAGGCGAGGTAAAATCCTGCCATGCGCTCGAAAATGTGGCAAAGGGGCAGGTATGACACGAGAGAGTCGGTATCGTAAAGAGTGATGACCGTCTGCGAGGAGAGAACATTCGAGACAAGGTTGTTATGCGTGAGCATCACGCCCTTGGGATTCCCTGTCGTGCCGCTGGTATAGATCAGCGTTAACAGATCATCAGGCTTGATCTGGGCAGCAGTCGACACATATAGATCACACCGATGCTGCGCCGTCGTTGTGCTCTCGGCCTTCTGCATCAAGGCCTTCATCGATATCACGCGCTCGTCGTCGCACTCAATCTCATTCATCGTGACGATGTGACGAAGCATTGGAAGATCGTCCCATACCTGACGGAGCTTGTTGAGCTGCAACTGATTTGAGACGACCACGCAGACAGCATCACAGTCATGATAAATGTATTGGAGCTGCTTCGGCGTCAGCGTCGGAAACACCGGCACATCAATGATGCCAAGGCCAGTCATGGCGAAGTCCGAAATGAACCACTCGGTGCGGTTCTCGCTGATGATGCCCACTCGATCACCCTTTCGGATGCCAAGATCATGCAGGCCAGCAGCAAGCAGTTCGACGCTGCTGCGAAGCTGATCATGAGTGATCGACTTCCACTCGCCGGACACACGTTCCGTGTATGGATACTTGTCTGTTCGCCCTTGATAGCGATCACAGACCTTCATGAACATGTCGGGTATCGTTGTGAACATGTCGTTGATCTCCCCAGAGAAACAAATGATCGGAAATATGCAACTAGTCGGTGAAAGACCAGTCAACACTCAGGCGGAAAACACGAGATAACTCTGGAGCATTCAATACCGTGTACCATGGATTACCAAGAATATTCTCATACGAGGCACGGACGCTGGCATTTCCCACGAGTGCCGTCAGGTACACCGACAGTCCATCGATCTGGGAGGGGGCCTGCCCCACCCCCTGACGGAAGGACCAGACAAGGGGCTCGTACGACGGCAACCGAGACGCCGGAAGCCAAGAACCCACTAGACCTATTCGAACACTGTTGGAAGGCGTACGGAACACATACGCCACATCGGCATCGAACATCGTAAATGACGACGCTATAGTATCTTCGGCACCAAGTTGTTGCTCCATGCGCACACGCGTGCGAAGCTCGATATTGCCCCACGGGAGGAACGACTGAAGACCGGCTCCGATGAGGCGACGTTCACCGCCAGGTACAAAGGTGATCAGCGGCGATCCACTCCCGGGAAGCATATCGATGGCGTTCGCGATCGTGCGGTGATAGGCACGTAATCGCAACAGTTCTCCCGGAAGCCACAGATCGACGACAGCCAGTGTATGCTGCTCCGGCTGGCTCACGAACTGCCGTTGAACCGGAGTGGGCTCCTGCGTGTAGGAGGATAGATCGACGCGCGCCGTGAATGCTTGGGTAGCATAGGTCGCCCCTCCTCCGAGGGCGACCCTCTGCTGGGCCAATACTGTATGAGACCTGGCAGCGAGCCGGAGAAGCAGCGCTCCCAGCCGATACTCGCCATGCGCAAAAATGTCTGCCTGCAGGTCTGATAGCTCCGGACTGCGCGTTGTGGAGTCGAACGATCGTGACTGCAGGTGAGCTCCGAATCGGACCCTCAAGCTTCCGAGACGCTGATCGAAACGTCCAACAAGACCCGTGTGCTGTCCGTCAGCGTGGAGAACGCCGAGCGTGTCACTTGGTTGCACGGCCAGGCCAACACCCTGCAGCCGATGCAGAGTCTGACCGCTGACGTATCCCTGAAGCGTCAGCACGGATGTTGAATCCTGTGCCAACTTTCGGTGATAGGTGGCTGTCAGATCATGACGACGGGTCTGCTCCTCCAACGCGTCTGGGCCATCGTAGCGAACCGTAGCGAGTTGATCCACCGCCGATGATGTGCCACTTGGATCAAGTCCACCCCAGATCTGCGTCGTCAGCGTCGTCAGCCCATAGCGAACCAGAAGACTCTGCCTCTCATCCACCGTCCACCTGGCCGTAAGATCAACGTTCCACATGCCAAAGTCCGTGCGCTGGTACCGACCGCGCGCACCGGAGCGACGGATGCTTGCCGCAACATTCAATCCTGGAGCGACATTTTGTGCGAACGTAACATTGGCCGCGACGAGGTCTCCTGCACCTTGATGGTACCACATACTCATGAAGGGAGTGGCCGTGTTGTACACCACCGACTGGAGGTTGTAGAGCGAGGCCGTAGCTGTTGGGGCCAGTCCAATTGCATCGCTTCCATAGAGGAACTCGATGCGCTCGATGGTCGAAGGGGGCTGCTGCAGCAGATTGAATTGTCCTGACCACAGGTCCAGCAGCGGACGTGCATCAAGCCCGATCGATAGGTGCTGGGGACCCCCTCCCAGAACCGAGATGGCATCGTACTGTCCGAAGCCACCGTTGCGCATTGGCAGAAACATCGACGATGTGCGTAACAAATCGCCGAGGCTTTCAAACTGATACAAACGAATCCGCTGCTTCGTGAGGATATCTGCACGAGCTGCATCGCCGGTATCAGCCAGCGCTCCAACTGCACGATCAGGAAGGCGCAGACTATCGGTCTGCGCGCTGACCGGATGCAGCATAGAGAGTGTCAGCAGCACCATAAACGAACAACACCAGATCCGACGAGGTCGTCCCTGGTGTTGCATCGTTGATGTGATGTACTTCATGTTCAGCCGGCTCACCCGCGCCAGATTGCCGCGTCAGTGATCACGATTCGGATTCTGCCATGGGCTCGTCGGTCGACGCTTCCTCATCACGGCTGACCGTTGTGATGTCAGCAATTCCGTCCCCTTCCTCAAGGCGAATGAGCTTGACACCTTGAGCGTTGCGGCCAAGCTGACGAACATCTTTGACGGGCTGGCGGATCAGAATGCCGTTGGTTGTGATGACCACAAGATCCTCACTATCACTGACCTCCAGGATGGCGCAGATGTTGCCGGTCTTCTCCGTCATGTTCATTGCGATCACACCCTTGGCACCACGTTTGGTCTTGCGGAAGTCCTCCACAAGCGTCCGCTTGCCCACGCCACGTTCGCCGACAATGATGACCTGTGCATCTGCACGCCTGACGGCGGTCAGCGAGATCACGTGATGGTCATCCAGCAGAGCGATGCCACGAACTCCGGCGGCAGCGCGGCCCATCGGACGAACATCCGACTCGTGGAAACGCACAGCCAGTCCGTTCGATGCGCCAATGAGGATCTCCATCGTGCCATCGGTGAGACGTGCCCCGATCAGGCGATCATCGTCATCCAGATTGACGGCAATGATTCCATTCGAGCGGACATTGGCAAAGTCCTTCAGGGCCGTCTTCTTGACGGTTCCGTTGCGCGTGGCCATGAAGATGAAGACGTCGTCACGGTCAAAATCCGTCACCGATAGATACGCTGTCACCTTCTCATCGGCCTGCTTCTGAATGACATTCGCCAGCGAGCGGCCTTTGGCAGTCCTCGATCCTTCGGGAATGTCGTACACCTTTTGACGGTACACGCGCCCCCTGTCAGTGAAGAACAGCATGTAATGGTGCGTCGAAGCACGGAAGACGTGCTCTACCCAGTCATCATCATACGTTCCGGAACCGGAGACTCCCCTGCCACCACGGTGCTGACGTCGGTAGTTCGTCACGGCCGTGCGCTTGATGAAGCCATTATGAGAGATGGAAACGATCACCTCTTCATTGGCGATCATATCCTCAAGTGTGAAATCCTTGGCGTCGTACACCACCTGCGTGCGCCGCTCATCCCCGTACTTGGCGACGAGATCCTTCAGTTCCGTCGAGATGATCTGCATCTGCAGGTCCTTACTGGCAAGCACCGAGCGCAAGTGTTCGATCGTTTTGATCAGCTCGGCATATTCGGTTTGGATCTTCTCACGCTCAAGTCCCGTGAGGCGCTGCAGGCGCATGTCCAGGATCGCCTTTGCCTGAATTTCGGACAAACCGAATCGCTCCTGCAATCTGGTCGATGCCGTCGGAACGTCCTTTGACTCCTTGATGGTCTTGATCACCGCGTCGATGTTGTCGAGCGCAATGATGAAGCCCTCCAAGATGTGCGCACGCTTTTCAGCGGCATCGAGGTCGAATTGGGTGCGACGCACGATGACTTCGTTACGATGCTTGAGGAACTCTTCCATGAGTTCCTTGATCGTCAGGATGCGCGGCCGTCCATTCACGAGCGCCAGCATGATCACACCAAAGGTGACCTGCATCTGCGTGTGCTTGTAGAGGTTGTTCAGGACAACCATCGGGACGGCGTCTCGCTTGAGTTCGATGACAACCCGCAAACCATCACGGTCCGACTCATCTCGGATGTCGGAGATGTCTTCGAGTGACTTTGCCTTCACGAGGTCGGCGATCTTCTCGATCAGACCGGCCTTTGATACCTGGTACGGCAGCTCGGAGATCACGATCGATTCTCTGCCCTGCTTGTTGGTCTCGATACTGGCCTTTGCCCGGACAAGGATCTTTCCACGACCAGTCGTGTAGGCGCTACGTACTCCTTCGTACCCGTAGATGATACCACCCGTCGGGAAATCCGGTGCCGTGACGTACTTCAGAAGCTCCTGATTGGTGATCTCCGGTTCGGCAATGACGGCCTGGATACCGGCGACGATCTCTCGGAGATTGTGCGGCGGAATGTTGGTGGCCATACCGACGGCGATGCCGTTCGCGCCATTGACAAGTAGCGTCGGCAGCACGGCCGGAAGAACAGATGGTTCCTCGAGTGAATCGTCGAAATTCGGACGAAAGTCAACCGTGTTCTTGTCGATATCCCGCATGATCTCCATGGCAAGACCTGCCATGCGCGTTTCCGTGTAACGCATGGCTGCCGGAGAATCGCCATCGATCGATCCGAAGTTGCCCTGTCCGTCCACGAGCGTGTAGCGCATGGACCATGTCTGAGCAAGTCGAACCATTGCATCGTACACCGCCGAGTCGCCGTGTGGGTGGTACTTACCAAGCACTTCACCAACAATACGTGCACTCTTCTTGTACGGCCGGTTCGGCATCATGCCGAGTTCGTACATAGCGTAGAGAATTCTTCGGTGCACAGGCTTCATTCCATCTCGCACGTCCGGAAGAGCTCTCGAAACGATCACCGACATGGAGTAGTCGAGATACGAATCACGCATCTCATCCTCCATGAGGACGGTCATGATCCGTTCATTCAAAAGTGCCATATCCCCCTAGAAAAATAGCGGTTTGCGAATGCATCAAAATTACGAAATGAGGGGCATCGCAGGGGGCCTGTAAGCCCCTTCCTCACGGCGTTACAACGAGTTTTTTGGTCGCTGTGGATAACGTTTTTCCATCAAGATCAGCCAGCTCCAAAACCATGCTGTAGAAGCCATTCGGAAGGAGCGTTCCGCCGACGCCGAGGGGTATGACGATACGACCCGTAGAGACGACCTCGAGTCCAAGTTCGGTGCGGCGTCCCTGTACATCAACGACGGATATCTTCAGCTGGGCCGATGGCTCAACAACGGCGATCTCGGCAACAATGCTGGCCACGCCGGATCGGGCCGGATTGGGAAAGACCTCGACACTGCGGATCTCGCTGACGTTTGGTCGCATCAACGATATCTCGGTCGTGTCAGGGTTACCGCTGGCATCCTTGGATCGCACGATGACAAGGTTCTCACCGGTCTCCATTGGGAAGCGGAAACGAAGGAGTGCTCGCGCCTGCGGTTGGTCGGGCTTGAGGGCAGCCAGCTGACGTGTTCCTATGAACTGCCAGTCGTCAACGTTGTCCCGACGGATGCGAGTACCGTTGACGAACACGATCATGTTGTCGGGATTCTCGATTGGGAGCTTCGACTGGTCAACGAGGAGTACCTCCATAAGGGGGCGATCACCAACCGCATCCCGATCACGTCTGATAGCACCGTCAGCATAGAGCTCGATGCGTGGAGGGATGGTGTCCTCAACGACACGTCCGACACCAAGCGCACGGTACAGGACGCGATACCGCAATGGCACCGGTGCATCCGGATCGATCACCATTTCGAGAATGGAAGTACGAGGCAGTCCATCCGTTGGAATGCGCAGCCGTGCCGTGGCAGAAGAATTCGGATCGACCCGTAGCGTGTCCACATACGTCCCGAGATTGGCTCCGGCCGTATCACGAATCTCAAGGCGAATCGCTGCGGCAATCACCCCGTGATCAAAACGTGCATTGTAGGCCGTGGCGCCAACAACCATCGTATCACCTCGCAAGGTCATGCCAGCATCCCCCACCGGTGCTACCGAACTGGCGACGATCTGTGGAAGAGGCGTGAAACGAAGATCAGCCGATCTGAATGATGGGATCGGTACTGAGTCGGTCGCAAACAGTGTCAGTCCGATCACCGAATACTCGAAGTCGTCTTCAGGGCTCCAACGCCGGGACACGGTCACTGTGTCGACACGTCCGGTATCATCTTTGCGCTGCAAAACCAGATTGACATCGCCACGTGCATCGACATCGATCTGTCGCCAACGTCGCACCTGTTGCATTGGAACCGACAAACTGAGCGTATCCCATGTGAAGGGAACCACACCACCGGCAATAACGACCTGACCGGAACGCGACAGCTGTTCCACTGGCGTAAGTCGACGATAGCCCCTTGATCCGATCAATGCATATGAGCTGGCGGCCGTTATCGAGTCGGCCTGCTTTGCTCCATACTCTCTGAGCAGTTCCCGTAACTGGTCAATCAGACCATCTCGTTGAAATCGTGTGAAGGACTCGTCACATGCCGCCAGAGCGACGATGTCCTCCGAGGCTACTGAGTCTCGTAAGAATGTGATGCACTCTTGAGCATAGCCATTGTGCCCGGCCTCGATAGGTGAACCAGAGGGTGAAGTGTCATATCGCCGAATCATCCGAGGCAATGAGTCGTAAATCGAAAACACGAGGATGTTCAGACCAACTCGAAATGAATTCTCAAGAAGCACACTGTCTCGCAAGCGGAACGACATTAACGGATCACGCACAGGATCTGCTGTTGGCTTTCCGGCCGAGCGAACACTCAAAGGCACAACAACCGCGGGTAAGTATATCCGATGCGTCAGTGAATCGAACGAACCATCTGGAGCAACGGAAGCAATCTGATCGGCAACTAACCGATGGCTGGTTGCGTCCGCCGGGCCATACGACATCGCCACCGGTTGCCACTGAATGGAGATTGGGCCCTCAGACGAACTCACTGCCGGCCATGCACCGATCCAGTAGGTGCCATTTGTGTCAAGTCGCACATCACTCGGCAACAACCAATCGACGAGCGCCGTACCGAGCACGCGACGGAGCTCCTCGGCCCGTGAACGGCGTATCGCAGTGGATGTATCACGACGTCTGCAAAGTGCCATGCGAACATCAACCGACGTGCTTTGTGTTGAAAGCACATCGATCACGCGGACAATGAGCGAGTCGGGATGCACAACGCGTCCAGCCTCGGGTTCAAGGATGATCAGCGAAGGCTTCGCCACGTCAAGACTCATGCGAACCACATTGTTGTCAGGACGATCGCCGAGCATTCTATCCGGATCGATGATCATGACGATATCGTGCCTGCCCGGCATATCTGCTATCGCGAGTTCAAATCGGACACCTGCTGTGCGACAGACTCCGTCCGAGAGCACAACCGACGAAGAGTCTGTGGACGCACCATAAGTCCGTCGCAAGCGAACCTCCACGGGCTGTGTCGTTCCGAGACCTTGACTCCATACCTCGAGGTCTATCGATACTGTACTATCGGTCTCGACAATGGGATCTACCGACCGCCGCGTCGAAACTCTCACAGACTGTGCAGGCAACGACACTTCGACGGCAGTGTCGATCCGTATTCGTGTGAACGGATCACCAAGAAGTGAAAACTGATGAGTAGCATTGTTGCCGAACGTCGTGTTCAGCAGCGCCATCGACC
This sequence comes from Bacteroidota bacterium, assembly GCA_041170435.1. GTDB lineage: Bacteria > Bacteroidota > Ignavibacteria > Kapaibacteriales > Kapaibacteriaceae > UBA10438. The sequence continues at coordinate 78,906 of JBEAYU010000042.1, forward strand.
TCTTCGCCTCGTACATCATTGCGCCGATGGCTCTGATTTTCGTTCTGGCAAGTACCTCATGGATGCGGAGCAACAGGAAGTCCGCAGTTGCGACGTATTGCAATCCGGTGGATCCGATCGCGGCAGATGCACCATATCGTGGCTCGAACAGATACTTCGAGTTTTCACACGTCGTCGACGGGCTGGCAAATCCACCGGTCAAACACGAAAAAGTCGCCAGCACGGGATATCGACCTTCGTTGGCAAGTTGCCAGGGTCGCCAGTCTTCGATATCGAAGAGTTCTGTACCCCCGTGTCCAAAGAAGTTGACCAGGCCCACGCCCTCATTGATCAGTGACCGGATCTTCCTTCCTGGCTGGTCGACATTCTCTTTGCAAACCACAACCGTGTCGAGACACAGAGGCGCTGCCGAAAAGTCGACACCGCTCCCGAACTCGTCACGAAGCAGTCGATAAAAAACCGAGCAGAAGCTTTCACTCGGCTTACCTCCACCTGCATACAGAAACCTCCTCTGGTATGGTGCATATGCGACGGTGTCTGACGTGATGATCTTGTCGATCAGGACCCGCAACTCTTCTGTTGTCTCGGCCGGAAAGCGTGCAACGATCATCTCTGGAGTGACCAGGTCACGATCATCATCAAGGAGTCCGTACCAAAAATCCGAAACCGGATTCCCATAGGTCGGGATCTGATCTTGCCGTCGCGCGTCAACATTGCTTCCTCGCACGGCAACGCGAACATCCCAACTTGCATTGCCAATGAGCACGCAATGTGTCGGCTTTCGATCCTTAGAGCGTTTCCATGCATCGGCAAGGAATGCCTTGATGGCGTGAGGTGAATGACGACCGCATGCATAGGCCTCAAAGATGCTCTCAACATCAAACATGGCAATCCGCACATTGCTGAACGCCTCCCGATGCCGAGCCCATCGCCGCGCCTCGTCCATGTGGGCGCGATACACGATGGCAATAACATCCGCCCCCTGCGACCAATCGTGCTTGCTGACGAAGTCATTGGTTGCCGCCATAGCACGAGCCGACTCGATACCTTGGCCACTGCCGAGAAACAGATCATGCTGTCCCGGCGGCACGACAACGTTCGAGCGGTAGGACCTTCCGCTGTCTGCGCGATACGAATCAACATGACCTGAGATCGTGGTAAATCTTCCTTGCCCGGCAGCAGAGCTCGCTATCCAACCTCTGGGCGTTGCAGTATCAGGAATTGACACTCCCCTGCTGCGAAGCGCCGCTGCAAGCTCGGCATCTTGCGCCCCCGACACACACACAACAACCAGCGGTTGCTGTGCCCATGTACCGTTGAGGAATTGCACCACGGATCGAGCATCCGGAAATCGTTGCAGATTCAGTCGAGGCGGACTTCCTGCGACCCTTCCTAGAGCATATGCGGTGACGCTGTCATCCGTGACATGCTCATCACCGACAGCGATGTTCACCGTGTATCGTCCAGCCTGTGCGATAAAGGGGCGCTTGGGATCTCGATACGGAACGGCGGCAGCTCGCACATGGTGGGTGCGTAGCTCAGATGCAATGAACCTGATCTGTCGTGTCGTCGAATCAATGATCACCATCGATTTGTCTGGTAGGTTCTCGACAAAGAGTTGGACGGCCGTGGTCAAGCTCAAACGACCGTGTAGCTTACCCTGTTGTGCTATGCTGGCCCCCTTGCCCTTTACCTCGATTCCGTCAACAAGCACAAGACTTGCCCACTTTGCGGAGTCCACGCGGTCGGGAAAGCCGGTAGCTTGGACGATCAATTCAGCACCAACCGGGGGGACATCTTGCTCGATGAGTGTATCGACAATTCGATGCCGACCAAATCCATCGACTTCCGCACGCACAGATGATTCCGATCCGGGGAACAAGACATCGAAGCCATGATCGGGGTTGAATGCTGCGAGGCTGATTGTCGTTGCCAGATCTGCCGACACTGTCACCTTCGAACCCGCTGCGGGGATGAATGGTATGGGGAATCGTCCGGCTTGCTGGATGCGAGCATTGAGTGTTGCCCAGTAGAAGCCCTCAAGGAATGCTCGCGGCGTGAACAGCTTTCCATGGTCATCGTCGACCCCGTTGCCGGGGTGATAATACCCCGTATCCCTCTCATACCGAGCTTCCATGTCAAGCCAACCGATGACCGAATCCGGCTCCGGATCATTGGTCGTGTCTCGAGTGAGCCGAAGCCTTGGGCCAGTCACCAGTGAACCGGTCAAATAGAACACCGAGACCGAGTCCTGCTCGTCAAGGTATGATGTGTCGCCCGCTGCTCTGCGACCAAGAAAGTAGATCTGATCACCGTCTGTAAAGGTCGATGATCTATCGGCATCATCAACGTAGATCGGCTGCTGAACGCCCCTCCAAAACAGTGCCAGTGAGTCCAACGCTCCAAACGTACCCAGGGCCAGCACATCCGTGGCTCGAATGACCGCCACTCCATCGTGGGCCGTCTCGATGCGCACGAACTGCCGGGCCGTGTGGTACCAAAGCTGTGGATCGACGGCATTCTGGGATGACTCGACAGATTTAGCTGTTGGCTCTGCAGCGGTCGATGCCCACTGGCTGTTGACAACGATGGGACCTACCGGAGGTTGGAGGGCTGGACCGATCGTCATCGCCGACGGCAGCGCCAAACTGATGACAAACTCGTCGAGGAGAGTCGAACGGATTGCACTGTTGAAGCCGATAACGTCGACCTCAACGTGCATCAGAGATCGGCCGCCGTAGGACCCCGCCGGACGCAGAGTGACGTATGGTTGCAATTGAGGGGGCGAACATTCCTTCACGACAACTCCGGCATGCGTCGGCACATAGACTGCATACACGAGTACATCACGAGTCGTGTCAACCGTGCTCTTCGAAGCCCGCTGATGATGGAGCGTCATGCGTCCGGTGAAGTGATCGCGCGTCACCGACGAAGCGATACGACTATCTCTGATCACCACGGTACGTGACTGCTCGCCCCCTGACAGGATAACTGTCATGGTCAGCAGGAGTCCGACTATCGTGGAGATGTGCCTCATCATACGGAAAGAGCGCCGTGACACCGATCGATGTATCACGACGCTCTTCAATGTTTCGTGTGAAAACCCGAAGGCCTCAGATCAACCGTTACCCTTTGGGCGTCGGGAATGCTTCGCGCATTGCAACGATGATCTTCTCTGCCACCTTGTCAGAAACAACGCGTTTGACGTTGTCATCGCTGGCGAGGGCCTCAGCTATGGCAAGTTCAACCTTCTTCTTAATGATCTCGGATGTCTCTCCCACCAGCGCGCTGGCCATCGAGTGCATATCCTCAGAAACATCCTTCATTGTCTCAAGCTGACTCTTGCTGGCATCTTCCATCTTCTTCATCAGCTTATCCATCCGCTCTTCACCTTCCGTGTAGACAAGACCGAATGCAAGAAGAGCAAGAAGCGCACCTTCGAGTGAGATAGCTGCAAGGATCAGTGATGGCTTTGTTGCAGGGATGAACTTTAGACCGCGGATACCGATGATCACGATGAGGATGGCAGCACCGAAATAGGCAAGCCCCGTGACGTTGTTAGAATACTTCTCGGTGAAGTGGTGGGCCATGTAAAGACGAAGTCCGCCAAAAAGCTTTGCACGGTTGCGAGACCACTCAATGCCAGCTGTTGTGTCGAGAATTTCCTTCACAACGAAGTCCGAGAAGAACTCGTTAATGCGGATGAAAATCGCTTCACGACGGAACTCGGAAAGCGCTACATCAGGCGTGAAAACATCATCGAATCGGATCAGTCGACGTCCGCGCGCCCTTGCGTCTTCTTCTGATTCCTGAGCTGTTCGATCCCAGATGATCTTGAAGGCAGCGCGCACATCCTTGTGCTCGAGCTGATCCAAATCGCGATCGGGCATCACAAGAAGTTCAACGATCTCGTCAGGGAAACCAGACTGGAGGCGGATCTTCGTCTTTGTGTGATGAATCTCACGATCTACTTTCTGAGCCATATATCCAATGCTGCTCGGAAAAAAGAACGTAATGAAGATCGCAAATGTGAACCCAAAGGCCAATGACAGCACCGTGAAGCCGATCGGAGGTTCAATAATGATGGAGTTTTCCCCCAAACCACCCTCTTCCGTGGCGCGCAGTACCCATGTGCCGTGCTCCTTAAGGTAACCGTCCCGTTCTTCGCTACGATGAGCACCGGTCTCGAAGTCAAAGACATACTCTGCCTTGATCATCTTCTTGAGACCTTCGGCAGCGGCCTTGGTCTGACGCTCTGCCGGAGCCATTTCGGATGCCTCCTTCGTCATGAGTGCCTTGACACCCGGAATGACGAAATCGAACTTCTCCCCACTCTTTTCGCTCACTTCCGGCGCAAACAGATTGGACACGGCCATCTGCACGGCGGTCGGAATGAAGAAGAAATAAAACACCGCGGCAATTGCCGTGGTTATAGCCAAAAGCACTGCCGTGTGTTGAAACCCAGCTTTTGGAACTGCTGCATGTCCGCCTGCTGTCATCGCCACTCCTGTCGACATTGATGTGAACGCAAAAAACTCCCCCTAGCGGAAAGCCGTGACCAATATACGAAATGGGCACCCTCATCATAACGACGGATTGTGAAGAATCATGTACTGGTCCGGCTGGTCTCCGTATTTTCGCGCATTATGTCTACCTACAAACCCCTTTTCGACGTTACGCCAGAACAGGTCATTCCGACCCTGCGGGACTACATCCTTGTTGACGGCTTCGATCACGTGATCGACCTCGATCATAGCCACGGTGCCTGGATGGTAGAGGCGCGGACCAAGCGCGCATATCTGGACTTTTTCACATGCATTGCATCCATGCCGATCGGTATGAACCATCCGAAGATGACCGACCCGGCATTCGTGGAATACTTGGGTAAGGCCGCACTCAATAAGCCTTCTAATTCCGACATCTACACAGCGCACATGGCCACGTTCGTCAAGACGTTCTTCGAACTGGCCCTTCCGAAACATTTTCGATATGCCTTCTTCATCGACGGCGGTACCCTGGCCGTTGAGAATGCCATCAAAACGGCCATGGATTGGAAGGTGCGTCGAAACATGAGCAAGGGCTACAGCGGCGAACGTGGGCATCAGATCATTCACTTCCAGCGCGCATTCCATGGACGCTCAGGGTACTGCATGTCGCTGACGAACACGGATCCAACCAAGGTTGCGCTGTGGCCGCGGTGGGACTGGCCACGTATCGCTCCGCCGATGTTGTCATTTCCTGTCACCGACGCTGTACTGGAGGACGCACGTGCCCGCGAGGATGCTGCCGTTGAGGCCATAAAGAAGGCATTTGTAGATCATCCCGATGACATCGCCGCAATCATCATTGAGCCCATACAGGGTGAAGGGGGCGACAATCATTTCCGTCCGGAGTTTCTTGTTCGGCTGCGCCAGCTCTGCGATGAAAACGAAGCACTGCTGATCTTCGACGAGGTTCAGACGGGCGTCGGAATCACTGGACATTGGTGGGCCCATATGGGCCTGGGTGTTGAGCCAGATATCATGTCGTTTGGCAAGAAAATGCAGGTCTGCGGCATTGTCGTCGGTCCAAGAATCGACGACGTTCCCGACAATGTCTTTCACACGTCAAGCCGAATCAACTCCACGTGGGGAGGATCTCTGGTTGACATGGTACGAGCCACGAAGTACCTCGAAATCATCCACGAAGAAGGCCTCGTCGAGAATGCCGGCAGCGTTGGCGTATACCTACGCCAGCAACTCACAGAACTGCGTAATCGTGTTGGTCATGACGTCATGACGAACATCCGTGGCATGGGGCTGTTCTGCGCCTTTGATCTCCCGTCGAAAGAATTGCGAAACAGATTCCTGAAGAATGCCTATGACAACGGTTTGCTGCTGGTGGGCAGTGGCGACCGATCGGTGCGTTTTCGTCCGCCCCTAAACCTCACGCGAGAACTTGTCGATACTGGAATGGAGATCATTGGCACCTGCCTCCGTAGCTGATCCTCATATCGGGATCATCGCGACAGCAGCGGCCGTGACCTCGTCGACCACCTCTTGAAACGGCCGATGCTTCACTCGTGCCCCTGCAGCGTAGACATGCCCGCCCCCTCCCCAGGTGGCTGCCAGATCACGAACAAATGTCTCACCCTTCGAGCGGAATGAGCACTTTGTCTCTCCGTCGACCTCCACGAACAGGATGCCGAGCTTCACTCCAGCAATGCTAAGCGTGTGATGCACGAAACCTTCGACGTCGTCGACGCTGCATTGGGTCTCGATCAGATCGCTTCGCCGGACAGCCATGGTGCAAACGTTTCCTAATGCATGCAACTGCAGTGAGGCCAATGCAGCGCCAAGAAGACGTGTTCGGCCGAATGAGCTCTGGTTCATTACCGCATCGTAGCAGTTGACGGGATCGGCACCGCGTTCGAGCAACGTTGCCACCAGTCGAAAAACCTGAGCATTGGTTCTGGGAAAGCGGAACGAACCAGTATCGGTCATGATCCCCGTGTAAAGACACATGGCGATGTTCTGCGTCAGCACCGAGTCTCCATCGGCGGCCAAGATCAGCTCTGCAACCATTGCACAGGTCGAACACGCCTCGGTGTCGATCATGGCGAGCTCTGCAAACGCCTGAGGATGGGTGTGGTGGTCGATGTTTACAATGCGAGCCGAGGACGCTGCGATCCGCTCGCCCAACTCACCCAGTCGCTGCAGCGTGTTTAGGTCGAGAACGATGATCAGATCAGCCCTCTGAATCCATTCGATGCCCAGCGGGCCGTAGGTGATCATCGACGATGCTCCGGGAAGCCAGCGCAGGTTTTCCGGAGCGGCATTTGGAAGGACAATCTGTGCTTCGACTCCCTTGCTGAGCACCCAGTGCCAGAGTCCGAGAGCAGATCCGATCGCATCTCCATCGGGATTGACGTGCGTCGTGATCACTACCGTACGTGCTTGGCAAATGGCGGCGGCGATTGAGTTCTGTGTCGAGTGGTGATCGTTCTTCATGTGCACTGGATATCTTCGCATACTGAATGTGGACGTGGCGCAAAATAGGGACCGCTGCTGCGGTGGTGTTCATCACGATTGCAGCGACACTGATCGTTGTCGATCAGATAGCACTTCCATGGATCGTCTCGACCTCCGAGACCGTTCGCGTTCCATCTGTGATCGGCAAGAAAGAGTCGTCGGCCGAGTACGTGCTTACGCAGCTCGGACTCCAGGTCAAAGACGTCCGATACCAGCATAGCCCGAACGTTGAACCGGGCACCGTGATGTCGCAGCTTCCCACCGAGGGATCCATCGTAAAGGAAGGTCGGCGTGTGTATTTGACCGTGAGCAAGGGGCTCGAGACGGTGACCATGCCAGACTTGATCGGACAGACCATTGGTCAGGCTCGACGTCAACTGGCGCGGCTTGGCCTACAGCTTGGTTCGGTCTCCAGTGTCGTCAGTGCTGACCATCCTGCGGAGACTATCGCTTGGCAATCAGTGGCTGCCGGGTCACAGATAAACGTCGATGCAGCCGTAAACCTCGACGTCTCTCAGGGCGCTTCAATGCGAATGCCCTACGTCGTGGGCATGCAGATCGAGGAGGCACGCGCGACGCTTGCCGCGATCGGTGTCGAGATCGGATCTGTAACGGAGCGATCGACTAGGGCCTTCACGGCTGGCACCATCATCGAGCAAGAGCCCCCTGCCGACAGTGCAGTGAGCCCGGCGATACCCGTGAGGGTCATTCTGGCACGTTGACCCACACGCGCCCGTCACGCTCGATCACATCGTACGTACACAGGCCGGCCTGGCCGCTGACGTTCATGCCTGTTCTGATGTCAAACCTCCACGCATGAAAGGGACATGTGACCGTTCCGTCTGCCACAAACCCATCGTACATCTTTGCCTCTCGCTTGTGCGGGCAGATATTTGAGACGCACAGCGCCTGGCCATCAACCCTAAAGAATGCGAGATCATGCTCTATGTCGATCTCAACCCTAAAACCACGTCTGCTCAGAACGTCAACGGATCGACATGCAAAGGTGTAGCGGCGACCGTCAACGATGATGTGGTCGCGATCAATTAGCGGCACAACGACACCTCTTCAACGACGATCACCCCACGTTCTCCGGTTCCGATGCGGGCTGCATCACGGAGGGCGTCGTGTTCAAACACAACGATCCATTTCTCATCGATCATGCGCGGCAGAAGACGCTTCTTCTCTTCGATCGTCGTCAATGGGAAGTTGTCATAGGCCATACCGTACGGCACGCTGATATGCGCGGACGTCGGCATCAGATCAGCCGGGAAGAAGAGCGTTTCAGCGCCGTCAGTGACGCGGACCGTCTGCATGGCCTGGGTGTGACCATGTACACATTCAACGTGGATACCGGGCAGGAGCTCGCCGTCGCCATCTATGATGTTCATCGCACCTGAGCCGACAAGTGGTTCGAACATCTCCGACATGAATGATGCTCGATCCTTTTCGGTTGCCTTCCGTGCCCAGTCGAGTTGACGTTTCTGCACATGATAGGTTGCGTTGGCGAATCGAGGAGAGCCATCTTCCAGCACGGCACCACCAACGTGGTCAAAATGCAAGTGCGTCAGGATCACGTCCGTCACGTCAGTCGGCGCTACCCCATGGTGAGAAAGCGATTGCTCGATTGAATACTCATCGAAGCGGATATCATAGATCTCTTTCAATTTCGGACTCATCCAAGGACAGTTCCCCGTATCAACAATGATGGTTCGATCTTCGGAAAGCAAGATCAGGATCTTAGCTGCCATGGGAATCCTATTCCGAGCGTCTGCCTGTGCATACGCCCTCTCCCAGAGGGATTTCGGCACAACACCAAACATCGCGCCACCGTCTAGGCCAAAACGACAGGTCTCGGCCAATGACACCGTGTACGATCCGATCTGTAACTCACGTTGGTTCATGGGGATAAATCTTTCCGCTCAAATGAATGTCCGCTGCCGTGAAACGGCGCAAAGTTACGGTCAAAGGCACCAACCATTCGACGCTTGGCCGTATATTTGGAGCTTATGCTATCCGGTCACGGACGTTGATGCGGTAGCAGAGCATTGTGTCATTCTCACGACGGAGGAGTACCCAACATGGGTGCCATAACACGTATTCGGCAGATCAGCCCGTATTTCCTTGCTGTCATCGCCACCCTCTTCATCGTCTTCATGGTGATGCAAGACTCCAGTTGCACAAGCATCCGTAACAATCGTCCGTCGGCCGAATCCATGGCCGCTGCGATCGTCAACGGAGAGGTCATCACTGTGGCCGATTTCGAGGCTCGCGTCAAGGAGACCATCGAAAACCAGCGCCAACAGAACCCGAACCAGGAGATCGATGACGAGATCATCCGGCAGCAGATCTTCGACGAGATGATCAATGAAGTTTTGCGCCGTCAGGAAGCCGAGAAGCTTGGCATCGTGGTCACCCCGCAGCAGATCATTGACATGCTGGTGACCAACCCGCCACCTCAGTTCCAGTTTGGCAAGGACAGCCTGAACAACTTTGACCCTCGGATGCAGTGGACCCTCGTGACGCAGCCGGAGTCGGTCAAGGATCTTCTAGAGCGCAATGGCCTTACGCTTGAGCGCTGGAAGGGCATCCTTCTGCAAACAGAGGATTACCTGCGCATGCAGCTTCTTCAGCAGGCCCTTGCCTCGACGCTTGGCGCTGTGGCCAGCACACCGTCAGCAGCAGTGGCCAAGCAGGATTATATCCGTGAAAACTCCACGGCTGACATTGAGTTTCTTGCCCTGAGCAGTAATCGCGTTGCCGATGCTGATGTGAAGGTCAGCGAGTCCGACATTGCCTCCTACTACGAGAAGAACAAGCAGTTCTACGTCCAGCGACCTGCCCGCTCGATCAAGTACCTGGTTTTCCCGCAGATACCATCGAAGGACGACACCGTCAACGCGCAGAAGAAGTCTATGCGCCTGGCCCAGGCGCTCGGTCAGGCAGCAACGGCAGCAGCTCGCGATTCTGTGTTTGCTGTCGAAATGAGTAATCTGCGCGGCTCTGAGTCAGACTTCACGCCCGTCAATGAACTTGACCCGAACATTGCTACGGCTCTGAGCACGCTCAACGCTCGTGAGGTGTTCGGTCCACTGAACATCCCCGGTGGTATCGCATACTACCGCCTTGACGAGCGCCGCGAAGGCGTCAACCCGGTGGCACGGGCGTCGCACATCCTGATCTCTTTCGACGGCATGTCAAAGGATTCAGCGAAGGCTCAAGCGCAGACCGTCATGGCACGAGTCAAGAAGGGTGAAGATTTCGCCGAGTTGGCGCGGATGTTCTCAAAGGACCCGGGATCGGCTCAACAAGGCGGAGACCTCAACTACTTCGGAAGGGGGCGCATGGTTGCCGCTTTTGACAGCGCCGTGTTCAATTCGTCTGTCGGTGCGATCGTCGGGCCCGTTGAAACACAGTTTGGTTACCACATCATCAAGGTCACCGACAAGACGTCCATCGAATACAAGTACTCGACGATCACGCTCAAGACATCGATCTCTTCGGCTACCAAGCGTGCCGTCGCTGCAGCAGCCCAGCAGGCACTTGATGCCATTAACAATGGTGAAACGATCGAATCGGTTGGTGCACGCTACAAGAACAAGTTCTACGCCGTTGTCCAGCAGTCGCCTCTGTTCCGGCGTGAAACACCGATCCTTCAAACTCATGAGCTCACAGCGTGGGCCTTCGAAAACGAGGTCGGCGCAGCAATTCGTCGTGAGGTCAAGTACTATGGAACGGTGATCGCTCAGGTCTCCGACGTCCGTGAAGCCGGTATCATGCCGCTACAGGATGTTCGCGAGCGCATCGTGCGTGTATTGACCGAGCGCGCAAAGCTTAAAAAGCTCGAAGCCCAGGCAAAGCAACTTGCCTCTTCTGCCGCTACATCGGGCCTGTCAGCTGCTCGCGGCGGGGATTCAACGATCCCCTATCAGACGCAGGCTGGCATCCGCAACAATGGTATGATCACCGGATATGGTGGCGAGTATATGGTCACGGCAAAGGCATTCTCGCTTCCGGTCGGTCAGGTCAGTGGTGCGATCATGGGTGAGCGTGGCTGGTTCATCATCAAGGTTCTCAACCGTACCGATGCCGATCTTACCGGATACACAAAGGACATTCCTGCTCAGCTTCAAAGCGTTTCGACACGTCTGCGCGGCAACGCGTTTGGCACGTGGTTCCAGAAGTTGCGCGAGAATTCGGAGATCATCGACAAGCGTTTCAGCTCGCGCAGCTGATCGCGTTTCACTCGGAACATTCAATGTCAAACGACCCCATGTCAGGCAGGCATGGGGTCGTTCTGTTTTCGACCATGACCACGACCACAGCATACAGCGTCTGCCTGCAGATTGCCCGTTCACACTATGAGAACTTTCCCGTGGCATCCTGGCTTGTCCCGGCGCATCTTCGCGGTCCGATTGCGGCCATCTATGCGTTCGCCCGCCGTGCAGATGATGTTGCCGACGAAGGACAAGTTGACGTATCTGAACGTTTGGAATCGCTACGAGCATTGAGACAGCGTCTTCATTCCCCGATCATGACCGATGCGGTTGACGTGGCCTTATCCGATACGATGAATCGCCACGCGCTGCCAACGCATCTACTGGAACGTCTGATCGATGCATTTGTCAGCGATGTTCAGCACCAACCGTTCACGACGTGGCAAGAACTTTTGGCGTACTGTTCCAATTCTGCCGACCCGGTTGGTGAGGCACTCTTGCGCTTGGACCATTCCCCCGATGAGCCATCCGGCGAATCTGTCGAATGCAGCAACTGCGTCTGTAGCGCGCTGCAGATCACGAATTTTCTGCAAGACATGGCCATTGATCGAGGTCGAGGCAGAAGCTACCTTCCCGACGACATCCCCACCGTGGTCGAGCGAACCTATGCGCTCTTCAATGTCGGTCGCGGCATTCTCAACCATCTCCGTTCACGGCGCTTGCGCTGGGAGGTTGCGCTGACCATAGCAGGGGGCGTTACGATCCTCGATCTCTGTGCTGATCGAGAAGCCGACAACTTTCGTCCAGCGCTTGGCTTGCGGCATGTTCTGCACGTGCTGCGACGTTTGAACCATGTGATCAAAGGCAAGCCCCTTGTCCCGGGCATACGTGCGCTACGTGACGATTCGAACTCGTAACTTCGTCACATGTCGAAGCATGTCTTCTCCGACACGGAGGACGCGCTAGCCTTCACCACGAATGGTAGCACGTCCTTTCATTACTCCTTTGGTTTCTTACCGAAGGAGGAGCGCGCTGCGATCAAGACGATCTATGCATTTGCTCGACGCATCGACGACATCGTCGATGAGAATCCATCCAGCGAAACATCCGTCATTGCCGACAAGAGAGAGAGACTGTCGTGGTGGCGCTCGCAGATCGATGCCATTTATTCCGCTTCCGCGTCAGTAGCATCATCCGTCAGCCCGCTCAAGGCGGTCGTCAATCGCTACAAGATTCCGAAGCAGTACCTTCAGACGATCATTGATGGCTGTGAACGGGACCTCGTGCAGTGCAGGTATGACACATTCGAAGACCTCAAGCGATACTGCTACTCCGTGGCATCCGTCGTTGGTCTCATTTCGATCGAGATCTTTGGATATCGGCACGAATCGACCCGACAATATGCCATCAACCTCGGCTATGCCCTTCAGCTGACCAATATTCTGCGTGATGTCAAGACTGATCTCGATCGAGGATATGTGTACATACCGCGCGAGGACATGGTACGTTTTCGCTACACCGAGGAAGACCTACGCAACCAGGTCTACGATGAGAGATTCATCAACCTTATGGAGTTCCAGGCAAAGCGAGCCCGAGAGTACTATCATCAAGCGCGTGCACTTCTGCGGCCTGACGAGAGGATGACAATGGTGGCGGCCCAGATCATGGATGCGATCTACTACCGACTCCTGGAAAAGATCGAACTGAACGACTACCGCATCTTCAACCGACGCATCAGCGTCAGTACGATTCACAAGATCATTACGGCAACAAGAATCTGGCTTGGCTCAAAGTTGTTCGTCAAGCGACTTCGATAGACAAAATCTGTATTTTCGTCCCATGGCAACGACATTCACATCCGAAGAGCTCTCCAGCATCGCAGCGCTGAAGGCAAAGTATCCTGAACCCAAGGCCGCCATCATGCCCGTCCTTTGGATGGCGCAAAAGAAATGGGGCTGGCTCTCTGAAGACGTCATGAAGGAGGTCGCCCGTGTGATGGACCTTCCGTATGCCCACGTACTGGGCGTTGCGTCCTTCTACACGATGTACTTCAAGAAGCCGATGGGCAAGCATCACGTGCAGGTCTGTACCAATGTCTCCTGCATGCTCCGCGGTGGTGAACAGCTCTACAAGCACGCCAAGGAGAAGCTCGGTATCAGCCATAATCAAGCCACGGCTGACGGCGTCTTCTCACTCGAAGAGGTAGAATGCATGGGTGCCTGTGGTGGAGCGCCCATGATTGCCATCAATGAGACGTTCTACGAGAATGCGACGGCAAGTCAGCTTGATGCGTTGCTCGATGCTCGTCGTTGATCCTGCCGTCGATCCGTCGATGGCATAAGAATGTTTCTAAATGTAAGATTCACACGCGGCCCCACGGGCCGCGTTTCTTTTTTAATGCCATGCAGCCAGTGATGCTGCGTTGGCCCACGCATGATCAAGATGCTGGAATCAGCCAGAGGAATCATCAATGACCTCAGGTCTTTCCGTGAACGGTGCTTCATGACAAAATGCCGTGGTGCGCCAAAGCTCATGGACGCGATGACCGGTTCCGGCCCAAGCTCGGGTTCGTCATCAGCGTGCATTCCCATACTGTCGGCGCCATCACGATAGTAGTTGGCCAACACACTGTTGAATGGCACTCCAGACAACTGCTGAGCAATGTGACGAAGTTCATCAAGCAAGGGGGTCCAGGCTAGCCCCCTTAGTGTCTTGCGTGAATACGTATAGTCGAAGCCTTCATCGGCATAAAAGGCGATCAGTCGCGGCTGCATGATCGTGCGGCCAAACATCGTGATGGTCTCAGTGCGCCACTGAAGCGTTTCGATCAATGCGTCGAGATAGGAACCCTTCCAGAGCCCCAGATTGTGAGCGTCCAAAAGGTGTATATCAAGATCGGGCATTGTAGAATATGTCGACATTTTGTAAGTTATCCCCACTTTCGTACCAGGATTTCAACCATGAACACCCGCGCACAGCTCGGCATCCGCCACCGTCAGGTTCGAGAATCGATCCTGAAACTCAACGTTCAAGAATACGCCAAAATCATCGACGTGCGCGTGCCGACTGTGTACTCGTGGGAATCAGGTCGTACGGCCGTGCCGCAACACGTCCTGGCAATGCTAGAGTCGCGTTACGGCATCTCATCGGGCTGGTTGCTCACAGGCTCCGGGTCACCTATCGTGGAAGCACGACAAGAGTTGGCCACAGGGGGCGAGACGAAACGCACGATCATGCAACAACTGGAGGATCACGTGTCACACATTCGAGAGCTGATCGAAGAACTCAAGCGCCACTCTCCGCAGGTCGTAGCCCCGGTGCGTCGAAAGAAATCCGACCGCGGCCCACGCATCCCTATGCTGGCCTTGGGCGTCAGTGCAGGTCTTCCAACGGCCTCTGATGACACGATCGAGCGCGAGATTGATCTGGCGGACATGCTGCTGGAGCACCCCGAGAGTACCTACTTCATTCGTGTCGTTGGTGACTCAATGACCGATGCCGGAATCAGTGATGGCGACACGCTGATCGTGGACTGTGCACTGCAACCTCGCTCGGGTCAGATCGTCATCGCCAAGGTCTACGGTGAGCTCACCGTCAAGCGCTATCTGACGGTGGACGGCCAGCCGCTGCTGCGCGCCGAGAACCGGCGCTACAAGGACATTGCCATCACTGCCGACATGGACTTCAGCATCGTCGGCGTGGTTCGCAACTGCATCAAACAGCTGTAAGCCCCTTTTACCAAACTTGACATTTTGCATTGCGATTGTACATTTTGTATAATCGCATATGCTTCTCTGCCTGCTCTGCTCGGATGCCTCTGATGCAACGATCGATGCTCTGCTCGACTCGGTGCATGGATGCACTCCTTTACTGTCGACACCCGCCAGGGGGCGTATCTACTGTGGACTCGACGATCTGCAGGGCCTGCACGCCGTCGTGCGCAGGTTTAACTGTCGGGCGGCCATGGCTCCCCTGCGCAACGACGCTCTGCTACGAGCGTGCGCTGCAGAGACAACGGGCCGCATTGACGTATTCGAAAATGCCGATAACGTGCCGAGCCGCGTACTGACGATGCTGCCGGAGCTGGGCATCAGCCACGACGATACAGAACGGCTACGCCTGTTTGGACTTGATACGATCGGCCGGCTTCGCACTCTTGAAGAGCGACACCTGCGTCTGCAATTCGGAGCGCGCGCCGGGATGCTGTATCAACTGCTGCATGATGCACGTGATGCCTCTCTGCCGCTCTATGCTCCGCCACCACAGATCGTGGCGATCGAGCGATTTGACGAAGATGCTCGAGAGCCCGGCTTGATCCTCGATGCGGCCCAACGTTGCAGTCAGGTGGCAGCAATCAAGCTGGACGGACGTGAGGCCTGGCGCATCGAGGTCAGCGTGCTTGATGCGAACGATACCATCACAGATGCTCGTTCCAGAATTCTGCGGCAAGGGGCAAGGCTGGCGAGCATCATCTGGACGCATGTGCAAACGCTGTGCAGGATGTTGTTGAGGCCCAACCGGCGCTGGCGTGGCGTTAGCCTGCGTCTTGCGTCTCTGCGTCAGGCCGAAGCTGAACAGATCGACCTCTTCGCTCCCCGAGTCAGCCCTTCGCAGCTACAGCAGCTCTTGCGACCGCGCTATGGTCACGTCTTGAAGCAGGTGCAGATCCTGGATCCGTGGACGCTCATGCCTGATCGACATGCCAGGATCGTACCGATCAGCGCACCGACCCCACATGATCAGGGGGCTGATCAATGAAATTTCTTCTTGAGCCCATCGATGTCGGATTGCGCAACGGACAACCTGAAATCATCTGCTGGAGAGGGGGCGCCTACGATGTCGAGCAAGTGCTCGACCGTTGGTCAGCTCGAGGTCCATGGTGGGGTGATGACGAGCAGCGGCGATATCTGCTGCTGATCACCACAAGCGGTGTGATGGAGATCTTTCACAGCAGCCTTCAAGGCTGGATGCTTTCGCGCATCTTTGACTGAGCGTACAATGTTCGGATCACTGCATACGCGCTCTCACTTTTCGTTTCTCGACGGCGGCTCAAGCGTCGAGGCGCTGGTCGATGTGGCTCATGAATTGGGACATGATGCTCTTGCCATCACCGATGTCCACGGCGTCTATGCGGCCGTCCGACATCAACGCGCATGCCGCAGACGTGGCATCAGGCCGCTGATCGGCATCGATGTTCCGATCATGGTACAGGAATCGACCTACGTCGATGTCAGCGTCATTGCCCGCAACGATGAGGGATATCGTGCGATCTGCCGTCTCAGCACTCGGTTGCATGAGAGTAAGGGGCTAGCCATGCCGGAGCTTTGGCAACTCGAGGCCCTTGGCCTGACTGAGCTTCAGAACTGTTTCGTGATCCTACACATGCTGAGCGGTCCAAGCCAGCATGTGACGGCCGTGCTAGACGAGCTACAACAGCGCGGCATGGATCATCTGTATGCCGGCCTTGCTCATGATGGACGCCCTTGGGCAGTGCGCAGAATTCATGCAATGGCCGCACTGGCAGGTGAGCGCTCCGTGCCGCTGGTTGCAGCACAAGATGTGCGTTATGCTCGGCGTGATGACTATGCGGCGCACGATCTGATGGTCTGCATTCGTGAGGGCATGACCATCCATGATCCCCATCCTTTGCGGCCCGTGCACGACCGTCAGTGTCTGCGCCGTGAGGCGGACCTACAGAAGCTTATCCCCTATCCGGAGGCCTTTGGGAACGTCGGCAGGATCATCCACGAGTGCAGATTCGACCTGCTTCCGGAGCATATCACGCCCCCTGCCGCACGCATCCCCGATGGCCAGACATCCCGTCAGGTGCTTCGTCAGATGTGCCTCGATATGTTTGATGACCGTTATGGCAGTGTCTCGGACGAGACACGCCGCAGAGCTTCAGAGCTTCTTGAGCATGAGCTCACCGTGATAGCCGACCTTGATCTGTCAGACTTCTTCCTGGTCGTTCACGAAGTCGTCGAACACGCCCGCAGGCGAGGCATCCGCACGAGTGGAAGGGGCTCGGCGGCCAACTCCGTGGTGGCCTACGTGCTCGGCATCACGGGCGTTTGTCCTGTGGAGCATCATCTGCTGTTCGAGAGATTTCTGCATCGTGGACGCAAGGGCACGCCCGACATAGACGTGGACTTCGACAGTGAGCGCCGAGGCGAAGTGCTGGCCTGGATGGAAGAGCGTTTTGGCCTTGAACAGACGGCTATGACGGCAACGATCATCACCTACCGCATTCGCATGGCGATCCGCGACGCTGCCAAGGCCTTGGGTTGGCCGGAGGAGACCGTTCGTGCACTGTCGAAGTCGGTACCCGGCTACACGAACAACTGCGTAGAGACCTACCGCAAAGAGCTTGCCGGCGTCATCGGCCGGATACCCATGCTCGATATTCTGATCAAGGCTGCAACGCTATTGCTTGATCAACCACGCCATCTTGGACAACATTCCGGTGGCATGGTACTGTCGAGCAAGCCCCTTGAAAACTTCACTCCGGTGCAGCGATCTGCCAACGGTGTGGCCGTCGTGCAGTTCGACAAGGACGATGTTGAGGCCCTTGGACTGGTCAAGTTCGACGTGCTCGGTCTGCGAATGCTGGCATGCATCAGCGAGTGCCTCGAACTGATCGAACGTCACACCGGATCGGCGCCGGACATCGACCGGTTGCCTCTGGATGATGTCAAGACGTTTGAGACCATTCGCAGCGGTCGCACGCTGGGTGTGTTCCAGATCGAATCACAGGGTCAGATGCATCTGCTGGCCAAGCATCAGCCGGAAAACTTCGCCGATCTGATCACAGAGGTGGCTCTGTTCCGTCCGGGTCCGCTGCAAGGGGGCATGGTGCACCCCTACATCAAACGACGGCGCGGACAGGAACCGATCAGCTATCCACATCCCGACCTCGAGCCGATCCTGTCGGATACCTTAGGAATCGTGCTGTTCCAGGAACAGGTGCTCGAGATCGCCCATCGATTCGCCGGCATGTCGCTTGAAGACGCCGATGATTTCCGCTCTTTGGTGTCGAAAAATCGGAATCGTGAACTGATGGCCTCAATGCGCGATCGTTTCGTTCAGGGGGCTTGCAGCCGCGGTGTCGATATGGCCAGTGCAGAAGAGGTCTACGAGATCGTCTCGCACTTCGTCGGATACGGCTTCTGCCGCTCTCATGCCGCTGCGTTTGCCAAGATCGTCTATCAGAGCGCATCGCTCAAAACGCACCACACGGCCGCCTACATGGCAGCATTCATGCAGCATCGGCCGGGGATGTACAACCTCATGACCTTGCACGAGGAGTGCCGCCGCTGGGGTGTTCAGGTGCTAGCATGTGACGTGTCGCGTTCAGGACTTCGCTATGACATCGAGCAGGATGCAAGTGGACGGTTTGCCATTCGTAGCCCACTTACGGCCATCCGAAACGTCAGTGCCGAAGCGGCACGGTCGATCATCTGGCAGCGTGCACTCGCCCCCTTCCAGAGCGTAGAAGACCTCGTCACTCGTCTGCCCGATGTGCCGCGCGATACTCTTGAATGCATCGCCATGGCAGGGGCCATGCAAGGTCTGGAGCCCGATGCACGCCGTGCCGCTTGGATCGTTGGCGTGGTCCGTCAGCGGATGGCTCGCCAAGATGCGCATAGGCCACAGCTGTTTGAATTGCCGAATCTGCACCCGAATGATGTGCCGGCATTGCCACCGCTCAGAGCGCAAGAGCGTCTGGCCTACGACTACATCATGCAGGGGGCTGCCCGGGTCCACCCCATGACGCTGTACCGACGCTCGATGATGTCACTTGAAATTCGTACGGTCGAGACGATCTGTCGGCTACCACCTCAGAGCAAACTCCAGGTGACCGTTGCCGGCATCGTGATCCTCAGGCAGGCACCGCCGACGGCAAAAGGCATGCTGTTTATCACCCTTGAAGATGAGACTGGCTTTCTGCAGTGCGCCGTACCCCCGGCCGTGCGGGAACACTTCCGGCAACAGTTGCGCTCATCGGCACTATTGCTGCGTGGAACGCTTCACGGCATTGGCTCGTGGAGAAGCATCATGGTCTCGGACGTGCGCGTGCTCACAAGCGTCATCGGTGGCTATCACGGACATCTGTCGTATGCCGGAGGGCAGGACACGCTGGAAGTGGGGCAGGATCCCGGGTTGACCGTCATCCCGAAGGGGGCGCCCCATGAACTCGTCCGTTGATCGCCAAAGCGGCGCCTCCGGCCGATCGCGGATCCGATAACAACCTTGATTCCGGCTGATGGAATCGCTCTGAGATACATCCAGACCGAGCTATAACACCAATGGTATCATGCGGCAGGGCTTAGTCTTTACTAGAACGAATAGCTGGTAAACAAATGTGCCCCGTACATCAAGAAAGACGCACGTCCAACAGAAAACAAATATCTCACTAATTGAAATGGCACATTGTGTGTAACAGACGCAATAGAGTCATACAGACCAAGTTGATACATTCCGAATCCGCGCATGCCCACGAAAAAAGATCTTGATAGCGCAATGCTCGCACTTACGTTCAAAGACGCATCAAACGTCACACCTGGGCCGAAGCTTGTAAAGTTCCTTTCTGCAAGAAAGGTGCGTGCCCGGTAGTGCACGTACGAGGAGCCAAGTGCAATCGTGGTCGACAATCCAATTCGATTGTAGCCAATGCTATCGATAGGGACAAGATGCCATGTACCCAAGATCAGCAGGGTAAAAGAATCAGAGCCGATCGAGTTTTGCTGAGACGAGTCATTTATCGTCGGTGGCTGAGCTTGAACCAACAGCCTAGCCCCAATATCGAAGGGCTGACTATGAAGCGTGACAGCTCTATGCCGGTGGAATACGTCACAGGCTGGTAACTCAAATCAATGTCCGTGATCAAGCCTCGCGACGATTGAACGGCAGAAGCACTCGACCTCGTAATAGATGCCATAGCACCGCCAAAGACTGTAAGAGTCCAGACATTCGATCTCGGACAGACACTGGAACGCGGCGCACCATCATTGCTATCGTCTAGAAGAACCGAGATACACGATTCAATCTCAGGTGGTACATACCACATGTATACTCTGGCTTCGCTCACGATCCGGATTGCAGTCCGAAACTTCGGGATCTCTCCATCTATGAACATCCAACCTGGTGGCTCGCCCTCAATCACACGCGAGACATTGACAATCTGAGCCACCGGAATACAAACGAAAGCGCGTGCCTGCAGATCCGTCTGAGGAACAAATGTGGAATCGCTCGATAAGAGCAAACTTTCGTCCGAAACAGCCAGCGGAACCCCTGTTCTTACAGAACCGTCAGTAAGCCGAACTGATATCAGCGGAACAGGCTGACGATAGATCTGCGTCGGAGAAACACGGTCAAGAATCTTTCGTAACTGCTTGTCGCCGACAAACATATCATTCTCACCGTCGAGCAACTGCTCGTAGTCCCGGATGTAACGATTTAAGATGGGAACTTCATCGGGAGAAAACTTGACTGTGTAAACGACTGTGTCATCACGCATACCAACCAGCGAGACCCCTACATCATTGATCACCAACACAGAGTCAACGTCAACCCGATTGCGCGGAATGCCGAAGTACCTCCTCTCGTTGATAGAGAGACTCGTACCGACACGAGCAAGCTGAGCTACCACACATGGAGCTGATACACTTAAGAGTGCGATCACCATAAGCAAGTGAATCATGGACTAACCGAGACGATCTGTTCAAATGGTCCTACGATCTGAGTTAGCTCGATGCCGTCACTGAATAGGTATGGACCGTATTCAACCCTAACACGTTGTACTTGAACTCCGATTTTCGCCTCTCCATCAATCGCCCCAGCCAAGTCAGACGGCTTGAACGTCAGCTGTGTCGTACCGACACCCTTGAACGTCCGCTTGGCAACTGCGATGGGCGGTCCAGACAGATTGTAGATAATGACTTCAATGGTCTCAAATTCTCTTATCGGAGGGGACACCTCAATGTTGAGACCGGTCGTTCGGGAAGCTTGACCTGACATTTTGAAACTGCTCAATAGATCAAGCGGGACGTCAACTCCAGTGGTAAGCCCTTCTGGACTGACATACTCGATAGAGATAACGGGCATGAGACCCCCAACGCTTAGTTCACCATTGCCATACGGGAAGCCTTTCTCCAAATCCCACCTCACGCTATTGACAACTAATGTAGCATTGAGAATCGATTCGAGCTTGAGCCCACTACGCCCCTTTCGCGCACTCATCAAAACCTGATAGCCGGAGCGTTTGTAATCAGGTGACGCTTGGATCGCAAGAAACGCCCTCCGCAGAGTATCACGGCGCTTATCCTGCATCACCGAGGGATCGGTGAGCCCGACGTAGTGACTACATGAGACAACACATAGCATGAATGCGGTAACGCAACAGCCATACACTTTTGCCATAAACTTCTCAATCTGCTAATTAATGGTCGCTTAAAAAGACAAAGAATGAGATCGACATTCGAACTTGATGTTCTTGGGTCAGATCCACCCCATTTCTAATGAAGCGACGAGCCTCGCAATTCCGTTCCTGCTCTCCTGCCCAAGATAGCGAGGTGCCGTGGAACTACTCCGCGAAAACAGACTCTTGCTAGCTCAGTCGATAGTATAAGTCAGATAGAGCTGTGCTCCAGCAAATACCGTAAACTGTCGAGGAATCGAAAAAAATGCTTCCCAAGGCTTTGCATATGGCATTTCGTCTACAATGCTCTCAACATAATGACCAAGCCCATGCTGATACATCGAACATCCCCGCAAGCCAATAATGAAGGATGTTGAAATCGGCACCTGCAAGCTTAGGCTCAAAGCAACATCAAGTGCAAGACCACTGCCAGACGTGGTCAGGTTCCTGGCATCACGATAGGTGCGGCCTCTGTATGAGAGAAATGACGGCCCAACACCAAGGGTTGCAGATAGGCCGACAGAGTTATATCCGATGATGTCAGATGGTACAATATGCCACGTGCCAAGTACGTGCACCGAGTAAGCATCCATTCCAAGGGAGTTTTGTGCCGCAGAATCATGCACAGTTGGAGGCTGGACCACAAGCATTGCACGCAGCCCAATGTCATGGAGTTCGCTCACATACATCGACGCCTCGATACCAGACGAAAACGATAACTGCTGAAAGTTTAGTGCAACAGTTCGAAATCTACTTACAGATGGCAACTCAACAACAGCTTCTGGTCGTAACATCGTAGAAATGACCCCACTAAACGCGGTCACATATGGACTAGTAGAGCGCGGACATACTTTTGATGATTGGGCATACACAAGTTGCTCACTATTGGCGGCAGTAATGCAATCCTCGAACTCGGGTGGAAAGTTCTGCTCGTATGACAACGTCATGTTGGCAAGTCGCGCAGCCGTTTGAAACAAGGTGTAATCACCTCGCACCACGAACCACCTCGGAGATGCCTTGCCAACATCGGGAGTTAGGTTCTCGATGAGCGTGACAGGAATACATGTAAACCTCCCTTGCTGCAGATCAACAACAGGATCAAACGACTCGCCTTCTGTGATAAGCAAGTTATCGTTTGTTGCAACCAGAGGAATGCCCGTTTTGACAGAACCGGTTGATAGTCGGACAGAGATTTTTCTGACATTCATTTCCAGGAACTGGCGAGGCGCGACTCGACCTAGAATCCTTCGCATGGTGGTATCACTGATGAAGAGATCTGTTTGACTGGCCAAGAGTGTTTCGTAATCACGCAGGTATCGTTCAAGGGTCGGCACTTCATCAGGTAAGAAAACGACAGAATCCACTATGGAGTCTCGACGCATTCCCAGGAATGTCACCCCTACCCTTCTGTCGACCTTCATTGAATCATAACTACCCTTCCGACGCCCAATTCCGAAATACATCCTCGTGTTATCCGAAATCGTTCCGCCCAATCGTGGCAACTGGGCTACGACGGTCACAGCTGATATCAGAGTCATGACGAGAATCAGGAGCAATCTATTCATGGCGTAACTGCCACATACTGATATAGACTTCCCTGGCTCTGGGTTAACTCAATGCCATCGCTGAATAGAACGTTATGAAATGCTACACTCTTTCGATCCAACCCAACAGAGATTTCCTTATCACTTTGGATCTGGTCAACAAACTCCGCGGCAGCGACATTAAGAGTTGACAATCCAGCACCCTGAAATACGCGTGACGCTAAGCGCTTAAACGTACCGACCGATTTATACACACTCACTTCGATGATCTCCCCCTGATTCAGTGCTGGCGAAATCGTGACCACAAGTCCGGATGTCTTCGAAGCGACGAAGGTACGCGTGTACAACTGACGTGGCGCAAGGTCGAACCGGGTTCTCTTAAGTGATTCACCTGGGCCTTGGAATCCAATCTCAAGTATTGTCGTGCCGACCGGTAAGGAAATCTGGTCAGACGGGCCTCGAAATGGAAATCCGTAGGTTAAGCCTCGCTTGACGCCGTTGACATACAGATAGGATCTACGAAGTGATTCGATTTCGGGTCCATTACGGCCGTGACGCGCTACCATCGTCACTGAATGTTGTTCTGATGGATACAGCAACTCTGTGCGTATTGCAAGGAACACAGACCTGTTTGTATCTGTGTCTGTTCCCTCATCATCTGCAACTGATGGGTCTGTTTCGCCTATGTAATGGCTACATGACAAGCACAACAACAGCAAGGCGATTGTTACAAACGGAAACAAGTGTTTCATACATCATTAGTACGAGAATAAAACAAGCTTCTCAGTGCAAAAGTACAACAGGCAGATGATAAGAAGTGTCACCCACTACTCATCCATCTCAATGAAACGCCCATTGATGATAGTTTTGCCTGATGTCACGGCTGCGCATGCTCATCGAGTACGACGGAACCGACTACGTTGGCTGGCAACGCCAGAGCAATGGCGTTTCCGTGCAGCAGCGCGTGGAAGAAGCCCTCTCAATAGCGTATGGCGTTCCATGCATCATTCATGGGGCTGGCAGAACCGACGCTGGGGTGCATGCCAGCGGACAGTGCGCACATGTCGAACTTCCGGCCGGAGCTCATCAGATACCGATCGAGAAGGCGGTTGTGGCCATCAACACTCGCCTGCCAAAGGATGTTCGCATCCTGAGCGTTCAACGAGTTCACGATGGCTTTCATGCAAGGTTCGATGCGATCTGGCGTGAGTACGTCTACTCGATCGCCATCGAACCGAGTGTGTTCAACCGGCTGACGTCATGGCATCCGGATCTTCCGTACGACCGTGAGCTCTTCGAAGAAGCTCTCTGCCATATGCGTGGACGACACAACTTCACGGCGTTCTCAAAGTCCAATCCCGATACCACAAGCTATGTCTGCGACCTGCAGATCTGCCAGACTCGGATCAACGGCGGGATATTGGAAGTCCGACTACGGGCTGACCGGTTTGTGTATGGTATGTGCAGAGCCATCATTGGAGCATCCATGTCCGTTGCACGTCAACGGCTTAGCATCGAAGAGTTGATCGCGCTGCGAGACTCGGCCGAACGGCGCATACCACCCTCTCTTGCACCAGCACATGGCCTCTGCCTGGTAGGCGTTGGCTACGAACGAGACCCGGCTAGAGCCATTACTTAAGCCACGCTGAAGCCTCGTCAAGCGCCATCGTGCACGCTCGCCATGCATGACGAAACGCTTCGGCCGCATGGTCATGGTCTGCGGCAAAGGTCATCTCACCAACGCCGACGACCACCCCGCTCTGCATGGCTCGGTGAAACTGCTCACGCTGAAAGGTATCGATCTCGATCCGCGTCCGCCCTGCATGTGGTAGGTACCAGGTCGTCCGATCCTCCATGGCACGTCGCGCACCAGCCTCCAGCTCGCGCGCAGTCGTGGTCGGCGTCTTGCAGATGGCAGCCGTCGGCCCGAGTGACTGCTTTGTGCTGACAAACACCGACCGGTCATTCCATGCGCGAAGTTCAGCCTCCACGTCGCTGTTGCCACTTACCATGGCAAGGGGCACGCCAAAGCTCGCTAACACAGAAGCATTCACCTCAACTTCCCCGGCCGGATGCCCATTGAGTCGAAGCTCTCGTATCAGAGAACCCACGTATGTGTGTGCCAATAGGCCGCCAGCCGTACCGGCCATACTGTGATATCCTATGCAAAACGCTACATCGGCACCAAACTGAACACCCTCGAGCTGGCAGAGGGGCTTGTTGGCAACGTTGGCCGGCCCTATCACGAGCCGCGCGCTCGGATCAAGCTCATCAAGCAAGACGTTGCGCATCACACCATGGCCGTCTCCTACGACGATGTCGGCATCGGGCTCCACACTGCGGATGCCGGCAATGACAGCATTGACGTCGCGCGTCAACAGTCGCTGTGCAGCAGGGTATCCGCGCCCCTCCGGCATGAGCTGATCGCGGTGAACAACGCCCGTTGCCCCCTCCATGTCAATGGCAATGAAGACCCTCATGGTGAACTCCTCGGAATGATCGCGACATGGTTGTGAACATCTGTCTCATGAGGCACGGCGTGAACCGCGTCACCGTCAATGCCGACGAGCCGCACTTTCATGGGGCGCTTTTTCATCTCCGCCCCTGCGCGCATTCGCACAGCAACGTGATTCTCGGTCCACCCGGTCCATACACCGTCTCGCACATCGTATCCCTCAGGAAGAAAGGTGCGGATCGATCCGACCTGTTCTTGATGAAAACGAATAGTGCGCTCATGACTAAGCTGACGCAGTCGTCGCGTTCGTTCTCTTCGCTCGGCAACATCAACCGAGCCCCTCATGACGGCCGCAGCAGTATCTGCCCTCTCCGAATAGGTGAACACGTGCAGATACGTCCACGGCAGTTCCGAGAGGAGCTCTTCGGTCTGCATCGCATGATCGTGAGTCTCCCCGGGGAAACCGGTGATCACGTCGATCCCCACGGCTGCATGTGGCATTCGTGCATGAAGTTTGGTGAGCGTCGTTCGGTACATCTGCGTGTTGTAGCGCCGACGCATCAAGCGAAGCAGATCTGCCGACCCGCTCTGCAGCGGGATATGAAAGTGCGGCACGATCGTCTCCGATCGCGCCAAGAGGTCGATGATCTCGTCACTGATGGTGTTCGGCTCCAGGGAGCCGAGTCGCACCCGAAACGGCAGTTGCATTGAATCGATCATCCGAAGAAGATCGATCAGTCGAGCACGATCATGAGAGTCGTACTCGCCAAGATTGATCCCCGATATCACGCACTCATGGAAACCTTCGCGTGCGATCGATGAGAGCTCATGACGAACGTCTTCAAGCGCCATGGACCGCGATGGCCCCCTGGCCTTTGGTATCGTACAGAATGAGCATGAATAGTCGCAGCCATCTTGGACCTTCAGAAATGCCCTGGTTCGTGTGTTGACCCGTGACGAGCGCGCCGGAGAGAAAACCGTCTGCCCTGAAAGCGGCTCGACGATCCGCAGCGGCACGGTAGAGCCAACGATCTCAGCAACCAGATCAGGGATCCGAAGCTTGGATGCAGTGCCAACGACGGCGCTGACTCCGTCAATGGCAAGCACGTCGTCGGGCTTTAGCTGTGCATAACAACCCGTCACTACAACGTGTGCTGATGGTGCCGCGCGAAGCCCCTTACGAACGATCTTCCGACACTCGGTGTCGGCCGATTCGGTGACGGTACAGGTGTTCACGACGAGCAGGTCTGCCGGCTGCCCGTACTCAACGATCTCGTGACCTTGGTCGGCGAAACGGCGCTCGATGGCCGACGTCTCCGTGGCGTTTAACTTGCAGCCTAATGTTGTCAGTGCAACGCGCATGGACGCAAAGTTATGTCCATCAGAAGTCAAGAGAGGAACTCCAATGAGATCCGGTATCGAAAGCTCGGTCGCTCACGTGGATGTGACGGTCACCGCCGAGATGGTTGCTCGCCTTGATGATCGTGTGGTCCACCCCGTGTACTCAACGTTCTGGCTCTGCTATCATGCTGAAGTCGCAGCACGCCGTGCGATCGAACCCTATTTCGAGGGTGACGAAAATGCGTGCGGCACGGGGCTGAGCATAACTCACAAGGCCATGGCAGCTGTCGGTGCCCATGTCCGCGTGACAGCAAGCGTCTTGTCAATCGTCGGCAATCGCATTACCTGCAGTATCGAGGCTCGAATCCACGGAAGTGATCATTTGCTGGCCGAGGGCCGGCAAGAGCAGGCCATTCTCTCAACAACGCGGCTGGCCGATCTGGCGGCATCTGCCCTTCGCTGAGCGGTCACTTGAGGATATGCCCGGTCTGGGCGCACCAGAACAGCAGATCGATCTCATCCATGTCGATGCCGATCTCCTTGCAGTAAGCATCAAAGGTCACCTCAACATTTCGATACTTTTCGTCGCTATTGACCGAGGGCGGATTGTCATAGATGCCACATACGACAAGGTTCGTCAGTAAATGCCGGTCGATGATGGCTAACCCGCGCTGGCCGATGTTTCGCAAGAAGTGGCTCGCCTCCTTCATACCGAAACCGTTCACAGAACCTCGGAGCTCGTCGCGGCGCTGCCGAGGGGTGAGCCCCCTACCTTGAATGATCTCCCGGATCAACGGCCACTTCTCACGGGCCAGATGGAGCCGATCATGCTTGGTATTGTGAAATCGGATGTAGCTATCGCGACGCTCCAGAAGATGGACAACGCTTTGACCTTGATCGAAAAACCGTACGCGCTCGAGCTCCTTCTGAACAGCAAAGGCATTGACGGCGCTTGACTGAGGGGTCATCAAACAGAAGCAAAGCTCATAGAACCAGCACTCCGGTGCCACCTTGGCGAAGTCATCGAGTCGCGCAATGATCTCCGGCCGACGCTCGAGGTACAGCGCAGCCAAGTTCGGCGGCAGCTGACGGGACATCACACAAGCCCCCTGCGCTTGCGCAGGAACCACTCTGTGGCGAAGGCCAGGATGGCAACGGCCGCGATCCATGGCAGATGATGTAGTGCCAACTCGCGTTCGCTGGTGCGCACGATCGGACGTAACCGAGGATCGTTCATGATGGCATCGAGTAGCACGTCAACCGAGTCTATGCCGCCGAATCGAGAACCCGTGCGCTGCGATAGCACACGCAGTAAGGAGGCATTCATGGCCGTGGTCTGCTCTTCAAGGCCGATCTGACTGACCGTAAACGTCCCCTGATCCCGACCCAGCGTCACGCCTCGAGCTGTCGCAATCCCCGTAAATGAGTACCGCCCCGGCGGTAAACTGCCAATCGATGCAGCGTATTGCCCCGCCCCTTTAGGAGAGAGTTCAACGGTGCGTTGCGTTCCGGCACCGTCGAGAACAAGCCGTACTTCGGCATCTTCAACGGCTGAGAACGCTTGGTCAAAGACCGACCCGGAGAAGGCCACTGTTTCGCCGACGACGTAGGTCTCGTGCGTGCTACGGATCTGAACACGGCGCTCGTCGTCGCGGACGCTGAGCCACTTCATCGAGTTTGAGGTAAAGGTCTGCAAAACATCCCATGAGGCGCCCCCACGTGCCTGAGCCTGCCCCTGACCGAGAAGCTTCCAACGGTAGAGGCCGTGTCCGAGGACGGCCAGTGATCGAGTTTGCCCGAGGTCGCGCTTCAATATCAATGGCTCATCAATCGGCGTCGAACCTACCTTCATTCGGGCAAGGACGGTCGAACCGGACGTCGGCTCAACAAAGAGTTCCGTTCGGTAGATCGGAGGCAGATTGTTCCAAAGTTCTGCGTCGTTGTCTGCCCCAGTCAATCGCATGAGTGCATCGGCCGTGGCAACCGATGAAACGTCGGCTGTGACGTTCATCTCGATCGGCCGATTGGACGTGACACGAAACGGCAGGAGATCTCCAAGCGCGCCGAGCTTAGCATAGTCGGTCGCGATGGATGCCACGAAGAGAATCGAGGCCCCTCGGCGACAGCGGCTGGCGATCTCATCGATCACCGACTTTGGCGTGAAGGCCGTCGGGAAACCGACCATGACGATGGACGTAGCATCTGCCAGCGCGGCTGCCGTCGGTGCGCCTTCGTAGAAGCTCGCCCCTTCCCTATGGATGAACGTTGCGAGCTCGAGCGACGGATCCTGCTCGATTGCGGTGCGAATAAAGGATACGTCCGGGCTGGGAGCGCCGGCAAACAGGACAACTCGCTTCTTGTTCTTCCGAACACGAATGGTGGTTTGAGCAGCATTGTTCTTTTGCGTGAACTCAGAACCTGCATCAACGATCCGGGCCGATAAAAGATGGACGCCCTCCGAGCTCGGCGTCCACTCGTACGACATCTGGTAGCGAGGGACGTTCTGACGAAGCTGCAGTGGAAGCCTTGCCACATCCGTTCCGTTATCGTTGATTACCACGGCAGCGGCTCGGTCAGAGATGAATGACTGCTCGAGATCGATCGTAATCGGCATCGGTTCTTGGACGATACCGACGCCGGAGGATGTCAGCGAGACCATGCGCAGATCCGCCGGAGGCACGCTGTCTCCAATACCAAGCGTATAGACGGCCATGCCACTGCGCTCTGCCGAGTAGAGCGGCTGTTCACCACTATTGTGATTCCCGTCACTGATCACCAGAAGGGCACCATACTCTGCGTCGCCGCCGGCATTGGCCAGCTTACGGATCGCTGCCCCAACGTCGGTCCTGAAGCCGGACAGGCGCATGGTATCGAACGAACCGGAAAGGTTACGCACCGTCTCATCGAACACGTACACGTCAGCTGCATCTGCAAGCCGGTCCATGACGCGATTCACCGCTGAACGCACATCGCTGGCTCGGTCTCGAGACCTGTCACGCATACCCATGGAGCGCGATACGTCCACGGCCACTGCAACACGTGGTTGGAGAGTTTCGCTACGTCGGAACCGGGCAAGGGGCTCGTACAGCAAAAGGATCAGCGCCATCAGACCGATCGAGCGAAGCGCAATAAGCGTCAGGCGCATGCGACGGTCAATCGGAGGATTCGTCGCCTTATACAGAAAGGCCGAGATCGTGATCGCCACGATGGCAAAGACCAGGTATAGATACCAAGGTCCACCGGCAAGATCGAGACTGAGACTTTCCATGGGTATGAGGCTACCTCCGGATTATCGGAGCGATTCAGGGATGAACAGCAGAATACTCTGAGCAACGATCAGGCTCGTGACGTAAAAGAATGCCGCCTCTTCCCAAGGTAGAATCTGCCATAGCTTCAGACCCGTGATCTGCTTTTCGTCAAAAAACCAGATACCACGGCGCACAGCCCATACATCGGCAGCCGTCAGCAGAGAACCGATGGCAAGCGTCGAGGCAATGATCACCGGAAGTCGCGGCTCCAAGATGCTCCAGCCGAACACCCATTGAGCCGAAATCAGAGGCACGAACCAGATCCCGAGGTGCCAGGCATACGTGGAAGCTGCGTGTCGTGAACGCCATCGACTCGTTCCAACGGCAACAATCGCGGCCAGCACGAACACCACGCCTGAGGCCAGAAGGTCAGACATCGATACGACAAGCATTCTCGTGCTGTTCGACGGGAACCAGCGCACAAGAGCGAGCGTGAGGAATGAGACCTGAAGTGTTTGTAGCACGAAGAAGGCCACTTCCTCGTATGGCAGCACGCCGATCCGCCCGATCAGACGGTCATCCGGGAAGTCCCACACGCCCCTTTTGACGGCCCATGAGTCCCATGGGAATGTGAACGCGACAACCACCAGGCAGAGCACCACGATCGCCAAGATGGCTTCGATCGAGGGTCCCGACAGAAGCCAACAGAGCAAGCAGGCGGCAAGTAATGGCAGCGTCATCCTGAGATGGAAGCCGCGGTAGGTCATTTCCATGGTCTTCACTGGAGTGGAACCACCAGACTCAATCGGTGCATCACAGCTGCTGCTCCAAGAGCACTATATGCATAGTCGAACGAGAAGCTGGGTAGGCGAAGACCAACGCCGGCACTGAGACCAGAAAGCTGCGATACGATATTCACGGCCGAGGTGTTACGAAGACGGTTGTCGTATGAAAGGCGGGCCTGGATGACCTTCCCCAAGTACAGCTCGCCCCCTACCGAAAAGTTGGAGAGCCGATCAAGAATATCATCCGTCTCGTCCGTCAGGTGATTGAGCGAAAAGTTGACCAATAATGGAAGGCCTCGCAAACGGTGGCTCACGCCAATGCGCATGTCCAATGGGAGCCGGTCACGGACTCCGTCGTAGGTGCTGAGCTGCGTGCCGACGTTGAGAATGCTCAGACCGATGTTGAGGCGCTTTGCCGGGATCTGGTAGAGAAGTCCCGCATCGAAGGCCACGGCCGTCGACGACATGTCGGGAATGGTCGAATGCAGAACCTTGGCCGTGACGCCATAGCTGAGTGTCGAGTCGAGTTCATTCGACACCGATGCCGACAGAGCGATATCGTTTGCTCCGAACGAACCGGTTCGATCACCCGTGACCGTTGTCCTGGAGAACGTTCCGTAGTTGAGATACCCTACTGTGAACCCCATTTGTCCGACGCCGTCGATGTGTCGATTGTAGGTCGCGTACCCGGCATTGATATCGAGGACGTGTTTGATGAACGTAGCGGTCACGACAGATGAATCAACCGTTGATAGAACCGCAGGATTGATGACCATGTTGGCCGGATCCTGCACAACAGCCACGGTTGCCCCACCGAGACCAGCCATGCGGGCACTGATGGTGCTTCGAAGAAAGTTGAAGATGAATGTTTGCTGCGCGTGAAGGCTCGTCGCAGCGCAAAGGCAGCTGATCAGAATGCCTGCACGTCCCAATCGGACTCTCTCACGAAATCGATTCACTGATGATCTCCGACCACTTTGAGAAAAAACTCCGGAGGACGCGTCGGCCGAAACGTGTCCGAACGCACGAAGGTGTGACGAGTCCACCCACGCACGAGTGTAGCCTCGCCCCTGGTGATCTCATATCGAATTGTCAGACGCATTCCGTCAAGGGGCTCAACCAACGTCCTGATATCAACCACGTCGTCGTACCGCGCCGGAAGAAGGAATTCACAGTGTGCCTCCAGCACCGGAAGCATGTAGCCGTCGTGCTCCATTTGACTATACGGAAGCCCCCTATCACGAAGAAACTCCGTTCGACCGATCTCGAAAAGACGCAGGTAGTTTCCGTGATAGACAACTCCCATTTTGTCAGTGTCGCTGTATCGAACCCGATACTGCGCCACATGCCGAAGCGGCTCGGCACTCATCGTGACACGCCCTGCGAAGGAGTCGACATCATCATGTCGAGAAGGCGCTCAAGCTCTTCCAACGAGAAGAAATCCACCTCGATCGCACCCGTCTCATCGCTCTTCATTTTCACCCGGACCTGCGTAGCGAAGACATGACGGAGTGAATCCTCGATGGCTTGGATGGACTTGTTGGTTTCCTTCGGGGCAGATGGTGAAGGAGACTTTGACTGGCGCGTCTGGATCTGACCGGACCGAGTAATGTCCTTCCGCCCGAGCTCAAGATCCTTGACAAGAGCCTCTGTCTTACGAACAGACAACTCTCGATTGATGATCTCACGCAATACCGTCAACATCCGGTTCTCATTCGACAGGGCCAAGAGCGCACGGGCATGTCCCATGCTAATGCGCCGATTCCTCAACGCTGCTTGGATGTCGGGTGGAAGCTTCAGCAGTCGTAATGAGTTGGCAACTGTACTTCTGTCCTTGCCAACCTTGACAGCAACGTCATCCTGCTTGAGATTGCAATCGTCAATCAGACGCTGATATCCCTGAGCCACCTCCAGAGGATCGAGGTCCTCCCGTTGAAGATTCTCTACAAGAGCGATCTCGAGCATCTGTGCGTCGGAGCCAACTTCGATCACATGAGCAGGAATGACGGTCAGTCCTGCCATCTGCGCAGCTCTGAATCGACGTTCTCCACTGATCAATTCATAGCCATCAAAATGCCGGCGCACGGTGATTGGTGTGATCACGCCATGGACGGCGATCGACTGAGCGAGTTCTTCGAGAGCCTTCTGATCGAAGTGATGACGGGGCTGCACTGGGTTGGTAGCGATCTTGTCGATCTCAATGGCGCTCACGCCCAGCGGCTGTGCATCGGCCACGAGGGGTTGCTGAGATGTGGCCTCCGGCCGCAACAGCTCCTTTGGGATCAGAGCCCCAATGCCCTTTCCAAGTCCAAGTCCTTGCTTCACGATGTGATATCTCCCTGTTTAGCCGACCAGCGCACCGGCAGTAGCAGCGTTCTTTTCAAGGATCTCTGTTGCCAGCGCCAGATAATTCTGCGCTCCGATACTTGATGCGTCATAGAGCAACACGGGCTTGCCGTGACTTGGGGCCTCAGAAAGTCGAACATTGCGGGAGATCACCGTACGGCATGCCTTGTCTTCAAAATGACGCCGGACCTCGTCCACCACCTGATTGCTCAAACGAAGCCGCGAATCGTACATCGTCAGCAGGACACCTTCAATCTCAAGAGCAGGGTTCGTAGTGCGTCGAACGATCGAGATGGTGTTGAGAAGCTGACCAAGTCCCTCCAGGGCGTAAAACTCGCACTGGACCGGGATGAGCACCGAATCGGCAGCTGTAAGCGAATTGAGTGTCAGCAGACCAAGTGACGGCGGACAATCAATCACAACGTAGTCGTACTTGTCCCTGATCGACGACAGTATCGATTTGAGAAGATGCTCTCGCTGCGGCACTTCCACGAGCTCGATCTCAGCACCGACGAGATTGATATGTGAAGGCACGAGGTCGAGAAATGGCATTGACGTGGTAACGACAACCGTCTCGATCGGGAGTCGATTGACGAGTACTTCGTAAATCGTTTTATCGAGAGCACTCGTGTCTACGCCGTATCCATGCGAAGCATTCGCCTGTGGATCGATATCAACGAGCAATGTCCGTTGCTCCGTTGCAGCCAGTGAAGCAGCGAGATTGACCGCAGTGGTGGTCTTGCCCACACCGCCCTTCTGGTTCGCAACGGCAATGATCTTTCCCATTAGAATGACAACTCCGAGATCGTGACAACCGTCACGTGAATGTGTTAAGGTGAAGGCAGACGCATCGGCCCGCCGTGGGTGCAACAGGCGCAAAGGTACGAAGCAGTGTGTACTCCGAAAAGTCTTGTTTCATGCACGTTTCACGCTATCGTCCACCGGAGATGGACAAGCGAATGTCGATACCGACCTGGGTCGTGCTGAAGCCCGGATTGGCTGCACCTTCACTGAAATTACCTTCGTACTTGAAGAATGCAGACGCGGTGACACGTTCGCTGAGAGTGTATCGGGCACGGGGCTCGACCACGATCTGTGTGGTACCATCGACGACGGCGCCACCGGGCTTGTAGTCGAGAACATCGAACTGCCCTCTTCGGTTACGGCGCACCTGCGTATTGAACGTCAATTCAAGGTCATTGTTGAGGTCCATTCCCAGCAGTTTGATCGGCACATTCCGTCTCAGATACGACGCTTGGATCTGAAACTCATGGGAGGTCTCTTGAGAAATCACGGCACGTGCCGACGCGTTGAAACCATGCGTCGTGGTCACGCTGTAGCGAGCCGTGGCCGTGAGCAAGCCGTTGAGCTTGCGCTCGTCGAAGCTCAGATTGAGACCAACCAGTGGTGTAAAGCCGGATTTTACCTGCTGAACCTCGATGAAACGTCCGTTGTCGTTCGTACGGGCATTTTCGGTGTAGTTGGACTGATACGCATGCTCGAGAAACACCCGTTGAGCGAGCCCCTTGAACAACGGTAGCTTCTCGATCCCATCCCATCGGAGCGTCCAGTTCAGCGCTGGGATTGCTCGTGCAAGCTCCCCGCTGAAGAACTGCCATGATTCAAAGCCTTCGCGGAAGGACTCGGCAAGAGCATTCAGAAGCTGTGAGTTCCGGTTGGTGGTGTCGGGATTGTTGAGAATCACAGCCTTGCGTTCGTTATAGATGCGGATCACGTTCTCCACATTGTCATCGGAAAGCCCAAACGGAAGATCTGGGAAGCTTATGAACGTCCTGTCGAGTGTTTGACGCTTGACGACATTGGTGAACGTCGGGATCCCTGCTGCATCGGTCTCAACGCGCTGGTTACGGGTAAAACCGATATCGCTCCGCATGGTAAGGTCCAACGTCGCACCCGGCCAGAGAGGCCGGCTGGTCTGCAGCTGAAGCGTGTTCTTCTGAGAGTAATCATCCTGCATCACGGCATTGGCCGGACGGATACCCGGAGCACTTGTCAGGCGGAAGAATGGGAAGCTCGACGATGGTTCAATGGAAACCTCACCGTGAGGATTCGAAACCAATCCAAGCTGATAGGCGGCACTCGGCCCAAGTGACGGATCGTTGTCTCGGAACAACACCGTCCGCGACCATAGGTTTCCGAACCCCGATTGACCAAGAACCCCCTTGTTGATAGCATTGGTGCCTTGATTGAAGGTCGTTGTGATATTCTCGAAACCGAAGAAGATCTCCTGGATGACACGTCCGATGCCGCCTCCATCTTTTGGTGGCGCGCCAAAGATCTCATTACCGAGCTGACGCCAACGCAGCACCGGGCTTACTCGGAAGGTGGCCGTATAGCGACCCTCGCGCACGACGTCACGGAGTGAAGTGTCAGCTTGCAGGGGATCAAACAACGTGAAACTGGCCGTGTACGAGCTCGTCGTTTCAAGAAAGCGATTCAATCCACCAATGTCCGGAAGACGAGGTCGCAGCGACAGCGTGACGTTTTGGTTGTAGTTGCTGATGCTTCCAAAGTTGAGCACGCTGCCCTGCCCACCGAAGATCTGCGATGTCAGCTGAGAGGCCGTCCGCTGCCGACCATTTTCGTCGAGCTCAAATGGCACCAGGGTCGACATCGACATGACCTTGTAGTCGAGTGTCGGGCTCAGAAATCCATTTTCGACGAATCGCCAATTGAAGCCAAGTGACTTCTCGGCAATGAATTCTCTGATAATGGGGCTTGCCTGAACAAGGAAACGCGACTGTTCTGTCGTCCTTGCGCGCGTCATGTTGATGCTGGCATTCAGAGACTGTGGCAGGAAGTTGATCTTGGCGTCCTTATATGCCTTCAACGCCCAGATATCTGTCAGGAACTTCAGCGGTGAGACCGAGAGCTTTGGTGCGATGTTGACGGCGTAGTCAACCTTGAACCGCCATCTCCAATCGAAACGTTGTTGAACAACCTGGGAGCGTTCAAACTCCTGACTATACGAGAAGTTGAAGGTTAGCTTATTGAACGTATCATCGATGTACCATGCTTTGACAGGAATGCCGAGTCGCAGACCATTGAGCGCCCACTGGTCCTGCACACGCACACGCTGTGAACGCCGGCGGACTTCTTCAGCTACCTGGTTGGCAACCTCTTCGGAAGCCCCCTTCCGAGCGGTATCGCGAGCGGCAGCTTGTGCAGCCGTCTCAAGAACAACATCATTCTGCGCTTGAAACTGGGGTGTTTCGCTGATCTCAGCGTGTGTATAGCTGATGGGGATACGTGTCTCGCGCAGACTCTTCGGAAGTAACCGCTCCAAGCCAAGCTGTACGGTTGTCGTCCACGTTGTCGAGTGCATCCGGTTACCGAAGCGTTCTTCGAGTCGATGGAAGTTCGGAGTGGTGGTATTGACAGCCGTTGTGATATCTCCGATGTCAGCGAGCTTGAGTGTTGCATTCCCAATGGCTGCCCAGTCGTTATCAGCCGTTGGTTCCACAGCACGAAGTTCATTCACCCACATCGTGGTCGAGAGTTCATTCGGATAGCGCTCTGCGGGATTGGCGATACCGAATCCAAAGAACGAAATGCGCGTCATGATCGGATTGCCCTTGATGGCATAGATGGCCTGGGGGTCTCCGGTTACTGGGAACTCTTGACGATGACTTGTACGCGACTTATCTCGGATCTCCTTGATGGCCGTGAGATCTTCGATTCGAATTCGCAGGTCCTGCCAGCCCCGTATCATCGGACGGCGGAACTCGTAGTAATTGGATGAGTCGATCCCGAACCGAATGAAGCAGTATGCTGTCGGGGTTGACCCTTCGGCAACTGCCGAGGGCATGGTATTGTCGCCGTGAATGAAGAATGCAAGTTGCTTGTAAAAGAATAGGTCCCATGGCCGGAAGATCCTCGCCGTGAATCGCTCCTCACCAGCACGCAGATTTCGGGTTCGAACGACCAGCGATTGCTCGTTGAGGTACAACAGCTGATATGGGTCTGGGTTCTGCAGTTGCTGAGGAGCCTGAACACCGGGAGGCATTGAATAGAAGTCCGGCGCATCTTGGTTCTCTTCACGGTTGACGTACGCCACCTGTACCACCGTATCTGTCAGGTCGATCCCGGGCTGAAACTGATGGTTTCGGAGCCAGAATGAACCCACCACACCCCAGTCGGCAATTGAGACCTTGACACTTCCACCCTGGAAATGAATACGGGCATACTGGATGTTGGTGAACAGCGGATTTCCGACGATCGAGTCAGGACGGCGAATCGGTATGCGGAACTGGTACCAACCGCTGGCAGGGTTTCCACCGACGATCTGAGGGTTTAGGGAAGGATTCGGTATGAGCTTGACCTCGTACCGGAAGTAGCTGTTATCGAGAGAGATCGTTTGTCCATTGTTCCTGTTGAGTACCTCGGTATCGGGGAACTGGCCAAACTCTGATTGCGTCGCGTTCCCTTCGTAGTTGTTGTATCGACGAAACTGATCCTCAGATTGATTATCACGGTTCGACGTGAAATCAAAGAAGTAGTTGTCGCGGGCCGGATCGGCCTCCTGGTTCAGTGGAGCCGGATAGGCCAGCTTTTCTTGATCGTCGGTCAATCCGTCGATGCCCGTGTCCTCCCCAAGGTCCACAAGGTTGTTTGCCGGGGGACGATCCTCCGTGTTAAGGCCCTGATTGGGGACGATATCTTCACTGATCTGCCCGAGATCGATGAACATGCGAGATCCCGGCTCATAGCCTTCAATCCGCATCATGACCTCGATGAAGTCGATGTTCTCGTTGTCGAAATTGGTATTGAAGGGTGACAGCAAACGCGTCAGTCCGCCCCAGACACGCTGGCGGTTCGCCCCCTGAAACTCTGCAGCACGCTGGCGCACAGAAAGACTGTCAGGTCCGTTCCATTCCGGATTCAGCCGATCGATGAATTCAATATTCGGGTTGTGAATACCCCGTTCATCGGGCACAAAGACGATGCGCAAGGGGTTGATGTTGTTCCGTCCCTGCACCTGCGCGCGGTTCGGATACACGTCCACCTGAGGAACATCCGGAACGAACTTCTGAAACCAGAAGACCTTTCCACGATACTTCAGAGCGGTCGTATCACTGTCCCACAACATCGAATCCTTTGATGCTGACGAATGCTGCCACGTCGTGGGTGTAAGGCCGAAACCGAGATAGCGCCGCGCTGATTCGAAATCATCAACGTATGCTACGGCTTTACCACCATCACTGGCGACAGTCGAAAAGCGCTTGTTCGGTGTCGGAGAGACCATTGCCCACTCTCCGTTGAATGCGAAGGTTGACTTCTCCTTGGTATCAACACCAGGAATGAAGTTCAACGCGTCGGTAAGCCACGGTAACTCCGCGTTGAAACGGGCATCAAGACCGAACATGAAGTTTGCATTCGGCTCCTGCCCCGGAAGCACACGGTCCACGATCGCGGCCTGATCGTAGTTCATCATCGTCATTCCGATAGAACCATTCATGCGGCGCTTGGTAAAGAGTCGCATGTCGGCACGCATTCCGAGGAGTGTGCGCGTTGTGAGGTTAAAGAGATCGTTTTTCTCGAACTCAACGTTGAGGTTTGCGTTCGGCAGTTGAGCTCTCGGATTGAGCATCGACAGTGTTCCGCTGTTATAGTCCACCATGAAGTCGACACCTTCACGCAGGGGCACACCGTCGAGCGTCACACGAACACTTCCCGGCGCCAGTTGATACGCAAGCGGAATTCGACTGCCCATGGATGTGCCAGTTGCTTCGCCGACGATCAAGAACCGGTCTTTGGCCGAGACAAGTCGCGCAGCGATATCGGTTGTGTCGTAGACCTCGTTGAAAACGTATTGTTCAGCGAGCTGAGCGTTGCCCTTTGCCGTAAAGTACTCACGCAACCCCTCGCGGAATGGCTCCAGGCTCGGGAACGTGATCTCACCACGCTGCGAATTGAAGATCGGAGGTCGTGGGTCAAACACTCCATCAGGGGGCTCAACACCAGTGCCATTGTTGACCTGGTCGACGCGGAAGATCGTGACGATCTTGTCTTGCGCTCCGTCAATGACATCGGCAGAGTCATTCGTCGATCGGTAGTACCACATTCCCAGACGAGCATCTTGAGCATTGATGTTCGGGACACCGATCGGGTATCGGTTACGCATCATGCGCTTCCAGATGGCGCGAAATCCCGGCTGCATTTGCGGTCGGGCGATGAGCTTCAGAAGAATCGTGTCGCGCTCATTGGCGTTACGCGAGAGCGTGCCGACGTATTCGTCATCTGCGTCCGAAGTAGTGGGTCCCTCCACGCGATACGAGACAGCGTAATAGCGATCATTCCGCAGGTTCAACACTGAGACGGTTCCGAGGTTGAGGTCAACATCGTACCGGCGTGAATCCAAACGAATGAATCGCCCCCTTTCAACGATACCGGCCTTGATCTCAGACTGTGTCAGGTTGGCCGGATAACGCTCGCCGGTCGCAAAGCGAATCGACGGGAGATCCGCGTATGCCACAGCCTCATTTGCCTGAACTTCTCTCAGATCCGTGGTAGACTCCCATACTTCGATTTCCTTGACAACCAGTTGTGCACCAACCTTCGACAGGGCAGGCGTTGCCGTGCGGAAGTAGTCTTTCCAAACGGCGAAGAATGCCGTATCAATAAAGAAGTGGTTCTTGGCGTAATCGTAGGCGCGAATGGTGAACTGCTGACGCGACGCACCACCGCGAGCATTGATGAACTGCCGTTCTCCTCTGCGCTGAGAGGCAATGGTCTTGATGAACAGGGGGCCGAACTGAAAGTCAGCTCTTACCCCGAACAGCGTCTGTCCCCCACCGATCAGAGCGCTTTGGGATTCGAGGTTAACGTTGCCGAACTCGACGCGCTTGATGATATCGTCATCATTGCCCTCAAATCCGATCCTAAATCGATTGTTGAATTCGAATTGATTCAGGGTGTTCCAGTCGACGTTCATGCGAAGCTTGTCACCGATGCGCCCACTGACGTTGACTTGGATGTTCTGGTTAAAGATTGGAGCGGACTGGTTCTGACCGGCGATCGAAGCCGTACCGAGCGACTGTGCATCCCAGCGCCATCCGGCCTGGATATTGACTTCACCGTTGACGTTGATCGATATCTCAGGTTTTCCAAAGATTCCAAACAGCGGGTTCTGAGGAAGTGGGATGGTGATGTTGGTTGCCTGATCGATAAGCTTTGTCAGCTCCGCAGCCGAAAGGGGCTTCTTCATCTCGTACTTCAAAAGCGACGAATCCCGTGCCTTTCGCAGAAGCTGCTCACGTCGTTGGTCGAGATACGCCTCGAGCGAAAGGGGCACCATCGTGCCGACGTCAGCTCCGTCGGTGATCTCCCGCAGAGTGATCACCGCGCCCGCTGTATCGAGCGCACCCCGCTGCGTATATCCTTTCGGGGGTTTCAGATACCGGTACGATTTCTGTGGATCGGTCAGACCGTAGCGATTGATGAAGACATCCGGATAATAGCCAGGGATGTCTGTGTTGGTCGGATCACCGATCCCGGTTGGCCCCTTCGGAAGCGAGTCGCGCCTGGTCGTATCCTGTGGAACCAGTCTCAAAAACGACCCAAGCAACGTCGTTGTCAGCTGCAAGGCTCCAACATGAAGGGGCTCGCTCTCTGCAAGCCATGGCAGCAGAGACACCTCTGCAACTGAGCACACTGGACCCGCCGCTAGTGCGCTCAACGCGCACAGCAGAGTCATCCACGTTCGTCGGGAAATCGCGAACACGGCGGGCAGCTCACCTTGGATTGTTCAACAAAACTGACGACCAACCCCCCTGGAGGTCGGCAACATGACGTAACAAATGGCGAGAATAACCCGACTCCGTGTTTCTGTGTGATGGACAAAGATAACCGACACGTTACTTTTGCACGGCAGTCATCCGGGGACGAATCTCAACCCGACGTGACAGCCACCGGCACGTTCGCACGATTCACGACGCATCCTATTGCATCGCTCTATGAACCAATTCCAGCGCACAGCAGTGATGGCGCGCCATAGCGTCATTTTGCTGTTTGCAATCATCCTTCTGCCAACAGGCGTGGTTGACGCCGCATCTGTCCAGGAGTCAGCCCCTTTCACAGCCAGCGAGACTCGCAAAGTATACGATCTCGGAGGGCAGTGGCAACGTATCGAAGACGGTGTCGCCGTCAGCTCCGCAACCGTTCCGGGAGACTTGGCAGGCAACGAGTCGGTGAAGCTTCGCAGGGTGCTTCGGATCGACAGCACAACGCTTGAAAGGAACTCGTGGCACCTGCAATTCTTCGGCATGGCAGACGCTGTAGAGCTGGTCGTCAACGGCCGATTCATTATGCGATACCCCGGAGGAATGATTCCATTTTCCATCCGAGTGCGTGATGGCATCCTGCGTCCCGGGTCAAACACGATTGAACTGAATATCCTGCCAGCAGGTCAGCTGGCTAGCAGCGTGCTTCGCAATGGAAGGGCCGCTGCAAAGCAGTATCTCGGC
Source organism: Bacteroidota bacterium (assembly GCA_041170435.1). Lineage (GTDB taxonomy): Bacteria > Bacteroidota > Ignavibacteria > Kapaibacteriales > Kapaibacteriaceae > UBA10438. Next base: position 120,755 of record JBEAYU010000042.1, read on the forward strand.
ATTCTGCGTGAACTGTTCCTGGTTGGCACACCACATGTGTGGACTGAAAGCGCACGTATCCGTACAAACATTCAGGGCGGAACAGGACAACTGAACGTGTCTGCTCGAATCATGAGTGGAATGATCGAGAAGCTCCGATTGGCGCAAAGTCAGTCAGATGTGCTTTCTGGCAGCAACCTGAGCTTTGGAGTGGAAGCAAGGGTCGTCGATCCGCGAAGCGGCACTGTCATCTCTACCACTGGACTGCAATCAAGTCAGATCGGACGAGCCCGTGAGGTCGCACAGGTTATGAACCTGAACGTACCGGGCGCTCGGCTCTGGAGCCCTGGTAGCCCGAACCTTTACGATCTCGAGGTCAGGCTCAGTGTCGATGGCATGCTGGTTGATGTCTTCCGCCAGCCCTTCGGCTTCCGGAAGATCACCGTAGGGATGGTCGATGGAAGCCGACGACTGCTGGTGAACGACACGGCCATCCGGTTGTATGCCATTGACTACTTCGAAGATGCTCCCGGGCGCGGACCGGCTCTGTCTGTTGGACAGATGCAGTACGACGTGTCACTCATGAAGACACTTGGGGTCAACGCCGTTCGCGTCGTTCACGGAAGTCCGCACCCGGTCTTTCTATCGCTTTGCGACACCTACGGCATCATGGTTCTGGCAGATATTCCGTGCTCCGACGTGCCGGCCGACGTCTTGGGCGAGGTGGAACTCGCGACACGTCATCGTAATAGCGCCGAACGAACGCTTTCGTACCTCGATCCGCACCCGTCTGTTCTTGGAGTTGGACTCAGTGACGGTCTTGACGAGCAATCTCCTGAGGTGGCCCGATATCATGAAGAGATGGCCCGATACACCAGACGAATGTCATCGAAACTGGTCTTTAAGACCGTCTCTTCCCGACAACTAGGTTTGATCAGTGAAGGGGGCTTTGATTTCGTGATCGTCGACTTCCCTGCCCTGTCTGATAGCTCGGCGATCTTGCAGCTGCGGCGACGAGATCAGCCGATGTTCGCCTCGGCGGCAGTCATCGCCCGGTTCGGAGGACGAGTGTCACCGTCGAACACCAGCGGCTTTAGTGACCCACTCTCGAACGAGGCGCAAGCGCTTCTTATCAGCAAATACTTCGCCTGGGCCACCTCGGCGCAATTGGCAGGGATGTTGGTATGGTCCTTCAACGATTACCGACTTGAGCGAGCCACGATGCTCGTCGATCATTACGATCCGTTTCTCTGCACATCTGGTCTCGTAGATACCTACCGACAACGTCGCGTCTCGTTCGAGATGTACAAGGCCCTCATCAATGATGAAAAGCTTCCGCTTCTTCAGGCACGTGATGGTGGCTTCTCCACACCGATCGTGTTCATCGTCGGCGGAATCTTGCTGGCGATCATGCTTGCGCTCATTGCCAACAGGTCACGTCGGTTCCGTGAATACTTTATTCGCGCGCTCATTCGTCCGTATAACTTCTACGCCGATATCCGCGATCAGCGAATTCTCTCAACTGCGCAAACGGGAATGCTGGCCAGCGTCATCTCCGGTGGTGTCGGCCTTGTGGTCGCCTCGTTCTTGTACTTTGTACGTGTGAATCCAAACATCGAAAGCATCCTGCACGTACTCGTGCCGAATGACGGCATCTACAGCGCCCTCCGTTATGTGGCATGGCATCCTGAATTGTCGACGCTGGCATGGTCTATCGGCGTCCTCTTATGGCTTGGGCTTCTGAGTGTGCTTCTGCGTGCGGGAGCGTTCTTTGTCAGAAGTCGCATCAGCATTCGTGACACGTTTACGATCGTCACATGGTCCGGACTTCCCTACATCATCATGCTTCCCATCGGCATCGCCCTGTATCAGGCCCTGTCGGATAATGAGCTTTCTCTCATGGTCCCTCTGACGGTCTTCCTCGTTTCCGTATGGGTGATGTTTCGCATGCTCCGCGCTACTAGCGTCGTATTCGACGCGCGTCCCTCGGTTGTCTACCTCATAGGGCTGGGGCTGATCTTGTTGGTTGCGATCAGTGCGGTGTTCTCGCTTGACTTCACGAATCATGGCTTTTCGTTTCTGACGCATTTCGTCAACGTTGGCTGAGCAGCGACCCATGATTGCGCCGGGACATTACTACTCGCCTGCACAACGCGATCTGACCGAGCGTGAGCGCACGATCCTGCAGGCAGTCGTACACCTCTACATCTTGGGAGGTGTGCCCGTCGGCTCACGCGTGCTTTCTTCGTTCCTCATGCGCACAATGCCGCTGAGCCCAGCCACGATACGAAACACCATGGCGGACCTGGAGATGATGGGCTATATCACCCATCCCCACACATCGGCTGGACGCATGCCCACCGATCTTGGGTACAGGTTTTATGTCGACTCGCTCATCGAGAGTAAGCCCCTTTCATTCCCGGCCGAGCTCCAGACTGCGGACTCTGCCGTCGCGGATCTTCTCCATGCTCCGCGCGAAAGCATCGTCAAGGATGCGACAAGAATACTCGGATCGCTCAGCCGGCATCTGGCCATTGTTCAGTTACCCACAGTGCGCCAGGCGCGTGTGCGGCGTGTCGAGATCGTGGCCCTAAGCAGCGAGAGATTCGTCGTCATCATTGATCTCGACAGCGAACATGTCCGTACCGTCAGTCTTGAGACCCGCACCGCAGTTGATTCGGATTCCGTGCAGGAGATCGCCAGATACCTCAATGAGCGCCTACACGGTCGCCCACTTTCAGATGTGACCGACATTCTTTCGGTGGCAAGTGCGACCCATCTTGTGGAACCGTCCTTGCTTCGATTGTTTGTTGACCAGATCGGGAATGTCAACGATTCTGCCGACAGCTCGACGGTTCACGTCTCGGGGGCTACAAATCTTCTTGCACAGCCCGACAATGATTCACCGGAGCGATTGCGCAGCATCATCGAACTCATCGAGAACGAAGACGTCATCGTTCACCTGCTGGGATCGTCAGCAAGCGCTGAGGGTGTGACGGTCCGTATCGGCAACGAGATGCCCAACGTTGAGCTGCGTGACTATTCTCTGGTCACCTCTACATACCGTGCCGGAGCTGCCCGTGGAACGCTGGGCGTGATCGGTCCGCGGAGGATGGATTACGGGCGCATGATCACCATCGTTCAGCTCATGTCAGGGGTACTGAGCCGCACATTTGGACAGAACACACCATAGAGTGGGCATATACGTCATCCGGCGCCTAACTCACGACTAATACAAGGACCGAAGATCTATGACGATGTCGGACAACGACCACAATCAGCACGACTCCATCAACGACGCGAACACTGATACGGAACTGCTCCAGCGAGAGATTGACGAGTGGAAGGACCTGGCTGCACGCCGCCTTGCCGATCTCGAAAACATGCGTCGCCGCACGGCAATGGAAAAGCAGGAACTTCATCTTCGAGCCGCTGAGCACGTCATCACGAAGATGCTTCCGGTCCTTGATGATCTCCATGCCGCCGTCGAAGCTGCTGCCACAACGAATGAATCGAGCGCACTTCGGACCGGCATCGAGATGATCTTCGCCAAGGCTCGGCAGATCTTTGAGGATGCAGGGGTGACGGTCATCGACGCCGAACCCGGACAACCTTTCAACGTCGAGATGCATGAGTCACTCATGCACACACCCTCCGAGCATCATGCAGAAGGTCATATCATCCAGCCGGTCATGCGAGGCTATCAGCTCAATGACCGCGTGCTTCGGCACGCGAAGGTCATAACATCAGCAGGACTGCCCCCTCACACGGAAACGGAGGCGTAATGGCTCAGCGCGACTACTACGAGACCCTCGGCGTGCCAAAAGGCGCCTCAACCGATGAGATCAAGGCCGCATACCGAAAACTGGCCATGAAGTACCATCCGGATCGCAATCCTGATGATGCTGAGGCTGAAGCACGATTCAAAGAGGCCGCACAGGCTTATGACGTCCTGAGTGATGCCGACAAACGTGCCCGGTATGATCAATACGGGGAAGCAGGACTCGGAGGCCAGGGTTTTGGTTCATACTCCAACGTCAACGACATCTTCAGTGCCTTTGGCGACATCTTTGGTCAATCCGTCTTTGGAGACATGTTCGGCGGCGGTCGATCACAAGGTCGACGATCACGCAAGGAGCCCGGAGCAGACCTGCGAGTGCGCCTGTCGCTAACGCTTGAGGAGATCGCGACGGGAGTTGAAAAGACCATTAAGCTGCGACATTACAAGCCCTGCACAACCTGCAGTGGAACGGGGGCGGGCTCTGACTCGGGATACATCACATGCACAGCCTGCCAAGGCTCTGGTGAGGTCCGCCAGGTCTCGAGAAGCGTGTTTGGCCAATTCATCAACATTGCCCCGTGCGCCCAATGCTCCGGAAGTGGAGAGATCCTTCGGGAGAAGTGCAACACCTGTGAAGGAGAGGGGCGGGTCGATGGCGAGACATCGGTGAAAGTCACGATTCCTGCCGGAGTTCGCACTGGGAATTACCTTTCGGTCACAGGCAAGGGGCATGCAGGCCGACGTGGTGGCGAGGCCGGCGACGCCATAGTCGTGGTCGAGGAACTTGAGCACGAACATTTTGAACGCCAGGACGATGATGTCACCTACGGATTGACGATCGACATGTTGACGGCCAGCCTTGGAGGATCAGTGACGGTTCCAACGCTGACAGGAAGCGCTGAGATCGACATCGATGCCGGTACACAGCCAGGATCGACGCTACGGATGAAAGGCAAAGGCATTCCCCACCTCAACAGCCGTGGCAGCGGCGACCAACTGATCGAGATACAGGTTGCGATCCCAACGAAGCTCTCAGGCGATGAACGCAAGACCCTTGAGTCGCTTCGCTCTTCGAAAAACTTCCGGAGTCCTGACCAGTCCAAGGGCTCGTCATTCTTCACAAAGTTCAAAGAGGTGCTCTCCTAGGTTTGAGGTGTCGCCTCTGGAAAGGTCTCCATGCGGCACATTTTGAGCATCATCCAAACGCACCTGCAGGTGACGTCGCACGAGGCGATCTTCGTCGGGGTCTTTGCAGCCGTCGTCGTCACGGGCACGATCGCCTCGAAGATCATCCCTCTGGGTAATGCGTCGTCCCTTCATGATCATACATCAGCCGAGACCGTTATCCGGATTCTGGATAGTCTCGGAACCCAGCCCTCAGCGGCTATGAGCGGTGATTCTGCTCGGCAACTTCGCGACCAAACGGATCCACTCGGCGAAGCACAACCCCAATCGGTCGCCAGTAAGGGCCGCCCCCTGCGGGCCGTCATGATCAATAGGGCCTCGGCGCAAGAACTGGAACAACTTCCCGGTATCGGACCTGCAATGGCGCTACGCATCATCGAACGGAGGCGCTTACGAGCCTTCACATCGCCCGAAGACCTTCTGGATGTGAAAGGGATAGGCCCAAAGACCCTTGAAAGACTGCGGCCTTACATCGTCGTGCCGTAAATTGGCCTCAATGATGTCGACGACGGTCTACTTCCACCCACGGCGCACACTGGTGGCCACATGGGACACGCGAGGCACGGTCCCCTGCCTGGCATCTTTCCGTGAGTATGCTCCGGAGGATCATTCCGCCGTGGCCGAGGTGCATTCCGACGCGTTGACTGTCATCGTGGGCCAGGATGGCTGGTTCCTCCACAGCTATCCATGTTCGACAGACAATCCTAGTGATCATCGGCTTGCGTTCGAAGTGCAAGAGGTCTGTGGTCTGCCGGCAGACCATCGGATCGACCTCGAATGCAGTCAGCGCCTGCGCTCAGGGATGGCCTGGAGCAGCTTTATCGCCGTCCGGCCGGGCGCTCTGCAGGCCCATGAAGTGACATTCGCAGATCTCATTCGGGCTGATGTGTCGGTCGACATCGGTGTGGCCCTTGCTTGCACCCCACCGCAGAATCGCCCCTGGGCACTTCATGGACGTCGAGGAGATCGAGTGATAACGGCCTTTATCGACACAGATCACCGTCTGTCTGCGATCGCGATTCGCGCGATTACCGATCAAGCCCCCTATCACGAGGCGACTCTTGCCGAACTTGCCTCGGTCGGTCAACGTTTCGATGCCGACATCAAACACGTGATGCTCTTTGGCGACTTCCTGACCCTTCCGATGATCGACGATGTCAAGGCGGCCCTGCGAAGTGCTGGTATCAAGTCCACGCGTCTCCAGCCGTTTCGCCATGTCGAGTCGTCGCTCGACCAGGCAACTGCATCTCGCATCATCGCACGGGCTCACGTCATCGCCCCGATCATGGCCGGTATCCTGCCACAGCTGAGCGCGTAACCAATGCGCATCATCGGAGGAACGCAAAAGAGAACTATCATTCCCTCACCGCCGGGCGATGCCACTCGGCCGACGATGGATCAACTTCGGGAGTCGATCTTCACGATCATCGATCAAACGATCGAGATCAGTGGAGCAACCATTCTTGATCTATATGCAGGCAGTGGCATTCTGACCTGGGAGGCGCTTAGTCGCGGGGCTGCTCGCGCCGTCATGATCGATACTTCAGCAGAGATCTGCCGACATCTGCGCGATGTGGCTAGTCAACTCGGAAGAAGTGATGACGTAGAGATCATTCGAACAGACGCGTTGGCGGCGATCGGTAACATGCAACTGCCCACCGTGCAATGCCTCTTTGCAGACCCACCGTATGCGCGCAAGGACGGCAACCGTCTGATGCACCTGCTCAATGCCAGCGACGTGATTCAGCCGGGAGGCCTTGCGATCATAGAGCATGGGGATCAGGAGTTCATCCTTCCCTCGTCGAGCTTCCAACCACTATGGCAGGGGGCTCGCGGTCCAAGCATCGTCGAGATCTTCCGCCGTATCGATCTGAACGCGTAGTTTTGCCGGCCATGGGCACACAAGCCATCTATCCCGGATCGTTCGACCCGATCACCCTGGGGCACGTCGATGTCATCGAACGTGCGGCACAGATGTTCGACTCGGTCACCGTTGTCATTGCCCGCAACAGCCGCAAGACGCCGCTGTTCGACGAACAGGAGCGCCATGAGATGGCTACCGAGTCCCTTCGCCACCTTGGTAATGTCCGCGTTGTCGTGCATGCAGGCCTGGTCGTTGATTACGCCATTGAGCACGGAGCGACGGTCATCGTGCGGGGAATCCGTGCCGTGACGGACTTTGAGTATGAGTTTCAGATTGCCCTTATGAACCGAAAGCTTCAGCCGCAGGTCAGCACGATCTTCCTGATGCCACACGAGAAGTACACGTACTTGAACTCGAGCATCATCAGAGAACTCAGCAGATATCATCAGAACCTAACCGAGTTCGTACCACCGGTCGTCGCTGAGCGCCTTAGCAAGAAGTTTTCATGAAGGTCCACATCCTCACGCTTGGTTGTAGCAAGAACACCGTCGACAGTGAGACGCTCGCCGGACACTTACGGGCGAACTCTCTCGAACTTGCCGCTGATCTTGATGATGCAGACACGCTCGTGATCAACACCTGCGGGTTCATCGACCAGGCCAAGGAAGAAAGCGTCGCTGCGATCCTCGAAGCTGCCCGCATGCGGAGCGAGGGAAAGCTCAAGCAACTCGTCGTGGCCGGTTGTCTCAGCGAACGATACGGAGATGATCTGCGCCGCGAGATCCCCGAAGTCGATCACTACTTCGGAACGGAAGCCTATGAGCAGATCATCAAGGCCATATCCCCTGACCTAAAGTATGCTCTGCTTGGCGAGCGCATTCTATCCTCTCCCGTGCCGTATGCCTACCTAAAAATCTCGGAGGGATGTGATCATCCGTGTTCCTTCTGCGCCATTCCCGTGATGCGTGGCAACCATCGGAGTATCGATGCAGACGTGCTGGTGGCGTCGGCTCGATCACTTGTTGCTCAGGGGGCGAAGGAGATCGTCTTGGTGGCTCAGGATCTGACCTATTACGGGATGGACACAGCGGGGCAGCGTACGTTGGCATCACTTCTCGAGCGCATCGCGGGTGAAAGCGGAGCCGAATGGATCCGCTGCATGTACGCCTATCCGTCACACTTCCCGAAGGATGTGTTGCGCGTGATACGCGACACACCCAACATCTGCACCTACCTCGATATGCCGTTGCAGCATGCCTCCACGAACGTTCTCAAGAGCATGCGTCGGGGAATCACCCGACGAGCCACGGAAGAGCTCCTTGATGAGATTCGTCAAACCGTCCCGGACATCGTCCTGCGAAGCACCTTCATCGTGGGGTATCCCTCGGAGACCGAGGCCGATGTTGACGAGTTGGAGGAGTTCATCGCGAAACAACGCTTCCACCGATTGGGTGTGTTCACCTACTCTCAGGAGGACGACACCTATGCCTACATTCTTGGTGATCCGATCGATGCCGAGGTGAAAGAACTGCGCAGAGCACGTATCATGGAGGCTCAACGCGCGATCTCGCACGAAATGAATCAGCAACGAATCGGACAAACGCTTCAGGTGCTGATCGAAGAGGAGATCTCAGGTGAGTTCAGGGGGCGAAGTCAGGCGGATGCCCCCGAAGTCGACAATGACGTGTACGTTCGTTCCAACACGCCCCTTGCCATCGGCAGCTTCGTTGACGTTGAGATAGAGGATGCTGCCGAATTCGATCTTTTCGGCTCCGTGAAGGCCTAGTGGCGGTAGGCTCGCCGCAGGACGACGAACACGACAAGACTGACCACGGCCATGACTGTTAGCAGCGTTGCGATGCCCGTGAGGTCGGCGCCCTCGTTGAGGATCCTCATCCACTGCAACCCACTGCGCCAAAGAAATGTCAGCGAGAAGATTCCCGCAGCAGAGATGCTGGCTGGCAACGTCCACATACGCCCCAAACGATGCAGAACGCCCAAGAGCACCAGAAGGGATCCGAAGATGCTACCATTGAACAATGATGAGGTGCTGTGTTCAACGGTGATCTCATAGCCGATCAGACCGCTCACGACCAAGAACAGGCCATAGCAAATCAGGAGCGTGCTGACCTGACGGGTATTCAGCATTGTGTCAGCAACCCATCGACCATGGTGCAGCGAACGTCTGCACGCGAGGCCAGCTCAGAACTATGAGTGGCGATGATGCAGGCAGAGCCCATCTCACGAACCATGTCAATCAGTAGCGCGCTCACCTGTTCTGCGTTTGCCGAGTCCAGATTCCCCGTTGGCTCGTCTGCCAGAACAACACGTGGTCCGTTCATGAGTGCACGGGCTACGGCTACTCGCTGTTGCTCGCCGCCCGAAAGCTCCGATGGCAGATGATCGGCCCTGTGAGAGAGGCTCACTCTGGCGAGGAGCTCCATGGCACGGCCATGCGCATCAGACTTGGACAGACCGACGATACGCGCCGGCATCATGACGTTTTCGACGGCCGTGAACTCAGGGAGCAGGTGATGGAACTGATAGACAATGCCAATGGCATTGGCTCTGACGTCCGACAGGACAGCCGGAGAAGCTGTCTGCAAATCGATCCAACGGTCACGATGATGGATCTCGACGGTTCCCTCGTCCGCTCTATCGAGCGAGCCCAGCACGTGCAGCAAGGTGCTCTTGCCGGCTCCGCTTGGCCCCATGATCGAGATGATCATTCCATCATCCACCGATATGTCAACACCCCGTAGCACGCGCGTCGGCGCGGCGTCAACACCGTGATAGGACTTCACCAAGCCCCTTGCCTTGAGAATCATGGGGCGAACTGTCCGTTAATGCGAACGTCGTTCTCGTAGAGAAGCCGAATGTCATCGATTCCCGTCAGCATGAGCACGACGCGCTCGACTCCGAATCCAAAGGCAAACCCGGAATACTCTTCCGGATCGATCCCGCACGCGCGGAGCACGTTGGGATGCACCATACCTGCACCGCAGATCTCGAGCCAGCCGGAATGCTTACAGATGCGACACCCCGAGCCCTTACACAGGAAGCAGGACATGTCGATCTCGCAGCTCGGCTCGGTGAATGGGAAGTACGACGTCCGGAAACGGAATTCGGCATTGGCATCATAGAACCGACGGGCAAATGCCATGATCGTGCCCTTCAAATCGGCCATGCTGACGTTGCGATCGATGTACAGGCCCTCGATCTGATGGAACTCGGCCAGCGAACGCGCGCTGACGGCTTCGTTGCGGTACACCCTGCCGGGCATGATGCAGCGAATAGGGGGCCGCATGCTTTGCATCACCCTCACTTGGACCGACGATGTGTGCGTGCGGAGCAGGACGTCAGAGCGACCATCCGCATCGACGAAGAACGTATCCTGCATGTCGCGCGCCGGATGATCGGGCGCGAAGTTGAGCCGCTCGAAGTTGTGTGCATCATCTTCGACATCAGGACCTTCTGCGACGTCGAAGCCCATGGACGCAAAAATGTCCACCAATCGTTCGACCGTCTGTGTGATCGGATGAATAGCTCCACTGGCTGTTCCCCGGCCCGGGAGCGTCACATCGATACGTTGGACAGCTGCGGAGGCAGCATGCCGATCTCGGGCCTGCTCATACACCGTTTCTGCAAGGGTGCGAACTTCATTGAGAAGTCGACCAACTTCAGGCTTCTGCTCCTTGGGCACGGTGCGAAGCTGCTCGACACATGCTTGAACAGTGCCTTTCTTGACCAAGTGGCGAAGGCGGAACGATTCGGCATCTTCGGCAGATGCGATCTGTGTAGACTCCTGATCGATGATCTGACGGAGCCGATGGAGTTCTTCAATCAACGTCATGGTACAAATTAGTCAGATGCGACAACGGCGACAGCGAGATTTTCTCACTGTCGCCGTTCAAATTCAACGGTAGAGGGCGTCCCCCGTCACCGTCCAACCTCAGAGAGACTTGACGAGCGTGGTGAACACCTGTGGGTGGTTCATTGCGATATCGGCAAGCACCTTCCGGTTGATGCCAATGTTCTTGAGCTTCAGACCGTGCATCAGACGCGAATACGTTGTTCCGTTGGCACGGGCGGCTGCGTTGATTCGCACGATCCAGAGAGAGCGGAATGTCCGCTTCTTGTTGCGACGATCGCGATAGGCGTACTGAAGGCCTTTTTCAACGTGGTGCTTGGCAATGGTCCAAACCTTGGACCGGGCGCCCCAGTAGCCCTTAGCGAGCTTGAAGTATTTCTTCTTTCTCTGGTGCGCCGCTACTTTATTGACACTGCGTGGCATGTCAAAACTCCTCTTGAGTTGTCGTCAGGAGAACGGCATGTCCCTGAACGACGGTGAATGAAAATCGGTTGATTTAGCGCAACGCCAGGCAGTGCAACACGTTTGGCATGTTGCTGGCGTCCACCAATGTGTCCTGACGCAGATTGCGCTTGCGTTTGCGCGTCTTGCTCGTCAGGATGTGGCTACGGTTGGCCTTTTGACGCTTGATGGCACCGGATCCGGTGATCTTGAAGCGCTTCTTGGCTCCCGAGTTTGTCTTCATCTTCGGCATGGTGAATTCTCCTTCGTGTCAATCGATTATGCTGCTGGTGTTGCTTCGGTCTGTGTCTGTGCCTGTGCCGGAGCTTGCGCGCCGTCGGCAGGAGCAGACTCGGACTTCTTCTTGGCGGTCTTCTTGGATTCAGGTGCAAGCAGAACTCCAAGAAAGCGCCCTTCCATCTTCATCGGCTGGTCGATCTTCGAAACGTCGGCCAAGGCATCAATGAACCTCTGTAGAAGCACCTCGCCAAGTTCCTTGTGCAGAATCTCCCGCCCCTTGAACATGACAGTTGCCTTGACCTTGTGACCTTCGACGAGGAACTGACGCGCATGACGAGTCTTGAAATCAAAGTCGTGCGTGTCTGTTCCTGCCTTGAATCGAACTTCCTTCAACGATGTCTGTGTCTGGGACTTCTTTGCTTGCTTTTCCCGCTTCTGCTGCTCGTAGACAAACTTCCCGTAGTCAATGATCTTGCACACAGGCGGATTGGCCTGTGGAGCGATCTCTACGAGGTCCAACTCACGCTCCGCTGCGATCCGCAACGCTTCGCGCCGTGGCAGGATGCCGAGTGGCGCACCCGTTGAATCAACGACGCGCATTTCGGGAGCTCCGATCTCGTCGTTGATTTTGTGCTTGCGTTGTGATTCGACTCGCGGACCCTGTAAGGGAATACTTGGACGCCTCAAACAAACTTTCGGCTAAAGTGAACGAAGTCTTCAGACAAGGACGCAAAGATAGGACTTTGTTAGGGTTACGACCAAACAGGGGGTACTTCTATGTGGTGAGTGGTTGTAATTTTCGCCCCCTTTCTACGTCAAATTCGCCCATGAACGACCAATCAGACGTCCTCGACTCGATCGAACAAGCAGACCGGCAGAATAATCCGGCCCTTGAGCGCCTCCCGGTGTTGCCTCTTCGCGACATCGTCATCTACCCACACATGATCTTTCCGGTGCTCATCGGACGGGCATCATCCCTCAAGGCCGTGGCCGAGGCGATGGAGCGTGACAAGTTCATCCTTGTCGTGTCTCAACGACATCCGTCGACCGAAGATGCGTCGATCGACGACGTGCACTCGGTCGGAACGATCGCCAAGATCCTGCAGGTGATGCGACTTCCGAACAACCTGCTGAAGGTTCTTGTTGAAGGGACGGTGCCGGCGCGGATCACAAAGGCTGTTCGCACTGAACCGTACCTCGAGGTCGAGATCGCCTCCCTACCCGTGCATGCAGACATGAACGACCGTAACCTGGCCGCACTTGTGCGCCATGCCACGGAGTTGTTCGAAGAATTCGTCAAGGGCAACAGAAATCTTCCGCCGGAGGTCCTGGGCGCATTTCAGAACTTGGAAGACCCTATCCGCAAGCTATACTATGCGGCTGCCAACATCCCTCAGAAGGTCGAGGCGAAGCAACGCATTCTGGATGCGCCGGATGTGAAGGCTCAGTTCTATGAACTGGTGCAGCTTTTGTCTGCAGAGATCGAACTACTGCGCTTGGAAGTGGAGATCGACACCAAGGTGCAGGACCAGATCCAACGGTCACAGCGCAAGTACTTCATTCAGGAACAAATTCGTGCACTGCAGTCCGAACTCGGAGAGGATGACGACGGTGGTCCGGAGCTCTCAAAGCTGAATGAACAGCTATCAACCGTGGAACTGCCGGAACCAGTGCGGGCGAAGGTCAATGAAGAGTTTGACCGCCTCAAACGAACACCCTCGATGTCTCCCGAGTATGGCGTCAACCGCACATGGCTTGAGTGGATCGCCACTGTGCCGTGGCAGGAGAGAACGATCGACAATCTGCAACTCGAACACGTTCGGTCGATCCTTGATGAGGACCACTACGATCTGAAGAAGCCCAAGGAACGCATCCTCGAGTACATCTCTGTTCTGAACCTTGTTGGCTCAGTCCGTGGGCAGATCCTATGTCTGGTCGGACCGCCGGGAGTCGGCAAGACATCCCTTGCAAAATCCATCGCACGAGCGCTCGGACGCAACTTCGTGCGTCTGTCGCTCGGTGGCGTCCGTGATGAGGCAGAGATACGAGGCCATCGTCGAACGTATATCGGCGCAATGCCCGGAAAGATCATTCAGGCCATGAAGCGTGCCGGCAGTAACAATCCGGTGATCCTCCTCGACGAGATCGACAAGATGTCCATGGATTTCAGAGGAGATCCAAGCTCGGCACTTCTCGAAGTTCTGGATCCTGAGCAGAATGCAACGTTCAGTGATCACTACCTCGAAGTGGACTATGACCTGTCGAATGTGTTGTTCATAGCAACGGCCAACGTCAAGTACGACATCCCGAGTCCTCTTCTCGACCGACTGGAAGTGATCGAGCTTTCGAGTTATCTCGAGCCCGATAAGATCCAGATTGCTCAGAAGTACATCGTACCGAAGTTGCTCGAAAAGCATGGACTGCAAGGTCTGGACATCACATTCACCGAAGGCGCATTCGGCAAGCTCGTTCGAGAGTACACCCGCGAAGCCGGCG
>JBEAYU010000043.1:0-2892 GCA_041170435.1 Bacteroidota bacterium
GCAGGCCAAGCTCTGGGCAGAGCACAGCGCCCTGCATGGTTTCTCACTCGAGACCGTGATGGGCATGCCGGTCGACATCAATCTGTGGGATCCGTTTCAGTGGATCATCATCTCGGGCGGATCCGAATCGATCCCCTCTCGCATCGTCACGGCAGAGATCACCAAGTCATTGCTGATCGCCACCTTTGGCTTCTTCACCTTCCGCATGATGGGCCTGCGCAACATCACCTCAACCATTGGTGCACTGTGCTTTGCCTTCTCGGGATACGTGGCTCTCGGGGCCGCGGCATGGTACATTCACTCAACCGAAGTTGTACTGGTTGTTGTTGCGCTCTGGGCAGCCGAATATGCCCTGAACAAGAAGCCCCTATGGTATGCCGTTGCTCCCATCTCCATTGCCTTCATCGCTCAGAACGGTGGGTACCTGACCATCTACTTGACGGCGGCGCTGGTCGTCTATGCGCTGATCCGCACGCTTGCACAGGATCAGCCCCTTGAGGCCCTGAAGCGCTCGGGCCTTGCGTTGGCAACGGTGGTGGCCGGCCTCCTGATCTCCTACTCGGCCATCTCTGGCACCATCACCATGCTCACCCAGTCGGGCAGGGCCGAGGCCCTCAAGACTGTTGAAGGGGGCATGATGAGTCTGAAAAAGGATCGCCCCCTGACGCAGCTCGTGGACCGTACGGAGCTGACCAAGGTGGTGCAGCGTGCGTATTCGACCAATGCCATGGGTATTGGCGATACCTACAAGGGGGCCACGGCCGGGGGCGACAACTATCTAGAAGGCCCCTTGCTGTACATGGGCCTGCCCATGCTTTTGTTCTTCCCGCTCTTTGGCGTGGGCAGAAGTCGCAAGGAAACGCTCCTCTGGGGAGCCATGCTGGCCGCCGTGCTCATCATGCTCCTCTTCCCTTGGTTCCGCTACGCGTTCTGGGGCTTCAAGCTGGACTACTTCCGTGAGTTCACCATGCTCATCGGAACCTTCCTGCTTGTCCTTGCCATGCGCGGATTGGATGGGATGATTGGCCGGGGCACCCATGGCCACGCCCAGGGCACCCATGGCCAAGGCCCGGGGCTAGTAATCATTGGTGCGTCCATCGTAATGCTGTTGTTGCCATTCATTTTTGCCAAGCCGGCGGCATTGATCGATGGTTCGCAGCGCACGGCAACGGTGGTGATGATGATGCTCTTGTCGGGCGCAGCCATCGGTTACGTCTTTACGAGGCGGTCGGCATTCCTCGTGGGCGTGCTCGTGGTATCGATGGTTGACCTTTCGATGAACGCCCATGCGACGATCACCAAGCGGTCGGTACTCACCACAGCGGACATTCGCAATGGCAAGCTCTACGGTGATGCGTCGCTGGGGGCGATTCAGTGGATCAAGCAGCAGGACACGGAGCTCTTCCGCGTCGTCAAGTACACCCAGTCGGGTCCGGCCATCCATCCCAGCTTGAACGACGCCATGGTGCAGGAGTTCAACGGCCTGATCGGGTATTTGTCCTTCCACAACAAGTACTACCTCAAGTTCATGTCGGAACTTGGATGTGCCGACCTGTCACGTCCCGACGAGGCAAAGTGGGTTTCACGCGTGATGATGCGCCCCTTCCTTGCCTCGGCCCTCGGTGCCCGGTACTTCGTCACGAAGGGGGCTTTTGGTTTCCAACCCGAGGTCTTCCCTGCCGTGCACACCAATGGTGATCACGTGGTGCAGCGCTCCAGCGTCACCCTGCCCCTGGTGGTCCTGTACGACCGATCACTGACACCGGAGCAGTTCCGGACCTTTGATCAAGGACGCATGGATCTGATGCTCTACACGGCCGTGGTGCTGGATCCTGCCGATGCTTCGGCGGCTGGCATCGCCCCCTTCGACCCAACCTCGGATACAACGACGAATCCGTCATTCCCGCAAAAGCGGGAATCCACGGTCACCCCGGCCGACTTCGTCCGCGCCTCTGAGCTGCGCCGCGCCGCCATGCAGGTAAGCGCCCGCACCACTGCAGACGGTCTGGAGGCTACCGTGACGGCTGCACATCCCGGCATGGCCGTGATCTCGGTTCCCTACGACCCTTCCCTACGCGTCACCATCGACGGTCAGCCAACCCCCACGGTCATTGCCAACTTCGGCTTCATCGGCGTGATGATGCCAGGGGGCAAGCATGAAGTGAGGCTGGCGCGGAATTAACGTTTCGCGGCTTTTACGTTAATAAGCGTTTTGCGAATTAACGTTTCGATCATGCATCGCAGTCAAGGGGGCGAGCCGCTGTAGGGTGCATCGACTCGGTTCATGCAGTATTTTGCCGCGCCATTATGGCAACAACGGATTCGGTTTCATGGGGGAGATGGGGGTGAGCAAGAAATCCAAAGGAGGAGATACCGCGGTATCTCAAACGTCGGCGTCGTCCAAGCAGATTGACTCGCGGGACGTGGACGCCAAGCCGATTCGGTTTCTCATCGCCGGCGTGGCGATGGCGGCCATCGGAGTGTTCTATGCGTTGCAAGACTTGTTCTTGGTAAACAACAACAACGACTTCGGCGAATACATGATGCGTGCCGAGAACTGGCGCGCGGGTGTGTTCACCTTCACAGGTGGCACCGACGTGCTTCTGTCTGTGGTGGAGTACTTCGCTTTGCTGGCTCATCCGCACGACTTCATGGCGTTCTATGGTCTGGCCAAGACGATCCTTCTTTTGATACTCCTCGGTTCGGCCTACGCATTCATCGTGCGCAACAATCCGATGTTGCCCGACTTCTGGGTCAAGCTCGGCACGGTGATTCTAGCCTGCTCTATTCCTCACTTCATCATGGCCACGCGCACCATTGACCAGACGCTGCTCTTCGGGGCATGCCTGCTGTTGTGGATGGCCACGTATGACATTCCATGGGCGGGCTTTG
>JBEAYU010000044.1:0-22056 GCA_041170435.1 Bacteroidota bacterium
GCGGACTGTTGCAATGGGCGACTCGGAAACTGAAAGCCCCCTACACGCAGCTGGCCATTGTTGCCGTTGCTTCGCTTGCCTTCGGCCTCATGAGTTCACAGCGCATCGGCGTGTGGCAGAACTCCGGCGTGCTGTGGGAGGATGTGATTGCACAGTACTCCAATCGGCCGATCAACCATGCCTACAACAACCGCGCGGTGTATAACCTTAGCAAGGGGAACCTTGCCCAGGCTGAACGTGACTATGCGTACTTGGAGTCGGTAGGGACGGATAAGTCCTACACCTACAAAGGCTATGGGGCGTTGCTGCAACGGATGGACCGTCACGCCGATGCCATTCCGAGGTTTACCAAGGCTCTGCAGCTCGGCGGTGAAGACCTTGAAGTGTTGCGTGCTAGGGGGCTTTCCTACGTCCGCCTTGGACGCTTCGATGCGGCTATCGCTGACCTGCAGCGTACGCGCACGCTCGATCCCAACGACGTCAACAGTGCCATGGGCTTGCTTGATGCGCTGCTCAACACAAACCGCCTGCGCGATGCCGTGAACGTGGGCGCGTCGATGGCATCCCTCGCGGGTGCCATTCCCCAGTATCACAATATGATGGGCGTCGCCTATGGTCAGCTCGGAGAACATGCCAAGGCCGCCGAGGCCTTTGAACGCGCGCTCCAGCTTGATCCCTCCAATCAAACGGCAAAGCAGAATCTGGAGGTTGCGAAGGGCTCGGGGCGATAGGGACGCGGCTTCGCCGCGGGACTCCTGCGGAGGGACTTTGCCAAGGGACTCGCGAAGCGAGGGACGCGGCTTCGCCGCGGGACTCCTGCGGAGGGACTTTGCCAAGGCGGCGGGCTATTGTTCTCCGCTGTATGCCGTGCACGATCGTCCATGATCATGCCACGAAGGATGAGGATCTCAATCTGCTCGGTGACGGTTCGGTACGGCTTGGTAAACGGAGTCTTTACCATTTGACCGTCATAAAAAAAGTGACCCGCCGATTTGAGGATACGGCTGCCAACGCCGCCATAGTGCTCATAAGTGTTGCCTGTTACCTTCTTGACAAGCAGATACGCCAGCTGGCAGACAAGTTTGAGAAGGAAGGGGGCTTTACAGAACGCCTCTTAGCGCCACTATGTTCTGCTCAATGCTCCCACCAAACACCCCGCTGCCTGAGACCAGCACGTTGGCGCCGGCGTTGACGGCATCTC
Organism: Bacteroidota bacterium; assembly: GCA_041170435.1. Taxonomy (GTDB): domain Bacteria; phylum Bacteroidota; class Ignavibacteria; order Kapaibacteriales; family Kapaibacteriaceae; genus UBA10438. The sequence continues at coordinate 1,202 of JBEAYU010000044.1, forward strand.
GGGCGTTGGTGGACTTGATACCGCCGTCGACTTCGATCTCCACGTGGGCAAGGCCGTTAGCATCCAGCCAGGTGCGAAGGCGCTCGCAGCGCTGCAGAAACGACGGGATGAAGGCCTGGCCTCCATAGCCGGGGTTGACGCTCATGAGGAGGATGAAGTCCGCATCGCCCCCTGCCTCAAAGGCAAACTCGAGGGGGGTGATCGGATTCAGTACAACGCCGGCCTTGCAGCCCAGAGCCTTAATGCGGTGCAGTGTGCGGTGAAGGTGAGGAGTGACCTCGGCATGAACACTGATCCAGTTGGCGCCGGCGTAGGCGAACTGCTCGACCTGGTGATCGGGATTGGTGACCATCAGATGCACGTCAAGGGGCATGGTGGTGATGGTGCGCAGGCGCTCAACGAAGGCCGGACCAAAGGTGATCGGGGGAACGAAGTGCCCGTCCATAACGTCCACGTGCAGGATGTCTGCACCCGCACTCTGACAGGCCAGCACGTCACGCTCAATATTGAGCAGGTCTGCCGCCAAAAGAGATGGGGCGATGCGAACAGGGTGGCTCGTCATGATGGCTCCTCGGATAGACGTCGTAATTCATCGGCAACTCGTAACCATGTTGATCGATCGTACGATCCAACAGGTCCGTCAAGAATGGGCAGAACATCGTCCACATACTCCATGCGCCGCATGCCCACCAGCACCGTACCGATACCGGTGGTATGTCGAAGGGCGTGGATGGCCACATGCTGAAGGGGCATTTCAGCATCAAGCTCGAAGATCTCGATCATGGCCAGGCGCAGCTCCTCGAGCGTATCGTTCTCTTCGCGGGCATACATCACGTCGATGTCGTCCAACACACGGACGACGTCGCTGATATGGGCAAGGTGATCCGACATGCGGGAGGACCGCTCAGAAAGCATCGCGGCGGCCTCCAGACGTGGGTCGAGATACTGACGTCGCACGTCTCGCCAGTGGATGAGGCCGTTGAAGGACGACCACGCTTGGCAGAGAGCGCCGGCCACACGATATGCCTCACTGATCAGCTCGCGCTGACGTTCATCGTGAACGTTGCCGCGCTCGGCTAAAAGATCGTTGGCAAGGTCGTGCTCGATCACTTCCAGCTCGTGAATGCGGCGCTCGACATCGTCGGGGTGGACGATGTGCTGGGGCATGGGATGCGAGACGAGGCGGATGAGGTCACGTTCGACGATCGCATTCAGGGGGCGGTTCACCACGACGTCGATGCCGAGCTCGATCGCACGCTCGAGCGTTGTGCATCGCCCCCTGTCTTGATTCAACACTGTGGCCGGAAAATGCTCGATAAGGTTCATGGGCATCTCGGCAACACGAAGGTGGTGCTGACCATTTGTGCAGTCCTGAGCGGCACGCACGCATTCTTCGAGCGATACCATGTCGGGTGCGTCAGGGGCCGACCCAAACGTGTTCGACGAAACGCCGTAGGAGCTGATGCGCCCCATGGCGACGGCTTCCTCGAACCACGAAAAGGCCATGCGCAACCGGTGATAGAAGTGATGCCGCGCCGCGGCCACATCCATTCCTTGTTGCTGAGCATGTTGCAGAAAGTACTCCGGATTATGCACCAGTACCACCAGCTCCGACGCACCATCGGCAGCGCGTCCGGTAGGGAAGAGTCGTTCTAACGAGGCCGTCACGACAACGTCAAGAAACTCCGGATGGATGCAATGCCAGAGCGTATCGCCGAACTTGACGATGTCAGGGGGCTGCATGCCCATCGACTCCATAGCCTTAAGCTGGTCGAGCAATTGCCCCTGCACATAGCCCACCTTTGTGATGATCCGTGGGTGCGATTTCTGTGAGGAAAGCACATGTCCGATCAGTTCCTCGCTGGCACCATCCGAATAATTGGAACTCGTGTCGATGCAGGAAATGCCACGCTCGAGGGCATGCCGAAGTGCGCGCTCATGCACCATCGAACCGGCAGCGATGCGGTAGGCACCGAACCCCAGCATTGCGCCCGATGTGGTCGTGCCATTCATGGAGCTCCTCCGAGACTCAGCCCGATCTGCACGCCGGGCGGCGTGGTGCCGCGCTCGCTGCTGAACCACGATTGAACAGCGTTCACCGATACGTGGATGCCGTCGTAGATCGGCACGCTGAGGCCCAGACGCACAAGTCCGGCAAGCCCCACAGTCAGTGACGGGTCGGTGATCACGTCAAACGCCAGCAGACCCGTGTTCGATCCGAACGTCACCCCAAGATTGGCCGCCACGGTAAGACCAAGCCGATGATCGCCAACGATGGCATACGTGGCCCCGCCGAGAAGTGCCATGACGTTCCGGTCGCCGACGCCTGTGGCCAGCAGCATGAAGCTTGAGGCAAGGGGGCGTTCCCCCCGCACGTTGATCGTCTCGAAGAAGAGTCCGGTGTTGGGACGATACCCCTCATCGGGTATCCACATTCGATGGAGCCCGATCACCGAGACGCCCCCTGACGAGGCGGCATCCTCGAGGTCGGCCTCCTGCTGTGCCATGGCCGGAATCACCGTGATCGCGGCGCACAGAAACAACAGGATCCTCTGCATGGATAAGGGGCTGGCAGGCATGACGCAAAAATGCGTCAATGACGGCAATGGTGGGTATTTTGGCGCCCATGACAGAGGGGCAACAGCAAAAAAAGGTCATCCTTTCCGGCATGCAGCCGACGAATGATCTGACCATTGGACAATACTGTGGGGCACTGCGCAACTGGGTCGAACTTCAGCACGAGTACGACTCGTTGTTCTGCGTGGTGGACCTGCATGCCATCACCGTTCGGCAGGAGCCGGCCAAGCTTCGGCGCCGCACCCTTGATGTTGCCGCCATGTACATGGCGGCCGGCATCGATCCGAATGTGTCAACGTTGTTCGTGCAGTCACACGTGCCGGAGCATACCCAACTATCGTGGGTGCTGACGTGTCTGACCGGATTCGGCGAGTGCTCACGCATGACGCAGTTCAAGGACAAGAGCGCCATGCACGCCGACAACGTGAATGTTGGTCTGTTTACCTACCCGATCCTGATGGCCGCAGATATTCTGCTCTACAATGCGGACTTGGTCCCGGTCGGTGAGGATCAGCGGCAGCACTTAGAACTGACGCGAAACCTTGCCGAGCGGTTCAACTTTCATTACAGTCCGACGTTCACCGTGCCTGAGCCCTTCATCCCGAAGGTGGGCGCAAAGATCATGTCGCTCCAGGAGCCGGAAAAGAAGATGTCCAAGTCCGATCCCAACGAACGGGCCACCATCTTCATGGTCGACTCGGATGAGCAGATCCTGTCGAAGGTGAAGCGCGCCGTGACCGATTCCGGCACGACCATCGTGTATGATGAGAAGCGACCCGGTGTTGCCAATCTCATGACGTTGTATTCGATCACCACCGGCAAGAGCAATGCCGAGATCGAGCGTGAGTTCGAAGGTCTTGGCTATGCCGAGTTCAAGGACGCTGTTGGCCAGGCGATCGTCAGCTTCCTGCGTCCGGTGCGGGAGCGCTACATGGAGATTCGCTCCGACGAAGACGCATTGAAGGCCACACTCAAGCGTGGTGCCGAGTCGGCTCGCGAGCGAGCTCGCAAGGTGTTGCGCAAGGTCTACAAGAAGACCGGATTTGTTGAATTCTAAATCGATCTCCGTTCAGTATGCCAACCTATGAGTATCGCTGCACAACGTGCGGCGCCACGTTTGAAATCCAGCAATCCATGAAAGATGATGCCCTGCAGACATGTCCGGCAGACATCTGCAAGGGGGCTTCCCCGGGGTCAGGAAGCGTCGAGCGCCTGATCAGTGGAGGCGGCATCATCTACAAGGGCGACGGATTCTATTACACGGACTACGTCAAGAAGTCCGGCGGCGAGGACTGACCCTACCCATGCTTACACTCACTCCCGTTGGGCAGGGGCAGCCCCCTGACCAAGATCTTTTTGCCGGATTGAATGAACGTCAGGCCGAGGCCGTCCGCTGCATCCATGGTCCGCTGCTGATCATCGCCGGAGCAGGAAGCGGCAAGACGCGTGTGCTCACGGTTCGGCTTGCCCACATGCTTAGAAGCGGTATCGACCCGCGTCAGGTGCTTGCCTTGACCTTTACCAACAAGGCAGCCGGCGAAATGAAGGAGCGTATCGGCCACCTTGTCGGGCAGGCAACAGCCCGTTCGATCTGGGCCGGCACGTTCCATTCCATCTTTGCTCGCATCCTGCGCCAATATGCCGAGCGCGTTGGCTACACGTCGGCCTTCACGATCTACGACACCGACGATCAGACGGCGGCCATCAAGGCCGTGATGAATCAGCTGGGCATCTCTCAGCAGGTGCTGCCACCGTCGGGCGTTCGCTCGCGCATCTCGTCGGCCAAGAACTCCATGATCTCGTGGCAGGAGTACTCGCGCTCTGCCAAGAGCGTCATCGAGCAGCAGACGGGACAGATCTTCGAGCAATACGAGCGACGTTTGCGCCTGAGCAATGCGATGGACTTTGATGATCTGCTGAACGTGACCATTCGTTTGCTGCGCGATAATCCCGATGTGCTCGCGACGCTTCAGGACAGGTTTCGGTACATCATGGTGGATGAGTATCAGGATACTAACCGGTCTCAGTACACCGTGATCTCGATGCTCGCATCGCGGCACGGCAATCTGTGTGTGGTGGGTGATGATGCCCAGAGCATTTATCGCTGGAGAGGTGCTGAGATCCGGAACATTCTCGATTTCGAGCGTGACTATCCGAAGGCCACAACGGTGCGCCTGGAGCAGAACTACCGGTCGACCAAGACCATTCTGGCCGCAGCGCACAGTGTGATCAAGCGGAACACGACGCAGCTGAAGAAGGAGCTCTGGACCGACAATGTTGACGGCGAGAAGATCACCGTGCTGGCGTGTCGCGACGATCGTGAGGAGGCAGAGATGGTGGCCCGCACGATCCGGTCGCGCATGGCAACGCATGGGTATTCGCCCAAGGACGTGGCGATCCTGTACCGCACCAATGCACAGTCGCAGGCTCTTGAAGACGCGCTTCGTCGCTCGAACATGGCCTACCACATCGTCAGCGGTGTGAGCTTCTATAAGCGCAAGGAAGTCAAGGACACCCTCGCGTATCTGCGCATCCTTGTCAACCCCGATGATGCCGAGAGCATTCTGCGTGTGATCAACGAGCCGGCCCGCGGTATTGGGTCGACCAGTATCGAGCGCATCCAGAGCTATGCCGCACAGTCGGGCATTACCTTCTATGCGGCTCTGAAGGACATCGACCGTGTGCCGATGATGCAGGCCCGCACGATCAAGGCCGTGGGTGACTTCGTCGGGATCATCGACCGGCATCGCGAGCTACTTGGTGAGCTGGCACCGGCCTCGCTGGCGCAGTCCTACATTGAGGCCACGGGGCTGCCACAGATGTACCGTTTGCAGCAGAGTGACGAGGCACTTGATCGATGGAACAACATCGAGCGCGTGTTGGATCACATCGCCGAACAGCAAGAGCTCAACGAGGAGCTGACGCTCGTGACCTACCTAGAGCAGATCGCCCTCATCAGCGATGCCGATGATCCTGAGCTTGGTAACAATCGCATCGCGATGATGACCATGCACGCAGCCAAGGGGCTTGAGTTTCCGTTAGTCATCATTGCCGGACTCGAGCAGGGACTCTTCCCGCTGGCCAAGGCCGAGCATGACCCCGAGGAGCAGGAGGAGGAACGTCGACTTCTCTACGTGGGCATGACGCGCGCACGAGAGCAGCTGGTGTTGGCCTACGCGGAGAAGCGATACCGCTTTGGCGAGATCACCTACTCACGTCCGTCGATGTTCCTGGCAGAGATCGATAAGTCAACCATTGCCCCGTCTGGACGCAGTATGACCGGATCCGAGGTGACGCAGCAGCGGCCACTCAAAGCCCCCTCTCAGCCGGCCGGTCGCGGTGCTCGCCAATCGTCATCGGTCGAATACAACGAGTACTCGCAGATTCCCGTACCCAAGCGCTATACCAGTATCTCCCAGCCCACCGCCAGGCGTCAGCCCGAGCAGCAGGCCGCGCCGACGTTGCGGGTTGGACAGCGCGTGAAGCACCCGATGTTCGGCATGGGAACCGTCAGTGCGATCAGTGGTGGCGGTCAGAACGAGAAGGCCACGGTGCTCTTCGACAACGGTAATCGCAAACAGCTGATGGTTGCCTTTGCGCGGCTGGAGATCATTGGATAGGGGGCGGACCCTTGCCGCCCTTGTTGCGTTCCTGCTAGGGAGCGTGACAGTCTCTGCACAGCAACTGGCCTCACTTCTTCCGCGCGCCGATTCGATGGTGAGCAGGGGAGTTGACTTCGGGGTTGACAAGATCACCAACACCTTTGTCTGGACGGGCAATGCCGATCTCGATGTTGCCACGTCGTTCGGCAGTGTAACGTTCGTGAATCGCTTTCGGTCCACAGCCTTTCGCACCAGTACCCTGGCCACGCGCGATGATCAACAGTCGCAGATTGGCCTGTCGGTGCCGCTTGGAGCTGCTCTGTCGGCGATCGTGCGGCAATCATGGATGCTGTCGCAAGACTCACGAAGCATCGGACTGAATTCCCTGGAACGCCTTGGAGGAGCGGCCGGACTGCGCTACACGGCCATGTCCGGAGTGAATCTTGAGGCCATCGTCGGAGCAGAGTCATCATCCCAGCTTGGCGTCAAGGCTGCCGGTCCGCTGGCTGCCATCGTGGGCACGGTTCGCGGGCTTGACGTTGATCAGTGGGCGATCAATGGTGGGCTGACGGCCGACTGGCAGCGTTTGGACGAGCGTCGCACCAACAGTGATGTTGACCTTACCGCCCGCATTGAGCGGGATATCTCGGAGGGCTCTCTGATGTCCCTTTCGGTGCGTTCAACCGATCGTCAGCGGCAGTTCTTCACCTCCGTGTCGAACACAGCCCCCTTGAACGTCGAGCAACGTCATGAACAGCTTCTCGATGTTGCCGGATCGATCATCTATGCCGTCACACCGTCCTTTTCAATAGGATTCGACGGCATCGTCCAGTCTAACGGCATCGAGCGGGCCTTCGGCTCGCCCGTCAGTGAGCTACCCATCACGGCGGTGAGTCGACGTTTGGACGAGTTGGTGGTGGACGTCTCGGGCTCGTTGCAGTGGACCCTTCCGAGGCTTCGGGCCTCGGTCACCGGTTCGGTCTTCCGTCGCACAGAGCGCAATGGCGTGCAGGACGTGCACGGAGTATCGGTCTCTGACTTGCAAGCCACGCGTGCGCAGGAGTTTCAGCGTGACAATGAGGCATTCCGCACCAGGGGGCTGCTGCGTGTTGAGTGGACGCCGACGCCGATCGATACGGTGCGAGTTGATGGGGCTTCGTGGCTCCTTCGCTACGACACCCCAAGTGCGACCAACGACGATGATCGTGATGAGCTGGCATCGACGCTGACGTTGAGCTACGGACGTCGCATCTCTAAGGGGCTGAGCATGAATCTTGCCCTATCCGGACAGTTCCTGCATCTGGTGTTCCTGAAATCTTCTCGAAGCGCGCTCAACAACATCAATCGATCGCTGCGCCTGGCCCCCTCCCTGCATCTGAACTATGCCGTCCTGACGATGCAGCCACAGTTCGAGATCTTGGCCAACTATACGGCGTATGACTATGAGACCACGTCAGCATCGGCGCGGTCATTCTCATTCCGGCAGCTGTCGTATCGCGACTCTGTGCGCGTGCGCCTTACCGAGCGTTTGACTGTGGAGCTGCCGGTGCTACTGCGCTACTTCGAGCGTGCGACGTTTCGCTGGGCCACCTTTTCCGAGTCGCCCGAAACCGGAAACATCGAGTACCTCGTCAAGCTGCTTGTGACGACCCGGCCCACGGACCGTTTCGAGGCCGGGGCGGGACTGCGACTGTACCGGCTTGACCAGTCGAGCATACGGTTTGGACAGCCGAGTGTTTCCACCGGATCGTTGCACTCGATCGGTCCGGAGGTCGTCCTGCGCTATGCCTCCGCAGGCGGCTCCTCGGTGTCGCTCTCGGGCTGGTACGAGTTTCAGACCATAAATCAAGCACAGTATCGTCAGTTACCGAACGTTCTGTTGCGCTGCTCGGTATCGCCATGGTAATGACTGGCGTTTCGAATGTCAGCCGCAACCGGATGAAATGGGGAAAAGTTGCCGGTGATTATCCCAACAGTAATGCTCGTCAGTTCCAATGAAATCAGTAATGTTGGCCCCATCCATGAATGAAACCACGTGCACGAGTCAACGTTCCTGCTGCGGCAGAGCTCTACGCGGTGGTGACGCAGCACGAGGACGTGGCCGCATAGGATCTATCAATATTGCGAATGCATCTATAGTGGGGTGGCCTTTGTTTCGATGCGGAAGTTCGACTTTCCAAAAACTTGGTTTGTTGCCAAAGACCACTGTTTTTTTTATTCTGCTGCTTCTAAGTGCGGTGTCGCATATGGTTGCACAGACAACTCTTCCGAGCGATGCTTACGGCGCTTTCTCTGTAGATCGTTTGCGGACCCATGTGCAAGAGCTTGATTCCGACAAGATGCGTGTACGAGATACGCCATCACCGGAACTTGAACGAGCGGCCGATTACATTGCCCAGGAATTCAAGAAGTTCGGTCTTCAGCCTCTTGGATCATCATACAAGCTCCCCTATCAGATCGTTGTGCCAGATCTCGATCCTGATCCGGCACGCACCAATCTGATCATCACCGTCAATGGTGTTGAAAGGGCGTTCCGTCTTGGTGTGGATTTCATTCCGTTTGAGTTCGGTGGTACATCCAAGGTCACCAGCGCTGCTGTGTCGTACGTTGGATTTGGCATCACTGCGCCGGAGTATGAATTCGACGACTACAAGGATCTTGATGTGCGTGGCCGCGTTGTGATTGCAATGCGCGGGGAGCCGGAAGGATCGGACGCGTCGAAGTTTCGCGGCACGGCAACCACCCGGCACTTTTCTACGTCTGAGAAGGTTCGCAACGCTTTCAAACACGGAGCTGCGGGTATCCTTCTGGTTGACGCGTTGCGTACTCCACGCAAGCCTGTGGTCAGCGGTTACACCTGGCCGTCACTGTTCCCGGCGGTAGCTCGTAAGGACCGAGGATTGCAGCTGGTAGATGCACGGTCTTCGATACCAGCCATTCACATTGGAGAAGAAGTTGTCAACATGCTCTTGGGTTCGGTTGACTCCCTCAGGTCTTGGGTTAAGGTCATCGACCGCGAATATGTTGCCACAGGGCGGCATCTTGATGGTGTGACAGTTTCGACATCAGTCAAGCTTAAGGTAGATCCGGTCACCGTACACAACGTCGCAGGGATCCTCCAAGGCAGCGAGAAAAACAATGAATACGTCGTCTTTGGATCCCGCTATGATAACGCTGGTGCGCGGCAGCCAAATGCCTCGGGCGATTCGATGAACAACGCTTTGAATGACGACGCATCCGGTACTGCGAGCCTTCTGATGGTTGCCGAAGCACTTGCATCTTCGGCCACCCGGCCTGATCGGAGCGTGGTGTTTGTATGTTTCTTCGGCAAAGAGAAGGGGCTACTCGGTTCAAAAGCATACGTTGCCAGCTCGCCGCTTCCCATGGAAAGGTGCGTCGCAATGTTCAATTCGGATATGATCGGCAGGTGCGAAGATGGGAAGCTGTCTATCTGTGGCAAAGAACGATGCCCTGAACTGATCAGTCTCAATGAACAGGAAAACAGTAAGCTTGAACGGCCGTATCAACTCGTGTACAATATTGAACATCAATTCTTTCGTCATGACCAAGCAGCATTTGCGGTTCGACGCATTCCCGTGATCTTTTACCATATCCCGGAGCAAGAATCCGATAGGCAGAAGTCCAATAAAGGTGATTCGACCAACTTCTCGGATCTTCTCAGTATATCGCGACTTTCCGCATCAGTTCTGTGGCGCGCAACCCAACTGCCTCGCACGGCATTTGCGTCGGAAGGGAAAGAGGATTAGTCACAAGCCAAACACATGAACATGTTTCATGACTGGCAGGTGCAACGCTCCGCCTCGCCGCCATGCTGAACCTTCGGCTTCCAACAATGATGGAGAGCATCCGCGCCATTGAGCCCTCCATCTCGGGACTTCCCGAATGGGGTGCGCTGGATGCAACCAAGCGTCACGATGTGCTTTTGTGCATCATCGAACTTGTCTCCAACGCCGTTGTCCACGGAAATCACCAGGAGCAGCATCGCACGGTGGAGGTGTCGATCGATTTCACATTATCGGAAATCGTTATCGTTGTGGCCGATCAGGGAGGGGGCTTTGACGCTACATCACTGCCCGATCCCACGTCGGAGGGTCGACGTGATCTCGACGGCGGCCGTGGCATTCACACGGTTCGGAGTCTGGCCGATGACGTCACGTTCACGCGAACCGAATCGGGTCATTCCGTCACAATCAGATTCCATCGATGAACGCTTTCTTCCTTCGCATCCTTCTTCTGTCGGTCCTGGCCACTCATGCGGCCCATGCGCAACCGGCGTTGCCGGCTGATGCGGCAAGATTCTTTGCGCCAGACGCCTTCCGCACACACCTCTCGTTCCTTGCATCGGACGATATGCGTGGACGCGACACGCCATCGCCAGGCCTGGAGCGAGCGGCCGACTACATCGCGGCGCACTTCAAGAAGATCGGCCTTGAGCCTCTGGGTCAGGGATATCGGCTGCCGTTCACGCTCGTGACGCCCGACATCGATCCGTCGCCAGAGCAGACCTATCTCACGATCAGGAAGGGTGATCAGAAGACGTCGATCACATTGCTGAAGGAGTTCTCCCCACTGGAGCAGACCGCCGGCATGTCGATATCCAATCGTGCGGTGAGCTTCGTCGGTTTCGGGATCACGGCGCCGGAGTATGGCTACGATGATTACAAGGACATCAACGTCAGGGGGCATGTGGTGCTCGTCCTGCGGGGCGAGCCCGAGTCGGCCGACACCTCCAAGTTTCGTGGCGCGGCCTTCACCATTCACGCGTCGAATCGCGAGAAGATCCGTCGCGCCATCAGGAACGGCGCCGTTGCCGTGCTCCTCGTCGATGCGATCCGTGCTCCGCGCAAACCGATCATCTCCGGCTATGCGTGGCCATCATTGTCAACCAAGCCCGGCCGTGCCGGTCGGTCCGTGCAGCTGACCTCCATCCGAAAGGACTCGGCGATCGTCTTGAGCGTTGGTGAGTCCGTCGTCGATCTGCTGATCGGATCTGTCGATTCACTCAGAGCACTCACCAAGGCGATCGACGCAACGCTCAGCCCCATGTCGCGTCGGCTCCCCGACATCGGCATCACAGCTGCCGTGAGGCTTACGTCAGACACGTTCAGTGTGAGCAACGTCGGAGGCATTCTGCGTGGCTCGGAGCTACCCGATGAGTACGTTGTGATGGGCGCTCACTACGACCACGTTGGCGTGGGCAAGCCAAATGATTCCGGAGACTCGATCTTCAACGGGGCCGACGATAACGCCTCGGGCACAAGCAGTCTGATGGTGGCTGCCGAGGCTCTAGCCAAGTCCTCTACACGTCCGGCCCGAAGCGTGGTCTTCCTCGCCTTTGCCGCCGAGGAGAAGGGGCTCCTCGGCTCCCGAGCCTATGTTGCCAACTCGCCCCTTCCGATCGAGAAGTGCGTGGCAATGATAAACACCGATATGATCGGCCGCTGCGAGAGTGGCAAGCTGTCCATCGGCGGCGCCGAGCGCTGTCCGGACCTGATCGCCCTGAATGAAGCCGAGAATGCCAAGCTCGCCAAGCCCTTTAACCTAGCGTACGACATCGAACAATACTTCTTCCGAAGCGATCAAGCATCCTTCGCCATGAAGCGCATCCCGGTCATCTTCTACTTCACCGGCGAACACAAGGACTACCACAAGGTGACCGACGAGATCCCCTTGATAGACTTCTCCTCACTGGCAGACATCTCGCGCCTGGCTACGTCTGTTCTCTGGCGCTCAGCCCACATGCCCCGCACAACATACGTCCCGGCAGGATTTGAGGAGTAGGGGGGGGACGCCTTCGGCGTGAGGGACGCTGCGCGTGAGGGACGCTGCGCGTGAGGGACCTGCGGTGCGAGACGGCTTCGCCGTGAGGGACGCTGCGCGTGGTGGACCTGCGGTGCGAGACGGCTTCGCCGTGAGGGACGGCTGCGCCGTGAGAGACGGCTTCGCCGTGAGGGACGCTGCGCGTGGTGGACCTGCGGTGCGAGACCTGCGGTGAGGGACCTGCGGTGCGAGATAACCGAATGTCACGTTTGTTGGGAGCAGTGACACGAAGTGATCAAAAGGATACTTCTATGCCACTCTCTTCACTTCGAGTGTACAACGCCGCCGCCGCGCTCTCAGATTTTGTTGCCGAGATTGTTCGGTTATGGTCGCATTTCGACAGGACGACCCTTGGCCATCAGATTGTTCGGGCTGCCGACTCGATATCGAACAACATAGCTGAAGGCTATGGTCGCCTCTCAACAGGCGAGAGGGTGCAGTTTTACATGTATGCTAAGGGTTCGAATATGGAAACACTTAACTGCATGGAACGTGCATTCAAGCGGAACCTTGTTTCGGAAGAGCAATACAAATGGACCGCGAGAACCTGTTATGAGATTTCAATAGGTCTGGTTGAATTGGCAAACACTGAGCTGCAAAATGACCCCTCTTATAAGGGCCCGTTTCGAGAACGTATCGAGAAGCTGCGACACAGCCTACTCCGCTCCCGCTCCGCTCGGCATACACCCAAATAGTCTCGCACCGCAGGTCTCGCACCGCAGGTCCCTCACCGCAGGTCCCTCACGGCGAAGCCGTCCCTCACCGCAGGTCCCTCACGGCGAAGCCGTCCCTCACCGCAGGTCTCGCACGGCGAAGCCGTCCCTCACGGCGAAGCCGTCCCTCACCGCAGGTCTCGCACGCCGAAGCCGTCCCTCACCGCAGGTCTCGCACGCCGAAGCCGTCCCTCACCGCAGGTCTCGCACGGCGAAGCCGTCCCTCACCGCAGGTCTCGCACGCCGAAGGCGTCCCCCACGGCGAAGCCGTCCCTCACCGCATACTTTGCCATCATGTCGAACTCGAGGTTGACGAGGTTGCCGACGGCAGCGCGGCGCAGGTTTGTGACGGCGAGGGTGTGTGGGATGATCGCAACTTTGAGGCGGTCGGCTTCGAGCTCGGCAACGGTCAACGAGATGCCATCAATGGTGATCGATCCCATGGGGATGAGCAAACGTCGATAGTCGGGAGCGAAGCGCACCCACATCTCCCATACTGTGCCGTCGTCGATGATGGCGTCAATGGTTCCGGTGGTGTCAACGTGACCCTGAACGAGGTGCCCTCCCAGTCGGTCACCCAGGCGCAAGGCACGCTCGAGGTTGACGATCGAACCATCTGTGAGTGCACCGATGGTTGTTTTCGAAAGGGTCTCCGGAATCACGTCAGCACTGAACGTTGTGGCATCATGCGCCACCACGGTAAGGCACACGCCGTTGACGGCGATGCTGTGGTCAACGGCAACGTCCTCGAGAACACGGTGGGCCGACACGACCAGTCGACGTCCACCGGGAGTTGGAGTGGACGATACGATGCGTCCGGTTTCTTCGACAAGTCCGGTGAACATTCTTTATCGCCCCCTGATAAATGTGGTGATGAGCTCAATGTACAGGTCGTTGCCCATGGTGGCCGGAATGTTATCGTGCCCGGCACCCTCTATGCGACGAAAGATCTTTGGCTGCGGTGCTCGCCGGAAAAGGGGCTCGCCATGACGTTCGATGCCGATGAATGTGTCGGCTGTACCATGCAGCATGAGCAGCGGCGCTCGCACGTTGCCAATCTGCGATGCGTTGTCGAAGGCCCCCTCCATGAGATACCCTCCGGGAATGTCCAGAAGCGTGCCGCTTTGAATGAGATCCTGCGATGAGGCGAAGATCGACTCGGTGATGACGGCCTTGGGCTGATGCAGCGTTGTTGCCGTGTACAAGCATGGATATCCACCAAGCGAGTATCCATAATCAACGATCTGCAGAGTATCGACATCGGCTCGCGAGCGCAGATAGTTCAGGGCGGCTTCGGCATCTGCGCGAAGTCCGTCTTCTGAGCTTGTGCCCGTACTCATGCCAAAGCCTCGGTAGTCATAGATGAACACGTCGAAGCCCGCACGATACAGAAGCTCCACACGGTCCCAGTAATGCTGAAGGTGATGCTTGTTGCCATGATGATACAGCACCGTTGGGTGCGGCTCGATGCGCAGTGAATCGGGCTGACGCACAAAGAAACCGTAGAGCGTTTCATTGCCCGAGCGGAGGGTGACCTCTTGGCGGTGTGCTGCAGGAATGATATCGGTGGAGAGATCGTAGGATTCCAGCGGCAGCGTGTTGAACAGAAAACTGTCCATGGAACATCCGCTAAGCACGGCGCTACATATCGCAATCAGAAGCAGACGTCGTTTCATAGGTCGATCATCCCTCCGATAAAGATTCCAAACGAGCCCGTGCCGCCGATCGAGGATTGACCCTCGAAGACTCCCTTGCGCGTGTCGATGTTGGATGCCTGCCAGATGGTCTCTACCTGCAGGCGCACGGCATCAGAGACGGGGAATTGATATCCGGCAAAGGGGCTGACGAAAACTGTCGTCGGTTGTGCCTGGATCGTGAAGTGCGAGCCGGCGTAAATCAGCGACCGCTCGCCGACCAACCACGAGGCATTGGCAGTGAGACTCGGATAAAGGCGCGACGGTTCCGAGCGCGCCAGACTCGCAAAGCCGATGAGCTGAGCGCCCACTGTAACCTCTGGCACTAGTCCGCTTTGTTGAAGTGCGCGCAGGCGCACACCGACGTCGACGCCGGCCACGCCAAAGACTGCCATGAGAAGATGGGCGTTGCCGTGGACGGTCACGTTGTCATCAATGCCGTAGGCATATCCTGCCGTAGCGTACGGCACAAGACCTGTGGGTGATGATTCCGGAACAAGAGCGCCGCCAATGGATGTGGTGATCGCGCTCGCCCCCTTGTCGAGCACGCGCACCGGCTGCACCAATGAGCACCCCGAAAGGGCCGCAAGCACCATCAATAGGGTCATGCAAACACGCAAAGGGGCGCGGTGTGACGCGATTTTCATGCGCGAAGATACTGCAGCGTGTACACTCCCGTGACCATGGGCGCGGGCCGCAACGATAGCGGGAGAGAGATTTCGTAACATCGCACCCACGAAGCGGCATTGCACACGGTGCCGAAGTAGCTCTACCGGCATTGTTTCCTGTTCATCCTATGGCACGTTGGGTAGCATCACGAGAAGATTCGACGCTGGTCGCGGCACTCACTGCCACGTCGACCGGTGAGGCGATCCGTTTGCTCCCGGAAGGGCCGAGCATCATCGTCGTGCCAACAGCAGCACAACGTCCACACGTGCTGCGCCAGTGGCTTCTGCATCATCCGCAGCGCCCGGTGCCGTTGGTGATGACCATGGCACACCTGATCCGCCGACTGGGCGGAGAGCACATCGAGTCCGGTCCGCGCATTCTTCACGAATCGGCCGTCACCGTCCTGCTTCGTCATGCAGCGACATCTCATCCGTCGGTGCTCTCACTCGGTCTGTCCGCTGACACGCTCGTGCGGTGGGCGCAGCACGAACTCTCGCCGGCAGATCTGGAGCAGACCGCTGATGGCACGGCTGTCTCCTCGCGCATGCAACGCATCCGCCATCAGGCGGCTCAGGTTTGGCGGACATTGCAGGAGTCGTACGGCTCGCGCGGCTGCGACCGAGGCTCGTATGCCCGCCTGCTCGTCGAGGAGTTGAGCCGCATCTCACAGACCGGCCTGACGCATGCCGATGGACACGCAGTTCGGCGTCTACTTGTGGTGGACACGCACGGGCTGACGCCGGTGGATCGACGCATGATGATGCGTCTTGCCGAGACCGGATGGGACATTGGCGTGCGGTTTTGCGACGAGCCGCAGCGCGGTGAGTCAAACCTTCCGCAGAGTACCACAGAGTCGGACATCCAGGTGTTGATCGCCTCTGGGTGGCATCACGGTGGTACCAACGGAGCACCTTCTCCGGAGCGCACTGAACTGGTCACGTGCGATTCCCGTGCGGACGAGGTGCGCATGGCCCTCATGATGGTGCGAAGTGATATCGAGGCGGGCCGTTCCTTGTCGGACATATGCATTTGCCTTCCCGGATCGGCCTCGTACCGACGTCTTTTGGATCAGCAGGCGCCCCTTTATGGTGTTCCGCTGCAGATGACACTGCAGCGCCGGGCCTCGACCACACGCATCGGTGCGGCCATCCTGGCTGCGTGTCAGGTGGTGACAGGGGGCTGGCAGCGCATCGATCTTCAGCGCCTTCTTGCTGAGCCCCTTGCCGAGTCATTGCGTTCAATCGGTGCGACCGACCTTCTGGAGATAGCCCAGCGTGATCGCATTCGCGGTGGGGAAGGCGTGGCCCTATGGCGTGAGCGTCTGGAATGGGGCCTTCAGGCATTGGCATCAACGCGCGGGCAGGATGCTGATGAGTCTGCCCCCGACGTATGGTCGCGCGACAGAGACATGCGTTCCTACGAGCGAGCGCGTCAGCTGATCACGAGTCTTGAGCGTCACCTCGGCATTGAGTCGACGATGGTCATGAGCGGTGCGAACTTCGCATCCTTCGTCGGTGATTCCATCATCCGTCAGTTACGTTTTGACGCAGCCGTACAGAAGGCCGCCGAGGCAGGGCTGGCTCTGATTGGCCAAGCCGTGATTGATCTGGAGGTTGTTGCGTTGGAGAAGATCCAGCAGAGTTTGACGTTGTATGCGAGTCTGTCGCAGGATCACGAGCTGGTGCCACTCACGTTCACCGAACATGTGCGTGCCTGGTGGGGGATGGTCGAGCAGATCAGCCTTGATGTTGGCGACAACCATGCCGGTGTCGCGGTGGCGGGTCCGGCCGAGTTGCGCGGTCGAACATTCTCCCGTGTGATCGTTCTTGGATTTGTTGACGGGGAGTTTCCCCGATCGTCGGGGAGCTTCTTTGATGAGGAGCTTCTGCCGCAGGTTGCCCGCCGGCTTGATGTGGAGGCTATGGCCGACTGTTTGTCTGCCGCGGAAGGGGGCGTGCTGAGTCTCCTGCGTCCACGCATGATCGATGACACGCTCACGATCCCGTCGATCTTCACGACGTTGGTGCCCTCAGCCCGTCAGGTGGAGCTCCCCAAGCCCCCTGTCGTCTTCCCGGGTCAGACAGCTTCTTCACACGCCGCTGCCTACCGAGCTTCGCAGGACGTGTTCATCAACGTCGGCTCCGCTGACGGCGACGAGTTCGAGAGCGAGAGAGGCCGACGCATGAGTCCATCGCGACTTGACGCAATGACGGCCTGTCCCTTTGCGTATCTGGCCACCAAGGTCCTGTGGTTGGACGAGGCACGTATCGACGACGCGCGGCTGACGCCGCTGGAGCGTGGGAACGTGATGCACGAGCTCATTGCCGAGTTCTTTGATCGTGTGCGACCTTCGCGCGCGTTGACAGCGGTGACGCGTGACGAACTACTGTCACGACGCGTTGAACTAGTTCGCAGTGGCATCGAATCGTATTGGGCGATCCTGTGTGAACTGGTTGACGAGTATGCTCAACGACATGCGTGGGAGCACACCTATGCCATAGCTGAGCGGCAGGCGCTTCTCGGTTCGCCTGAGCGTGCGGGGCTTCTTCGACGCTGGCTTGAGCTTGAGATAGAGTATCAGCAGGAGACTGGCTTTGCGCCTGCGCTCTTCGAGTTGGAGCTGCAGGAGGATCTGCAGATCGATGATGATGGGGCTCAGGAGCTGTTGCGTGTGACGGCGCGTATCGACCGTATCGACGTGCGCGCCTCGGCCGATGGGATCGAGTTCATCGTCAACGACTACAAGCCTCGTGCCAAGGACTATGCGATGAGTTCTGTTGTGGAGGCGCGACTGTCGCAGATGCCCATCTACATCAAGACCTTCTCACACTGGCTGGCCGGTCATGGCGTGGTGGGCAAGCCCCTTGCTGCCATCTATCGGTCCTTTGGCGCATCGATCCACGACGTTCACGAGCCCCAAAACAAGGTGGTCCTGTACGATCCTGACTTCAAGCCGAAGGGCAAGACAACGTCGATGAAGTTTGCCCTGATTCCGAAAACAAACCCCGAACTCGCAACACACACACTTGGCGATCAGGTCGAACGTATCCTGCCACAGTTGATTCCAGTTCACAAGCAGATCGCTGCCGGATGCTTCCCCGTGCAACCGGCAAAGGGGGCTTGTGATAACTGCCGAATGGCCGAGTTCTGTCGCATCGGGCAGTGGGGAGAATCCACTGCCACAATTCAAGGTCACCACCCATGAAACATCATGCCGTAAAGCCATTGCCTGCTGCCAAGCTGCGATGGACATGTCCGCCGGACCTGCTGCCGTTTTCACGAACCACCAAGGAGGTTCGCCCCCTGCAGAAGATCGTCGGGCAAGATCGTGCCATTGAGGCGCTGGAAATGGGGGCCCGCATCCGAAGTCAGGGATACAACATCTGGGCATCGGGCGTGGTGGGCACGGGGCGCATGACCACGGTTCGACGCATTCTCGACGAGGTGAAGGCCGAGCGTCCAACGTTGTTTGACTTTGCCTACGTCCACAACTTCAAACATCCGGAACAGCCGGTACTGCTTCGTTTTCCTGCCGGTGAAGGACGAATCTTTACCCGCATGATGGACGAATGCCTGATGGTGATCCGTCGGCGCATTCCGCAGTTGTTCGAGGAGGAGCAGTTTCAGGCGTCTCGCAAGAAGATCATACAAGACTTTCAGACGCGGGAGAAGCATGTGTTGACGGAGTTCGACCAGAAGATCCGTCCATCGGGCTTTGTGCTTGGTCAACTCCAGGATGAGTCGGGCACTCGACCGGAGATCTTTCCCGTCGTTGACGGTAAGACCATCACGATCGACGAGGTGGATGAGTTGGTGGCCGGTGGGAAGGTGACCGAAGCAAAGGCAGAAGAGATCGCTCATGCCTACACCATACATCAGGACGAGCTGGCCGAGATTGGCCGCCGGTCGATGCGTGTGTTGACGGATTTCCGACGCGAGATCGGGCAGTTCGATCAGGCAGCGGTGGGCGTCCTGCTGAGGTCGGTCTTCGAGGAAATGCAGCAGAGCTTCCCTCGCGACAGGGTTCGTCAGTTCATCGATGGCGTCACGGCGCATATCCTCGATCACGTCGATGAATATGTTCGTGTCTATCGTGCAAAGGCTGCCGGCGTCACAGACGAGTCCATTGAGGAGAGTGCCCGTCACCTTGAACGGGTCACAACGGTCAACCTGATCGTCGACAACTATGAGACCAGCACCGCCCCCGTGATCGTTGAGACGGCCCCTACCTACGCGTCGCTCTTTGGTACGATCGAAAAGCGGATCGATGCCAGGGGCTTCATTCAGAGCGATTTCACGCAGATTCGCGCCGGTTCGTTGCTACGCGCTGATGGTGGCTTCGTGGTGATGAATGCCATGGACGTTCTGAGCGACATGGCCATCTGGACTTCTCTCAAGCGCTTGTTGCTCTACGGTCGGCTCGAGATTCAGAGCTCCGACACGCAGATGATGCTCACGACCATCAAGCCGGATCATATCAACGTCGACGTCAAGATCATTCTCCTGGGCGACCCAGCCGTCTACATGGCTCTGTGGGGGGCCGATGAGGACTTTCACAAGATGTTCAAGGTGCATGCGGAGTTTGAGGCCGACTCGCTGCGCTCGGCAGAAATGATTCGCAACTACTGCGCGTTTCTCTCGCACTTGGCGGTCGAGGAGCATCTGCTTCACTGCGACCGTGCTGGCGCGGCTGCGATCATTGAATGGGCGGTTGCCTTTACGGACTCGCAGGAGAAGATCTCGCTGCAGTTCAGCTACGTGGCCGATCTGCTCCGGGAGGCCACACATTTTGCGCGTGCCGCGAAATCGTCAGTGGTTCGACGCGAACACGTGCGCCATGCATTGGATATGCGTCACAAACGCAGTGCCCGGGCCGACGAGATGATCCGCGAGGACATTGTCA
Organism: Bacteroidota bacterium; assembly: GCA_041170435.1. Taxonomy (GTDB): domain Bacteria; phylum Bacteroidota; class Ignavibacteria; order Kapaibacteriales; family Kapaibacteriaceae; genus UBA10438. The sequence continues at coordinate 21,201 of JBEAYU010000044.1, forward strand.
AGGGGCGCCTGCTGATCGACGTCAAGGGCACCCGTGTGGGACAGATCAACGGGCTGACGGTGTACAGCACCGGCATTGTCTCATTTGGCAAGCCATCGCGCATCACCTCAACGGTCAGCGCCGGCAATGCCGGCATCATCAACATCGAGCGCGAAGTGCAGATGAGCGGGTCGATCCACTCGAAGGGCGTGTACATCCTATCCGGCCTCCTGCGGTCGATCTTCTCACGCTCACAGCCCATCTCCTTCACGGCCAGCGTTGCCTTCGAACAGTCCTATGGCGGCGTCGATGGTGACAGCGCCTCGGCCGCCGAAATGATCGCACTCTTGAGCTCCATCGCCAACATCCCGATACGGCAGGACGTAGCCATCACGGGCTCGATCAACCAAAAGGGAGACATCCAACCTGTCGGCGGCATCAACGAAAAGATCACCGGTTTCTATGAAGTCTGCCGCGATAAGGGGCTCACCGGCACGCAAGGTGTCATCTTGCCCCGTCAAAACGTCCGCGATCTCATGCTTCCGGAAGAGATCATCAAGGCCGTAAACAAGGGTACGTTCTTCATCTATGCCATTGAACGTCTTGAAGAGGCCATTGAGATTCTCATGCAAATGCCAGCCGGCAAACGACGTCGCGATGGCACATTCGCCGAAGGAACGGTGTACGCAAAGGTTCAGGCGAATCTGAGCGTGCTGCACACTGCAAGTAGAACGGGGACGCCTTCGGCGTGAGGGACGCCTTCGGCGTGCGAGACGCCTTCGGCGTGCGAGACGCCTTCGGCGTGAGAGACCTGCGGTGCGGGACCTGCGGTGCGAGACCTGCGGTGCGAGACCTGCGGTGCGAGACCTGCGGTGCG
>JBEAYU010000045.1:0-87122 GCA_041170435.1 Bacteroidota bacterium
AACGCTGTGCATCCGGACTGGAGAACGAGCGCGTGCTTTGAATGCGAGCATCCATTCCGAGCGTCAGCAATCCGTCGAAGAACGTGTTCTCCTTATCGAGCTCGTACATCCACGACAGAAGGGGCGAGTTCCGAGGGACCATGCCCACGTCGTACCAGCTGTACCAGCCGAGTTCGTTGCGGATTCCGCCGCCCGACGGGGAGATGTGGCAGTTCGTGCACCGGTTGCCCGAGAGCGCAGAAAATTGAGGAATGGCCGTCGTCACTGTGGTGACAACGGCCATCGTAATGATCGTGATGATGAGTGACCGCATGGGCCAAGAACCCTACTTCAGCTTAAACGTTGCTAGACACTTCTCGAAGATCGGCAGGTACACGGCCTGCTCCGGCTTGAACCAGTTCATCGTCACACGCACCATGCGGTTGCCCTTCACCATGAAGTAGGCGCGGGATTGGATGTTGGCCGCCGGATTGTACGTGAAGTAGTATGCCTTCACACCGGAGAGTGATGTGGACGTGGCATTGCCGCCGCCGTACTTGCCCTTGTTCTGTTCGATGATCTTATCGAGGTTGTTCTGATCCTTCGCATCAAACACATCGATCTGGATCGTACAGTCAAGTCGCGAACCGGCGAAGCTCATCGATGACAGACCTGAGGATTGACCCTTTGTGCCTTGGAAGTTCTGCGGGATTTGGATCGTGAAATCCGGAGCGTTGTAAGCACGAAGTGTATCGGAAGGGGGCTCAGGAGCTGCCGGACCCTGTGGCGTGGTTGGCGCGACCACCGGACGTTGGGCGAGCTTCACAGAGGCGAGCATCTCGGCGAAGTCTTTCTCATAGTCCGAGAATGTGTTGCCAAAGGCTGCAAACGTGAGGATCGTCACCACCGAGTCATTCTCAGCGAAATATGCTTCTGAACGAAACTCGCCATCCTCTTGGTCGAACTTCACGGCCAGCTTCTTGGCAGGCTTGCCGCCAAGTGTTGACATCGAGAGTTCATACCGATCAAGATTGTCTTCGAACTCCAGCTTGGAGCGCTTCACCAGCGAGTCGATCGTTGTGGCCGAATCCAACGGGAAGGCACGAAGCTCCACCTTTGCACCGCCCTTGCCCTTGCCGAACGAGAGGAATCGCGAGCTATGTGCCTTGAGTGAGACAGCCAGAATGAGGTCGCCCCGTCGCTGCTGGATGAACCAGTTCTTGGGAACCTTCATCTCGAACTTGCGCGCTTCATCTTTGCGCAATTCGAGGCCCTCGATGGGCACGGGAGTGGCCTTGCGTGAGCAGCTTGCCAGGGTCATGACCAGGGCCACGGCGAGTGCGACAGAGCGAGGTGTGAACATGATACGTATCTCCATGATTGAGAATCTTAACGCTGGATCCTCGCTATCGCGAGGATGACATTGATCAGTTGTTGAGAGCCCCTTCGCGAACCCATTGGATCATGCCGAGTCGGTGATTCGTTGAAACACGCTCCTGCAGCAGTCCCCACGGGTGTGCAAATGTTCCGTTGAGCACCTGAATCACGAGGCTCTCATCGGGCTTGCCGGGCACGATGAGATTTCCGCGATCGAACATGAGTGTTGAGTACGAGGTCAGCCGTATCCCGGCCGCCGGGTTCACGTCGGCATGGCATCCTCCGATGCCGCAGGAAAGAGCGATGAAGGGGAGGACATGAGCACGGAAGCTCACGTTGGTGTCGGGAAAGATGATGTCGTTCGGATTCGTCACCACATTGTCTCCGCAGGCCGAAAGGGCGATGCATGACGCTGCCAGGACGAAGCTGATGACAATCGACGGCAGGGGGCTCATCAGTAGCTCTCCTCGTCGGTCGGGAATGTGTGACCCTTGACGTCGGACACGTAGGACCGAACGGCCTGCGTCATGATTTCGTGAACCTCGGCATAGCGCCGCACGAAGCGTGGACGGAACTCCGTGGACATTCCCATCATGTCGGTCCACACCAGGATCTGACCGTCACAGTTGGGTCCGGCTCCGATGCCGATGGTCGGCACCTTCACAAGAGCCGTCACCTCGGCAGCGAGTGTGGCGGGGATCTTCTCGAGGACGATGGCAAAGGCGCCAGCCCTTTCCAGCGCAACGGCATCACGTTTGATATCGTCGGCCTCCTGCTGGGAAACGCCTCGCTCCTTGTACGAGCCAAACTGATGAATGCTCTGCGGGGTCAGACCCAGATGGGCCATCACGGGAATGCCGCTGTCGGTCATCATGTGCACGGCCTCGAGTACCCGCTGGCCCCCTTCAAGCTTCACGGCGCCGCTACCGGCTTCCTTCATCAGACGTCCGGCATTGCGGAAGGCTTCCTGCGGCGTCACCTGATACGTCATGAACGGCATATCGGTCACCACCAGGGCATGCTCCACGGCACGCACCACGGCCTGGGTGTGGTAGATCATGTGCTCGAGGGTCACGGGAATGGTGGTGTCATGACCCTGCACGACGTTGCCCACCGAGTCGCCCACGAGCAGAACATCAACCCCTGCGCCATCGAGGATGCCGGCCGTGATCGCATCGTACGCCGTGAGGCATGCGATCGGCGTCCCGGCCGCCTTCATGTCGATGAGGCGCCGTGTGGTTACGCGTTTACGGGTGGTTGGTGTTACGGACATGTGAAGGGGCGAAATTGACTGGCAAAGATAGCCGTCTTGCCCCGACATGGCGTTATCTTATCGTCATGCTTTCGCCCGTTGTATCGGTAACGGACATCGTTCTTGATGTACCTCAAGGAAAGAGCGTCACATTCCTGTCGGACGTCCACCTTGGTTATGGGGCTCGCCAGGACGACCGCCAGCGGGAAGATCGGCTTCTGTCGGTTCTGCGGAACGTCTCTCAGACGTCATCCCACATCGTGATCGTTGGCGACCTCTTCGATTACTGGTTCGACTACGGCACGGTTGTGCCGTCGCGCTTTGTGCGCACGCTCTCATTGCTGCACGACCTTGCCGATGCGGGAATCGAGCTGATCTACCTCATGGGCAATCACGATTTCGGCCACTACCGGTACTTCGAGGAAGAACTCAAGGTCCCGGTGATCCTCGGGGATGTATCGGCAACCCTCGGTTCAAAGCGATTCTACATTGCCCACGGCGATGGCAAGGCGCACAATGACGCCGGATACCTGGTGCTGCGCTCTGTTCTGCGAAACCGATTTGCTCAGTGGATGTATCGAAAGATCCACCCCGACCTTGGCATTGCTCTCGCATCGCGCACGTCGCACGGAAGCAGAGACCTCACCGGCGGACGTGATTACGGAACCCGCGACGGTCTGCGCGACTTTGCCGAAGCCCGCCTTGCCGACGGATACAACATTGTGGTGATGGGTCACCGTCACGTTGCAGAGGTCACCCCGATCGGCAACGGCCTCTACGTTAACCTCGGACATTGGCTGGGCAAAGGGGCTACGTATGGAACGTATTCCGAGCATGGTGGCATGGTCCTGCATAGCGTGAGTTAGTGACTACTTCAACGCATTGATCTCATCTTGGAGCCTGCGAAGTCGTCCCGCAATTTCCTCGAATGTTGGAGGAGCGACTGTGAACATTCCTGCATTGACCATGGCTTCATAATCTCGCGACAAGAGTCTGAGAGCATTGTCTTTTGGCACGAGAACGATGTCGCCAACGACGCACGATGAATACGCAAACTCTCGTTCGGGATAAAAGGCATCTTTATGTTGCGCGACTTCCCGGAAAAGTGCGAGGTTGTTTATCGACGATGCACCATACCTCGAATCAGCGATCTGCACAAGGTCGTACCAGTGACGCGAAAGACGCTCGCGCCGTTGAAGGATAGTTTCCTTGTGGCAGGCGGCATGAATCAATGTTGCCTTTTCCCAAAATGTACGCGCTGGAGAAAGCACATGCACATCTGCTTCGGGTAAGCTGAGACCATTCAGGCGATGTGCTATGTCCGACGTAACGCGATGGGTCTCAATTGGTTCAGCCGGGTTTCGAGAGCCTAGCTCCAATAGCACTTGATCAGGAATGTATGAGCCCTTTGCCGAAACAACACTCTCGTAGCGAAGATGTACGCGATCAGTTCCTGCCGTCTCAATCGTGGCAGTGTGATGTGGTAGCTCGTGTTTAATGTGCTCTTGAAACGCAGGGATAATCTGTTCTGTGACGAACTTCGAAAGATGATCATGAAGCTGTTGGTTCCTCTTGGCGATTTGGCTTCGTGATCGCGAGTGATGAAGATTTGCTCCGAGCACACCGAAATCCCGATAGTCAACCGTCACGTCGATGTCTTCAGAGAACCGATGGATCAGGCCGTACACCTTTGACAAAGAGGTGCCGCCCTTGAACGCGAGACGATGAGAGATCGGAAGGGAAAAGAGCTTGCTTAACACCCAGCAAACCCATATATCCTTCTCAAGAACCGCGGCAGGCCGACCGAGTTCGACGGCCAGTGTCTGAAGGATGTCGGCTCGCTCGTTCGGATCAAGTGACAGGAAGTTTGGTTCAGGCCCCATACTGTTGCTCGTGTTCGATGAGAATTCTGCTCATCCACGCTGGCAACTGTCGTGATACGCTGCGCAAAGCCGTGAACTCAGTTGTGCCAATTCGATGCCGGAGGTCTTCAACCGTTGCTGTCGATACTTCGTTGCGTCCCAGATACCACATTGCCGTTAACGCCAAGCCTGCGGGCCGATCCGCAAGCAGGAGTTTCCGTGGACTAACATTTCGAATATTGATCACGAGTTTACCCATGCGGATCTTCCGTGACGTCCCCGTGGTGTAGTAAATGTGTTGGGTTGGAACCTGGGTCGTCAGTCCCAGTCGTCGGGCTGCCTCTGCCCCGCTGACCTGGAAAGTCATACCAGACTCCGCAAGAATGCTGCGAACAACGTCTGCCGGATTGGCAGCGACCGCTCCGACAAATCGATTGGACTTCGGTCTCATATAGACACCCCGAGAAACTCGCTCGATCGTCCCATTCGCAACAAGTCGGGAAAGGACTTTGTCAACAGTCGACCGTGTTCCGCAGTCGAGAAATCGCGAACAATGAAATGGCTTACCCGCTTCAATCCGGCTGACGAGGTCGCGTATGATTGTTGTCGAATTCATCATAGGCATTGTGTCAGAAATATAGTTCATTTTTCTGACATTGTGAATGGCAATCCTCCTCAGAGATGCACAGAGGGAACTTCAGAGCCGACAGCAACATTCCGCGTATTTTCGCCGAACATCATTGCCCCCTACCAAGGACACCTTCATGAACAAAATCGGACTCCTCTTCGGCATGGAACAGTCGTTCCCGCCAGCGCTGGTGGAGGAGATCAATGCGCGCCATGCCGGGGTTTCGGCGGAATTCGTCAAGATCGGGGCGGTGACGTTGGAGTCGCTCTTCGAATACGACGTGATCCTTGACCGGATCTCACAGGACGTGCCGTATTACCGCGCCATGCTCAAGCAGGCCGCCCTGAACGGCGTCCGCGTGGTGAACAACCCGTTCTGGTGGTCGGCCGATGACAAGTATTTCAACTACGCTTTGGCCGACAAGGTGGGCATCCCGGTTCCGCGCACGGCTCTGCTTCCGAGCAAGAATCATCCGCCGGATACGACGGCGGATTCGTTCCGTAACCTTGTCTACCCACTGAACTGGCAGGAAGTGTTCGATCACGTCGGCTTCCCTTCATACCTCAAGCCATTCGATGGAGGGGGCTGGAAGCACGTATACAAGGTCAACTCGATCGACGAGTTCTTTGCCGCCTATTCCGAGACGCAGGACATCGTGATGACCCTCCAAGAAGGCATCGAGTTCACCGAATACTACCGCTGCTACTGCATCGGGAAGAAGCACGTGCGTATCATGCCCTATGAGCCCCGTAACCCTCATCATCTGCGCTATCAAGCCGGCTTTGCGCCTACACCGGAAATGCTTGCTCGGCTCGAAGAGTACTGCATCAAGATCTGCACGATGCTGGGCTACGAATTCAACACCATCGAATTCGCCGTCCGCGATGGCATCCCCTATGCGATCGACTACATGAACCCTGCGCCCGATGCAGAACGCACCTCGGTGCAAGAAGACAACTTCCAATGGGTGCTCAAGACAACTGCTGACTACCTCATCGAACTTGCCCAACAAGGCCGCCGCATTCCAACGGAATACAATTGGAGCAAGATGATGACGAGTGACGAGTGACGAGTGACAATCCACCGATTTACTAGCCCCGGGCCTTGGCCCGGGGAAACGAGAAAACGGAATAGCCCCGGGCCTTGGCCCGGGGAAACGAGAAAACGGAATAGCCCTGGGCCTCAGACCTGGGGAACGTGAGAGCGAAAGAAATGATCATCTCCCTCGACGGCACAACGCTCACGATCGACGATCTTGAGCGCATTGCGCATGACACATCCATACGCATTGACGTTGCGCCCGGCGCGCGGGAGCGTGTCCGCGCATCGCGTGCTGCAGTGGATCGATGGATCGACGAGGGTCGGGTGATCTATGGCATGACCACTGGCTTTGGCGAGTTTGCCAACGTTGCCATCTCCCGCGATGACGTCGAGCGGCTGCAGGAGAACCTGATCATCTCGCATTCTGCGGGAACTGGTGAGCCCCTTCCCAAAGAGGTTGTGCGCGCTATGATGGTGCTGCGCATCAATGCACTGGCAAAGGGATACTCCGGCATTCGTGAGTCGACGCTTGACGCGCTGGTTGCCATGGTGAACGTCGGCATCGTGCCGTATATCCCGAGTCAGGGCTCGGTTGGATCCAGTGGAGATCTTGCGCCCCTTTCTCATCTTGCTCTGTGTCTGATTGGAAGGGGCGAGTGTCTCGTTGATGGCGTTCGCACGCCGAGTGCTGCTGTACTTCATGCTCATGGCATCGAGCCTGTGCGTCTTGCTGCGAAGGAAGGATTGGCGCTGATCAACGGCACGCAGATGATGTGCGCGTATGGGGCGCTAACGGTTGCGCGGGCGCGACGTTTAGCGCGCACGGCAGATCTTTCGGGGGCGATGTCGCTTGATGCACTTCGGGGAACCGACGCAGCTTTTGATGAGCGTCTTCACGCCGTGCGTCCGCACCCAGGACAGATTCGAGCAGCCGGCAACCTGCGTACGCTCCTCAGCGGAAGTCAGATCCGTGAGTCGCACCGCACGGGCGATGGAAAGGTGCAGGACGCATACAGTTTGCGATGCATGCCGCAGGTGCATGGGGCTTCTCGCGACGCGATAGAGTATGCCGCATCGGTGATCGAGCGGGAGATGAATAGTGCCACAGACAACCCGCTCATCTTTGCCGATGATGATTCGCACATCCAAGGCGGCAACTTCCATGGTCAGCCCCTTGCCCTTGTGCTCGACTTCCTGGCCATTGCACTGGCGGAGCTGGCAAGCATCTCCGAGCGTCGCACCGAGCGCCTCGTCAACCACGCACTTGGTGGACTTCCGCGTTTTCTCACGCGTGAAGGGGGCTTGAACTCAGGGATGATGATCGCGCAGTACACCGCTGCTGCACTGGTAAGCGAGAACAAAGTACTGGCCCATCCGGCGAGTGTCGATAGCATTCCAACGTCGGCCAATCAGGAGGACCACAACTCCATGGGTAGCATTGCCGCACGCAAGCTGTGGGACGTTATGCGGAATGTCGAGACGGTGATAAGTATCGAGGTTTTATGTGCGAGCCGCGGCATCGAATTGCTGCGTCCGCTGCAAAGTTCCGTGCACGTGGAGCGTGCAATAGGACACGTCCGTGATCGTGTGCCGTTCGTCGAACACGACACGGTGTTGTATCACGACATGGAATTGGTACGTGCCTGTGTTGCCGAAGGGTCACTCCTTGAGGCGGTCGATCCGGATCATTCGATCATTCTCTAAAAGTCTATGCATATCCAGTGGCATTCTTCCACGGCTGAGGCCGCAGAGGCGGCGCTCGGCACGTCCCGGGCAAACGGTCTCACAAGTGAGGTCGCACATCAGCGGCTTACGCAGTATGGACGCAACACACTTCCGAAGGGACGTGTTGAACATCCCATCGTACGATTCTTGCGACAGTTCCATGCGCCCCTTGTCTATATCCTGATCGCCAGTGGCGTAGTGACGGCGATCATTGGAGGCATCACCGATACCTCCGTGATCTTTGGCGTGGTGCTGCTCAACGCAATCATCGGATTCGTGCAGGAGGGCAAGGCCATCTCGTCGTTGGCGCGTCTGGCCAACTCTGTGGTAGGAACTGCCACGGTCGTGCGAGGGGGCGTGCGCATGCGCCTGCCGATGGAGGAGCTCGTACCGGGCGACCTCATCGTGCTGGAAAGTGGCGATCGAGTGCCGGCGGATCTGCGCCTGGTGTGGGTGAAGGACCTGGCCATTGCCGAGTCAGCCCTGACCGGTGAAAGCGTCCCATCAGAGAAGCAGTCGTCACCCGTTGATGCGGCGAGCGTACTTGCCGACCGTGCTTCGATGGCCTATGCCTCAACAGTGGTTACACGCGGCGCGGGAATGGGGCTGGTGGTGTCCACGGGAAAGTCCACAGAGGTCGGCACGATCTCAACCTTGCTCAACGAAGCCCCCTCACTACAGACGCCGCTGACGCAGCAGATCGCACGATTCAGCAATGTGCTGTTGGTGGCGATCCTGCTGCTTGCCGCCGGCACCTTTGCCGTGGGGGTCATGCGTGGCGAACGTCCGGTGGACATGGTCATGGCTGCTGTTGCCCTGTCCGTTGGGGCAATTCCCGAGGGACTTCCCGCTGCGGTCACCATCATTCTGGCCATCGGCGTCAACCGCATGGCGCGTCGCAGAGCCATCGTACGAAGTCTTCCGGTTGTGGAGACGCTTGGTTCGACCACGGTGATCTGCAGTGACAAGACGGGCACGCTGACGGAGAATCAGATGACCGTGGTAGCCATCACCACGGCATCGGCAGAGTACATCGTGCAGGGGACGGGATACCGACCTGAGGGAGACATCCTACGTCGAAGCAGCGCTGATGCATCTTCTCCCGTGCACGTGGGGCATGATGTTGCGCTGCATGAGACGCTGCGCGCCGGCGTGCTGTGTTCCACAGCATCGGTCCGCCAAGTTGATGGCTATTGGCAGGCCTTGGGAGACCCCACCGAAGCAGCCCTCGTGGTTGCCGGGATGAAGGCAGGGCTTCATCGTGACGTCGAGCAGGAGCTCATGCCGTTGGCCGACGTTGTGCCGTTCTCGAGCGATGCGCAGTACATGGCCACACTTCATCACACGCAACCATCGGGTTCGCGCATCTACATGAAGGGGGCTTTGGAGGCGCTGTTGCCTCGATGCACGAAGATGCTCACGCGGTCCGGATCCCATGAGCCCCTTGACATGCAGTCCATCACGGGTCACGTCGAAACCATGAGTGCCGAGGGCTTGCGCGTGCTGGCCTGTGCCATGAAGGACGTGGATGGACGCCTTGAGGAGATCACGTCCGACGTCCTGTCGGGTGACTTTGTACTGACGGGTATCGTGGGGATGGTCGATCCGCCTCGCCCCGAGGTACGCGCATCCATTGCCGAGTGTCATCGCGCCGGTGTGGGCGTGAAGATGATCACGGGAGATCATGCCATCACTGCCGTTGCCATTGCTCGTGATCTTGGCATCGTCGAAGTAAGTGGCCATCCCCGCGAATACGTCAAGACAGGACGTGATCTCGAACAGCTCAGTGACGAGCAGTTGGAAGATGCAGCCGAGCGCTACTCCGTCTTTGCGCGTGTGACGGCCGAGCAGAAGCTGCGTCTTGTACATGCACTTCAGCGAAGGGGGCATGTGGTTGCCATGACGGGTGACGGAGTCAATGACGCTCCGGCACTTCGCACTGCAAACGTGGGCATTGCCATGGGGGGCACGGGCACGGACGTTGCCAAGGATGCGTCGGACATCGTGCTGACGGATGACAACTTCACCACCATCGTTGCGGCGGTTGAGGAAGGTCGGACGGTGTTCGAAAACCTCATGAAGTTTATCGTGTGGACCATTCCAACCAATGCTGCCGAGGGCTTGGTGATCCTTGTGGCGGTGGCCCTGGGCGTTGCTTTGCCGATCCTTCCCATCCACATCTTGTGGATCAATATGACCACGGCGGTGATCCTTGGGTTGCCACTGGCCTTTGAGCCAACGCCCCATGATGTGATGGAGCGACGTCCACGTCGCATGAGTGATCCGTTGTTTTCGCGGGACATTCTCATGCGGACCGGACTTGTCGTGCTGCTGATGCTTTCGTCCGGCTTCGGCATCTACTTCTGGGAGCTCAGTTCGGGAAGCACCCTTGTCGAAGCCCAGACCGCAGCCGCTGCCGTCTTCGTGGTCATTCAGACGTTCTACCTTTTCAACTGCCGCACGCTTGTGGGCCCGGCCAGACATCCGATCACGTCCAACATGACCGTGATCTACGGTGCGGCTCTCATGGCCGTGCTTCAGCTGGCCTTCACATACGTGCCGTTCTTCAACGATGTGTTCCGCACCGCCCCCTTACCGCTCACCTCATGGATGTACATCCTTGCCTGCGGCCTGGCCTCGTATGTGATCGTTTCGATCGAGAAGACGGTGAGGTGGCGATATAGCTAAGAAGCCCTGACATATAGCTAACTTGCATAACGTCACGTTTTTCTGTTCAGGAGCACGAAGATGATAGTGATCAATATGCACGAAGCAAAGACCACATTGTCGCAGCTTGTTGAGATGGCCTTGCACGGGGAAACAGTCATCATTGCGCGACGCGGCGTGCCCGCGGTTCGCTTGGAGCCAGTATCTGATAGCGATTCACAGCGCCCTATCGGGCTTGGTGCTTCCATATCAGCAGCTGGCGATACCGGTCACGAACTACTGTCGGCCACGAATCCTGATGTGTATCAGGAAAGCACGACCGATCCACTTGACCGGCCTCGCCGCAAGGCATGAGTATGCGCATTCTGCTCGACACGCATGCTCTACTCTGGTACGATGCCGAACCGGACAGGCTCAGTGCGATCAGTCGCGAGATAATCCAACAGAGAGACACGATCGTCCTCTGTTCCGCGGCATCGATCTATGAGCTATGGCAGAAGGCCATGAAACCGAAATCGCCAATCCGACCTGAACATGTCGAGTCAGTGCTTCGGCATATTCCCGTGTATGGCTTTACACTCCTTCCGATCGAAGTCAACCATGCAGCAGATGCGGCAGTTCTCAAATGGTCAAATCGTGACCCCTTTGATCGAATCATCGCAGCCCAAGCGATCGCCGAGAATTGTGCCATCATCACGTGCGATTCGGCATTCAAGAGCCTGAAGCAGGTGGAGATACTCTGGTGACAGGTTACAGGTGACGGGTTACAGGTGACGGGTTACAGGCGTGCAATCGTCATTCCCGCGAAAGCGGGAATCCATACATTATAGTAGGGGCGAGACGCAGTCTCGGCCGATGGTTTGCGCACAACGCCTGACGCGTCATGCTGCATAATTGCCCAGGGCTTTAGCCCTGGGAAAATAGGGGAGCCCCCTTCTACTAATCATTTTCAAATCAATTCGATTCTATCTCTTATCCCAGGGCTTCAGCCATGGGAAAATAGAGCAAGAATGATTTGTTTGTGCTGGAATTGAAAGGGGGCTTGCCCCTCTTTCCCATGGCTGAAGCCATGGGAAGTTATGCGTTAAGATGGATCCCGGCCTGCGCCGGGATGACGGGGGTGCGCGATGAAGATGGATCCCGGCCTGCGCCGGGATGATGGTGATGGGTGCGGCCGAGAACAATGATGAATGCGGGCGAGACTGCGTCTCGCCCCTACTCCGACTCCGCCGTTGTTTCGTTCGCTTCATCCTCTGCGAATACGGAATCCAGATCGAAGCCCAGATTGCTCATCATACCTGGATGATGAAGTGGGTTGCGGCATCTTGATCGGTGAACGAGCCCGTGGAATCGGCTCCCATCATCGGCCTTGATGGCTGTGACGTATTCACAGCCTTCGACGATGAGGATCTTCTCGAAATCGGCTTCTACTCGAAGTTGGCCTAACTCCTGGGTAGTCCCGTTGTTCTTCTCGTCGGTAGCGTCCGACTTATCCAAAATGCTGATCAAAAGGATAACAATGAGGAATGCTGTGGCTCCAAGAAAGGAACCAGCAAAGCTCCAGAGTATAATTCTATTGCGTGCACGAAAGCGTCCGGTCATCGTGTTTCTGTTTGGTTTTGGGTGACAAGGTACGTTGATGCTTAAGTCATTACGTTGCGGATATCGAGGAGATTCAACGCCTATGATTTATGGCCTCGGTAGATCTTCTCGGCGTCGATGCGCTTGTGCACATTGAGCTTTGAGTAAATTCCTCGAACGTGCGAACGAACGGTGTCTAGACTCATAAACAGAATGTCAGCGATCTCTTTGTATTGTTTGCGGTCAGCCAAGAGTGCTAGGACGTCGCGCTCTCGATCTGTCAATGTATCAAGGGATGTCGGACGTGGCAGGCTGGCCATGTAGTCCATAATGATCCGAGCGACGTTGCTTGTAAGTGGAGCGCCCCCTGAGTGAATCTCCTCAATTGCCTTTAGCAAACGCACTCTTGGCGTTGTTTTCAAGAGGTACCCACGTGCGCCTGCCAATATTGCTGACCGGATATGATCATCGTCATCAAAATTGGTGAGCATGAGGATCTGGCCGGGTAGGTCTAACTCGCGAAGTCGCTCAATAGCTGTAATGCCCGATATTCCTGGAAGGCCTATATCGATGAGGAAGACATTGATAGCGTTAAGGTTGGGGCTGGCGAGAAGCTCTTCGCCGGTCTCAAAAACATCGAGGCACGAGAATCGTACGTCGGAGTTAAGCCGCTTGGATAGTCCCACTCTCAGAACAGGATCATCCTCGACGATTGCCAAACGAATAGTGTTAGACATATGCGGTCTCGAATTGAATCAAATGGTATGCAATGAATGTTGCGTGGTTCTTCTGCTTACGATTTCGACTGGTTGCCCAACGGTACTACGAGAACAATTCTTGTACCTCTGTTTGATGATGATAGCTCTACGTGGCCACCGATCTCCATCATCCGTTCACGAATATTCAGCAGTCCAGATCCGCGGTGGGAGCGAGACGGATCGAAGCCAATGCCGTTATCGCGCAGCTCAACTCTAAGTGCATCATGAGTATCGCGGACGAACATTGATACTGAGCTCGCCTGACTGTGTCGGACAATGTTCGTTGCTATCTCTTTAGTGCTCAACACGATGTTCCTCATTACTATGGCATCAATGAGATGTTCTTTCGATAGAAGCTCGTCATAGTTGAATGAGATGCCTTTATCAGCCATCAGATCGGCAACCTTACCTTGTATATATCCGATCGTTGCCGCCAAGCGATCATCGTTGGACTTCATCACCCAGACAATTGAGCGAACAGAGTCAATGACCTGCTGTGCTGTGTCAGCAATAGAACGAATGGACTCATTGTCTTGATCTGCGGCAGCGTTCTCTGCCATGATCACGATCTTGGCTAGCCCCGTGCCGACATCGTCATGAAGATCGCGGGCTATGCGAACGCGCTCCTCATGCACGTGATGCTCTGCTTCGTGTCTACGTTTATCGCGTTCGGTAGTTACTCTCGTGGCGACGAACCAAATTCCGGTTGCACTTGAGAGCAAGGTGGCCAGATAAAACCACCATGACTGCCAAAATCGTTTGGGTATTGTGAAGGTCGCTATAGCGGCATTACCGTATGAGCCACCAACATATGAGGCCTGAACGATCAGGGTGTACGTTCCCGGTGCAAGTGTCGATAACACAATCTCTGGCGAGGTGGTCTCATATCGGACGGTGTCTGAACCAATGAGCGTGCAGCGGTAGGTGACTGATAGCGCGCTTGAAAGGGCAATTGCGCGGGCAGTGTAACGTACTCCATCAGAGTTACTTGACGACGAATCAAGAACTACCGCTGGTGGAGGAGGATTGACAATGTCCCGCGATCTAAAGATGTTCATACCGTTGATCCCGCCGAAAGCAAATGACTGTGGACCGATTCGGTGGTGAGACCAGCTGTTGAATTCGAGACTTTGTGCCCCTTGAGATTGGGTGATTTGACGTCGCACTATATTGGAAGAAAGATCCCAGAGGATTATGCCTGCATTGGTCGGAATAACAAGTTCTGAATCACCGACCTTATATGCCGCATAGGTGGTATTGTTCGGTAGGCCAGATCGAGAGTCGACAACACGCTCTCGCCCTGTTTGCAAGTCGATACAACGAACACCACCACCCCACGTCGAAACGTAGGCCCTGCCTTTATGCACTTCGATCGACCGAATGATGTCGATATTGGGTTTCTGGCATTGGGCATCTGGACACACGATCTTTGTCAGTGATCCACCGAGTTGTCCGCGGTACAAACCAAACTCCGTGCCGACTAGATAGTCGCCATCTTCGATTCTTGTAATCGCGCTAACAGAAATGCGTTTGTCGTTTGGAATGGGGCTCGCCGGTACAGGGAACCACTCGCTATTGAGGGAACGCAGGTTTACGCGAGCAATACCATCGTCAGTTCCAACCAGCACGTGGTCCTTTCCATCAGGGGCTATGCATGAAACAGCTTTACGAAGGGGGTGGCGCACTCTGTCATAGGTAAGCCATTGTATAGACGATGACCCTTTACGCATGAAACCCAAACCGTTCTGTTCGGACCCAATCCATAGTCGACCATTACCATCGACATGCAGAGCCCGTGCTGCTCCTATGCGGACATAATCATTCGCCCACGATGCTACCATTCGACTGGTGCGAAGAACGGTATCTGTTTGGAGTATACCGGTTCGCAACCCGATATAAAGATTGCCAGCCCCATCCGAACAAAGCCCTCGAATGAAATTGTCTTGGATACGCTCAATACGACGCGTCGGCTGAAGAATGGGAAGGAGGTGGCAGTAGGGGTCATAATGGCAAAGCCCGCCACCGTGCGTCCCTATCCACATTGTGCCGATGTTGTCTTCGTAGAGAAATCGGATGATGTTGCTACTGATAGACGCGGGGTCCATGGGGTCGTGGTTGAGGCGCTGGGTTACGTGCATTGAATCGATGATGACAACACCTCCGCCATTCAGTCCGACCCACATACGTCCATGTGCATCCTCACATAATGCCCAGACATCGTTGCATGGCAAACGTCGTGTGCTCTGCTCCCTCGTTGAATAGCGATATGTAGTGCGGGCGTGTGGGTCGGTAACAGATAAGCCACTCGATACCGATGCTGTCCAGAGTCTTCCACTCCGATCTACGTACGCTACGTTCACATTGCCATTGTGGATCTGTTGTAAACTCGGCGAATTCAGTCGCCTAGGAGCAAAGACTGTCGTACGTCGCCACGTGTTGGTTAGCGCATCAAAGCGACATAGGCCATTCGGAGTACGCGCATAGACGAGGGAGTCAGCTCCGAGAAACAAATCGGAGACATTGCTGCCTGCTATCGATGTCGAGTCACCAGGACGGTGACGATAGACGACCATGTTACGCCCATCAAATCGTCCGAGTCCATCCTGCGTGCCGACCCAGATATAACCTCTGGCATCTTGCGCTATCTGATTCACGTATGACTGCGGCAGGCCTTCGCTAGAGCCAATTCGACGAAAACGATACTCCTGCCCACTGGAAAAGGCCGGTGCACACATTGCAAGTATAATCGCAACAACAGGAATCATCGCTAGAGTTATTGACATGAAATCATGCTAGTACAGCCGCGCATTTGCGGTCGAACATCGTGATGGCAGATCAATGTGCAATCGTATTAGCATACATATCACATTTCTTACAAATGGGGTATCTGATAGCTTGCAATCCACACAACAAGTAGGGTGTGAGAGTAATACGCTGACTAAAAACCAACACAAGGACGGAAACATATGAATCGTCGTGTACAGTTGTTGCAACTAGGTAGTATCATCTTACTCGTTGTGTTCTTTTGTGTGACAGCAGTATCGCTATCAGCTCGCGAATCAGATGTCGCCTCGAGGTATTGCATCGTGATGCCAACTAAAGAACAGCACGTCTTCTCTGGGCTGAAGCGTGTAGTTGTGCCATTTACGGTTGTTAACGACGACGACGAGTTTCTTCGAAACGTCAAGGTTCATGTTGAGCCAACTATTGCTACAGCAACCGTACACGCCCTTGAATCACATAGCCCCCTTGAAGGCGAGAGTCTGCAAATCCGAAGATATGAGGTGTGGATAGAGGGCGCTATTGCTTTGAGTGATACATCAACTGACTACAGGCTCGCGATCACAGGCGTCAACGGAACGACATCACCTTGCACTGATACTGATAACACGCATTTGGTGAGAGTGTATCCGGCAGAGCTGAAAAACCGGTCAGTCATAGAAGCGATACTGGCCCGTATGGTGTACATAGGACGTCCATTAAGGCTAAGGCCAGAGCCGAATGCGAGAATGATCATCCCGTGGAGTCAATTCGAAGGAACATTCATTCTGCATTCCAAAGACAGCATCAGCGTGCTAACACAGCAGGGTTTGACTCCCACAGTCCCCTGCATCTCCTCCAACATCGATAGTGTCAACTTCAAAACGGAATGGATCTATGCTCCTGATCATACATCCTATGTTGAGAAGTTGCTACTGTTTCAACAAACGAGTTCCGAGGCTAGACAGCAATCTCCGGATGTTATATCAGCCAATACTTCGCACTTCTGGGATTCTCGACGACACCGACTCATACTGTCGGGAATCATAGTTAATCCTCCACGAAGAGACTGTGGAATCACCGCAGATGAAAAGGACTTGCTTTTGGAAGTCCAGACAGATTGGTATAGTGGTAACGGCTTTCGTTTGTTGGCAACACTCGAAAGAGAAGGCGAGCTGACCTATAGAGTAGTGCTAAATGTTCTGCCGGATTCGGCAACTATGGCGCTAGCAAACAGAAAGCACATAAAGTATCGAGGTGCAGATGTTGCCGTTACCTTGACGTGCACGTACAATGGCGCCTCAGAAACTGAGCAGATAAGAGGAATAGTGCCTGAATTCGCCGTCGAGTCTATTGACAGAGACCGGGAGTCAGGGAGCTGGAGAGCGCGTCTGCAAAAACAATTCAATCTGCCTAATGGCGATATATCTGTGTACCGCATGTCTCAGCAGTCAAATGACAGCCTGAACGCGTTGCTTCATCCGAGGCCAACTCTAAAACCAGCAATAATCAATGCTGTGTCGAAACTGTTGGGATCCAATGTAGTCGGATCACCCGAGTACCAGGAGATCGGTTACATCCTTAGTCGTGGTGTTACGTCCATTCAAAAAGTGATTGACAAAATGGACGAGGAAGGTGTGTTTGACGAAAGCGTCTTAAAGTCGAAAGAGTTCGCAGATTTTGTTGGTTACATGATTGATGATCATCTATATAAGTCGAGAGAGTGGGCGCGAGAGTCGTATATCATCGTGAATCAGAAACGAAAGTCATCGGGCAAGAACGAAGAGTCTATCGTAGGACTGTTCAGTGCATATCAAACGACAACATTGCCTAATGCATTCTACGTGTCAGACATCAAGCGCTGCATTATTAACGCCAGCACGTTGGATCTCCTCGACGGAACGAAGATTAACCCTAACACAAAAACGCTGAAGCAGTATCTCGCAAGACTGATTGAGAGTGGATCAGCTGTCGATGTGACCGCAGAGGCGAAGCAGTAGGTTGAACACTCAGCATTTGCAAGAATGATTGCGTACTCCGGCAAAAAACACCCTCATTTCAATTGTATCAAAGGAGCTTCACTATGCCACCATGCGTTGAATGTCATTACCCGTATGCCACATCGTCGAA
Source organism: Bacteroidota bacterium (assembly GCA_041170435.1). Lineage (GTDB taxonomy): Bacteria > Bacteroidota > Ignavibacteria > Kapaibacteriales > Kapaibacteriaceae > UBA10438. Next base: position 17,761 of record JBEAYU010000045.1, read on the forward strand.
GTGCAAGAATTGCGGGTGCACAAATCCGATGGGCAAGGAGGAAAAAGAAGGATGTCTAAGTACAATTCTTGGATGGCTGTTTGCTGCTGCAATCGTGTACGGTGTCATTAGGTACTTTAGTTAGAATAGTCGTCAGTCTGATACTGCGCGTGTTCGATGCTTCGGCTAATGATCAATCAGTTAACGTGCTAGTGTCGAATGATATGCCGATCGCATGTCGCATTAGAGAATGAAAACAAGCAGCCTCGCAAAGCAATACTGAACAGAAAATCAACCAAACATCAACCGTAACTTAACACTTGTTAGAGGAGTGAAAAATGAAGTCATACAACCTGACCTGGACAGCAACCGTGGTTTGTGCGTTTATGCTATTCATGACATCTCATATGCTAGCTCAGAGCGTGCGCGTTAAGAATCGTAATGGTGAAGCTGTTGTGTATGTCGACGGTTCTACGCTTCGCGAACGAAATCGTAACGGGGAAGCTTTGTACTATCTCGATGGTCAAACTATCCGACAACGCAATCGAAATGGCGAGGCAGTGTATTACATCGACGGTAACGTCGTGAAAGAACGAAACCGTAATGGTCAAGCGCTGTTTTACTTTGACGAAATGACGATTAGGACGCAATCCAGAAACGGAGAAGCACTTTACTTTATTGATGGCAATACATTGCGCTATAAGAATCGAAACGGAGAAGCTGCCTACTACTTTGATGGGCTGCCAGAAAAGTGGGTTATAGCATGCCTTATGCGCTGATATTGCCTAGATTCTTTTAGAGGGCATAGTTGCAACCTTCCTATCAAAGTCATCATGAAAGCACTGTCGGCACATCGACCGATTCATAAGATTGAAGCAACATTCTCCAGGGTAAGGCCGTCTCATGCAAAGAGACACGCCATTTTCGCGAATCGTTCGCAGTCAATACATAACTTTATCCTCAAGGCTATCATAAAAACGACGCAATTGGTAAGAAGTATTCATCTTGTAGTTGTCTTGGTGCTGTTCGTGATCATTGTCATCGATTATCCAGCACTAGCGTTCGCCGGAAGAGACACGATCGAAGTGTCATACGCGAAGACGCCTGATATCTCTGTCGCTGGTGTCTATATGGACGTGACACAGAAGATAGCTTTCGACGAACATCGCCAAATCTCTTTTCTTAAGACAAACGATCTGGCATTGTACAAGAAGTTCAAGGATGCTATCGATACCGTGGCGTTGCGGCGCACCGACCCCAATGAGATTGTCGCAATAGTGCGTAGGCACGGAGGCTCGCCCTACGAATTGCAGTACGTGAGGCTTGCATTGACTATCATGACAGACAGGTTAGAGCGATTCAGGACGCCGTACAGAGTTAAAATGGTAATTGATGAGCATGGATTCCTTGAGCACCTCGAATGCAGAGGATTTATGCTTCTTTCAGATGGATTCGTTCTGAAGAAGCCCTTCCTAGATCTATACAAAGTGCATCGGTCCCACCTCGAAAAGTTCGAGCCTGTCGAGCGGTAGATCTATCTTCCCGTATTGTACGTCACCCTAGCAGAAGCCAATAGCACAGCTTTGCACAGTGCTTTATCGAGGCCAACCGAATTGATGTTCGCCGGGCGTCATCCCGAGGAGGCCCGAACCGAAACCCAGAGCGAAGCGAAAGGGCAGTGAGGGGCGACGAGGGACCTCGCGATGAAGATGGATCCCGGCCTGCGCCGGGATGACGGGGGTGCGCGATGAAGATGGATCCCGGCTTGCCCCCTCATTCCCATGGCTGAAGCCATGGGCAATTGTGCATTGAGATGGATCCCGGCCTGCGCCCTCGCTTCGCTCGGCGCTTCGGCCTAGGGATGATGGAGAGTCACTACTCCGGCGTCGTTCCATCCCAGAGGATGAAGCGCAGGGTGGAGCGGCGGGGGTCGCCGAGGAGGGGGAAGCGGGAGTTATCGCGCTTGCCCATGTCGAGGTCATCGTGTTCATCCTTCCAGTCGCCGACGATCTTCTTGGCCTCTAAGCGCCACTGTTCGATCTTGTCTTGGTTGGCATCGAAAAGTTCACGGAGTTTTGTCCGAGAACGCTTGGCAATGGGTTTCACCTGCTCGACAATGCGCTTGTATTCATCGCGGTGCTTGCTGCGCAGATCCTTGAGACGATCCCGAAGTTCGGCGCGACCACCGCGCTCGAAGTTGGATTTGAGTGACTGCATGTCCTTACGTACGTCGTTGCGAAGGCGCTTGGCATCGGCACGCAGCCTTGTGAGTGTGGCCATATCCTCACGAGAGAGGGAGGCGTCGTACTCGGTGTGCATGCGGCTGACGGTTGGCAGGACCTCGCGCTCGTACCATGAGCGGAGGTCGGAGCGGAGTTCCTTGACGGCCTCACGGCGCTTCGAGCGCTGGTCCTGCGCGTTGGACGTTGCAGCGAGAGCTATTGAGGCCAGAACGATCAAGAGGATGCGTGTCATGTGTCTTTCTCCATGGTGTGAACAGGGCGCAAGACCCCGATCGCCAGCGAATGGTTTAAGCTATTCCGACTCGTATGCTCGCTTGCGGGCAAGACGCGCCTGACGTCGGCGGGGAAAGTCGTTGTCACGCATGCGACGCTGGAGGATGATCAGCACCTCCGTCAGTGACCGATACGTGTGGTGCGGGATGCCCTCCTCCGTGCACGATGCCGCAAGCGTCCCCTTGGCAAACACCACGTCAGCATAGCGCACCGCACAGGCGTCCGACAAGCCATCGCCCACGTAGATCACCACGTCATCGTCGCCGATCGCCGACAAGATCACGTTGCGCTTGCAGGAAGCACAAAAGCACGAGCAGGATTCGCTCGCACCAGGAAATGCCGGCTTCCACGAGCCCCCTTCATACGAAAGCGTATTGCTCGCAATGGGGATTGCAGCGTCGCCAAGTTCACGTTTGAGCAGGGGGCGGATATAGACGTCGAACCCGTCGCTGACCACGGTGGCGGGGATGTTGTTCTCTCGACTCCATGCGAGTAAAGGGGCGAGTCCGGCATCGATTTCCTGACGCTGGACAAACTCTTCCATGGCTTCGGGAGTTGCCTCGGGACGGAAGCTGCCGATGGCGCGGCGGTAGTACTCGGCAACGGTGAATTCTCCGGCCAAGAGTTCGTCGTGCAAGATGTCGAATGACCCGAACGTGCCGACGAGTTTATCGCCAACATCTCCGATGCTGATCGTTCCGTCGAAGTCGAGAAACAGGTGCAGACGCATGCGTCAGGATTGGTACACGTAGAAGCCCCGTCCGGCTGACTTTCCGGACCAACCGGCGCGCATCATCTGCTTGAGCAGCACGCACGGACGATACCGCTCTTGCTCGTACTCGCGCCGCAGTCCATCCAGGATCAGCGTGATGACGCCAATGCCGATCTCGTCGGCCCAGGCCAGAAGCCCCTTCGGATAGTTCACGCCGAGCATCATGGCCTTGTCGATGTCTTCCGGTGTGGCAAGCCCCTCCATCACGGCAAAGGCGGCCTCGTTGATGAGCATCGCAAGGACGCGCATCTGCACCAGGGCGACGCGGTCCTGAACCAGCTCAATGGTGAACCCGAGACGTCGCAGAAGCAACGAGGCCTGCTCGATGTGATAGGACTCGGTGTTCAGTCCGGCCGACATGTCCATGGTCGGGAGGGTTGACATGACGCTTGGCGCCAAGCCCACCCCAACGATGCGGCGGGCGGTGTTGGTCAAGAGGCCAAGCTCGGTCGCCGTGGTGGTGAGTGCACTCACGATGACGGTAGCTGCCGGGTTGACTGATGCCGCGACATCGACGGCCATGCGGTGATCGGAATGCGACGAGATCGACAGGTCAACAATGTGGGTGAAGGCGCTGACGTGCTCCCGAAGATCCCAGATCACTGCGTCAGCGAAGTCTCCATACTCGTCAGAGTTGAAGTCGCTCATTGATGGTAACGCCGGCTCGAGCTCTGACCCAATCTCGAACTCGTCAATCGAATCGATTGCCGGAAGGATTGAGAATCGGACGCCGGAGCGCTTCATGATCGCCGCAAACTCCAGTACGAAGTCGAGGTCACCCGTCAACAAGACTTGCACGGAGTCTGCGTCGTGAATGTCGTATACGTTCATCGCCCACGAAACTACGTAGCTTCGCACTATGACGAACCTCACAAAACGCATCGCCGTGGCCGCCGTAGGCATACCGCTGGCCGTCGGCGTCGTCTATCTGGGCGGCTGGTTCTTCACGGCCGCAATCACGCTTATCGCCCTGCAAGCTCTTCGAGAGTTCTATCACCTTGCCGAGTCCAAGCACGCCAGCCCGAATAAAAACGTTGGCCTTGTGTGGCTGTTGATTCTTTTGCTCGAAGTTGGTCTACACACGATCGGCGAAGGGGGATGGGGCATCTTTGGCGTGACATCCGTGGTAAGCCTACTGATGATGGTCGGCACCATTCTGACGTTGTCTTTCGAGTTGTTCCGCGCTCGTGAGAACGCCATTCTTAACACGTCTCTGACGGCCTTTGGCGTGCTGTATATCGGTCTGTGCATGGCGCCGCTGATCGTGCTCAGGAATGTTGACCAGATTGATTTGCAGGGGTCATGGGGCGATACAGGAGCGGCCCTTGTTCTTACGCTCTTTGTATCGGTGTGGCTTGCTGACACCGGTGCGTACTTCGTCGGCCTCTCCTTCGGCAAGCACAAGCTCTTCCCGCGCGTAAGTCCAAAGAAATCCTGGGAGGGCGCCATCGGAGGGTTGGTATCCTCGACGCTAGCCTTCTGGGGAATGAGTTCGTGGTTGCTTCCCAATGTTTCGCCGATCACAGCGATCATCTGCGGCATTGCGATCGGCATCGTCGGCCCTATTGGAGATCTCGCCGAATCACTGTTGAAACGTGACGCCGTCGTGAAGGATTCGAGTGGGATTCTTCCGGGCCACGGTGGTTTGTTTGATCGTTTTGACTCGATGCTCTTTGCTGCCCCGGTAGTGTTCATCATACTCTATGCTACTCAGATCATGAACACCCTCGGAGTTCGCTAGTGTCGGGCCATCATCATGAGCATGGTCATGATCATCACCATCATGGCCACCACCACGGGCATATCCATGAGCATTCGGACATTCGCCCCCTTCGCATTGCCGTAACACTCACCTCGGTGGTCTTTATCGCGCAGGTTGTCGGGGGCTTTCTCTCGGGTAGCCTCGCGCTGCTATCGGATGCGGGGCATGTGCTCGTCGACCTTGCATCGCTACTCATTGCCTTCTTCGGGTTGCGCTTTGCCGCCAAGGCAAGGGGCGAGCATGATGTGCGCTATACGTTTGGGTTGCGCCGCGTGGAGATCCTGGCAGCACTCACAAACGGATTCTTGCTGATCGGCATCTGCATCTACATCGTCATTGAAGCGGTCAAGCGCATGGTAGGGCATGGTCACAGCCACGTCGACTCAGACCTGATGCTCTGGGTGGCCGTCGTTGGCTTTGTGGCCAACGCGATCAGCGCCATCTACCTGCACAAGTCCGAGCACATTACCACGCGCAGCGCATATCTGCACGTGATGACGGACCTGATGTCGAGTCTTGGTGTGATCATCGCCGCTGTTGTGATCGAACTCACGGGCTGGGAGTTGATCGACCCGATCATTTCGATCGCGATCGCCGTGATGATCACCCGCGGAGCCATTCGTGTGATCCGTCAAGCAGGGGTGATCCTTATGGAATCAGCCCCCTCGCAGATCTCTCCCGTCGAACTTCGTGAGCGCGTCAGCTCCTTGCCCGGCATTGTCGATGTTCATGATGTCCATGTTTGGCAACTCGGCATGAACGAGTTCACGGCATCGTTGCACGTTGTCAGCGACGATCCTGCTGACGATGTGATCACACGTGTACGGCAGATGCTGAGCTCTACCTATGGTCTGTCTCACGTTACTGTTCAGGTGGAATCAACGGCGGCCGAGAGGGGAGAATGCGGCGCATGCTAACAACCGCTCGAGTTGACCCGTGGCTGCGGGCTTTCGTTGGCACGACATTCGTTGCTGCCGTGGTGCAGCTGATTCTCTCCAATGGCGATACGTTCACTGCGCGCCCCTTTGAGAGAATCTTCTCCAGCGTCGGTGTTGCAAGCGTGTATGCGTGCTACATGGCCGGACGCTATTTCGGCACCAACAAGGCTAAGGCTGCACAGGGGGTATTCCTCTTCTGCGGGCTTTTCGCGTTGCTGCTCTCCGGCGCTCGCATGGCCGACACGGCGCTCGCCGAGTACTTGGTCTCAGCCCAGATCCTCGTACACGTAGCCTTGTCTATGATGTTCATCGGTATCAACGCCGGACTCAGCGGAGCTCTGGCCATGAATATCCTGCGCGTGCGCTCAGGACGTCGCAGCGGCATCCTCGAGATCCTCTCCGGCATCTCTGTTTCGCTGATGATGCTCTCGGTCCTCTTCCCGTGGCCGCATGAGATCCATGCTCCCGCCTGCGCCTTGATAACGGCTGTCTTTCAGCTCCTCGCACGACGATAAGGGGGCGCCTTTGTCATTCCCGCGAACGCGGGAATCCACACAACCGTATCTTCATCGCGCATGGATCCCCGCTTTCGCGGGGATGACGAGGATGGATCCCCGCTTTCGCGGGGAAGACGAGGATGGATCCCCGCTTTCGCGGGGATGACGAGGATGGATCCCCGCTTTCGCGGGGATGACGAGGATGGATCCCCGCTTTCGCAGGGATGACGAGGATGGATCCCCGCTTTCGCAGGGATGACGATTGTACCTGTAACCTGTAACCTGTAACCTGTAACCTGACCATGTCCTACTACAACCCCACCGACCTGCCCAAGTTTGGCAACATCAGTCAGTACCAGCCGGAGCTGGCTGCGAAGTTCTTTGAATGGTATGGCGCCGTGTTTGAAGAGGGGGCGCTGACGCAGCGGGAGAAGTCGCTGATCGCTTTGGCCGTTGCACATGCGGTGCAGTGTCCGTATTGCATCGACGCCTACACGACGGACAGCTTGCAGAAGGGGTCGACGGAGCAGATGATGATGGAGGCAGTGCATGTGGCTGCAGCCATCCGCGGTGGAGCGTCGATGGTGCACGCCGTGCAGATGATGAACAAGGTCAACGAAGTGTCGATGTAGGCCCCCTGACCCATGGCACTGGCAACAACGAGTCTTCAGAAACGGGGCGCGGCGCTGGCCGACGCTGACGAGCAGCTGCGCGTTCTGCGAGGCGGCAATGCGACGTCGTTTGCTGAGGCATTGCGTCCACACGGACTCATGCCCCTGCGTCCGCGCTCGCTTACCACGCTCCAGGTGAACGTGGGAAAGATGTGTAATCAGGCGTGTAAGCATTGTCATGTTGATGCCGGACCCGACCGGCAAGAGATCATGACGCGTGAGACGATGCAGATGTGTCTTGACGCGGTCGATCGTCTCGGTACGCAGATCGTCGATCTCACCGGCGGTGCCCCGGAGATGAATCCGGACTTCCGATGGTTCGTCGAAGAACTTACGCGTCGGGATGTGAAAGTGATGGTGCGTTGCAACCTGACGATCATCGTGGCGAATCCGAAGTACAACGATCTGCCGCAGTTCTTTGCCACGCACCGCGTGCATGTGGTGTCGTCGCTGCCCTTCTATGACGCAAGCCATACCGACCGACAGCGGGGAGGGGGCGTGTTTGAGGACTCCATCATGGCGCTGCGCATGCTCAATGATGCGGGCTACGGTAAGGATGGAACGGGGCTGGTGATCGACCTCGTGTACAATCCGCTTGGTGCGCTGCTGCCCGGTCCGCAAGCATCGCTGGAGAAGGAATTCAAACGTCAGCTCCTGACGAATCATAACGTTGTATTCAATGCTTTGCACTGCATCACCAACATGCCGATCTCGCGCTTCCTTGAGTTTCTGGTGAACTCGGGCAACTACGAGCGCTACATGAGCACACTGGTAACTTCCTTCAATCCGGTTGCTGCTGAGAATGTGATGTGCCGTGATATGATCTCGGTAGGATGGGACGGCCAGGTGTATGACTGCGACTTCAATCAGATGCTGGATCTTGCGGTTGCAAGCCCCCTTCGACATATCTCCGACGTGTCCGCTGAAGCGCTGATGGGTCGTGCAATAGTCATCGACCGTCACTGCTTTGGATGCACGGCCGGATCCGGCTCCTCGTGCGGAGGGCAGACCGCATGAGCATCCACCGCTGCGGCTGGTGCATGAAGGACGAGCTCTACATGCGCTACCACGATGAGGAATGGGGCTCACCATTGCACGATGATCAGATGCTGTTCGAGTTTCTGATACTGGAGACCATGCAGGCGGGATTGAGCTGGCATACAATCCTGAAGAAGCGTGAGAACTTTCGTGCCGCCTATCACCACTTCGATGTCGAGCGCGTTGCACGCTTTGGTGAACGGGAAATCGAGGAGCTTCTTCTCGATGCCGGCATCATCCGAAACCGCGCGAAGATCGAAGCGTCTGTGCGCAATGCCCGTGAGTTCATCCGCGTTCAGGAGGAATTCGGGTCATTCGATTCATACATCTGGGGCTTTGTGGATGGACGCCCCATCGTCAACACCTGGAACGAACTTTCGCAGCTGCCGGCGTCGACACCGCTGAGTGATCGTGTGAGCAAGGAACTCAAGCATCGAGGATTTGGGTTTGTCGGAACAACTGTGGTCTATGCGCATATGCAGGCCACGGGAATGGTCAACGACCATCTTGTGTCGTGTTTCCGTCATGCAGAGCTTTGTTCATGATCAACGTTCTCCTCGTCATCGCCGGCATCATCGGTATGGAGCTGTTCGTCGTCCTCTTTCACCGATACGTCATGCACGGCCTATTGTGGCGCATTCACTCGACGCATCATAACCCGACTAAGCACCCGCTGGAGTTGAACGATGTGTTCGTAGGCTTCTTCATGAGCATCGCCTTTGGTCTCATGATATGGGGCTTCCCCGACGGTGCTCCGTTTCTGCTTGGCGTTGGCGTGGCGATCTACGGCACGGCGTACTTCATCATGCACGACATGGTCATCCACAAGAGGTTTCTGCGTCAGCCCCTTCCAAAGAATCGCTACCTGCAGGCCGTGTATCGCATGCACATGGCACATCACCGTCATGTGAGCAATGACACGGGCGAGGCCTACGGGATGTTCTTCGTGACGCCATCATACTGGCGCAAGGGCTCGTAGACGTGTCGATCGGCACGCTGGTACTCGTCATCTGCAAGGCCCCGCGCAAGGGACACGTCAAGACGCGTCTTGCGGCAACGGTTGGTGACGATGCAGCGTATCTGATGTACTCGGCCATGATGGCCCACGTGTTCAGCGAGCTTGCCCGCACCACCGTCGAGGTGCTGCCCGTCGTTGACGGACCCCGCGAACTTGTTCAGGCAGGAACCATTGAGCCCCTTGTCCAGCGAGGTGACAACCTTGGAGAGCGCATCATCAATGCACTCGTCGATGCTCCTGCATCTGAGCGGGTGATGGTCATCGGCACGGACATGCCGTTCATTGATGCTGACCTTATCGCATCGGCGGAGTCAGCTCTCGCCGTGGCCGACGTTGTCATCGGTCCATGTGTCGATGGCGGCTACTACCTCATCGGAATGAAGACGCGTCATCCGGAGATCTTCCGCGATGTCGATTGGAGCACCGAGCGCGTATTCGAGCAAACCATGCAGCGGTGCTCTGCTAAGGGGCTCACGGTCCACACACTCGATATCCAACGCGACGTTGACACGATCGAAGATGTAAAGGGGCTTGTAGCAACGCAGGTTAGGCACAAGGGGATCATCACACAGCTAAGGGCGTTTGCATATGCAGATGGTGATGACGGATTCGCATGATCCCTTTCCATTCGTCGGGCAATTCTTCGTAACATCGGGCCATGGAACTCAATCAGATACATTTAGGTAACGCTCTGGAGTTGGTCAATGAACTCGAGCCGGATAGTATTGATCTGATCGTTTGTGACGGTCCGTACGGGGTGACGCAGAATGAATGGGATCGAATTGGCGACATCCAGACATACAACCTCAATTTGCTGAGGATCTTCTCACGCGTACTGAAGCCAGGTGGTGCGCTCTATCTGTTCGGCAAGGATGATTGCATCGATTTTATCGACTACCGACCGTACCTCACGCTGAATCGACGCATCGTCTGGTATCAGCCGAGTCGACTGGCGCAAGGGCGAATGAACTACACGAACAACTACGATATCATTGCCTACTTCTCGAAGGGCAAGGCCAAGACCTACAACCTTGATGACATACGCGTGCCGCAGCTTGTGGAACTCGAACATCGGCTTCGGTGCGAACGTGTTCCTTCAGTCTTGAATGGGCAGTACGGTAAGACGCGATTCAATGATCTTGGGAAAAATCCTGGTGATGTATGGGGTGATATCAAGCAGCTGACCTATAAGTCAAAGGAACTGCTTAGACGTGATCTTCTGAATACCATTCAGAAACCAGAGCGACTGCTGGAACGTATTGTCCGCGCGAGTTCCAACGAAGGTGATGTTGTGCTGGATCCTTTCTCCGGCGTGGGTACAACCTGGGCCGTGTGCGCAAGATTGAATCGCAATTTTATAGGGTTCGAGATCAATCCGCAGTTCATTGAGATATCACGTAAACGACTTGAATCATCATTAGTGGATACCGAATATGGCCTCTTCTCGGAAAACCCTCGTTCTGAGGTTTAATCGCAAAATCGCCAAGCGTATTATTCGTGCCGCCCAGCATCTCTATAGTGATGGCCTAGCCCACGGCATCCGGAACATCTTTCAACCGGGCCTTATCAAGGAGATCATTATCGCGGACATTCTTGGTCACCGCGTGATCTCCAACAAACGATTGCCGGACGCATGCAGCGCTACTGATGAAAGTGTGTTCTACGAGTACCTGACTTGTGAAGAGGGAGGCTCCTGGCAGATCGATAGGATGTTTTCAAAGCCCCTGGAGAAGCGCAGGACATCGCTCGACCGAATCCTTCGTAACGAGAAGCTCTATCTCGTGTCATTCAAACGCGACTCGCTGGATGTTTCTGTCATCTTCGAGGTCGATCCACAAGTCGCCGCTAAGGAAGCCGAGCGACAACTCAATGCAAGCAGTAATGAGATATCGCACATCTCTTTCTCTCAAAGCTGGACAAAGGTAAACGGAACCGTGGTGTGGACGAAATGACATGATGTGGCCTTCCGTCAAGGTTGGTAGATTCACCATATGCACATCCTCATCATCGGTAACGGCATTGCCGGAGCAACGCTCGCACGCAGGCTACGAGAGCTGGGGCGAGGCGATGAGCCACTGGTGACGCTGATCTCCGATGAAGCCCCTTATCACTTCTCGCGTCCGGCTATGATGTACATCTCCACCGGACAGCTCAGGTACGAGCATACGAAGTCATACCCGGATGGGTCGTGGGATGACCTCGGCATCAAACGCATGCAGGGTCGGGTAGAGCGCATCGATGCCGAAGCGCAGAGGGTGCACATGAGCGATGGCACGACGCTCGAGGCCGATGTGATCGTCATTGCCACGGGATCGAAGCCAAACATTCCGGCTGGACTCAACACCACGCTCCGTGGCGTGCATACCTACACGCGCTTGGAGGACGTGGCTGCGCTTGATGAATCCTTGAAGGGGGCTCTCCACGGCGTGGTCATTGGTGGCGGTCTCATCGGTGTAGAAGCTGCCGAGATCGTGTCCACGCACATGCACAAGCGAGCGGGGAGCACTATCACGTGTGTGGTTCGCGAAGACGGATTCTATGCCAATGTGCTGCCAAGTGAGGAATCGCAGATCATCACCGAGCATTTGCGGCAGCACGGCATCAGCGTGCGGGTTTCCTCAACGGTGGTATCCATCGACGATCAGGATGGTGATGGTCGCGTTGATCATGTGACGTTCAGCGATGGCTCCGTGATCCCGGCCAACGTGGTCGTTGTGGCCACTGGAGTGGTTCCGCGAACGGAGCTTGCCAAGGAGGCGGGAATTGCGTGCGGCGAAGGTATTGTCGTTGACGATCGATTTCGGACGAGTCATACGAAGTCATTCCCGCAAGAGCGGGAATCCATTATCTACGCCATCGGCGACTGTGCTCAGCTGCCATGGGGTGTGCGGCCGACGTGGTATGCCGGACGCATGCATGCAGAGCATTTGGCCCACATTCTCGCAGGACATGACGAGCCGTTTCGCGATCCCATCGATTATAACAGCGCGAGGTTCTTTGATCTTGACTGGTCTACCTATGGCCACGTGCCCGCTGACGCGAGCGCAGTCAATAGCATTCTTCTCGTGGATACCGATGGCCAACGTTGTGTGCGAATCGTTCATGATGCCCACAGGTGCGTCATCGGTATCCATGCGATTGGTCTGCGTTTGCATCAGACCGCGTGTGAGCAATGGATCGCGCAGCGCCAGCCCCTTGACGAAGCACTCAAAGAGTTGAATGCGGTGATGTTCAATGCTGAGTTTGTGCCGGCATTCGTTTCGGCATTTAGAGGAGAGGCGCAGTGACAGGTATGCAGCATCCGGTGCAGATCATCCTTCCGAAGGGGGCTGGGCGGTCTGCGACGATGACGAGCTCGTTAGAGCAGCGTCCATGGCTGCGCTATATGCTGGCCGCTTTGATGACCGGCTTCTACGTCTGTGTTTACTGGTTCCCATCTGTGCTCGATCCGTTGACGCGATCCGCTGATTGCCTGTCACAAGCACTGCGACAACGTCCGGCCGATGTATGGTTTGTGTACGGTACCATCTACACGATTGCCGTGGTTCTCTTTGGCATACGATCACTTCTGCGAAACGGTCACGAGCGATACCACCGCTACCGAATCCTGGTGCTCATGTTTGTGCAGTGCATTGCGGCGTATCTCATTCCCGCCATGCTTGTGCGCAGCGGAAGGGGCGAGTTCTACTTCTCCTACTTCTGGCCGCTCAAGCCCGAGTATCTCTTCCCATCATCCGTTACGACGATGATGTCGAGTCACGACGCTCTCATGACCTTTGCTGCTTGGTGGAGCATCATCCTGTTGGTTCTTGCCACGCCCCTTCTCACCTACTTCTATGGCAAGCGTTGGTACTGCTCGTGGGTTTGCGGCTGTGGAGCACTAGCCGAGACGGTCGGTGATGACCTTCGACACCTGAGTAGCACGTCGAAGGACAGCTGGACGCTTGAGCGGTGGACCATCTATCCGGTCTTGGGAATCATCGCGATCATCACGATCCTGCTCTGGCAACAGCATGTTGATCCAAGTCCACAACTGTCGGGCGTTGTCAGCCATGCCAACCGCATCTACGGCTTTGTCATCGGCGGACTCTTCTCCGGCGTCATCGGCGTGGGCTTCTACCCGATCTTCGGTGCCCGTATCTGGTGTCGCTTCGGATGTCCCATGGCCGCCATCCTGGGCATCCTTCAGAAGTACGCCTCTCGCTTCCGCATCGAGGTCAACCCCGGACAATGCATCTCCTGCGGCAACTGCAGCACCTACTGCGAGATGGGTATCGATGTGCGTTCCTACGCCGAAAGGGGCGAAACCATCAAGCGCGCCTCCTGCGTCGGCTGCGGCGTGTGCTCCAGCGTATGCCCCAGAGGAGTGTTGAGAGTGACGAGTGACGAGTGACGAGTGACAAGTGACGAGTGACGAGTGACAAGTGACGAGTGACGAGTTACTTCAGCCCTTACGCGCTGTTTGAATTGCGGCGACCAGCATTCGTCGGACATTAAGGGCTGTTGCCATAATCCCCTCCAGTTCTTTCGCGTCAACGAGAGGTGGCTCAGTGGTCAAGACGCCAAGCCAGTAGTACATCTCTCCCAGTTCCTTTTCGGCAATCTTAAGCTTGTGGACAAAGTCCTTCTTCGATTCGGCGAACTGCGCCTCTCGAATGTTTGCCCCAATCGAAGTTCCAGCCTTCAGCAACTGAGTTAAGACCGAGTGCTCAAGGGTAACTCCACGGTTAAGCCTTCGACACAGAGTCCAGATCATTCGCGATAGAACAACGGAATCGTGTGACAGCGGTCCCTTGTCCCGTGATGGTAAGATGATGTCTGTTGTATTCACAAACATCATAGAGCATTTAGGCAGCAAAACGTGACGTCACTCGTCACTGGTCACTGGTCACTCGTCACTCGTCACTGGTCACTCGTCACTTGTCACTCGTCACTTGTCACTTGTCACTTGTCACTCGTCACTCGTCACTCGTCACTTGTCACTCGTCACTTGTCACTTGTGACTCGTCCCTACCTCTCGCCGCCCAACATCGCGCCGAGCTTCTTGCGTGGTAGCAGGAACATGGCTACGGCCAGAAGGCTCATGCCGACCATGATGCCGAAGTAGCTTTGGTTACCCATGCGGTCATAATACGAGCCGATGAAACCGGCCAAGTAGTTGCCGAAGAAGCTCGACAGGTACCAGATACCCATGAACATGCTGACCATGCGGACGGGGGCGACCTTTGAGACCATGGCCTGGCCGATAGGGGAGAGGTAGAGCTCGCCGATCGTGAACAGGAACACCACACTGGTGACCCATATCAGATTGAGTTTCTGTCCGTCCTCGGCCATGCCGGCAACGGCGATCATGACCAGATACGCAATGGCCATAAACACGCAGCCGATGGCCATCTTCACAACTGTCGATGGTTCAGACTTGCTGCTGCGCTGCCACGCCCAAAAGCGATTCAGCAAGGGGGCAAGCAGCACTATGAAAAATGGGTTGAGCGACTGAAACCACGAAGAAGGAACATCAATCCCAAGGATCGACCAGCTCGTTTTCTCGTCGGCCCATACCTGCAAGGTGTTGCCCTGCTGCTCGTACACACCCCAAAACAAGATGTTCACAAAGCACAAGTATCCGATCACGATCAGGGGGCGAACCCAGCCCTGATCGACATTTGCATGTTCGGTTGTTGGCATTGCAGAGCGCTGACCCTGCTTGGGAAGATGCTTGGTGCCCATCCAGTATATGAACGTGCCAACAAGCATGCCAACGCCGGCAGCTCCAAATCCCCAGTGCCAGCCCCATGTCTGCCCAAGTGTTCCGCAGACGAGAGGTGAGAAGAAGGCACCGAGGTTCACGCCCATGTAATAGATCGTATAGGCACTGTCGATGCGCTGATCGCCCGGCTCATACAGCGTGCCCACCTGCGCACCGAGGTTCGGCTTGAACATGCCGTTGCCCATGATCAGAAACAGAAGCGCCAGAAGAAACATCGACTCAAACGCCATCATGAAGTGACCGATGGCCATGAAGATCGCACCGAGATACACTGCATTGGTTTTGCCAAGGTGCCGGTCGGCTAGCCATCCGCCAATGAACGGAGTGAAGTAGACAAATCCCGTGTAGAGACCGTAGATCTGCGACGAAACGCCGATGACCGATAGGGGGCCGAACAGACTTGTCAGCATGTTGGTCAGCGCCGTGTACCCAAGGACATTGCCGGAGATCTGCGGGTCAAGCAAGAGATACTTCGTCATATACAGCACCAACAGTGCGCGCATGCCGTAGTAGCTGAAGCGTTCCCACATCTCGGTCAGGAACAGGTATGACAGACCGATCGGGTGACCAAGAAACTCCTTCGTTGACGCCGCCATGCTCGCCCCTTGCTGATGAAGTAAAGTGTCCAACTCGTGCTGCCTCCATTGGCATCGGTCGCAAGATATTCCATTGCACGGGACTGTTGCGACATCTATTTTGTGGAACCATATTCAGACCATTATCAGTCCGGCTGCATCATGAAAGATCTTGAGAACATCAAGCCAATTAGTTACTTCAAGGCTAATGCGGCTGAAATGCTGGATGCACTCCGCGAGACCGGTGTGCCGTATGTGATCACCCAGAATGGAGAGGCCGCTGCTGTGCTTGTTGACTCACGTGAGTACTCCAAGATGCAGCGTGCCATTGAGCTGCTCCGTCTCATTCAGATGGGTGAGATGGACATTGCACGCGGTAAGATCATGGGCGTCGATCAGGCCCGAGCATCAATCACGAAGGCACGACGGAAACGAGCTGATGCCTCCGCATGAAGCAGTTCACGGTTGCTCTTACGGACGGCGGCGTGCAGGACCTCACGGCCATCGACGAATGGGTGTCCTCGTCGAAGGGGCCTCATCCCGCCGAACGGCTCGTCGATGCCCTTCTCGATCGTATCGATGCCCTAGCACGGCTTCCGAACCGTGGCTCTGCGCTTCCCGAGTTCCACGGTCTGGTCTATCCGGACTACCGCCAGGTTGTCTGCCGCGGCTACCGCATCATATACCGTATCGATCGTGAGACGGTGTACGTGCTTGCCGTCATCCATCAGAGGAGAGATATAGCAAGTGCGATGCTGAGCAGGTTGCAGGAGTAGTACCTCCGTAACTCCGTAACTTTGAGTCATGATCAACATCACCTTACCGAATGGCGATGTGCGCCAGTACCCTGTCGGGACGACTGGGATGGACATCGCCAAGAGCATCTCCGACGGGCTTGCGCGCGTGGCGGTCGGCATCTTCGTGAACGAGAAACCCTATGACCTGTCACGTCCGATCGAGATGGACGCGTCAATTCGGATTGTCACGTTCGAGCAGGAAGAGGGCAAGGAGATCTTCTGGCACTCCACGGCTCACCTGATGGCTGAGGCTTTGGAGGCGATGTATCCGGGTGTGAAGTTTGGCATCGGACCACCGATCGAGCAGGGTTTCTACTATGACGTCGATCTGCCGGGCGATGCTAAGCTCAGTGTTGATGATCTCCCGAAGATCGAAGCCAAGATGTCTGAACTCGTCAAGCGCGACGTGCCGTATGAGCGCGTGGAGATGACCTGGGATGATGCCGTTGCCTATTTCAGAGAAAAGGGTGACGAGTACAAATTGGAACTTCTCGAGGGACTCAAGGACTCCGAGATCACGTTCTACCGTCAAGGTGCGTTCACGGACCTGTGCCGCGGCACGCACGTACCCTCGACCGGACATATCAAGTATCCCAAGCTCCTTAGCGTGGCCGGTGCCTACTGGCGCGGCGATTCCGACCGTAAGCAGCTCACGCGCATCTACGGCATCTCCTTCCCCAAGAAGGCACAGCTGGATGAATTCCTCACGCTCCGTGAGGAGGCCGAGCGACGTGACCATCGTAAACTCGGCAAGGAACTTGAACTCTACATGATCACACCGATGGTGGGAGGGGGCTTGCCGGTATGGCTCCCGAACGGCACCACTTTGCGACGCAGACTCGAAGCATTCCTTCGCGACGAGCAGATCCGCCGCGGTTACCAAGAAGTGATCACGCCACACATCGGCAACCTGGAGCTGTACAAGACCAGTGGACACTACCCGTACTATGCCGACTCGCAGTACGATCCAATCACGGTGGAAGACGAACAGTATCTGCTCAAGCCGATGAACTGTCCGCATCACCATCAGATCTACGCCAACAAGCCGCGTTCATACCGTGATCTTCCGTTGCGGTTCTCGGAGTTCGGAACGGTATATCGCTACGAACAGTCGGGCGAGCTCAATGGGCTCTCTCGCGTGCGCGGCTTTACGCAGGACGATGCACATATCTACTGCACGCACGATCAACTCAAGGACGAGATCAAGAACGTTGTTGAGCTGACGCAGCACGTGTTCCGCACCTTTGGCATGGACGTTTCAACGCGACTGTCCTTCCGTGATGATAACGCCTCTAAGTATGGTGGTGATCTCGAGTTCTGGGAGCGCTCGGAGCGTGAGCTCAAAGAAGTTGCCGACGAAATGGGTCTTGAGTACTTCATCGGACTCGGTGAAGCGGCATTCTACGGTCCAAAGATCGACTTCATCGTGCGGGACGCAATCGGCCGTAAGTGGCAGCTGGGCACCGTGCAGGTTGACTACGTGATGCCCGAGCGGTTCAAGCTTGAGTACGTTGGTGCAGATAACCAGAAGCACCGTCCGGTGATCGTCCACCGAGCCCCCTTCGGCTCGATGGAGCGCTTCATCTCGATTCTCATCGAACATTATGCGGGCAACTTCCCGTTCTGGATCGCGCCGACGCAGGTGAGTATCCTGCCCATTGCCGATGCACATCACACGTTTGCTCAGGATCTGGCAGCAGAGTTCGAGGCTATGGGGCTACGCGTTCATTGCGACCTGCGCAACGAGAAGATCAACCGCAAGGTGGCCGAGAGCGAGCAGAAGAAGATCCCGTATGCACTGGTGATCGGCTCCAAGGAGATCGAGAACGACGCCGTCGCCGTGCGCGTGCATGGTCAGGGTGATAAGGGGCAAATGAAGGTCGCTGACGTCAAGGGGCTCTTCACCGAGTTGAACAAGCCCTGATATCCAGCCATGATGACGCTGACATCGACGCAGTGGATCATGGTGGTGACGATGCTTGCCGCAAGCATCGTTCTTGCTTGGGTACTTCGGCAGATCATCAGTAGCATCATCAGGCGGGCCGTGCGACGCGTGCTGCGCTCGGAGCCGAATGCGGGCCTCGTCCGATCGGTCGCGCGAAGTCTTGCCCTCATGATCGTGGCGGAGGCTGACAGTGTGCTTCTGCCGATGCTCGTTCTGGCTGATACGGTCACCGCGCGTGTTTCTACGACGCTGGACGCGCTTGCCATAGCATTTTTGTCCATTGCGATCTACCGGTTTGTCGATCTCGTTTGTGCTCGTGCCGTGCTCCATCTCATGCGCGCACGAACAGATGGACACGAGATCGCCGAGACGCTCGCCCCCTTGGTGGCCTCCACGATAAAGGTTCTCGTGGCTGTTGTGGGCGTCATGACTGTGCTCGGTTTTCTTGGGGTGAACGTTGCGGCCATCATCACCGGTCTGTCCATCGGAGGCGCTGCCTTGGCACTTGCCTCGCAGGACACGGTGAAGAACCTCTTCGGTTCTCTTGTGATCATCACGGATCGTCCGTTCGTTGTCGGGGATTGGATCTCTACGCCGGGAGCTGAGGGTGTTGTGCGAGAGATCGGATTTCGTAGCACACGCATTGTCACGTCCACCGGTAGTCTCATCACGCTTTCAAATGGAAAACTCGCCGACGCGACGATCGACAACATTGGCATCAAGAAACGTCACCAGCTCAGCACTTCGATCACACTTGACGCTTCGTCATCCAGGACCGGCATCGCATCATTCATCGAGCGCGTCACGGACCATCTTCTGCAGAGTGTGGACGTGATGCAAGATGAGCCCATGAATGTGACCATTCGTGAGATCTCGCCGACGGGCATTGTCGTGAACATCATGTTTCACGTGCGTGCATCGCGTCAGCCTGAAGCGGCTGGCATCCTCCATCGGCTTCACCTTGTGATGCTTGCAAGTGCAGACGAGGCTTCGGTCACCCTTGCCAAAACAACGTCATGACAACCAAAGAACACCTCGCCAAAAAGGCCACTGAGCGTGGACTCGGCACGCATGCACGACATATCTTCCTGTGCGCCACACCCACCAAGCCCAAGTGCTGTGCACCCGAGAAGGGATCCGAAAGCTGGGATTATCTCAAGCATCGACTCAAGGAGCTGGGCATGGACGACAGTGGTGGCGTGTATCGCACAAAGGCCGACTGTTTGCGTGTATGCCTGAAGGGACCCATTGCAGTGGTCCACCCAGACAACGTCTGGTATCACTCCTGCACGCCAAAGGTTTTGGAGCGCATCATTCAGGAGCACCTCATCGGTGGAACACCGGTCGAAGAGTATCGACTAAAGGCCTAAGGTCAGGGGGCCTTGAGCAGTTGCACAACATGGATGTGCACGGCAATGTAGGCCAATGCCAGCGGCGTTATCAGGCCGATGCGCGAAACGGAGGTGCGTACGCGCGACACCATGTGTGGGGGAATGAATCGGAAGGAGAAAAACGCACTACGGATGCCATGGTGTAGATGAGATGCAAGAGCCACCATGCAGACAACATAGAAGAGCGTGTACCATGGCGAAGCAAACGCTTCGTGTGCCATCTTGTACAGATCTGCCGGAGCCCCTTCAGCGGCAAAGCGATTTGGGATGAAGAACCGGTCGAGGTGGACCACAAGAAAAATCAGGATGACGATGCCGGTCCATCCAACCAGATGCGTTGACACGCTCTGCTGGGGCCGCTTTGTGGGATGTTGCTGCATGAAGCGACGGTGTTGACGTCGCATGTACAGCCCCAAGCCTATGTGTAGCGCAAAGAGCGCGAACAATGCCACTTCGGCAATGCGGATGGCCAATGCGTGCCCCATGGTCTCGGTGAACCATCTGTATGGCGCTGGATCGGAAAGCAGCAGAAGGCTGTTGCCAAGGACGTGTTCAACGCAGAAGACAAGCAGGAGCATGCCGGTACTGGCTTCGACCATCTTGCGTCCGCGGACCGTGGCAAGCCCCTTGAGAGCCGACAACATGCCGTTAGCGCTCCGTTGACCAGATGCGCTCGGAGACGCTCCGCGTGGCGACCACACGATCGCCGAAAATCCGTGTATGATCGGCCATCAGGGCTGGTGCGAACTCAGTGCGGTAGCGCGTGAGCTTGTCCTGACTCTCGCACGTATAGCGCACGCGAAACGTGGTGTGACCATCCGTTGAGGGATCGGTAAGACGATGCAGCTCGGAGCTGACGAGCATGCCGGTGTTAACGACGTCATCAATGTGATGGGACGTCATGTACTCCAACCACTGCTCGACCAGATCGTCTGGTACGATGACTTCGACCTGATAGATGATCATGCTCGGGAAGGGGCTGGAGGTGGTAGTGTTCGTTTGAGAATGATCGCGCCAACGACGGCAGAGAGAGCCGAACCGGCAAGGACGCTAAGCTTTGCCATGTCCAGATGCTGTGGTTGGATAAAGGCAAGGTTCGCCACAAAGAGTGCCATCGTAAAGCCGATGCCGCAGAGCAGCGAAACGCCATACATCTGCACCATGGTGACCCCAGCAGGAAGACGCGTAAGCCCCATGCGCACCGATAGCCACACCGAACCGGTGATGCCGATCTGCTTGCCAAGGAACAAGCCGAGGGCTATTCCGAGGCCTACCGGACTGGTAAGACCGGCAAGCATTGATGGTGAGATCACCACGCCGGCATTGACCAGCGCGAACAATGGCATGATGCCAAATGACACGACCTTGCTGAGTCCATGCTCGATGCGATGCAATGGTGTTTGCACGTGTTCACACATCTCTTCGAGCGCGTGTACGGCATCGAGTTGTTTACCCTCGTCTTCATCGGTCTGCGTTCGACGACTGATCTGCTCGATCAGATCACGCGAGCGAGTGAAGAACGAAATGCGGTCGATACGAGAATGCGCCGGAATGCACATTGCCAGGGCGACGCCGGCAATGGTGGCGTGGATGCCACTGGCAAGTACCACAAGCCAAAGAGCAAAGCCCAGGAGCCCGTAGAACCATAGCGAGTGGATGCCAAGGCGATTTCCCCCGTAGAGCACCACCACAATGAGCAACGCCAGCAGGAGCATCGGAATGTTGAGGGCTGCCGTGTAGAAGATCGCGATCACAAGGACGGCCAGCAGATCGTCGACGATGGCCAGAGCGGCAAGAAAGACCCTCAAACCGGTCGGAATTCTGTCACCCAACAGCGCCAGTACGCCCAGAGCAAAGGCGATATCGGTTGCCACCGGAACCCCCCAGCCCCGTGCCGCATCCGAACCAGCATTGAAAAGGAGGTAGGTGACGGCCGGCCCTACCATGCCAAAGACGGCGGCGATCATCGGAAGAAGGGCCTTCTGGCGAGAAGAGAGTTCGCCCACTAAGAGTTCGCGCTTGATCTCGAGTCCGACGACCAAGAAGAAGAGCACCATGAGGCCGTCGTTGACGAAGTGTGCAAGAGAGAACGACAGGTCCAACGGACCGAGCACGAACCGTACTGGCTGATGCAGAAAAGCCTCGTAGCTGCTGTGCCAAGGGGAGTTGGTCCAAAGCAGTGCCAGGGCCGTTACCGCCAGGATGGTGATCCCGGTGGAGGTCGTTCGCTGCACAAACTCGGCGAATGAACTCTGCACTGCCGTCGAGAGGCGCTGGAAGCGTGTTGCTGGAGTCATGTTCGTACGATCGACTCACAATACTGACGGTAACTTGAGTTCGGCAGCTGTGCCACACTCGCCAGGAACTCCTCCGTCGAAAGAAAGCCTTGCTGCAGTGCAACCTCTTCAGGACATCCGATCTTGAGGCCCTGACGCTTTTCAATCGCGTGAATGAAGGTGCTTGCATCAAGCAAACTCTCAGGCGTTCCGGTATCAAGCCATGCCACGCCCCTTCCGATCATCTCCACGTTCAGTGCGCCACGTTCAAGGTAGATGCGGTGCACGTCTGTGATCTCGAGCTCGCCACGTTTTCCCGGTTGAAGATTGGCGGCTATCTCGACAACATCGTTGTTGTACACGTAGAGTCCAGGAATGGCCAGATTCGACTTCGGCTTGGCCGGTTTTTCCTCGATCGAAAGGACCTTGCCGCCCGGCCCCATTTCCACTACTCCGTAACGCTCCGGGTCCGTCACCGGATACCCGAAGACCGTTGCCCCGGCATTGTTGGCGATGGCACGGCGGTAGAAGTCGAGCTTGCCATAGAAGATGTTGTCGCCCAGGATCAGCGATACCGAGTCGCGGCCAACAAACTCGCGTCCAACTCGAAAGGCATCGGCAAGCCCCCTCGGAGCATCCTGAACCACGTACTGCAGGGAGATACCGTAGCGAGAACCGTCCCCGAGAAGTCTCTCAAAGGTTGGCGTGTCCTGCGGCGTCGAGATCACCAGAATGTCACGTATCCCGGCCATCATCAACGTCGATAGCGGGTAGAAGATCATCGGTTTGTCATACACCGGCTGCAGCTGCTTCGAAAAGGCAGCCGTCAGGGGGTAGAGACGCGATCCGCTACCGCCTGCGAGGATTATTCCGCGAGTTGTCATGCGGCGAAGTTACGGCCCATGGGTGCCACGTCGAAGTGGCCTGACACGTGCAGTGGGGAAGGGGGCTAGTCGTTGTCCCGTTCGTGAATCGCCTTGATGACGTCCACGCCGTCTTCGTTGACTGCGCGGTGACGGACGAGTTTGGCTTCGGACAGGAAGATGACGTTCTCGGCGATGTTCGTCGCGTGATCTGCCATGCGCTCGAGGTTATACAATCCAACCAGGACGATGGCGCCGTCAGGAACCAGAGAACTATCCTCCTTCATGATCTCGATCAGTTCGGCCCGGATCACGTCATAGAGGTGGTCAACGTTCGAGTCCGATGGAAGGATATGCGCGGCAAGTTCGGGGTCATTGTTGATGAATGCATCAAGACTCGACTTCAACATCGTGTACGCAGCATTGGCGATACGATGAAGATCGATCTGATTGGCCAGCTTCACGGCATCGGGCGATTCGATCACGATCGAGGCCACGTTCGTTGCCATATCTCCGATACGCTCGAGTTCGTTGTTGATCTTGATGGCGGCCAGGAGAAGACGTAGATCGGTTGCCACCGGCTGGTTGAGAGCGAAGATGCGCTGACATTGCTTGTCGATCTTGAGGTCGAGTTTATCGACCTTGTCATCGCGCTCCACAACGATCCGTGCAAGCTCTTGGTTGCCTTCGCGCAATGAGCGCAGGGCGAATTCGACCTGCTCCTCGACCAGTGATCCCATGCGGATCAGGCGCGTGCGGAGTTTGTCGAGATCTTCTTCAAATGTTCTATTCATGGGCTTATCCGAAACGACCGGTGATGTAGTCTTCGGTCTCCTTCTTTGAAGGGCTGGTAAAGATCGACCTTGTGCGATCGAACTCGATCAGTGAACCCATCAAGAAGAAGCCGGTGAAATCCGAAACACGTGCGGCCTGTTGCATGTTGTGTGTCACAAGCACGATCGTGTAGGCATCTTTCAATTCCGTGATCAACTCTTCGACCTTTCCCGTCGAGATCGGGTCGAGTGCCGAGCACGGTTCATCCATCAAGAGAATGTCCGGGTTGATAGCAATTGCGCGTGCTATACAGAGTCGCTGCTGCTGTCCTCCGGAGAGTCCGAGCGCCGAGTGATGAAGTCGATCCTTTACCTCATCCCAGAGCGCCGACCTTCTAAGGCACGATTCGACGATCGAGTCGAGATCTGATTTTGAAGGGCGCTCGTTAAGCGTCAGACCATATGTAATGTTCTCGTAGATCGATTTCGGAAAGGGGATGGACTTCTGGAACACCATGCCTATGCGGCGCCGAAGGGTCACAACGTCCACATCCTTGGAATAGACATCGATTCCATCCACCACCATGTGACCGTCGGTCCTCGTCCCGTCGATGAGATCGTTCATCCGATTGATCGAGCGCAGAAACGTGGACTTCCCACATCCCGACGGCCCGATGAAGGCCGTTACCCGACGCTCGGGAATGCCGATCGTGATGCTGTGCAGCGCTTGCTTCGACCCGTAGTAAAAGCTAAAGTCGTGCGCTTCGATCTTAAGAGGTAGGTCTTTTGCCATGGAAGGGGGCTCCTTATCGCTTCCGCAAACGGGAGCGAATGAGAATGGCCGTTAGATTCAGAAGGAATGTCAGCCCAAGTAGCACCAACGTTGTGGCATACTGCAGAGGCAGCGTCAGGTCAACATCAGGGGACTGCGTTGAGAGCACAAACAGGTGGTATCCCAGGTGCATGAACTTTTCGGTGACGGCTGATGGGATAGACTCAGCGCTGTAGGTGACGCCCACGAACAGGATCGCAGCTACCTCGCCGGCCCCTCGCCCAACGGCGAGGATCGAACCGGTGAGGATGCCCGTCACGGCGTTGGGAATGACAACCTTTGTGATCGTCTGCCAGCGTGTTGCGCCAAGTGCCAAAGAGGCTTCGCGCAGATCGCGTGGGACGGCACGGAGAGCTTCCTCGACCGCAACGATCACCACCGGGAGGGTTAGAACAGCTAGCGTGGCCGACGACCACAAGAGCGATCCGTCACCCAGCGATGAGGTGCCAAACCAACTGTCGATTCCGTTGCCCATGAACTGGATGAAGAAGCCGACGCCGAAAAGGCCAAAGACGATCGACGGAACACCGGCCAGGGTGTTGACGGCAAAGCGCACCGATCGGGCGAACCACGAGTCCTGCTTGGCAAACTCTGTCAGATAAATGGCTGTAGCCGTGCCAACCGGAACACCCAGCATCGTCATCAGCAATACCAGCAAGGTCGTGCCGGCCAGCGCCGGCCAGATGCCACCCTCGGTGTTGTTGTTGCGCGGGAATTCGCTCAAGAACGACCACGTGACACCGTCGCCCCCGTTTGCGATGAACGACCCAACCATGCCGAGAATGATGCCCAATACCGCCACGGCTGCAGTCAACGCAATCGTCACGGCAAAGAATCCGATCAGTCGCTTTGGTAGCGGCATGGATGATGAGGACGTCTGCATCATTGCCCTTGGAACTTCTTGATGAGGCGCTTCTTAACGTACAGCTCCGTCACCGCGTTAAGGCTGAACGAAAACACAAACAGGATCACGCCCATGAAGAAGAGCACACCGTAGTGCTCCGATCCCCAGACGACCTCGCCCATCTCACTTCCGATCGTGGCGGCAACTGTGCGTGCCGGCTCAAGGGGAGAAAGACTCGACAAGGGGGCGTTCCCTGTTGCCATGATGGCGATCATCGTCTCTCCGAACGCTCGTCCGATGCCAAGAAGGACGGCGGCGAAAACGCCGGGCGCTGCCGCCGGAAGCATCACGCGATAGGCGGTCTGCCACTCGGTGGATCCAAGCGCGAGTGAGGCTTCCCGGAGTGACTTTGGCACGGCACTGAGTGCATCTTCGGCGATGGAAAACACGATCGGAATCACGGCCAACGAAAGTCCGATACCACCAACGACAGCGTTGAGACGGTACTGACCGCCGGTGAGGTCCTGAATGAAGCTTGCCACGGTGACCAAGCAAAAGAAGCCGATAACGACCGACGGGAAGCCGGCTAGGAGTTCGATGGCGGGCTTGACGATTTCACGCACACGTCGGCGTGCAAAGAAGGCAACATAGAGTGCCGCCAAAATGCCCAGTGGTGCACCGATGATGATGGCGATGACCGTGGTCTTAGCGGTACCGATAAGAAGAGGAGCGAGACCAAACTTGGGAACCTCTCCCACCGGTTGCCAGGAGTCTCCGGATAACTTCGACAGGACGCTTCGCTGGGCAACAGTGTCGACTGGTTCAGCTGCGGCTTCAACGTCATCAATATCATCCGGGAGAAGCCCCGTATCAGGATTGTAGATCTCCGGATACTTTGGATTCTTTGACGCGTAGATGAACTGGCCCGGTGCTCCGGGCTCTCCCTGCGGCTCCACCGAGGCGGGTTCCTCAGCGTCCGGGTTGTAGACCTCGGGTTCGGCCGACGTCGACCCTGACGATCCTCCGGGATCATACGACTCGGGAACCAGCTCTCCGGAAGGGGATGATGACGATGTCGATTCCGCCGTGGTGGCAGAGGTGCTCACGAACAACGTGGCCGCCTCTCGCATCACGAAAAGAAGGATCAGGAAAATGACAATGATCGAGGCGGATGCGACGAGGCGAATGGACCATTCCATGATCCACTCGCCCGGTCGTTTGCGTGTTTGTTGAAACGGATTCGGCACTCAACCCTTTACTTCTTCTTGATCGGATAGTAGCCGACCTCGGAGACGACTTTTTGACCTGAGGCCGAAATTACCCAGTCGATGAATTTCTTGACGCTTCCTTCTGGTTTACGATTCAGATAAAAGTAGAGGAATCGCGAAATAGGATACTCTCCGGAATGGATCGTGGCAACCGTTGCCATGATTGCCTTGGCAGATGCATCCTTGGCGATCGGGACGGCCTTCACGTTCTTGGCATATGCTGCGCCACCGAATCCGATGCCGTTCGGATCCTTTGAGATGGCGTTGATCAGGGCAGCCGTTCCGGCCATGTGCTGCGCATTGGCAGCGAAATCCTGCTTGTTCAGCACGTGCTCTTTGAAGAATTCATACGTGCCGGAGTTGTTCTCGCGTGAGTACAACAAGATCGGTTTGTTTGGTCCGCCAACATCCTTCCAGTTCTTGATCTTGCCGGTGAAGATGTCCTTGACCTGTGCCATTGTGAGTTGTTTGACGGAGTTACTCTTGTGCACATAGATGGCCAACCCGTCCATGGCGACGCGAATCTCAAGCCCCTTATAGCCGTACTTCTTCTCAAGTTGGGCTACCTCATCCTTCTTGATCGGTCGGGAGGATGAGCAGATGTCGGTTGTCCCATTAATCAACGCTGCGATGCCTGTGCCGGAACCACCACCGGTGACCTGGAACTCCGTGGCCTTCTTATCAGGATACATCTCCGTCCAGCGCTGAACAAGTATCACCATGGTGTCCGACCCCTTGATCGTTACCAGGTCCTTGGGCATTGCCCACGCCACGAAGCTCAGAATCAGAAGTGCTGCGGTGAAGGGGGCGAGTTGGCGAAAGTATTTCATGCGTGTTGATGTTGATAGTGAACAGAACGACTTCAAAATTGAGGAGGAAGATTCGTGAGCGAGCCACGAAGCATCAATGTTACCCGATGGTAACATCGGGCACCTTAGATGCCGAGCTCGACGTTGAAACGTCCGTAATAGATGGTCTCGAGAGCATTGTTGCGGTTGTATTGCATCGTGCGGGTCGTACCCAGCTCGAAGTTGGCCTTTACACGGTGACGATTGAAGTAGTACCCCACGACCGCAGCGATGTTTGTTTGCTTGGTGTAATCCGAAAGCCCTGCAAGCTGTGAACCGGCGTCGACCACGGCATAGCGAGCAGCCACATTCCACATCGACGGGAATACATATGATGCCTGTGCCATGTAACCGGTACCAACGAAGATCGCCGATGCCTCCCGGCGCGTCGTATCCCGATATGTTACCGGGTTGTCCGAAGTGCGTTGGGCATACTCAGTGTAGATCGACAAGCCGCTGTACTTGAAAAGAGCGTCAGCATACGCCACATTCGAGGAGCGCTGTGCGAACAGCGCCCGACCCAGCGTGCCGCGCGTCTTTGTCTGACGGTCGTTCCGCTGGTATGAAAAACCTACACTCAGCTTTGGTGACTGTTCACGAAGGATATCGCCTTCGAAGTAGTCGCCCCCTCCGGTGAAGGCTCCAAATGGCAAAACTTCAATGCGGCCCGTGTAGGCAAGCCCGCCGCCCGGGATCACCGGCTGGTTGCGACCATCACCCGAGGAGATCGCCGCACGAAGATTGACCACCACATCGCCCGTGATGGGACGCCAGAAGCCCTGGAATCCGAAGTCACGGTCGAGATTGAAGGCGCCATTGACGATCGATCGATCAGGTATCTCTAGATCGGCCGAGGAGACCACACGCTGGCGGTTGCCAGGTAGCTTGGTCTGGCCAAATCCGATTTGCAGGTCGCGGGAGAAATTCCAGAACACCATAGCGTCGCGGATGATGTTCGGGAACTGCGTGTCGTTCCAGTCCATGTCTGAGCGAGAGAACGACAGCTGGAGATTGAATGTCAGCCTTGGATCGACCAGCGTCCCACCGAATCTCATGCGGAGTCGGCGTGTGACCATATCCGTCGAACCAGCAGACAGGTCCAGATCATCGTCCTCACCCATGGTCTTGGTGGTATAGGTGGCCCAGTTCTGCATGCGAAAGCGCATGGTTACGCGTGTGGCACTGTCGGCCGATTGAAAGATCACGCCGTCAGAATTGAAATCGAAACTGCCAGTCGACTGCGTGGAGGCCTGTGCCCACGAGCGTTCAGCGGCGCCAGACAGCCCCAAAAGCAGAATGATGATCGAAACGATTGAGTTGCAAACCTTCACACGACCCCCGTGTTAATGGTGTTTTATGAAATTGTTTCGGCGCAAACCTATCGTAACACTTGCGTAACAGTAGGTTACCATTCGGTAACATTGACCGTAACGTCCGTACTTCTCCTCCGCCGAGGCAATCGGCTGTCGCCCCGTATCTTCGCAGTCGATGAAACGAATTGCTCTTTTTACCAGCGGGGGTGATGCTCCCGGAATGAACGCCCATATTCGGGCGGTCGAACGTGTCGGCGAAAAGCGTGGCGTTGAGGTTGTCGGCATCATCGGAGGATACTCAGGAATGATCGCCGGTCATTTCGAGACGCTCGACAGGATCAGAACGGCAAACATCATTGATCGCGGCGGAACAATTTTGAAGACATCACGCTGCGAGGACTTTCTTAGTGTCGAAGGTCGATCCCAGGCGATCGATCAGCTTCGCCGTCACGGAATTGAAGGAGTCATCGCATGTGGCGGTGACGGGACGTTTCACGGCGCACATGCACTCTGGACGGAGCATGGCATTCCGATCGTCGGGACGCCGGGAACGATTGACAACGACCTGGCCGGGACGGACTTTACGATAGGATATGACACGGCCATCAACACGGCGGCTCAGGCGATCGACAAGATCCGCGATACCGCCGACTCTCATGGCCGGCTCTTCTTCATCGAAGTGATGGGGCGGCATGCCGGTTTCATCGCCATGGATGTTGGCATCGCCTGCGGTGCAGAGTACATTGCCGTACCGGAAACGATGACAGACATTGATGAGCTGTACCGACGGATCATTTCGCAGGGACGTGAGCGCCGCACGGTTGTGATCGTTGGCGAGGGCGACGAACTGGGCGGAGCGATGGGCATCAGCAAGGCGATAGAGGAGCGATATGGCATTCCGTCGAAGGTCTCGATCCTTGGACACATTCAGCGAGGGGGCTCTCCTACGGTTCGTGATCGTGTATTGGCCTCGAGGCTCGGGGCTGCCGCGGTGGATGCATTGCTCGGCGGACGCACTGACGTGATGATCGGTGAAGTTGCCGGTTCGGTGCGAATGGTGCCGCTGGAAGAAACCTGGACAACGCGCAAGCCCGTACCGGGATATCTCAAGGAACTTTCGACGATACTGATATGAACGTACCATTTCTCAGTGTGCTGCAGGTCTTTCAAGTCGAGGGACTGGTGGCCCTTGGCAAGATGATGCATCCTGCCACAGGCGAGATCGCAAAGAATGAAGACTATGCGCGATATGTGATCGGCGTTCTTGACACGCTCCGTCAAAAGACCGCGGGCAATCGCGATGCTGAGGAAGACCGCTTCCTTGAGCAGACATTGTCGCTGCTTAAGCTCAACTTTGTTGAGGTGTTCGGCAACCCCGATGCCCCTTCCTCGAAGGATCAACTTGCATGATGCGCCAGCTGGCCATCATGGCATATACCGGCCGGCCGGATGCCGTCCATGGAGTATCCGTAGCAATCGAACGGTTTCGGGCCGAGGGAATCGACGTCATCATCAGTCCGAGTATGGCACAGGCACTCAGGGCTGAGATCTCTGCCAAATGCATGGTCCGCGAACCTGATGAGTTCCGGAAGTTGGCCGACATGGTCATGACCTTTGGTGGGGATGGGACGTTGCTGGCGGCGGCACGCACCATGATGGGTACCGACGTCCCGATCATGGGAGTGAACGTGGGTAAGCTGGGCTTCCTTGCCGAGTTCGCAATGTCCGAGCTTGAAGATGCCATCCAGCGCGTTTTGTCAGGTGCATATCGGATCGTTGATCGTACCACGCTTGAGGTGAGGTTCGGTGCGGTGTCGAGCTTTGCCTTGAATGAGGTTCTCGTTGAGAGATCATCAAAGGCGAAGATGATCGCGGTCAAAGCATGGGTTGATGATCATCATGTGGCTGATTATCGAGCCGATGGTGTGATCGTGGCAACACCGACGGGATCGACAGCGTATTCACTGGCAGCGGGAGGGCCGATCATTGCGCCCTCCACCAGTTCTCTATGCATAACGCCGATCGCACCGCATACGCTCACGCTGCGCCCCTTGATCATTGATGATTCATCGGAGATTAGACTACAGCTCCTGTCCGATGCCGCCCCTGGCCAAGTGGTTGCCGATGGTCAGATCCTCGGAGTGATTGGTCCTGACCAGACGATCCACGTTCGGAAGAGTTCGCATCTGGTGAAGCTCGTCAAGCGAGTCGATAGCACGTATTATGACCTGCTTCGGCAAAAGTTGCTCTGGTCGGTCGATCCGGCAACAAAGTAGGTCAGGGCAATCTCGTGCTCAAGCGCGAACTGTCGCTCTTTCAGGCCACGGCGATCAACATGATCGATATGGTCGGCATCGGCCCCTTTGTAACGGCAGCTCTGGTGGCTGCAACCATGGGCTCTGCACCGCTGGCCCTACTTGCGTGGAGTGTTGGCTTCGTCATCTGCTTGGTCGATGCCAGTGTCTGGAGTGAGCTTGGGGCGCGGATGCCGGAGGCAGGTGGTTCGTACGTCTTCCTGCGAGAATCCTACGGTCGCGACCGATGGGGCAGGCTGATGTCATTTCTGTTCGTGTGGCAAACGACGTTCCAAGCACCATTGGTGGTGGCCTCCGCATCCATCGGCTTTATGAAGTATGCGACCTACCTGGTGGGTCCGGTTGACCAGACGATCAGTCGTCTCTGTTCGGCAGCTCTCATCGTTGTCGTCACCTATCTGCTGTATCGACGCATTGGCGACGTTGGTAAGATCTCGGTCGCACTCTGGTTCTGCGTCATCGCAACGTTCATGTGGATCATCGGTTCCGGGATCATGTTCGGTGACGTGTCAAAGGCCTTCTCCGGTGCTCTCACAACGACGGATCCGCACATGTCTGTTTGGGCCGCACTCGGAATTGCGAGCATCCCCACCATGTATTCGTTTTTGGGCTACTACAATGTCTGCCACCTCGGAGCGGAGGTCCGCTCACCGGAACGGACAATTCCGAGGAGTATGTATCTGTCGATCCTGGGCATCGGGATCCTCTACCTGTCGTATCAGATCTCTCTCTTCAGCATTCTTCCCGTGTCAGAAGTCGCGAGCTCTGACTTTGTGGTGAGCCTCTACATCGATCGGCTCTATGGGCCGACCGCAGCTCAGATCATGACGGGGCTCGTGCTCGTGGTAGCTGTCTCCTCACTTTTCAGCCTGATGCTTGGGTATTCGCGGATTCCCTTCGCGGCTGCCCGTGATGGGATCTTCTTTCGGGTCTTCGAGCGGCTCCACCCAACTGAGCACTTCCCGCATGTTTCGCTGTTGGTGCTTGCCGGCATCGGCATCGGTTTTTGTCTGACGCTGACGCTGGACGATGCCATCAAGTCGATCATCACCATGCGTGTGTTCACGCAGTTCATTGCCCAGGCGGTAGGACTGTTCATCATACGCTCTCGCTATGGTGCATCGTCGATGCCATGGCGAATGTGGCTCTATCCCTTGCCGGCACTCCTGGCCGTGTGTGCCTGGGTCTGGGTGTTTATGAGTGCTACACCGCAGAAGCAACAGGTTGGTATCATTGCGCCGATCGTCGGCCTGATCGCCTTTGTGCTCCTTGCCAAATTCCGCGGTACCTGGCCGTTTTATGTCTCTACAGGTACGAGTTCATCAGGGGGCCAGGCATGACGAATCAGCAGATCGGAGGAACGATCGTAGATGTCCACGCACGGCGCATGTATCCGGGCGTCATCACGATCGAGAACGGGCGAATCACCGATATCAGTGAAGTTGGGCAAGCCCCCTCGACGCATTTCATTGTCCCGGGCTTTGTAGATGCCCATGTCCACATTGAGTCGTCGATGCTCATCCCATCCGAGTTTGCCAGGCTGGCCGTTGCGCATGGCACGGTTGCCACCGTGAGTGACCCGCATGAGATCGCGAATGTCTGTGGAGTGGAGGGCGTGCGGTACATGCTCGACAATGCCTTGCGTGTTCCCTTCACCTTCGCCTTTGGTGCCCCGTCATGCGTACCGGCAACATCCTTTGAAACAGCCGGGGCTCGTCTGACGGCAGAAGACATTCGGGTGTTGTTCGAAGATGATCGCGTTCGCTATCTGAGCGAGATGATGAACTGGCCCGGTGTGCTCAATCAGGACCCAGACGTGATGGAGAAGCTCGCCATCGCTCGAACGTGTGGACGTGTCATTGATGGTCACGCTCCGGGCCTTCGGAAGGATGATGCTCGGAGGTATGCTGAGCATGGCATCAGCACGGATCACGAGTGCTTTACTCTTGAGGAGGCACTCGATAAGATCGACTGCGGAATGAAGATTCTCATTCGTGAAGGCTCAGCAGCCCGGAACTATGATGCCTTGCATCCGTTGATCGGCTCACACCCTGGACGCGTGATGTTCTGCTCTGATGATATGCATCCTGACTCGTTGGTGCTGGGTCATGTCGATCGACTGGTGCGACGGTCACTCGAGCTTGGATACGACCTGTACGACGTGCTGCGCTGCGCCAGCGTCAATCCCGTTGACCACTATGGTATTGATGTTGGTCTCTTGCGCATGGGAGATCGGGCTGACTTGGTCGTCATCGAGGATATTGATTCGTTCGTCGTTCGCGAAACATGGATTGCCGGCACCTGTGTCGCTCGAGGCGGCATTTCCATGATACCTCATCAGTCAGAGATGCCAATCAACCAGTTTGGCATCTCGCCCATCACTGAGTCAATGATAGGGGGCGCGGCAGATGGCTCGACGGTGCGCGTGATCGTTGCACATGACGGTCAGCTCGTGACAACGGAGGAACATGCCGTGCTTCCTGCCAACGATGTTCTGAAGCTTGTTGTTGTGAATCGATACGCCGATGCACCGGTTGCTGTTGCCTACGTTCGCTCGTTCGGGCTTGTTACCGGCGCGTTGGCAAGCTCCGTCGCACACGATTCACACAACATCATCGCGGTCGGCCGAACCGATGCAGACATTGTTTGTGCCGTCAATGCCATCGTCGAGGCTCGCGGTGGGATCAGCGTAGCACATGATGGTGCTGCACATGTTCTGAAACTCCCCGTGGCTGGACTCATGAGTAACGCCGATGGCTATGAGGTTGCGCAGAGGTACACAGAGCTCGACGCGATGGCCAAGAGTCTTGGTTCGCCACTGCGAGCCCCCTTCATGACGCTTTCGTTCATGGCTCTGTTGGTGATTCCACAACTCAAGCTCAGCGACAAGGGGCTTTTTGACGGCGAGAAGTTCACCTTTACGAGTGTGGTCGTCTCGTAGATTTGCCCTATGACCATGCTGTACCGGCAGCCCATATTTCCGATCGATTCCTCCGTGCTTCGTCTGATTCAGTTCGCGTTGCACGAGGATATTGGTACGGGCGACATCACAAGTGATTGTTGCATTCCTCATACGGCTCGAGCTGCTGCACGATTCATCGTCAAGGAACAGGGCATCATCTGTGGCTTGCCGGTCCTTCCGATCATCTTCCGACAGCTTTCCGACGATGTGAATATTGACATCCTTGTCGAAGAGGGCAGCATCTGCAGTCCCGGCACCGTTGTGGCCAGGATTGAGGGTCCGGCCCAAGTGTTGCTGACCGGTGAACGAACGGCCCTGAACTTCATCCAAAGAATGAGCGGGGTTGCCACCAAAACCCGCACGTATGTTGACAGGATAGAAGGGACCAGCGCGCAGATACTTGATACCCGAAAGACAATTCCCGGCTGGCGCCTAATCGATAAGTACGCGACGGTCATTGGCGGAGCACGGAATCATCGATTTGGTCTCTACGACATGGTCATGCTGAAAGACAACCACATCGCTGCATGCGGGGGCATACGCAATGCCGTAGAACGTGTGATCTCGGAGCTTCGGTCCCACAAGGCCATTCGAATCGAGGTCGAAGCCCAGTCACTGGAAGATGTGGCCGAGGTTCTGCAGTGTTCGGGGGTTCACAGAGTCATGTTCGACAATTTCACCCCTGATCTGGTGGCCAAGGGCGTTCGCATGGTTGCCCACCAGCTTGAAACCGAGGCAAGTGGCAATATCACGCTGACGAATTTGCGTGAGTACGCTCAGACTGGTGTGGACTTTATCAGCGTCGGCGCGATCACACACAGTGCTGTGGCGCTTGACATCTCCATGAAATTCATTTTGCCCCGTTCGATTTAACTCCGCGTCTTGGCTTTGCCGCGCTCACTGCTACTGCTGGCTTCGGCATTGTCGGAGAGATCTTCTTTGCCGAGCCATCCTTCGGACCTGTAACGTCGAAGAGAGATGGCAGGGGGCCTTCCAGCACGTACGAACGACGTCCGATCTCATACTTGATCGGCAGGTCGAGACCATTGATCATGTAGTCGAAATCGCGGGCAACAGTGCGTTGACTGACGTCTAGGAGACGCGCCATGTGGCCGGCGGTGACGCGCTGGCCGTTGGTGAGGTGCTGGAGGATGACCCGTATGCGGATCAGCATGGGGCGTGACATGGACTTCATATGGACAACGAACAACGACGATAGAATCATTCAATGCTACGACGCTCAATATGTCAAAGACTGTCATAGTGTGCCAATTGGCCCATAAATCATCACGAAGGGTACGTTCGCAGGATGGAACCAGCTCTATTCTTCGTGGGATGTCACTGTACCTACGTGACCGAAGGGGTCACAATTCTTTGCGAAGACGGGCAACGGGTATGCGAAGTTGCTCGCGATACTTTGCCACGGTGCGACGAGCAACATTGAACCCAAGCTTCTTGAGGTCCTTGCAGATCTTTTCGTCGCTCAATGGCTTGCTCTTCGACTCAGCATCGATCAGCTCCTTGATCTTCTGCTTGATGACGCGTGTGGAGACCTCTTCACCGTCATCTGTGGTCAGAGATTCACTGAAGAAGTACTTCAGCTCGAACGTTCCAAACGAGGTCAGCACGTACTTGGCATTGACGATGCGGCAAACGGTCGAGATATCCAGCCCCGTGATCTCAGATACATCTCGGTAGATAAGGGGCTTAAGGTGTTCCGGTCCCCTGCGGAAGAACTCCTGCTGAAGGCCAACGATGGACGTCATGACGCGCAACATGGTGTTCTTCCGCTGGCGCAGTGCCTGCATGAGGAACTTAGCATCCTCGTACTTTTTGCGCAGAAACTCCCTTGTTTCCCGATTGAACTTCAGAAACCGGGCCTCTTTTTTCAATCGCTCATAGGCCGTGCTCACCCGCAGGGTCGGTAGTCGAGAGTCATTGACGGTGATCAGAAAATCCGTCCCGTCTTCAGTGAGTTCCACCGTAAAGTCCGGTACAACGGTGTTCATCTCGGCTGAGATCGTGCCCCCACCTGGCCGGGGCGTTAGGTGACGGATTACATCAAGAGCTTCACGTAGGTAGGATGCGGTCACATCGAGCTGCCGTTCGATGACGTGATAGTGCTTCATCGCAAACGGTTCGTATGCCTTAGTAAGAACCAACAGCGCCAGCTTCTGTGCGGCGTTGGGCCGTTCGATGCAGCGGAGTTGTGAGACCAGACACTCCTGAACGGTACGTGACGCGATGCCCGGTGGGTCGAGGGATTGTACTTTCTTGAGGACGCTCTCGGCCTGTTCCATCGTCAGCGGCACGGTGAGGCGGTCAATCCCTTCGATCAGATCACGTTGGTAAAGCGCAACACGAACGCCGCGTTCGATCTGATGGAGGGCAAGATTGTGCTCGCTGAATCGGTTGTTCGTCTCTTCGAGAAGCTCATCCAAGGGTCGTCGCAAGTACCCGTCGTCATCGATACTTCCGATGATATACTGGCCGAACTCGTGTTCCTCGGCAGTCAACGGCATATACCGCAGTTGCTCTAGGAGATCTTCTTCAACGGTCGGTTCGGTGCCGATCTGGAAACGATAGTCTTCTTCGTCGTCCTCTGCCGGTCCTGCATCGCCCCCTGAGGCAGACGCGTCATCTCCAAGCAGGAGCTTCTGGAACTCGAATGCCTCGGACATATCGAACTCCTGCTGATCAAGCGGCGTCTGAGACACATCGTCGATGGATGCTCCCTCGGGACGAAGGGCTGACATTTCGGGCGCCGGCGCCGCGTATGCGGTGGATTCAGCTGAGCCTTCGCCGTCTCCCGTCACACGATCAGCTTCCTCAGGGGTGACCTCGTTTTCGGAGGCCTCCTCGAGCATAGGATTGTTTTCGAGTTCGATGCGGACATGCTGCTCAAGCTGCAAGAGGGGCAGCTGTAGCATCTTGAGGTACTGGATCTGCTGCGGAGTCAGTGACTGCTGCAGTCCCGTCTGGAGGTTGAGACCCACCTTCATGCGTCACCTCCGTCTTGACCTTTGGCGGCGGCAACGATGCGCTTGTAGAGGTCCTCACCGTATGCTCGTACAAGCGCTTCACGCAGTGACTCAACCAAGGGCAGGCCGAGTTCAGCGCCAAGTGCTCTTCCAGGTTCGCATTCGTCGATCTTCTCGTAGTGCAAGTACGGCCCACCGAAGTTTGCAACGCGAATAGGGAAGAGGTGGCAGGAAAGGGGCTTGCGGAACGACGATGTGCCGCTCAACCACGCGCGCTCAAGTGCGCACTTGGCTACGTCGCTCTCATAGTACACGAAGACGCAATCCGCCTCATCAAGGCATGCCACAGAAAGGTCGCCAGGGGAACCCTCAACAGGGTCGTTCTCTTCAAGCCACGCCCGCGACCGGTCCGGCAAAAACTCTAGTGAAGTTGAGATCGCTGCTCTGAGTGGTTCGACTTCACCCTCCAGAAGAGGTGCTCCGGCCCCACCTTTCATGGTGCAACAGGCCCCCTTGCACTGCCGCAGATCGCAGGCGAAGGATGCACCGAGAACCTGTTCTTGAATCAGAAGATGGTCGAGCAGAATCATGCTTCCGAAAATTTAGCACGATTCTTGCTAGGAATAATCCACAGCTACGCGCGGGCCCGCAAACGCAGGGAGTTTGACACGACGGTCACCGAGCTCATGGCCATGGCAAAAGCAGCGTACATCGGGGTGAGCTGCAATCCGAGTAGGGGAATGAGCGCGCCTGCAGCCAGAGGGATGCCAAGGACGTTGTAGATGAAAGCCAGAACGAAGTTTTGGCGAATGATCTTCATGGTTGCCGCCGAAACGTGCAGTGCCTCGATGATGGATCGAAGGTCGTTCCGCATGAGCGTGAGATCCGCCGACGTTTTTGCGATGTCAGTGGCTGATCCGACGGCGACGCCAACATCGGCCTGGGCCAGACACGGAGCGTCATTGATCCCATCCCCCACCATGGCAACCACTGAGCCCCTTTTCTGCAGCAAAGCGATGGCATCTCGTTTTCCGTCGGGATCGACGGAATGAACGACGTCTGTGATGCCGAGGCGTCCGGCGATGGACAACGCCGCCTCTTTCCGGTCGCCGGTGAGCATGACGATGCGGAGGCCACTCAAGCGTAGCGCGTTGATGACCTCGGTCGACTCCGGGCGCAGTTCATCGGCGATACCAATTGCAACGCATACAACACCGTCGATGCTGACAAAGACCGAAGTCAGGCCCGCCGAGGCATCCGCATCAGCGGCATCTTGTAGTTGCTGAGGAATCAGCAGCAGCGACTCGCTCATGAGGCCGCTGCTGCCGATGCGGACGCGGCTACCGCTGACGCTTCCGGTTGTGCCGCGCCCGGGAATGGTCCGCACATCGGTCGTATCGAACAGTTCAGCTCCGGCAGTGTTGCACCATTCTCGTACGGCTCGTGCTAGGGGGTGCTCCGATCGGTGTTCGAGGCTGTTGGCGAGCGAGACCACGTGATGGCGATCCAAGCGTGGATGGTCGATCTGCGTCCATCGTTGCACACGCGGCTGCCCCATCGTGAGTGTTCCGGTCTTGTCGAGAACGATGGTATCGACCGAATCTAGGCGTTCCAGGCTGGCAGCATTGGCAAACAGAATGCCCCGCCTGGCAGCAGCGCCGGTTCCGGCAATGATGGCCGTTGGCGTGGCAAGGCCAAGTGCACAAGGACAGGCGATCACGAGCACCGACACCGCAAGCATCAGTGGACGCCCGGTGGCACCTGCCTGTGGATCTGCCAGAAGCCAAACAACATAGGTCGCTATAGCGGCAACAACGACGATCGGCACAAAGACGCCGCTGATCCTGTCTGCCATCCGCTGAATAGGAGCCTTGCTCGACTGTGCGGATTCCACTGAGCGAATGATGCCGGCAAGTACCGTATCGGCGCCGACTGCCGTGGCTCTGACTGTGAAGGAGCCTAGAGTGTTGAGGGACCCGCCAATGACAGGGTCATTGACGCCGCGCTCAACGGGAATGCTCTCCCCGGTGAGCATCGATTCATCGATGGCCGATGACCCAGTGATGATGATACCGTCGACGGGAATCTGTTCACCAGGGCGAACGACGAAGACATCGCCAACGAGAACTTCCGATGCGCTGACGACCTGCTCGCGACCGTCTCGAATGATCGAGGCATGTTGGACGTGGTGTCTGAGTAGGGATGCGAGCGTGTCTGCCGTACGTTGCTTGGCTCTGGACTCCAGCCACTTGCCCAGTAGTACCAATGCAATGATCGTGGTGGTCGAGTCGTAGTACGCGCCTGCATGCGCGTGTTCCGCAAACTGCTCCGGTATGAACGTCATCAGAACGCTTATGACGAATGCCGATCCCGTACCAAGGGTCACCAGCGTATCCATAGTAGCTCTTCCGTGACGTGCGGCAATGAATGCGCCACGAAAGAACATCCGTCCGGACCAAAGAACGGGAAGTGTCAGCACCAGAAGGATCTCGTTGACGTGCGCAAATCCAAGGCCAGTCATGGCCGACATTGCAATGAGCACAACGGCAGCGCTAAAGGGGGCTGCAATGAGAAGTGATTGACGATACTCGTGAGCAGGAGCTTCCAGACGCCTGATGAACTCAGTGTCATCTGTCCTGCTGTGCTGACCATACACTGCCTCAACTGCATACCCGGCCGAGACCACGGCATCGCGGAGGGTTTGGTCATCTACGTTGTCACTTATCTCAACAGTTGCACTGTTCGTGACGAGGTTTACCGACGCCGATGCAACACCCTGCACCTTCAATAATCCCTGTTCAACGGCCGAGACACAGGCCGAGCAGTGCATGCCGGCGATATCGATGATCCGGGTTGTCACTTAACGTGCATCGGAACGGAGTCGATCTTTGAACTGCTTTTTGAACTTCTCAACCTTTGGTCTGACAACGAAGGCGCAATATGGCTGAGCGCCATTCTGCTCGTAGTAGTTCTGATGATACTCCTCGGCCTTGTAGAACGTCGTCGCCGGCGTGATCTCCGTCACGATCGGGTCGCTCCATGTGCCCGACGCAGTGAGCTGCTGAACATACTCTCTGCTGATTGCTGCTTGCTCGTCGCTGTGCGTATAAATGGCGCTTCTGTACTGTGTACCGACATCGTTACCCTGTCGATTAAGCGTCGTAGGGTCATGAGAGGCAAAGAAGATCTGCAGAATGTCTGCGAACGAAATCACCGCTGGATTAAACGTCACCCTGCATACCTCCGCATGGCCCGTGGTGCCCTCACAGACCTGCTTGTAGGTGGGGTTGGGAACGGATCCTCCGGTGTAGCCACTCTCGACGGCAATGACGCCTTCGACCAGTTCGAAGACGGCTTCGACACACCAGAAACAGCCGCCGCCAAGGGTGGCGACCTCACGATGTTGCGATGAATCCATATGAGCTGAGGATGATGAGTGAAAGGAAGGAGGCTGTTGACGCGCCTCGACGCATCCTGCCGCGGCAAGGACGGCGCAGAGGATCATGAAAATCTGTGTTCGAAGAGTCTGATGGCTCATGTAGCTGATCGTGCGATGCTGAATCCAAGAAATGCCATGAGTATCCCACCCAGGAATGTGAAAGCGGAATAGGTTGCGAGTGACAGCACCGCATGACGTTCCAACATGGCTGTTGTTTCACAGCGAACGCCGAATTCGTTGTGAAACCGCCGCAAACTACGCCGCCAGGCAAATATCTTTGCCGTCATGAAAACATCCGTCACTCTGGTTGCGATCTTCGTTTGCGCCGCCATGCTGCGTGCACAGGCCCCTTTTATTCATACCAACACCATGGTCGATGCACCGGGATCCGAGCCACGTGAGCATCCACTGGATGTGGAGCGCATGACGCTCCGCGTGCGCTTCGATCCGCCAAAGGGGATCGTCTACGGAGCCGTCACACATGTGTTCAGGGTCCTTCAGCCCGTGGTTGACTCCGTTGAGTTTGATGCGATCCGAATCCGTGTGTCATCTGCAAAGCTCGGATCACGAACGATCAGGTATCGATCCACCGATACGTCAGTTATCGCCTACTTCTCGCCAGCGTTGACCTGGGACGTGTATGACTCGCTGACCTTCGTGTACGAAGCGATCCCACGGAAAGGTATCTACTTCATCGGGTGGAACGACCCGTCCAATCGGATGCGAAAGCAGATTTGGACGCAGGGACAGGGCATCGATAATCGTCACTGGATCCCGATGTATGACGAGATGAACGACAAGATGATCACCGAGACGATCACCACCTTTGACGGTGAATACGAGGTGCTCTCGAATGGTACCAGGCTTGGGGTGGCAAAAAATGTCGATGGTAGCAAGACCTGGCACTACACCATGACGCGGCCGCATGCTTCCTATCTGTTGATGCTTGCCATCGGGAAATACACCATCACTGAGAAACGATCTGCAAGCGGCGTTCCGATCAGACTGTACTCCTATCCCGAGCATCCTGAACGCATCGATCCAACGTACATGTACAGCGTTGAGTCGATGGACTTTCTCGAGAAAGAGATCGGCGTCCCGTATCCATGGGAATCGTACAGTCAGGTGCCAGTGGCCGACTACATCTTTGGTGCGATGGAGAATACCACGGCAACGATCTTCGGTGACTTTTCACAAACGGATCGACGCAGCTGGCTCGATCGCTCGTACGTCAACACAAACGTCCATGAACTTACTCACCAGTGGTTTGGAGACCTGGTCACGGCACGCAGCAATAAGTCGGTATGGCTTCAAGAGAGCTTTGCCACCTTCTACCCCCATCTGTTCATTCGAAACACCCCGGCGCTCGGAGGTGAAGATGGCTATCAGTGGAGCAGACGTGGGATGCACCGCAGCGCTCTAAGTGCAGCGGAGTCAGACCGCCTGCCGATCGTGCACCCATCGCCGGGTTCGGCGCGGATCTACCCCAAGGGCGCTAGCGTGCTGGACATGATGGCCTACGTTTTCGGCGATTCGGCCCTGCGTAGGGTGATTCGCCACTACACGCTGCGGCACATGTATCAGAACGTGGAGACCAATGATCTCTACCAGTCTTTCCAGGACACGCTTGGTGTGGCCCCGGAGAGGTTCTTCGATCAGTGGCTCTACAAAGGTGGCGAGCCCCATTACCGTGTGAGTCATTCCCCCGGAAGTACGCTGATCGATGGATCATTGACGCCGTGTACGATCGTCACCATTGATCAGATCCATCAGACGGACGCGCTGACAGGTCTCTTCCAAATGCCGATCACTCTGGAAGTGTACTATGCCGATGGGACCAGTCGACGTGTCAGAACAGATGTTTCGAAGCAGAGCACAACGGTCGCGGTTCCCAACGCAGGCAATCAACAAGTTCTATTCGTTCTGTTCGACCCTGGCTCGTATATCCTGAAGAAGGTCACGTTCAATAAATCATGGGACGAACGCCGCGAGCAGCTGGCACGGGCCAAGAACATGATCGATAGATACGACGCTCTTGAGTCGATGCGCGGTGACATCGATCGCAATGACGAACGAGTACGGATTCTTTCGGATGTCATGTCCAAGGAGACGTTCCATGCCATGCGGTCCGAAGCCGTCATGCAAGCAGTGGAAATGGCATCCAACGGCACAAAGACAGCATGGAAGATCGTCGAAAAGGGGCTTGCGGACCCACACGTCGAGGTGCGGAAGTCTGCCATCAACTCGATGACCGAGGTTCCAAGGGAATTGCGGGATGACGTCGAAGCCCTGCTGGCCGATTCATCGTATGCGGTCATTCAGACTGCCTTGGCCAAGTTGGCGCGGTCATTCCCCGCCGATGTCAGGCGGATCGTCTCGAAGGTCGCAGATGTCCGCGGAGCTCATGAGCGTGTTCGTATCGCCCGGCTTGAACTCGAAGCCGAAGGGGGCTCGTCATCTGCCCTTGATGAACTTGCCGATCTTTCCGGTCCTGGATGGGAGTTCATCACCCGGCAAAACGCGATGGCCGCAATTCGGCGCCTCGGAATGGTCACTCCGGCGGCGGCTGCCAACATGATCTCCGCCGTGCTTGGAACGAACAACCGACTGAGCGCAACGGCCAGTGGCATCGTCACCGCCCTTTGCGAGCAGCCACGCCTGAAGGCCATTTTCCGTCAAGCCGTTGATCTGCAACAACTTGGACCACATCAGAAGAGTCTTCTAGCGCCTATTCTGCGCTAAATTGAGAAAATTGGTTCGGTTCTTGCTTCGTACAACAGTCAGCTTTTGATTCAGCCACTGAAATGTGGTTGTTTCGGATGTCGACGTTGTCTATTTTCGGCGGTCGTATGCCCGACGTAGGTCGAGGTGTGCGGCGTTCCTGTAACCACGATGAAGAACATGATTCGAAATACTCATTCAACTCCAGGAGGAGCTATGCTTCGTGCCAAAACCACGTTTGTCGCCTTGCTTGCGGCAATGATCTTCGGAGGTGTATCGATGATCGCACAACCGGCGGTCTCGATCGTTTCCAACCCCGCAAGCGCCTACGTTTGCTTTGGTGACTCGTACAATCTTGTCTGCATTGCCAACACACCGGCGACAGCTCGCACCACGTATCAGTGGTTCCGCGACGGCGTCATCCTGAATGGACGCACCGGCAACTTCATGACGTTGAATGTTTCTGACTACTCCAGCGGTGGTGTGTATTCATGTTCGGTCACGGCAGACGATACCACCGGAAACTCTGGTTCAACAACAGTGTCCTCGGAGGGTGCGACGGTTATCGTTGTCCGTCCAACACAGATCACAAGTCATCCGGCTTCCGCTTCGGCAGCCAAGGGCGGAACGGTGATGATGTCGGTCGGAGTAGAAGCTGTGGGCGGTCCTCAGGACTTTGTTCCAGGTTATCAGTGGATGAAGCGCACGTGGAATGCCACAACGCTCACATATGACGATACCCCGATCAATGATAATGGCCGCATCTATGGCTCACAGTCGTCGATTCTGACGGTGACAGACGTCCGTGAGTCGGACACGACAGGTCTCTATGTCTGCGAAGTAACAGGCTTCTGCAAGGGGGCTATCAAGTCGCGTGTTGCTCGCGTCTTCATGCCGGCCGTTACCGTGTCGAACATGACACCAAATCTTTGCCAAGGTGGTTCGCTTTCTCTTTCGTGCGACAACAATGTGACGTCGCTTCCAGAGGGATCAGCCAGCTGCCAGTGGTACAAGGGTAGCGCCAAGCTCACTAACGGCAACGGTGTTGCCGGCGCAAATGCCAATGTTCTTTCGATTGCG
Source organism: Bacteroidota bacterium (assembly GCA_041170435.1). Lineage (GTDB taxonomy): Bacteria > Bacteroidota > Ignavibacteria > Kapaibacteriales > Kapaibacteriaceae > UBA10438. Next base: position 61,942 of record JBEAYU010000045.1, read on the forward strand.
AACGTAACACCTGCAGCTGCCGGTGAGTATTCATGCGTTGTCACGTACGGTTCGACGAACCTGCGTGTTTCTTCGAACCCTGTGACCGTCAACGTTGGTACGGCACCAACGATCGTTCGTAGCCCAGAGACAACAACGGCATGCGAAGGTCAGGTAATGACAATGTCGGCTGTTGCTACCGGCGAAGGCCTGAAGTTCCAGTGGATGAAGGGATCAGAGGTTCTTGCTGGTGAGACCGGTGCCACACTTTCAAAGGTCGTTACGACGGACGACGCAGGATTCTACAGCGTCGTAGTCAGCAACATGTGCGGTGACAAGACGTCGCGCATTGCCGAGTTGAACGTTGAGCCACTTCCGGTCATCGAGTCGCAGCCAAATGACGTAGCGTTCACTGAAGGCGCCCCGATCAGCTTCACAGTGATGGCCAAGGGCCGCAACATCTATCAGTACCAGTGGTACCTCAATGGTGTTGCCATTGATGGTGCGACCAAGCAGACATATACAGTCGCCAGCGCAAAGCGCAGCGATGAAGGCCAGTACTATTGCGAGCTGACCAATCTGTGTGGAGCGGTAAAGTCACGTGTGGCGACAGCATCAGCCGTCATGGGCGTATCAGATGACGTCGTGTCGGGCGGATATGTCATGAGCATCGCACGTCCGAATCCAACGACAGATGTTGCTACGATCACGTACACTCTTCCTGTCAGCGAAATGGTCCGCGTTGTCATCTCCGACCTCACCGGACGTGAGCTGGGCACGATCAGCAACGAGATGGTCGCAGCCGGCACGAACACCGTGTCGTTCAGCGCTGCTGAGCGCAACCTGACACCTGGTGTGTACAGCGTCACGCTGTCAGCCGGTACGTTCACGGCAACACAGCAAGTGGTCGTGGTCAAGTAAAAACGTCGAATCAACACCTATCACACAAGAACGGCGGCAGGGATTTTTCCCTGCCGCCGTTTCTTGTTTACACGATGAGTTTGCGCCTTACCGCAGATCGATCACTTCCCATCCTTTGGGTATGCTGAATTGGAACAATGACGCGGAGGTCGATGCGTTGGACCTGAATTTCGTGATGGTATATGAGATACGTGACGGCCCGGAAGTGATGCTGACCTTCGTGACATTCAGCGATGCATCGAGTGTAACGTCGACCGATGAAACGTTGGCTATCACGGCGTTGGGCGCTGGTGCTTCGAGCCTGAGAATGGTCGATGCAGCCGTGCTCTGAACCACCTGTGAGCGGTACACAGACATGATCTCAAAGAAGACTCGCTCAAGCGACACGTCTGTGGAAAGGGGCTTGTACTGGTTGATCACAACGCTGTGGGTGATCGCGTCTGCATTCCAGACCGTCGTACCGTTGCAAACGATCGTCCGGTCTCCAGCCACAATCCGGTATCGCCCTCCGCGGCGAGCGGTGATGGTGCCTTTGAGCCCATCGGAATTCGCAAAGTTCATCTTGATCGATGACAGGGAACGGTACTTGGCATGAAAGGCCTCAAGAGCGTCCCTGTTCGATCGTGCTGGAATGGCCAGCGCACAAAGAATGAGGCCGGTCGATATGAGTCGTGGGCGAGAGATCATGAGAGCCTGTTAGCGAGGTGAAGAAATGCGCGCACCGATCGGACCACGTAGTCCCGAGTAACCGGTAAGTTCCGCGTCGATCGAACCAATGGGGATCTTCGTGCTCACCTTGATGGGAATTCGGCGATCATCGTCGCTGAGCCATAGCAAGAGTTTCCCTTCGAACTTGAAGAGACTTCCGGACTTTATCACCGGCTCGACGACAACACAGCGGAACGTGCCTGCCTCCACTTCGATGGTCTGTCGGCCAAGGATCTTTATGGCCAGATCATGCGTCTCGCGATCGAAGAAATTCTGCAGGTAGATGACCTCCCCGCGTTTGTATTTCGACAGATCAAGAGCACGAATGTAATAGAATGCCGAGACGATGTCGTGCACAAACACCGGTATAGGGAATGTTCCCTCGGTTGTAGAGGCGAGTTTCGTCACATGATCGAACGTTGCCGAGAAATCCTTTTGGAAGCCCCCTTCACGAATACTCTGTTCGAATTTCCACGGAAAGATCCCATCTACGTCAACCAATGTGCGGTATCGATCACGGACACGGTAGAGAAAGTCGAGGGACTTGAGGGAAGCGACCTCGAAGCGAATGTCGTAGCAGGGCCGTCCGGCGACCATGACAGGCTGCTTGCCAATGACGAAGTAAGCGGTACCAGCTTTGATGAACTTGTAACCCACGCTGTACTCGAGACGCTCGCCAAGGCCGAATGCTTCGTTGGCGATGTGCCGTAGCGGTGGCCGGTCATCATCGGCACGCAACAGGAGGACGGTTGTTGCGAAGAGCAAAGCGATGTGAAGGGGGCGAAACATACCCCTGCCGAGACGTCCGGCAGAAAACCATCGTGTGAGAGATTGCCTGAATCGACGCGTCCGAACGTCGATACGATGCCGTGAGAAGGGAGAGAAGGAAGTGGGCCCGGCCGGATTTGAACCAGCAACCAACGGATTATGAGTCCGCTGCTCTAACCGTTGAGCTACGAGCCCGACGTGGGAAGTCTGATCAGTTGAAAAGTCCAACGAAGATGCCGATCTGTGCGCTCAGGCCACTGATGCCGATGGACGACGGGACATTGAGCGAGGATCCATGGAGGTTTGCCGTCCAGTCCGATGTCGACACAGGTACCGTATATGCTGTCTGGACACGAAGATTCAAGAATGGCGTCACGGCGTATTCGACCGAGAGTCGAGGCTGCAAGCACAGTGAGCTCTGCTCGAGAAACACCTGCGAGGTCATTGATGAATCGCTATCCCAGTTAAACGGTCCACTCGTTGTAGATGACGTGATGGTCGAATAACCCCATGTGAGTCCTACACCGGGGATGATCGCGAGCTTTGCCGCCGGAACGATGGCGTAATCGAAATGTAGCGATCGCGTTGAGATCGAATAATCAAGGCTTCTCTTCATGCCCCCTCCGGTGCTGATGAGGTCCTTCACCGATCCAACCGATCCGGAGAGCCAGGAAAAGCCGAGTCGAAGATTTGGAACGACACCGATGGCAGCAAAGAACTCGGCTCCGGCAAGAATGAATGGAGACGATAACTCGTCGAGTTCCATCCTTGTGGCTTTTGCGTTCAGTGCCGTGACGTCTGGCGTGAAGAGCGAAAATGCGGGGCCGATGCCGATCGACGAATAGGCGACGGTCTCTTCCGGCAGTGGCTCTTCGTCGAAGTTCAGTTCATTGAGTCTGTCATCCTGCGCGGTGGCGCCGACAACGCTCAACAAGGCTATAAGAATGAGTGCAAATGGCCGAAACATGTCGTGAACTCCAGAATAGGTTGACTGCGAAGATACGGGGCTCCGTAGTTTCGCCGCCATGAGGATCGTTGCAGTCATCATGGCAGGTGGACTTGGCATACGACTTTGGCCACGCAGTACGGAGCGGAAGCCGAAGCAGTTCGTTCATGCTATCGGTGAAGGGACGCTGATCCAGAATACTGTTGCCCGATTGCAGCCTCTTGTGGATGCTGTGGACGTGTACGTTGTGACCACGGCTGACCTGCGGCATCACATTCACGATCAACTTCCAATGGTCGGTGCCGACAGGATCATCAGCGAACCGTTCGGACGCAACACGGGCCCGGCAATCGCACTCTCTGCAATGACGGTCCAGGAACGTCTCGGTGACGATGTCGTGATGGTCATTCTCCCGAGTGACCATGTCATTAACAACATTCGTGAGTTCCAGGTCGTTGTCGACATGGCATGCACAGCTGCCGTTGCACTCGATTGCATCATGACCATTGGAGTGATGCCTACTCGTCCCGAAACAGGTTATGGATACATCCAGGTTGGCGAGCCTATCGAGAGTGAGAACCCGGTGCTCCGTGATCACGTCAAGCGCGTCTCGAGTTTCGCCGAGAAGCCCGACATGGCAACGGCCCAGCGGTTCATCGATGCAGGCGGCTTCGTGTGGAACTCCGGCATCGTCGTTGGCACCGCTCGAGCCATCACTCGCGCCGTCGACGAGTACATGCCGGATCACGCGCCGCTCTTTCATCAGTGGCAACGCCGCGGCCAAGGGGCTGATCATGACATCCTTCTCGAGTCCCTGTATCGGCAGATGCGCTCCGTCTCCTTCGACGTGGCAGTGCTTGAACGCGACCCAACGATTGGTGTTGTTGAGGGGGCGTTCGGTTGGAGTGACCTTGGTACGTGGGACGAGCTGTACCGCATGTCGCTGAAGGATGGGAAGAACAACGTCATTGAGGGCAATGTCACCTCTGTGCGGACGACAAATTGTCTGATCTCTGCAGGATCGGGTCGACTCGTTGGCGCCGTGGACGTCGACAATCTCATCATCGTCGAAACTGATCAGTCCGTCTTGGTCTGTAGGCGCGGACAGGCAGAAAACGTGCGAGACCTCGTTGAGCATCTTCGACGTCGGCAAATGTCCAAGCATTTCTAGCCCCCTGTCGTGTCGAGGTCGATCCACCATATGGTGCTGGTTGTTGTGGTTGTGTTGGCAACCGTGTCGGTGGTCGCTCAGCAGCAGCCCCTTGCCGACTCGTCGGCTCGGGTACTCCGTGACGTCCGGCGCCAGATCGAACGTGATCGCCGCTCGTCCGATAGTCTTCGCTCGCTTTGGGAACGTCAATGGCGATTGAGCGACAGTTTGCGTGTCGAGTCAATGCTGTTTCGAATGCGAAGCGACTCTCTGCGCCGCGCCGTGACGCAATCCGAGCGGCGCGAACTGGAGATGCTTCAGGCATTGTCTGCGCCAGATACCGCACCGGCGCGTGACACTGTGGGGAGCGTCCCGGAACAATCGACTCCGTTCAATGCTGACTCAGTGCTTGACCAAGTGGAGCGCGTTGGCGCGGCGATCCGCCGCAATCGTTCGGGAAAGGTGAGCGCCGGCCGCACGTTAAGTGATACGATCACGCAGTTGGTGATGATCTCTGAGCCGGATACCGGGACGGCATCGTACTACGCAGAGGCCTTTCATGGCCGCCGAACCTCAAGCGGTGAGATTTTCGACATGCACGATCGCACCTGCGCTCATAGGTGGTTGCCGTTCAACACTCATCTGCTGGTGACGAACCTAGCAAATGGACGCAAGGTTGTGGTGCGAGTCACCGATCGTGGTCCGTGGAAGAAAACTCGGATCATCGATTTATCGAAGAAAGCTGCCGTCGACCTCGACATGATACGTGCCGGCACGGCACGAGTCAGCATTCAGGTGGTAAAGCAGCAGAGTGCTCCCACCGAGGCCGACGCAGACGGGGACCGGTGAGGTTGCTGTTCATTTAGGGTCATCATGGATGACCAAACGATGAATCAGCAGAAGGGGATCTTGACTACTTCCGCGGGGAATGTTGTTCCCCGAGCCGCGATCTCGATCGTGGTACCCGGCGCAGACAATGCAGTGGGAACATATCCAAGTCCGATTCCCACGCCAAGCGACGGCGACTGATTTCCACTGGTCACGGTACCTACCGTCTGACCATTGTCGGTGATTGCGTAGCCGTTGCGAGGGATGAGCTTTTCCGTGAGCATCTTGAATCCCACAAGCTTGCGCTGCGGTCCCTGTTCCTTCACGGCTGCGATGACATCACTGCCATTGAAGGGGCCCTTGGCCAGCTTGGTGATCCAGCCAAGACCTGCCTCAATGGGGTTGGTCTCATCGGTAATGTCATTTCCGTAGAGGCAGTATCCCTTTTCGAGGCGCAACGTATCGCGGGCTCCCAGTCCGATCCACGCGATGCCACATTCACGACCGGCCTCAAACAGGGCCCCCACCACAGTCGCGGCCACGGACTCATCACCGGTAAAGTAGAGTTCGAAACCGATCTCTCCCGTGTAACCAGTGCGCGAGAGGATCATCGGGACTCCGGCCAGTGTACCCTCGGCAAAGCCGTAATAGGGAATCACGGATAGGTCGGTCGTGGTGAGCTTCTGAAGCGTTTCGATGCTCTTTGGGCCTTGCACAGCAAGCAGGCTGTAGTCATCACTGCGATCGACCAATGTCACGTTCGTGACGTCTGCCGCCTGCTGACTGATCCAGGCCCAGTCTTTTTCGATGTTCGCTCCGTTGACGACCAGCATGTATGAGTTCTCCGCCAGCATGTATACGAGCAGATCGTCAACCAGCCCACCATTCGGCCGGGGCAGGGCCGAATACTGAGCCTTACCCGGTGTAAGCTTCGAAGCGTCATTGACGGTGATCTTCTGGATCAGTGCCAGTGAATCAGGCCCTGACACGAAGAACTCGCCCATGTGCGACACATCGAAGATGCCCACGGCATTGCGCACGAGCTTGTGCTCGGCAATGATCCCCGTCGGGTACTGAATGGGCATTTCGAATCCTGCAAACGATACCATTTTGGCACCGGCGGCAAGGTGGAGCGCATGGAACTTCGTGGTCTTCATGTCGTACCTTCGTAAAGAGAGTTGCGAATATAACCAGTCACAGCACCAGGGAGTTTCAGCATGACCTCGCGTCGATCGATGTTACGCTCGTTAGCGGCACTAGGGCCGACCGCACTGTTCGCCTCCGAGTCGCTTGCTGCGGTAACGCAGTGGCTGCCGACGGCATCACCTCATGTCCCCGCATCCGTGGTCGCTGAGGACGAGGATTTCTGGTCTACCGTGCAACAGGCATTCGATGTTGACAGGTCGATCATCAACCTCAATAACGGCGGAGTGTCCCCGTCGCCCCGTACCGTTCAGGCTGCCTTTCGGCGGTATACGGACCAGGCAAACAACATGCCCGCCTATGAGATGTGGCGCCACCAAGAGCCGCAGGTCGAGTCCATTCGCGAAGGCTTGGCAGACATTTTCGCCGTCAGCCCCGAAGAGATCGCCATAACACGCAATGCCAGCGAGGCCCTCGAAACACTCCAACTCGGAATGCCTCTTGAACGGGGCGATGAAGTATTGACCACGACGCATGATTATCCGAGGATGCTCACGACGTGGGAGCAGCGAGCCCGCCGCGATGGGATTGTGATCAAGAAGGTGGGTTTCCCGACGCCGCTGAAGCGACGCCAAGATTTTGTCGATGCGATCGAAGCCGGTATCACGGACCGCACAAAGGTCATCCACATCTCCCACGTCGTCTTTCTCACCGGTCAGATCTTGCCTGTTCGTGACGTATGCCGCCTGGCAGCTCGCCGGAACATCCGTTGTATCGTCGATGGAGCGCATTCGTTTGCCCACTTTCCGTTCACCCAGAAGGATCTCGAGTGCGAGTACTTCGGGACGTCCTTGCACAAGTGGTTCCTTGGTCCGATCGGCACAGGGATGCTGTACGTCAAGAAGGAGCGCATCGCCGATGTGTGGCCTCTGATGGCGGCACCCAAAGACATGGATGCCAACATCAGGAAGTTTGAGGAGATTGGAACGCATCCGGCGGCCATGCATAACGCACTGATAGAATCGATCGCATTCCATCGTGCCATGGGGGTGGAACGCAAGGCCGCCCGTCTGCGCCATCTTCATACCGTATGGACCGATCAGCTGGGGAAGTTCGACAACGTCCGCTTTCTCACCGATATCGCGGACGACGAGAATCAATGCGGACTTCGCTTGGTGCACATCGAAGGGACGGATCCCGGCAAGGTGTCTTCCTACCTTCTCGAAAAGCATAGGATCTTTACCGTATCGATCGGTCACGAAGATTTCAAGGGGCTTCGGGTTGCCCCTTCAGTGTACACAACGGTCGACGAGATGATGCGGTTTTCCAAGGCCATGAGCATGATCGCCCGTGGCGAGGCCGGATCTGCCGTGTCAGTTGATGTGAAGGGCTGACAATCCGCGGGTCGTATCGCCAATGTCCGCAAACGGTGGCGGGCTGTTGGGGCGGAAAACTTCGTCAAGCTCATCCTCAAGCGTGCGCGTCTCGTGAAACCGGTCCTGGTCGCGCACGAAGCTCGCCATGATCTCCAGGTGCCATGGTGGTAGCAGTGTTACGTGCACGGCCTCGTCCCACTCGAACGAGCGAAGGTGAGCCCCCTGACTGCGAAGGGTGCGCCGAAGATCCTCCAGTACCTCCCCGATGAAGTCTGGAATGCTCGCCTCCTCATTCACGGAAAGCAGAATGTGCACATGGTCCTCGCGGGTGTGCACTGCAGCCGAGCGCAGTTTGTGCCGTTGTGCCGTCCGGTCGACCGTCTGCTCTAAGAGGTGGTGAATGCCGCGGGGAATCATGAGTCCCTCTCCGGGAATGATGATCAGGTGAAGCCCCAGCCCTTTATATGCTTGCATTGTGGTGCCCAAGTTGAACGTGAGAGAAAGTTGGTTTGCATCCACTTCGTGTTTCTTCGGTGGCAGAACGTGACATGAGCCGTCAAGCCGGGCCAACATCCGTGACATCTGGGCGTCGTAAATTGCCGCTCCGAGGACGCCCAGTCGGTGCGCACGGGTAGTTCCACTTCACAACAGCGATAGAGGCCCCTTACTATGCTCGGTATGTTGCGTTCACTTCTTGGCGGCTCGAACGACGAGCTGCTGCAGGCCCTGCGGCAGGGAGCACTTATCATCGACGTCCGAACACGTGCTGAATACCAGGGTGGGCACGTGGCAGGATCGAAGAACATTCCTCTCAACGAGGTCCCTGCGGCGCTTGAGAAGCATCCCAAGGCAACGCCCATCGTCTTTTGCTGCGCCTCTGGTGGCCGCAGCGGTCAAGCAACGTCATTCGCCGCTTCGAAGGGGTATACCGCAATCAATGGTGGTCCGTGGACGACCGTGAATAAGGCAGTTTCCGATATTCAACAAGGACAATGAACATGACCAGGATCGCCATCGCTCTCGTGTTTCTCTCAACGACGTTTTCATGTACGATGAATGCCCAGCAGGTTAAGGACGTCGACGTCAAAGCTGCCAAGGCCATGATCGACAAGGGTGGCGTGACCATTCTTGATGTTCGCACTCCCGCTGAATACCAGGCCGGCCATATCGCTGAATCGGTCTTGGCCAACTACAACGATCCGGCATTCGAGACCATGATCGCCAAGATCGATAAGAACAAGCCTGTTCTGGTGTATTGCGCAGCCGGTGGCCGCAGTTCCAGAGCAGCCAAGCTGATGTCCGAGAAGGGCTGGAAGAACGTCAGCAACATGCTTGGCGGTATGGGAGCATGGGGTAAGGCCGGCTATGTGGTGGAAATTTACGAAGAGGGTAAGGGTAAGAAGTAACCAGCATCAATGTTAACGCTAACACTGAAGCCGCGTGAGGAGAGACGCCTTCGCGACGGTCACCTGTGGGCCTATCGTGATGAGCTGGTGCATGCGCCCGATGCTGTGCCTGGCGAGCTCGTGCGCCTTGTGGCCCATGACGGATCGTCGCTCGGATCTGGCCTGTACAATCCGCTTTCGAAGATTGCCGTGCGCCTGTTAGGGGGCGAGGTAGAGACACTTGACACGCATTTTTTCGTTCGTCGTTTCCAGACGTCCCTGCAGCTACGACGTCGGATGCTCCCGAACGAAGAGTCCTATCGTCTCGTCTTCGGCGAGGCGGATTTGCTCAGCGGGCTGATCGTTGATGTATACGGACAGTACGCAGCGCTGCAAATGCTCTCAGCAGGGATGGATCGTGCCAAGCCCCGTGTCATCGAAGCGCTCCTGCAGGTGTTGCCAGATCTCAAGGGTATCATTGAGAAGAACACAGCCCAGACCCGCAAGAAGGAGGGTCTCGAACTTGTCGATGCCGTCGTCTGGGGTGAGATTCCTGAGCGGGTGCATGTTCGAGAGAACGGTCTTGCCTTGGAGATCGATCTTCTTGGCGGCCAGAAGACAGGTTACTTTCTTGATCAAAAGATCAACCGCCGCGTGGTGGGGTCACTCTCGGCCGGCCGTAGCGTCTTGGATTGCTTTTGCAATGTCGGCGGCTTTGCTCTCAACGCCGCTGCCGGGGGAGCTCGACTGGCGCTTGGGGTTGATTCTTCGGTGACGGCCATCGAGGGGGCTCGACGGCATGCCGAGATCAATGGCCTCGAGAACTGCACCTTCGAGCAGGCAAACGTCTTCGATCTGTTACGGGAGCACGTACAGCGCGGTCGCACGTGGGATGTGGTCATCCTCGATCCACCGTCGTTTGCGAAGTCACGCACAGCCATTCGAGGTGCGCTTGCCGGTTATGCCGAACTAAATCGTACAGCAATGAAGCTCCTCGAGCCCGGTGGGTTGCTCGTTTCCTCATCGTGCACCCAGCTGGTGAGCGAGCACGATCTGCTGGATATCCTCTACAGAGAATCTGCACGAATCCGAAAACGTCTGCGTCTTGTGCACCGCGGTTTGCAAGCTCCCGATCACCCGGTGCTGCTGTCCATGCCCGAGACGCAGTATCTGAAGTTCCTGGTGTTTGAAGTGATCGGCGATCCGTAATTTCTTGACAAGGGGCTTCCATGTTGGAGTTTGAGTACGACGATAGCGAAAACGATGAGCAGGACCGGCGGGATCTCGACGAGACCCTGAAGCGGTTCCGCGAGTCCGTGCGCAGCGGCAACTGGCAGAATGGGTCGCCTACGGCTGACGCACTCGAATCGATTGTGCTGTTCTGTCTTGAAACGAACAAGTTCGACGACGCCCTGACATTTGCGCGGATGTGGGTCGAAAAGGCTCCATACGCTGGTGACGCTTGGCATAAGCTGGGGATGGCCTTTGGAAGCCTGAATCGGTGGATCGAAGCGCTGGACGCCTATGACAGGGCACTCAGCCTTGATCCGTCCGACACAGAGATCATGGTCAACCGCGGAATTGCTCTCGAGCAGCTTGATCGACTCGAAGAGGCCATCAACGTGGTCGAAGACGTTCTGACATCTGACCCATCGAATCTCGATGCCTTGTTTACGAAAGCGCTGATCCTGCAGAAGCGCGGACGTTACGACGAATCCATACGAATCTTTGGGTTCCTTGCACGTCAGCCAGGGTACGAGCGTGATGCCTTGTTCGAGTCGGCCATCTGCTTTGAATGTCTGGAGCAGTACACCGAGGCCATCGGAGCATACGATCAGCTGATCGACATGAATGCCTACGATCAGAACGCATGGTTCAATCGTGGAGTCATTTGCGGCAAGAAGGGGGCGTATCGCGAGGCCGTGCGCTGCTATGACATGGCGACGGTGATCGACAACAACTTTGTGAACGCGTGGTTCAACATGGGCAACGCCTATGCGCATCTGGGTCGTTCCCGCGAGGCTATCGAGGCATACCAGCAAGCCCATCGCTCCGACCCAACAGACATCCCGGTGATCCATAACCTGGCCTCGTCTCTTGAAGAGTCGGGCGAGTTCAAAGCAGCCATCGAGATGTTCACCAAGGCAATTGCCATGGATACGTCTCATGCGCAGTCGTTCTACGGTCGTGGCACATGCTACGATGCCCTTGAGCTCCATGCAGAGGCCTTAGCCGACTACGAAGCGGCTTTGGCGCTTGAGCCCGAGTATGCAGACCTCTGGTACGCAAAGGCAGACGTGCTGTTCAATCTTCGTCGGGTTGACGAATCTCTTGAGGCCTACCGCCGGGCTCTCGACCTGCAGCCGGACGACGCCGAATGCTGGTACGACTACGCGTCAACTCAACTAGAAGCCGGAAACATGCTTGAGGCCCTTCTCGGGTTCAATCAGTGTACCCAGCTCTTGCCTCATTGGGCCGAGGCATACTTTGCAACAGCCAAGACCCTCTGCGCTGCCGGCCAACCGGCCGCTGCACTGCCATACCTGCGCACAACGTTTGAACTCGACACCACGAAATGGGACGAGTTTACGTCAGATTTCCCCCTCATTGCAGGCCCTCTCGGAATGGAGTTCCTGCTTCATGCTCTCAGCGATCCAGAATCAAAGGACAATCCATAATGCCATACGACCCCATGCTTGTACAGCCGATGCGCGAAGAGCTCACGGCACTTGGAATCGAAGAACTTCGCACTGCTGCCGATGTTGACGTGGCCATGGCGCGCCCCGGTACGACAATGGTCGTGGTGAACTCAGTCTGCGGCTGTGCCGCTGGTGGAGCTCGGCCGGGTGTGGCCCTCGCACTCAATCATGCCAAGAAGCCCGATCACGTTGTCACGGTGTTTGCAGGCCAGGATCTCGAGGCAACTGAGCGCGCCCGTTCATACTTCACGGGTATGCCCCCTTCGAGCCCAGCCGTCGCCCTCCTGCGCGATGGTCAGCTGATTGGCTTTATGCCTCGGCATCACATCGAGGGCCGCTCCCCGGAGATGATCGCCGCCTCACTAACGTCTGCTTTTGATGAAGTGATGGCTTGATAAAAAGACAAATGCAGTCGTGAAATAGACTTTTGCTGGGCATTGTGCGAATAATGACTGGCAAAAGTCTTTTTGTATGTTACAAAAAGAATATGAGCACTGTGTAAACATATCGTAGCAATGACGAACAAATTAATGGCAACGTCGTATTCTATTTTATGCTGATTGCAAAGTATATGGCGTAAAGAGAATAGTATTACATCGCATTTGATAGAATATAGAGTGTGCTGATGTCGATAATGTTTATGCTATGGTAGATTATGTGCCATGTTGTAATAAATGTAAAGTCTATTGAAACTAAATATGCGTTGCGTTAACAATAATAAGTATGCCACAAAATCGATTCATGCATCGATGATTACAGTCCAGGCGTCGATAAGAGCATCTGCAAGCCGATGCTCTGGAAGCAGACTCGCGACAAGGGATTGAAACGCCGGTCCGTGATTGAAATGGACCAGGTGACAGAGCTCGTGGACGATGATCCCGCGAATGCAGACGTCAGGCGTGCGAATGAGATGTTCATTCAGGGTGATGATTCCATTGGCAGCGCAGAGGCCCCAACTACGACGCATCTTGCGCAGGCGGAAGCCTGAGTATCGCAGTGCTGGGACTCCCAGCAACGGCAGGTAGTCGTTGATCACCGTGCCGAAATGTTCAGTTGCGGCCTCTCGCTGCAAGCGAGCAAGCCAGGCAGGGGCTGCCTCGGAGGTGATCCAGGATGGAAGGACGATATCCTCATCGTGCCAGCCCCATGACAAGAGCTGGCCCCGCAGGTAGACCTGGCGTGGTGATGTTCGTTGTGGAACAAGGCTCCGGCGAGCATCGGCCTCGTGCAGCTTGCGGATGATCCAATCGCGTTGGCTGGAGACATACGAGTCGATCGCCACATTGCTCATCGACAAGGGGGCGCTGACAACGACCTGTGACGAGGGCTCAACCCGTATGGTCACCGTGCGACGTCGACTCCGGACGAGTCGATAGGTGATCTTCTCCGGATGCGGTAACATTTTGCGCCAAGTTCAGTTAGTTTTCTTCCATGAGCCGGGAATTCAGCGAATATACCGACAGCGAACTCTTTGCCTTCTTCCGTACGGACAAGCGGGAGGGGGCGTTTGCTGAGTTGTATTCGCGGCTTTCTCCGAACGTTTTCGCCTACTGCATGCGGGTCCTGGGAAGTCGGGATGCGGCATACGACATTTTCCAGGAGGCGTTCATGCGACTATATCAGACGTCGGAGCGCATGGCTCACCTTGAGAACGTACGCGGCTACACATTGGCCATTTGTCGTAATCTATGCCTCAACGAGAAGAAGCGAGCCGGGGCGCAGAACGTCGAGTTCGAGGATGCGATGTACAATCCTGGCATTTCGAGGGATGCAGATCGAAGCGAAATGCTTCAGCTCATCCACATGGCCATGGAGCTGTTGCCGCATGACATGCGGGAGGCCTTTGTTCTCCGTGAGTATGACGGGCTCTCGTATAACGAGATCAGTCTGCTGCTGAACATCAAGCTTGATACAGCCAAGGTGCGGGTGTTTCGTGCCAGGCAGCGGATCAAGGAGATACTCCAACCCTACCTCAATGAGTTGTGATCTGTGAGGAAGGATGACTCAACCAAGAAGCAAACAGGATGATGATATGCAAAATGAACAATTGATTAATGACTTGCTCGACGGCGAATTGGATTCGGCGGGAGAGGCGACATTGTTTGGTCAGCTCGCAAACAATGCGGATCTGCGCAACGAATTCATGCAGCAGTTGATGATTCGAAATGCCGTGCAGAATGACCGCGCGACGTTGGTTCCTCCGATACCGCTAACCAGTGCGGTCTTCGCGGGATTGGGCTTTGCCGCTCCAATTGCAGGTGCGGCTGCCGCAGCCGGAGCCGTGACACAGACCGGAGGTGTCCTCTCCGGCTGGATCGCACGGATCGGTGTGCCGGTCATGGCAGCTCTCACCTCTGCTGGCATCACATTTGCCGTCATGTCATCCAACGATGATGTCACGGCAAGGGGCGCAGCAGGGTCTTCTGGTGTTGCCGGTGCGACGCAGCACGTGCAGTTGACGGCACAAGATGGCACTGTTGAATCCGGGACGCAGACGCCTGCAGCTGAGCCACAGGTGGTTGAGCGCGTCGTTGAGAGGATCGTCGAACGACCGTCATCTGACGGTGCCCGACTTGCCGCTGAAAATGCAACTCTGCGACGTCAGTTGGCCGAGATGGCCGAGTTCATCGATCAGCGTCAACCATCGGAGCAGCAAGAGCTGATGACCGTGCCGGTATCGCCAATGAGCCTGCAGCCCGCGTTGATCAACGTTCAGCGCGATGAGAATGAGAGGGTGCTCATGGCCGAGCGGTTGTCGCCGATCTCAATGCCGACTCATGTGCCGGCATTCTCCTTGCAGGTTAGAGGGGTGAATGCTCAGTCGCCCGGACTTGGGGTGCTGCCCCAAACAAGTTGGCGCGATAACATTGGTCTGGCGATGCTCTACCGACTCACTCCTTCCGATGCGGTTGGTATTGAGGTTGGATCTGAATCATTCCCCATGGTCTTCAGCGGTCTGAGAAATCAGCAGGAGGTTCAGTTCGAAATGCAGCCTCTCGTCACATGGGCGGGGCTGTCGTACCGTCATGTTTTTTCCGAGATCGGCACAAGTGGTTTCAGCCCCTTCGCACAAGCGATCGTGGGCGGAACGGAGTTTGGTCCGATTGGACGTGGCACCGTTGGGATCATGTATACTCCTACCGGTCCCTTGTCCTTCATGTTTGGCGTAGAAGGCTCCGCCTTGGGCTTCACGCACCAAAACAACTGGTTTACCTCCACGAAGTATGGCTTCACCTATGGTGTTGCCGTTCGTCTCTGAATCGTCACCACGGCACCTGCCCCTTACCATGAAAAACATCTCCACGCTTCTCGGGCTTCATGTAGCGATCGTGCTGATCAGTCTGTTGAGCACATCGTGCACGTCGCCGCTCGATACCGATGCCAATCGAAGAGAGACGCCGGTAACTCCGGCTCCAAAGATCACGCCGGCATCCTACAAGGTTGAGTTCTCCACCGCATACGGCTCCATGGTTGTCAGGGGGCTACCCACGATCAAGATCGACACGGCAGCACGTCCAGTTCGCTTTTGGTTCGACATTACGATGGAGGCGATCGATACTGCCGGGAAATCTCCATTGATGCACGGTTTTCGACTTCGACTCGACTCTGCGGCGGGTGACGGTATGATCATGCCGCTGACGGCGGGTCAGGTTCAGATCCGGGCTGATTTTGGTCCGAATTGGGGGAACCTTCAGACCTATCCGTCTGATGCGAAGACCAATACGGCATCGATCGTCATCGCCGAACACCCCTTTCAGGAGGGCAAACCTAGGGTTGTGACCGTAACTCTCTATATTTTCGTCAACAAGGACAACTACTTCAGTCCAGCTCGTCAGGAGCAGGTCTTGGGTACATTCACGATCACGATCTGAGTTTTTAGGTTGTAACCTTAATCTCAGTCGCGCAATCTTGGTCATACCCGGAGACCTTTCCGCGGCACGTCCATTGTTCACCCCTATCACTACCCCAGAGGAGGATCGCCATGTTCAGTACACATGCGGTTCAACGATTTTTCGGTGTCGTCGTGGCACTGCTCATCGGCATTGCATCGGCTGGTGCGCAGGTGCGCCCCGTACCAACAGAGGTCAAGGCCGTTGCCGGTCAGTCCAACTTATCGTCGTCAGTCGTCACGGTAAGTTGGAACGGCATCACAGGTTCATCGACGCCGATGAAGTACTATGTGTATCAGGCCTCGGGAGTGACCGAGGATAAGTCGAAGTTTGTCCGTATCGCCACAGTCCCACACAGCCAGAATACGCGCGAGAATCGTTATTCGTTCGCGGTCCAGGGTGTGAAGGCCGGTACATACACATTCTATGTAAGCGCCTACTGGGAAAATGGCGGTGAGGGCGAGCGTTCCTCAATCGCCACAGTCGAAGTAACACAGACTGAAGCACCTGTCATTCGCTTCGTGTCCGCACCGGTCAGCTCCGGTGCTATCGGGAAGGCCTACACATATCAGACGAGGGTTGAGACGTCTGCCTCCGGACCCATCACCTACAAGCTTGAGGTCAAGTCTGCGACCGGTCAGCACGGTTTCGTTCTGTCTGATGGCGGGAAGCTCACGTGGGAGCAGCCTGTCGCCGGACGTTATGAGGTAACGATTGTGGCGTCGGTGACGAAGGACGGAAAGAGCTACGATGCAAAGCAGTCGTTCCTTGTCGTGATCGGTGAAGGTGGCGACAACACGTTCAAGTTTTTGACCGAGCCGATCAAGTTCGGATATGTCGGACGTCTATACACCTATCCGGCACGCGCAGGCGTTGTCAATTCCAACGTAGCACCGACCTATTCGATAGTCGCCGGTCCGAAGGGTATGACCATTGATGAGAGAACCGGACTTGTCAAGTGGGAGCCGATCGAAGCAGGGAAGTTCGAGGTCGTGATCGCAGCCACTGTCACGATCAACGGCACCACGTCAACCATCAAGCAGTCGTATCTCCTCGAGATCAAACAGGGTGAAACACCGAAGCAGGGCTGCGCCAAGATCACCGGAAAGGTCACGTATGATGACGCTGCCGCCGGTGGTAAGATCGAAGGCATTGTTACAGCATGGCGCCTCGAGAAGGTCGACCGTGGTGGTAACTCCAACGACGTATATGTGCCTGTGTACAAGGCTGAGATCAATGCCGACGGGAAGTACTACCTGTACGTCCCCAATGGCACCTACAAGGTTCGCATCGAGGGACGGAGTTTCTTCGCCGAATGGTTTGAAAACGTCACTGAGCTAGCGGAAGCAACAGACGTTGTGATCGCATGTGATGAGATCAAGGAGATCAACTTCGCCGTTACACCTCGGCCGGAACCCGTTCTCGTCGTCGTAGAAGGCCGCGTCTTTGACGCCGTCACCAATGAGCCGGTCAAGGGGCTGGTGGTCTTCGAAAACCGTGGCAAGGATGCCAATGCTGCCGATGACCGCTATCGTTCGGTCGTGGCTGAGGTTCGCCCTGATGGCTCGTACGAGGCCAAGATCCAGTCCGGTGTTGGCTACACGGCCATGGTGCGTCCTGCCTTCACCAAGGATCTGCCAAATACTTCACAGTACCTGGCGGAGTTCTGGGAGAACACCAATGATGCCACGAAGGCAACGGTGTTGAATCTGAATGAGAATGCCAAGGACATCAACTTCCCGATGGATAAGCGCGTTCCTCGCAACAACGGACTCACCGGTGTGATGAAGAACCATTACACAGGTGCCCCAGTTGTTGGCAAGGTCATTGCGCACCGTGTTCTGAGCCGTGCAAACGACAAGGGAGATACCGTCGCAAAGGCTGTCGTTGCCGTCACGGTGGAAACAAACTCCAACGGCGGGTTCATGTTCACGGATCTCGAGCCGGGTGAGTATGTGATTCTCGGTGTTCCGGCAGGACGTCCTTTCGTGCCCGGATGGATGGTCAATGGACAGAAGGCCGTCACCGAATGGGGCAAGGCAGAGCGCGTCGCCGTTGGAGATGTCATGCTGACGCTGGTGTATGATATCCAGCTCGACACCGTCAAGGCAGAGCGCGGCAAGGGTCGTGTGCGTGGTTTCGTCTATGACAAGCGTGGTGGAATCATCGGCAAGGGAACAGACGTCGTCCAGCAGTCCGCCGGTATCATCGGAGCACTCGTCGTTGCCCGTGATGAGGACGGATCGATCATCGATTATAGCATTGCCGAAAATGAAGGTGCCTTCGATCTGACGAATCTCGCCATCGGCACCATGTCCATCACGGCCGATCGATTTGAGTTCGAACCAGTTGTTCAGACCATCGATATCAGTGCCAACACACCTGAGCGTGTCATCTCGATCGGCCTCCAGTCGAATCGCTCAACCACAAGCGTGGATGTCCCTCTGAACGAGGTGGGCACAACGATCAACCTTTGGCCGAATCCAACCGCAGCTGATGCTACGGTTCGCTTTACAGCGACGGAGGGGCAAGTCATGGTCCGCATTGTTTCGACATCGGGCGTTGAGCTTTCGCATCGTGCAATCGTCGTCGCTGGCGGTGAGGTGTCCATCCCCGTTCCTACGAGCGACCTTGTAGTGGGCATGGTAATGGTGCATGTCACCAACGGTAGCAAGACCTTTGCTTTACCTCTGAACATCGTCCGCTGATAGATATCAGCGTTCTGCACCCAGAGGGGTCGTGGCCAGTGCTGCGACCCCTCTTCTGTTTCAGTGATTAGATTCGTGAGATGAGAAAGCCCCTTGCCATCACGATCGCTTTGTTGCTGATTCATGCCATCGGTGCGGACGCGCAGATCTCGCGTCCGACGCTGTTTGTACCACAGGTGTTCGACGTGCTGCACTATGATGTGGACTTGCGGCTACCGAACCCTGCCAGCCGACAGGCAGTTGGCCGCGTTCAAACACGCGTCGCCTGGAATGCACGCGTGAGCAACCCCGAGTTCAAGTTTCACCTCAGGGGGCTGAGCATTGACTCAGTGTTTGTTGGGAACACTCGTGTCTCCTGGTCGACGCTTGGCGCAGTTGCCGATGATACGATGCATCATCGCGTCGTTGTGCCTGGCGCGCATGACTCGGGTTCGGTGTCGACGATCGACATTTGTTACTCCGGAACGATGACCAATGAAGGTGGGAGCTCCCCCTGGGGTGGCGTGCAGTATGATGACAGCGTGCTATATGCACTCGGTGTTGGCTTTGCCAATGCGTCGGTCGGGGCAACGCAACATTGGTTGCCATGTTATGATCACCCGTCAGACAAGGTTACCTTCTCGGGGCGTTTTACGGTGCCGGATTCGACCTGGCTTGTTGCCTCAAACGGACTCGAGAGGCAGTCCGTGCGCAACGTCGATGGTAGCGTCACATACGTGTGGAACGAAGCACGACCTGTGGCCACGTACCTACTGACCTTTGCAGCTGCTCGGTTCAAAGTGCTCTCGCTACCGGGCAGGGTTCCACATATCTTTTACGTGCTGCGGCGCGACAGTAGCTTGAGCGCTCGATCATACCGCCTTGTACCGAGAATGACGGATGTGTATTCGGAACTCTATGGCGAGTACCCCTTCGACAAGGTCGGTTACTACAACTCGGTCAAAGGATCCATGGAGCATCAAGGTATGATCGCCCTCGCGTTGTCCGTCGCCCGATCGGGTGACAGTGCCAACGTGACCGGTGCTCACGAGCTGGCGCATCAGTGGTTTGGTGACTGCGTGTCGCCGCGTGACTTCCGATATGCCTGGCTTACGGAGAGCTTTGCAACCTATAGCGAATGCTCGTGGCTGGAAGCTCTCAGGGGGCGTAGCTCCTATCTTTCGGCCGTGCAGGGTAAGGCCAGAAGCTACATCACACAGATATCCCGAAGCGAGGGAATCTTTGCCCTTGAAGACTTTCCGCGCCAAGCCCCCTCCTCGAACTATCCGGGAACAATCTATGCCAAGGGGGCGGTGGTACTGGCCATGGCCAGGGCGATCTGTGGTGACAATGCATTCTACGCGTCGCTTCAACGGTATGTGGCTGACAATGCCTATTCGACAGCTGTGACGGACGATTTCCGACGTGCAATTGAGCCCGCTCTCGGCAGTCGCACCGATGCATTCTTTCAGGAATGGGTCACGGGCAAGGGCTGGGCACAGCTTGACATTGAGCAGCGGCCAGGCCAGACGTCGGCGCTCTCGGTGCGTATCACGCAGGTGCAGAATGCCACAGGCGGACGCCAATGGCCAGTGTTTACAACATTGCCACTCAATGTTGTCTATACGCAGCGTCGCCCCGATGGAGGCCTCGACACGGTCGACACGATCGTGATGCCTGCGGCTGATGGATCGTACGCGATATCCTGCGAGCGTCTCATCAGCGTCAATGGCGGCTCTCGATGCCGATCGCTCGTTGAAGTTGTTTCCACCACCCACATCGGCATATCGGAGTTGGAGAGTGACCTGCGACGGATGACTCCAAGCTTCTCGCTTGCGCCCCAGCCGGCTTCGAACACGGTGAAGGTACAGCGAGTGCGCATTGGACGGCTCCCTGAGGCTGCTCCGGCGACGATCCAAATCCTCGATCTCAACGGTCGGAAAGTGGCCGAGGAATCGATGACAGCGGACGACAGCTCGGCCACGCTCAGCGTGCAGTCATTGCCCGAGGGTCCGCACATTGTGGTGATCACGCAGGGAGGGGGCGTTGTGAGTCTGCCCCTTCTTATCACACGCGGAGAGTGATCCAGCGAACGATCTCCTTGAGCTTCGGTTTCTTGCCGTAAGAGAGAATCCCGATTCGGTAGATGCGAGAGGCGATCCAGACGGAACCAAGAAATGCACCGCTGCTGAGCGCGATGCTAAGGATCATCTGCCATGCGGGAACGTCTGTGGCCGCCACACGCACCGTCATGAGAATCGGAGAGAACAGCGGAATCAATGACAGCGTTACGGCCAGTGTGCCGTTCGGTTCGCTGATGACGTTCCCAATGAACATCATCGTGAGGATGATTGGCATGGTGATCGGCAACGTCAGCGATTGAGCATCTGCCTCTTGATCCACGGCCGAACCGACCGCGGCAAAGAGGGAAGCGTAGAGGAAGTAACCCGAAAAGAAGTTGAAGATGAACATCAGGATCGAACTCATTGGGATGGTAGGAAGCACAAGCCCCTTGCTCGCCAGCAGTGCGGCCGTATCTGTTGTTCCCTGCATTGGCATCGGCCCTGCAACGGCCTGCGACGCCATACTTTCGGCCATCATCGGACCGAGAATGAAGCCCACGCCGATGAAGGCCAGGATGCCAAGAATGGCCCAGATCGCCAGCTGTGTGAGACCAACGAGTCCGATGCCAACAACCTTGCCCAGCATGATGTCGAAAGGGCGAACCGATGAGGCGATGACCTCCACGATACGATTTGCCTTCTCTTCGACCACTCCGCGCATGACCATCGATCCGTACATGAAGATGAGCATGTAGATCAGAAACCCTGCCACATAACCGATTCCCGCAGAGGCCGCAGATGCATCGGCTTCAACGCCCGTTTCGGTCACCTTCAGGGAGTTGATCTCAACACCTTGCTCGATTAGGTCGATCACGGAGGTGTCCACGCCGCGTCGAGACAGACGTGCTCGGACGACCACTGGCTCAATGTCGGAGGCGATCGACGATTCGAAGGAGATCCCCGAGCCCCCTTGCGAGTACATCGTCAGCTTTGCGGTGTCGAGGACCTCTGCGGGAATGATCACATAGGCCTGGATCGTTTCGGCTGCAAGCTCCTTGGCCAGATCGTCTTCGGTGCGCCGTCCGGCGAGCTCGTACTTGGCAGTGTCGGCAGCCACAACCTGTGCTGCCAAGCTATCTGTTCGGTCGACCAGCACCACCTTGGCCTCATTGCCATCTCCGGACAGTGCCGCAACCACAATCGGTATGGTCATCAACAGGATGAGTCCCAGCGGCCCGAGGATGGTGGAGATGAGAAACCACTTAGCCTTGACGCGGGTAAGGTACTCGTGGGCGATAATGACCGAGATCTTGCTCATTGGGATGTTCTTTAGGGGAGTTTTCGAGCCGAAACTTACGGTTTATCGACAACAACTACGTAAACACGCATCGTCATTGCATGCAACGTGTTAGTTTTGCACGCCATTATTACCAGGAGTACACCACCATGAGCATCCTTCACGAGAACCTGACGTCACAAGCAGAAGCCTTGCGTGCCAAACGTACCGCATTGCTCAAGGAGCGCGGCGAGACCGTGCTCGGCAATGTGACCATCGAACAGGTGCTCGGTGGCATGCGTGGTGTGCCGGCACTTGTCTGCGACACGTCCAGCGTGTCGGCCGACGAAGGTTTGCGCATTCGTAACGCGCCGATCCTTGAGCTCACCGACATCACGCCGGAGGAAACGTTCTGGCTATTGGTGACGGGCAAGCGCGCAACGGAGGATGAGCGCAAGGAGCTTAGTGGCATCTTCTCCAAGTACTATGCTGTTCCGCAGTATGTGGTTGACACGCTCAAGGCCATGCCGAAGGACTCCCATCCGATGGCGATGCTCAGCGTTGGTCTGCTGGCCATGGAGCGCGAGAGCGAGTTCCGCGCTGCGTATGATAAGGGGGCTGGTAAGGATGCTCTCTGGCAGTCAATGGTCAACGATGCCGTTCGACTCATCGGTTCGATCACCGGCATTGCTGCTGCGATCTACCGCATTCGCTTCGACAAGGGTGATGTGATCGCTCCGTTGACTGATGACAACGACCTATCGAACAACTTCGCTCACATGCTCGGCGTCAGCAACGATGCTTCGTGGAAGGAACTGATCCGACTGTATCTCGTGCTCCACTCGGATCACGAGGGCGGCAACGTGAGTGCCATGACGTCGTACGTTGTGAGCTCTGCCCTCAGCGACCCATTCTATAGTGTATCGGCCGCCATGTGTGGTCTTGCGGGCCCCCTTCACGGACTTGCCAACCAGGAATGTCTGCGCTTCATCATGGACGTGCGCGAGCAGTTTGGCGGCGTTCCAACAGATGAGCAACTCACTGAGTACACGTGGAATCGTTTGCGCAACGGTCAGGTCATCCCCGGTTACGGTCACGCCGTCCTTCGCGTAACCGACCCCCGCTTCACGGCATTCCACGACTTCGGCGTAAAGCACGGCCTGACAGATGAGAACGTGCAGATCGTCCACAAGATCTTCCGTCTTGTTCCCGGCATCTTGAAGGAGCACGGCAAGGCCAAGAACCCATGGCCAAACGTCGATGCCGCCTCCGGATCACTGCTCTACGCATACGGTATGCAAGAGTTCGACTTCTATACCGTGATGTTCGGTGTCAGCCGCGCAATCGGCCTCTGCTCACAGATGGTCGTCAACCGCATGATGGCCTCGCCGATCGTTCGTCCAAAGTCTCTCACACTGGACGAGCTGAGCTGATCCACCGTCATCCCCGCTTTCGCGGTAGTGACGATTCCGTCGGTTCCTGTGAATATGAAAAAAGCCCGTCAAAATGACGGGCTTTCTATCTTTGTGCCCTCAAGGGGCGGATGTCGTGGTGGACGCTACTAGATTCGAACTAGTGACCTTTACGATGTCAACGTAACGCTCTAACCAACTGAGCTAAGCGTCCCAAAGGGGATGCGAAAATAGGAAAAACGACCGAAAACTCTTCGATCTCATACGAGAAAGGTTCTGCATGTCGATTATTGCCCTGATTCTTGGCCTCGGTGTTTTGGCCTTGATCGTTGCCGTTGTGTTCCGCCAGCGGGTGTTATCCGTCAAGGTTGAAGACGGAGCAGCCTCACCGGAGGAACTATCCCGTCTAACTGAGATCTCATCGGCCATCGCCGAGGGAGCGATGGCATTTCTGAGTCGCGAGTATCGCGTTCTCAGCATCTTCATGGCGCTCTTTGCCGTGCTGATCTTCTTCACCGTCGATCACGGTGGCCACACAGCAGTGGCGTTCATCTGTGGTGCGGCAACATCGGTTGCTGCGGGCTACATCGGAATGAAGATCGCCACGGTTGGCAACGTCCGCACTGCGTCGGCCGCTCGGGTGTCGCTTCAGAAGTCATTCTCGGTGGCTTTCGAATCTGGTGCTGTGATGGGCTTCGGTCTTACGGGTCTTGCCGTGGTTGGCCTGATTGTCGTGTGGCTAGGTATCGACGCACTTCTACCCGGCGTGAGCCGTGAGATTCAGATGGAGATCTTATCAGGCTTTGGTCTTGGAGGTTCCGCCGTTGCTCTGTTCGGCCGTGTGGGCGGAGGTATCTATACCAAGGCTGCAGATGTAGGTGCCGACCTTGTCGGTAAGGTCGAAGCAGGTATCCCCGAGGATGATCCGCGCAACCCTGCGGTTATCGCTGACAACGTTGGCGACAACGTGGGTGATATCGCCGGCATGGGTGCCGACCTCTTCGGCTCGGTTGCCGAATCGACCTGTGCCGCCCTTGTGATCGGCGCTGCCAGCTATGCTGTGATGCCCGCCGAGTCGGCCAACCTCAACGTCGTCCTCTTCCCGATGCTCGTCAATGGCGTGGGTATCGTGGCTTCGATCCTTGCCCTTCCTTTTGTTCGTGCTACGAGTGAAG
The DNA here is from genome assembly GCA_041170435.1 of Bacteroidota bacterium. GTDB lineage: Bacteria > Bacteroidota > Ignavibacteria > Kapaibacteriales > Kapaibacteriaceae > UBA10438. Next base: position 86,348 of record JBEAYU010000045.1, read on the forward strand.
AGAAGGTTGAGGCCGCCCTGAAGAACGCGCTGATTCTGTCGACCGTTTTCATGCTGGTCGCACTCTATCCTATCACGAACTGGGCCTTCGGTAGCGCATCATTCATGGTCGGTACGGTTTCCGTCAATGCGTTGGGCGTGTTTACGGCACTGGCCGTTGGCCTCGTTGCCGGACTTCTGATCGGACTTGTGACGGAGTTCTACACGTCGCACCGCTACAAGCCCGTGCGCGAAGTTGCCGATGCATCAAAGACCGGCTCTGCCACGAACATCATCTACGGTCTTGCGCTCGGCTACAACTCTGCCGTCATCCCTATGCTCCTGATCGCTATCAGCGTCGTGGTGGGCTACTCCTTCGCCGGAATGTATGGCATTGCGCTCACGGCCATCGGTATGCTGGGCACGATTGCTGTTGGTCTGACGATCGATGCATATGGCCCAACGTCGGACAATGCCGGTGGCATTGCCGAAATGGCAGAGATGGGCAAGGACATCCGCAAGCGTACCGATGCGCTCGATGCCGCAGGCAATACGACTGCCGCGATTGGTAAGGGTTTTGCCATTGGTTCGGCTGCCCTGACGTCGCTAGCTCTCACCAGTGCGTTTCTGACGCGTGCAAAGGTTGAGGGAACGGACCTTGCGATCACGGATCCGAACGTTCTTGCCGGACTTTTGGTAGGGGGCGCGCTGCCGTTTGCCTTCAGTGCCATGACGATGAAGAGTGTCGGCAAGGCTGCCTTCGCCATGATCGAAGAGGTTCGCCGTCAGTTCCGCAC
>JBEAYU010000046.1:0-16314 GCA_041170435.1 Bacteroidota bacterium
GCTCATATCGTCGAAGCACTGAACAACTACCCGGAGAAGTTCGCGGCCGAGCACACCTGGCAGGAGTTGGGAGAGCCGCAGTTGAGCTTGATGGAATACATTCAGCGAACGAAGTGACGGAGTTACTGAGGTACTGAGGTACTGAGTTACTGAATGACTGAATGACTGAATGACTGAATCACGTAGTGTACGATGACGAGGAGCACCTAGCACCCAAAACCTGTCACCTGTAACCTGTAACCTGTAACCTGTCAAGCCCCTTCATTTCGTAATTTGGAATCAGTCCAGATAAGAATATGAAGTCGCTGTCAACATGCCCGGTAGGGACGAAATGCAGAGTGCTGTCGATCGACGGAGAGCAGAGCTGTGTGCGACGCGTGATGGAGCTGGGCCTGGTGCCGGGGACGCTGTGCACGCTCGAGCGGAAGGCGCCATTTGGTGGGCCCATCGAAGTATCGATTGGGACGATCCGGTTGGGTATGCGTCTGGGCAGTGAGCTTCGCATCATGATCGCGGGCGCTGAATGAGCGCCCCCTTGCGAGTAGCCGTCGTCGGTACGCCGAACGTCGGCAAATCGACGTTGTTCAACGAGCTGACGGGGCTGCAGCAAAAGGTTGGGAACTTCCCCGGAGTTACCGTTGAGCCCCTTGTCGGACGCATTGTGGAAGGGGGCGAGACGGTCGAACTGATCGACCTGCCCGGCATCTATGGGTTCTCGCCATCGTCAGAAGATGAAATGATGACCGTGGACGTGCTCCGCGGACGTCACCACTCGATCCCGGCTCCGGATGCGATCCTCCTGGTCATGAACGCATCGAGTCCGGAGAAATGTCTTGTGCTCTTCAGTCAGATCGCTACCACCGGACTGCCTATCGTCGTGGCATCAACGATGGTCGATGCCGTCAAGGCAGGGGGCGGCTCCTTCGATGATATTGGACTTGGACATCGCCTGGGCGTACCGGTCCATGCGGTGGTTGGACGTAAAGGTATCGGCGTTGGCGATCTGCGCGATGCACTTGTGCAGCATACCTGGACGGTGCCGGCTGCCACGTTGGATGCGTCGGCATCACTTGAGGATCGCTTCGCGTGGGCAAAAGGCGTGGTGACAGATGTTCTGACGCCTCCGGCGCGCGACAGGCGCAGTGAACGTCTCGATGCAGTCTTGCTGCATCCCGTCTGGGGAACACTCACCTTCCTCGTGGTCATGGGCCTGTTCTTCCAGTCCATCTTCACCGTGGCGCAGCCGCTGATGGATCTCATCGATGCCGCTGTAGGGGGCCTTCAGTCCCTTGTCGAGCACTGGATCGATCAGCCCCTTCTCCAATCGTTCATAACGAAGGGTATCATTGGAGGTGTGGGGTCGGTGATCGTCTTCCTTCCGCAGATTCTTCTGCTGAACCTCTTGGTGACGTTTCTTGAGGAGTGCGGATATCTGGCGCGAGCGGCCTTCCTGGTCGATCGTGCCATGGGACTCTTTGGTCTGCAGGGACGCTCCTTCATTCCGCTTCTCGGATCGTTCGCCTGTGCCATTCCCGGCATCATGTCGGCCCGGATCATTCCGTCGTATCGTGACCGGATGGCAACGATCATGGCCACGCCGCTCATGACGTGTTCGGCGCGCTTACCCGTGTACCTGCTGCTGATCAGCGCGATCATTCCAGCCACAACGGTCATGGGCGTGGTGTCACTGCAGGCAATGGTGATGGCCGGACTCTATGCGGCCGGCGCACTGAGCGGCTTGATTATTGCCCTGGTGCTCAAGCGGACGCTCTTCCGCGGCGGTGTGGTCCCATTCCTGATCGAGTTTCCACCATATCGTTTGCCATCCGCCAAGAGTATTGGGGTGACGATGGTCAATCGCAGCGTCGACTTCCTCAAGACAGCCGGCACGGTGATCCTAACCTTCAGTATTGCGCTGTGGATCCTCACCGAACTGCCAAGAGTAGAAGTGCCTGCAGATGCAACGCCGATCGAAGCTTCTTGCATGCAGATCGAGCAATCCTATGCCGCCGACCTTGGGCGATTCCTGCAACCTGTCTTTGAACCGCTCGGGTTTGACTGGCGAATCACGTTGGGAATCCTGAGCTCCTTCGCTGCCCGCGAATCCTTCGTCAGCGCCATGGGACAGATCTATGCCGCCGACGTGCAAGAGACCGATGCACCTCTTCGTGCCGTGCTGAATCAGCGATACACGATCAGCGTGGGCCTCTCACTCTTGGCCTTCTATGTTTTCGCGCTGCAGTGCATCAGTACCATGGCCATCATGAAACGTGAGACCGGCTCGTGGAAGTGGCCCGCACTTGCGTTCGTCATTACGTTTGTGCTGGCCTACGGTTCGGCATGGATCGTAGGCCTTGCAAGTGTATAGCGATTGAAAGGGGGCGTCATGCGGACGGATAGACCAAATCTCGATCGTGCTCGCGCCTTCACGCGACGCATAGGACCACCGAGCATTGGCGTTGGCATCATCGCGTCCCTCCTCTCGATACCCCTTCTGGGAAGCGCGCCTGTGGCCGCAGCGCCCCTTGCCTTGGGCCTGGTGCTGATGATCTTTGGATGGGCTGCCTACGCACGCACCGAAAGCAGGGCTGGACGTCTGGCGCAGTGGGGTGTGACGCTTGTGTTCTGTGCAGGGGGCGGATGGAGTCTCATGCAATGGGTGCCTGTGTTGTGGGGACCACATCATGTCGATATGGGCAACAACATCATGTTGCTTGCCGTGTGGCTCACCATGGGTCCGGCATTGTTCGTTCCGGGCCTTCTGGCTGCCATCCGACCCGGCTGGACGCCCCTTATCGTCGTACCGGCAATCTTGTCACTGTCGTTTGCAGCCGCCATTGGCTTTGCCATCGCCTCTCTGCAGGGCCTGCCGGGAATGGGTGCGCTCACCACAACAGAGCGGGTGATCACGTCGATCCTATCGACGATCAACGTCGCCTTGCTGGTTACAGCAGCACGCCACGCAAAAGCAGAGTGGCAATCGTAAAGTAGATGAGGATGCCGGTCACGTCGCTGAACGTGGCAACAAAGGGAGCACTCGATGCTGCAGGGTCAAAACCGAGTCGCTTGAGCAGCAGCGGTAGCATCGATCCGGCCAAAGTGCCGGCCATCACGATTCCAATCAGAGAGATGGCGATCACGGACGCGATAAGTGGCGTGCTGCCCGGATCATACGAGCCATCCATTGCCTGACCGATCATGATGCGAGCAAATCCCAGGATGCCAAGGATAAGGCCAAGGACAAACCCCGCGGCAAGTTCCCTGCGCATGATCTGCCACCAGTCGGCAAGTGTCACCTCGCCCAAGGCAAGTGCACGCACGATCAGCGTGGCTGCTTGCGAGCCCGAGTTGCCGCCCGAGGAGATGATAAGGGGCAGGAAGAGTGCCAGGATGACGGCCTGATCGATCGTGGCCTCAAAGGCCGACATGGCCGTGGCCGTCAAAAAGCCCCCTACAAACAGCACGACAAGCCATGTTGCGCGCTTGCGAATAAGTTCAGCAAGGGGAACATCGATGTAGGTGTCATCAAGAGCCTGGACAGCGCCGAACTTCTGCATCTCTTCGGTTGCCTGCTCTTCGGCAATATCCAGCACGTCGTCAAGCGTCACAATGCCGAGAAGCTTGTTGTCGATGTCCACCACCGGCAAAGCAAACCGGTCCGTACGCTTGAACTCCTTGACGGCGGATTCCTGATCATCGGTGGCCAGGAGCGACTCGAAGCGATGGTCCATGATCTCCGCTATCGTGCGGTCAGGGGGCGAGAGCAGAACTTCGCGGATGTGAATGTCGTCGAGCAGTGTGCCGTGCTCGGTCACATACACATAGTTGAGTGTCTCGGAGTCCTTGCCGTAGTTGCGGATGTGATCCAGTGCCTGCTGCACAGACCAATGTCTTTTGACGATCACATAATCCGGCGTCATCAAGCGGCCGACCGAGTCCTCCGGCCAATTCAAGAGGGCAAGGGCGACGGCGCGCTCTTCGACGTTCAGCGAGTTGATGAGCTCGGATACGACATTGCCTGGCAGATCCTCGAACAGCTGCGTACGGTCGTCGGGCGACATTTCATTGAGCAGCGCGCCGACCTCTTCTCGGGCCATGTCATGCAACAGCTCCTGCTGCGTATCGAAGTCCGAATACGAGAAGGTCTCTGCAGCAAGGTGCTTCGGTAGCAGACGAAAGACGACAACGCGACTTTCCTCACGAAGGCCCGTGACAAGGTCTGCGAGTTCCACGGCATCCCATTCGATGCACACCTCTCGAATGGTCGCGAAATCACGCGCGGCCACCAACTCTTCGATTTCGGGTGCAAGCAGACGTCCAACCATGCGGCAAGTTACGAGTGCCGCCCCCTAATTACTCGTAGCGCAGCGCCTCGATCGGGTCGAGCTTGGCGGCCTTCCACGCCGGATACATACCAAAGGTCAGACCGATCACCGTACAGATCACCACGCTGAAGATCACCGTCCCGGTTGGGAAGATAAACTCGATCGACGGCATGGCGCTGCGCAGTAGCTCCGTCACCAACCATGACACGGCGATACCTCCCAGCATGCCCATGGCACCGCCGAGTTGGCAGAGCGTGATGCTCTCGACCAGAAACTGCCGAATGATCCAGCGCCGACGCGCTCCCAAGGCCTTTCGTACGCCGATCTCGCGGGTACGTTCTTTGACCGAGACCAGCATCATGTTCATGATGCCGATGCCGGCGGCCACAAGGGCACCGAGACCGCTGATCCAGGCTACGGCGAGGATGGCTGTTGTGAAGCCGACGAATTGACCGGTGATCGCATCGTTGGCGTCGATCTCAAAGTTGTTCTCGTCCCATGGCTTGACGCCGCGAAGCGCACGCATGATGCCCGTGGCCTCATCCTTGGTCTCCATGAGCATCAATTTGTTGATGGCCTTCACCGAGATGTCGACGCTGGCATCCCATTCCCAGGTGTAGTACTTGTTGAAGACGGTTATGGGGATCAGCACTCGATTATCTTGACTCTGGCCCAAGACGCCCCCTTTCTTGGTCAGCACGCCGATGACCAGGAAGGATTGATTCTTTAGCGTGATCACCTTTCCGATCGGATCGGTCCGAGGGAATAGGGCCTCTACGACGTCTTGACCGATGATGGCCACGGGGCGCGAAGTGGCGACCTCCGACTCAGAGACCGGCCGACCGGCAGAGACCGACACGGCATTGACGCTGAAGTACATGTCATCGATGCCAATGAGGGTGACATCCGGATTCGTTGACTGTTCTCCGGCCTTCACCGTGAGCCCGGGATTCTCATTGCTGATGGCGATGAGATTCGTCGTCGTCATCCTATCGCGAAACTCCTTGGCCTGCATATACGTGATGTTCTTTCGACGTCGCATCTTGGCCCAGTTCGTACCGAAGTTGATCGTCGGCGTGCGCTGGATCAATAGAGAATTCTCTCCAAGGTCGGCAAGCTCTCCGGTCACCGCGCGATTGAGCGTGCTCATGATCGACGTGGCCGCGATGATCGCAAACACACCGATGCCGATGCTCAACAGCGTCAGCCCTGAGCGTAGCTTTTGCGAGCGTACAGCATCAAAGGCAATGGAGACCGACTCAAGGGCATTCATTGCTCGTACCTCAAGGCTTCGACGGGATCAAGGCGCGATGCCTTTATGGCCGGGAGGAGTCCGGCAGCGAGACCAACGACGACGGACACACAAATGGCAATGCCCAGCAGGTCCAGCGGCACAAGGGGGCTGATCACTGAGGCCCATTCCTGGTCGAGCACATCGACGGCAAGGAAGCGCGCCGCACCTACGATGAGCTGCGCGATCGGGAATGCGATCATGGCACCGATGACGCACAGAAGAGAGGACTCGATGAGGAACTGCATCAGGATCGAACTGCGGCGCGCCCCGATAGCTTTCCTCACGCCAATCTCCCTTGTGCGCTCGGTGACCGAAACGTACATGATGTTCATGATGCCAATGGAACCCACCACAAAGGCGAGAATGGTGAGTCCGATGCCGACGATCCAGATGCCGATACGAATGTTCTTGACCTGCTCGTCAAAGGCCTGCATCTCGTTGATCGAAAAGTCATTATCCTGACCGGGCGACACGTTTCGAATGGCGCGCATGTGACCGACCGCCTCGGTCCGTACGATGTCGAGCATCTTCTCGCTGCCAGTCTTGATGCCGATGGAGATGTTTTTGTTGGTTGAATTCACCGAGCTGCGAAATGCCGAAAGAGGAATGTAGACTTGGTTATCGACAAAGTCCATGAACAAGAATGCTCGCTTCTCCACGACACCGATGATGCGAAAGGGCACGGAAGAGATCTTGATGACCTTGTCGATCGGATCCTCGCCAGAGAAGAGACTCTTTGCCACGCCATGGCCGATCACGACAACGTTTTCGGAGCGCATCTCTTCGGTCTTTGTGAAGAATCGGCCCGACTCGATCGCCGCGGCAGATGTGAATCCAAAATCTGTCGTCGTTCCCGTGATGCTCGTACGAAGGCTGGTATTGCCACGCACGATGGAGCCACTCCACGTGCGAGCTACGGGAATAACGAATTCGGCAGATTCCATGCGCTGACCCAGAAGTTCGGCCTGACGAAGCGTGATATCCTTGCGGGCTTCCATCAAGCGCCAGTTGCCGCCACCACTCCAGCTCCACTTATCGACGTACAGCATGTCCTTGCCGATGATAGAGATCGTCTGTTCCCAGACCGCATCCAAACCGCCGATGGTCCATCCCATGATCACCACAAGGACGACGCCCACAACGATGCCAGCCGTGGTGAGGATCGAGCGCAGCAGATTCATGCGCAGCGATTCCACCGCGATACGCACCGACTCGCCGATCTCGGAAGATCTACGCATCGGGATTCACCTGGTCAGATTCAATTCGGCCATCGCGCAGGCGGATGATGCGCCGAGCATGGCGCGCAACATCCTCTTCATGGGTGACAAGGATCACGGTGTTGCCAGCTTCCCAAAGACTGCGAAACAACGCCATGATGTCGTGCCCGGTCTTTGTATCAAGATTACCCGTCGGCTCGTCTGCTAGGACGATCGAGGGGGCTGTGACGATCGCGCGGGCGATGGCCACGCGCTGGCGCTGTCCTCCCGAAAGCTCATTGGGCCGGTGCGTCATCCGATCGGACAGTTGGACCTTTTCGAGTGCTTGCTTGGCTCGTTCATTGCGTTCAGCCTTGCTCACACCACTGTACACAAGTGGCAGTTCCACGTTTTGCAGTGCCGTGGCCCGAGGCAGAAGGTTGAATGTCTGAAACACAAATCCGATCTCTCGGTTTCGGATCTCGGCCAGGTCATCGTCATTCATCTCCCGCACGTCCTGACCGTTGAAGTAGTACGTGCCGGAGGTCGGCGTGTCGAGACAGCCGAGCATGTTCATGAGAGTCGACTTCCCCGACCCGCTCGGACCCATGATCGCAACGTATTCATTGCTCCCGATCGTCAGCGATACGTCGCGTAGGGCGAAGACCTCTTCGTTGCCCATTTCATACCGCTTGACGAGGTTGGCGATCTCGATGATGGGGCGACTCATTGCTCCTTCCTCATCTCGCGGTATCGCTCGCGCCGAGCGGCTGGTTCTTCCACGGTCACCTTGGCCCCGGGGGTCAGCAGCTTGCTGATGGCCTCGTATGGGCTGCTGACGACCTTGTCTCCGGCCTTCAAGCCTGAGGTGATCTCGATATACCCTTCGTCGCTGATACCCGTCGTCACAGTCCGAGCTGTGACGGCCCCATTTGACACCACCCACACCATGCTCTGCGGACGTGTTGACTTTACCACAGCCGCCTTGCGATCGGTCTTTCGGTAATCCTGCTCCACAGCTGGTGTCGCAGCGGCATCCTGTTGCAACGTCACCGATTGGATCGGTACGGCCAAGATGTTTGACTTGGTTTCGGTTTCGATCTCAACCGAGCATGACATACCGGGCCGCATGCGATTCTCTGGGTCGATGATCCTGATGCGGACCTGGAAGTTGACGACTTCTTCCTGTGTTCCTTGACCCGATACGATGGGCGAGTGGGAGATCTCATAGACGATGCCTCGCAGTTCGACGTCGGCAAGCGCGTCAACCTTGATCCGCGCCGTATCGCCAACCCGGATCTGGGCGACGTCGTTTTCGTCGACCTGTACCCATGCGTTCATCGTGGATAGGTCAGCGATGCGCAGAATCTCGGTGCCCTGCATCTGCGCCGTGCCAACAACCTTCTCACCATTCTCGACGCCGAGGTAAGTGACGATACCGGACATCGGTGCTGTGATCGTGGTGCGATCGACGTTCACCTGTGTTTCGCGCAAAGCCCCCTTGGCACGCTCATAGTCGGCCTGTGCCTGCGCCAACCGTCCGGCTGCTGTCTGGAATGCGGCACTGGCGCGATCGAAATCTTCGCGCGAGGCAAACTGCTTCTTGGACAGCTCAGTGACGCGCTTCAGGTCGGCCTCTGAGCGATCGTACTCAGCCTTGGCCACCGTGATGGCCATGCGTGATGCTTCAGCGGCGGCACGCGTCTGCACAAGCATTGATTGCATCATGTCTGGCCGAATGCGCACCAGCACCTGTCCGGTCTTCACCGTATCGCCGTCGCGCACGCCAAGATAGACGATCTCACCGCTGGCCTCGGAGGACATCTTGACCATCACCTCGGGCTGGAGCTTGCCGATGGCACTCACGCTCTGCGTGATGGTGCGCGTAGCAACGGGTTCGACGCTGACGAGGATCGGCGCAGTGTTGCGATTGGAGATCATCCAAAGCATGGTGGCAACAAACGCTATCATCACCATGATGGCAACGATGAGCAGCCGCTTGCGAGATTTCTTGGCCATGATCACTTTCCTCCTGGCGTGCCAGTTGCGAACTCGAGGGACGCAACGGCTGAATGGTATGCATAGACGGCGGTCACTCTGTTGATCTGCGCCGTGATGAGCTGGTTGTTGGCGTTCTGCAATTCGATGATCGTTGCCGCTCCGGCATTGAATCGGTCTCGGGCCGCATTGGCATTGTTGGTGGCAAACTTGATTGCGCGTGATGAGATCTCAACACCGCGCTCGGCAAGCTCCAACTGGGCAAATGCGTTGCGCAGATCCGTGCGGATCTGGTTGCGTACACGTTCGGTTTCGAGCTCGTTCTGAGCGCGAGCCAACTCGGCATCGGCCACACGTGCCTGTGTGACGAATTGATCGAAGACCGGAATGCGGACAAAGAGGCCGGCAAAGACCTGACCCTGCCGGTCGAAGTCGGCGATCACGAAGTTCCGCCATGCGTAGCCGCCATTGGCAGAGATCGTTGGATAGTATCCCGAGCGAGCACTCGTGATGGTCTCGCCGGCGGCTCGCGTGCGATCGAGAGCTGATTGAAGGTCGGCCCGTCGTGACATGGTCCGCTCGGATATGTCCGACTCAGAGCCCATTCGCTTGCGGTAGGCAATGATGTCCGACTCGCTCACATCTGCAGGTATGGATGCCTCGTCAACATCGATCTCCTGCATTGCATCAACATTCATGGCATTCAACAGCTGGGCGCGACCGGCGATGACGTCGTTCTCGGCCTGCACAAGTGCAACGTCGATGTTGCTCAACTCGGTCTCCTGCGAAGTGACGTCCTGGGTGCGTCCCACACCGGCGTCAAAGAGTGCGCGAGACCTCTCGAGTGTGGCTGCTGCTAAGGCTCTGCTCTCGCGTCGTGCGTTCAAGATCTGCTTGCGTCGAAGCAGTTCGATGTACTGCCGAGTGATCGTAAACTTCGTTGCTGCTTTGTTGAACGTGATATCACTCGATGCAGCGCTCATCGTCAGCTTTGCAGCATCAAACTCGGCTTCCCGCTGAAAACCATTGAACAGCGTAAGATTCATGGAGCTGTTCAATCCGTAGGTGTTTGGAAGGGGCTGACCGGTGACGGGCACACCGTTGACAATAGAGAACTGCGGACGCAGGTTGGTGAGCTGCCGGTTGTAGTTGGCATTGATGTCAACCGAGGGCAGATATGCGCCAAAGGCAGCCGTGAGGCGCGATGCTGCTTGATCGGCGCCTGCTTGCGCACGGCGGATATCGATGCTGCGCTCCAGACCGATGGCGATACATTCTTCGAGCGTGAGTCGTCGACCGGTGTTCATTTCCTGTCCACCAGCCGAGCTGATCATCAAGGTTATGAATGGTACCAGTGGCGCGATGCGCCCCAAGATGCGGAGGTATTTCATGGACAAGCCAAAGTGGTCAGTGCAAACACGACGGTTTTGACATATGACGCGGCGTAAGGTTTCGTGTCGATCAGCGGGACTTCTTCCGACTGGGAACCGTCGGCAACGTGCCTGTCTTCGCTGGCGTGGCATCAAAGGTCCCATTGCGCCATCGGCGGGACGGATCTGGAGAACGTAGTTCTACCAGACTCATCGTAGAGGTCGTATGGTGACGGCCATCGGTGCTACGTGACCGACCAGACTGGATCTTGAAGCGTACCTGCTGGATGATGGCGCTCGACAGTGGAACGCCAAGCCCCCTATCAAGTACCAGCCGACAGTACTCGGCAACCGATCCTACCGACGTGACATTCAGTTTGGCGTCCGGCACGTCCACGCCGCCAAACGCCGTAAGAGTGTATTGGATCCACGAAGCCGCGCGACCGAGCGTGTCGAAACGATCACCAACACGCCAGAACACCTGCTGCCTGATCTCCGGGGCCGGAACTCCATTTTCCGGAACAATGATGGTATCGGAGGAAATCCAGCTCTGTTGCTGGCGTCCGCAGGACGTGTCGATGATGGGAAGCCGCAATGCCTGAAACAGTCCACCGGGAGCCGCCATGGCGCGACTGCTGTCATCGACGCTCGCCTGAAGGCGCCGTCCGAGACTGTCGATGACAAGGCGCATGGTGCGCTGCATCCAAGGATGAGAGCGTCGTTCGGAAGAGTCCTTACCGCTACGCTGCCTCTCGGAATAGGCCTCGAGTCGCAGCGTAAGATGGTACAGATCGTTGACCACCGAATCACAGACGATGCGCAGGCCTTCCTGGCGCCACTTCTCGACATCGTCAAAGCTCGGCACCATGATACTGTCGCGCGATTCAATGCGATACAGCAGCGTGTCGGCAGGAGCGAACCTGTATCGATAACATATCGTATCCGTGCCCAACACGATCTGACGTCCACCCGGGCGGATCTGCATCTGTGCCTGAGATGGCGTCAGAACAATCAGCAGCGTCGCAATGGACAAAAGGGAGCGTACCATTCTCATCTTCTATCGGCGTGGCCGTTGCAGGATGATCACGCGCATGCGGGCATTGCTCGGAACGGCAAGCTCATCGGGACCACCGGCCGCCCGAAGCGTCATGGAATTGTTCAGCTCAAGCTCACTGCGAACCGGAAGCCCCGTCCGTGAGTCGATCAACGCGCGTGTTCGCATGACGCCGTCACCGGTGACATCGATGTTCATGCCCGATACGGCCAAGCCACCACGGATTCGCATTGATGATGACTCACCCTCGATGAGCCAACACGTGTAGCCGAGCGAGTCGACGATCGACGAGAAGCGTTCCTCCATTTCGATGGACGTGACGATCGAGCCCTCGCCCTGCGGTGCCGGCATGGTGTCGACCATTTCCGATACCCAGCGGTCACCCGGACGCACGCGTTCTTTGGGAAACTGCATGACGATGCGGTCGAACACACGCATGCTATTCAGGATCGCCACACCGCCATCATTACCGTTCGTGAGATTCAGAACGCGGCCCGTCGGATCGCAGGTGACCGTTGCCGTGAGCCCCTTGCCATCATTGATCTTCAGCGCCGAATCCATGCTTGGCATGCGTTCATCTGTGCGAGCTTGTGTGCGCAGCCCTCCATTCTCGGAAGTGAACTTCAGAGTGCTTCGACCGAGCGTAACGTCGGAGACGGAGATCGATAGATCAAGATCGGTTGTGATGGCATTGGTGGAGGCTCCGCCGCCGGCTTCGACATCCTGTTCAAGGGTCGAGCTGATGCTGTATCGATAGGTCGAGTTCGGCTTCAGCGACAGGCGCATCAGCACCCCATCATCCGTCCGGGTACGTCCTTGCAGGGCGAGCATGTTGAAGCTGCACAGCAGGAGAACAGAACCGTGGACGAATCGGGTCATGCCGGATCACTCCAGGGAGGCTGCTTCACGTTTCTTTGCACGCTGGCGCATGGTCGTATCAAGAATCTTCTTGCGTAACCGCACCGAAACGGGCGTACATTCCAACAGCTCGTCGTCTTCAAGAAACTCGATGCACTGCTCGAGTGACAACTGCCGCGGCGCCTCAAGGCGCACGAGGCCGTCAGAGCCGCTCGATCGCATGTTTGTCAGGTGCTTCATGCGGCAGGCATTGACGCTGAGGTCTTCCTCGCGAGCATTCTCGCCGATGATCATTCCTTCGTAAACAGGCTGGCCCGGCTCAATGAAGAGCACCCCGCGCTCTTGAACCATCTCGAGGGCGTAGGCAGTGGATTGTCCGGTTTCCATCGACACAAGGGCGCCGCGTAGACGTCCGGAGATCGCCCCCTTATAGGGCTGATACGAGTCGAACGTATGGTGGATGATGCCCTGACCCCGCGTCGAGGTGAGAAACTCCGTTCGGAAGCCGATGAGCCCGCGTGCCGGTACGAGGAACTCGCACCGAACGCTGTCGTTGCTCGGCGTCATGGCAGTCATCTCACCTTTGCGACGACCAAGGCTTTCAATGACGGTTCCGACGTGATCCTGCGGTACATCCACGGTGACGTGTTCGATAGGTTCAAGCATGGTGCCGTCCTCGCCACGACGGAAGAGAACCTCCGGCCGCGAGGCAGCAAATTCGTAGCCTTCACGACGCATCGTCTCGATGAGAATTGCGAGCTGCAGCTCGCCCCTTCCCGAAACCTTGAATACGTCGGGCGAATCAGTGTCTTCCACCCGAAGGGAAACGTTGTTGCGGAGCTCCTTGTAGAGTCGCTCGCGGATCTTTGGCGTGGTGACGAACTTGCCCTCTCGCCCGGCAAGGGGCGAGGTATTGACCATGAAGTACATGGCGATGGTGGGCTCTTCGATGTTCACGTACGACAATGGTTCGGTGCGTGAACTATCGGCGATGGTCTCGCCGATGTACACGTTCTCGAAGCCGGACAGGGCAATGATCTCACCGGCCGAGGCCGAGGTGGTCTCGGCACGGGTGATGCCTTCATGGACGTACATCTTGGTGATGCGAGCTGACTCGCGGGTACCATCGGGCTTGATGAGGTTGACGTTGTCGCCCACCTTGACCGACCCTTCGATGATGCGGCCCACGGCAATACGGCCAACATAGTCCGACCAATCGAGGGCCGAGATGACCATGGCAAACGGCACGTCTGCGTCCACCGTCGGTGGCGGAATGTGCTTGACAATGGCCTCAAACAGAGGGTCGAGCGACTCGGTCTCCTCCGTCAGGCTCAACTTGGCCAAACCAAGCTTGCCGATGGCATAGATCACCGGGAAGTCCAGCTGTTCGTACGAAGCGCCGAGGTTGATGAAGAGCTCCATCACCTCGTCAAGAACCTCTGCCGGCCGCGCATCGCCACGGTCGATCTTGTTGATGACCACGATGGGCTTGATCCCCATGTCGAGAGCCTTGCGCAACACAAACCGTGTCTGCGGCAGGGGGCCCTCAGCCGCATCAACCAGAAGTAGGACGCCGTCGACCATCGACAGGACGCGCTCTACCTCACCCCCAAAGTCGGAGTGACCGGGAGTGTCCACGATGTTGATCTTTGTGTCCTTCCATCGCACGGCCGCGTTCTTGGCCATGATGGTGATGCCGCGCTCACGTTCTAGATCATTCGAGTCCATGACCCGTTCGGCAACGACCTGGTTCTCGCGGAACATCCCACTCTGCCGCAGCATATGATCGACGAGTGTCGTCTTGCCGTGGTCAACGTGTGCAATGATGGCGATGTTGCGAAAATCCTCACGCTTCTGAAGAGCCATGTTTCCTGTAGCCAGTTTTTGGATAGCCACAAAGATACGAGGCTGAGGGCGAAGACTGCCGTCATCCCGGCGAAGGCCGGGGAGACGGTGAATCAGAAGTAGTTCGACTCATCTCTCCATCGCACGATCTTCCAAGGGTCATCAGTGGAGGGACGTTCGACTAGGAGGTTGACTCGACCTTGGGCGCGGAGAATGTCGGCAGGGTTGAACGTGATGGTGAGATTGAAGCCGCGGGAGATGTTCTTCACCAGGCTATCGCCGTCAGCCACGATCACGTCGTTCCATACCAGATCGAGCTGCTGAGCGGCCGTGAAAAGGCCGTTCGTTGCGAGCATGTCCTCGTCACGACCCCATGTGACGTCGATGCCCTGGTCGTAGTTGCGATACACGAAGGTGAAACTGCGTGCCAGCAGCCGACCGTAGGTGAGCGTATCTCGAAAGAGATAGGCGTAGCGAAAATTCTGGAACAGTCCTTCAATGGTGCGTTGATCGCCCAGGACGTTGTCGCCCCCTTCAGTATCAAGTGAGGGGGCGAAGGGGTTCACGCATGAAGTGACGGCGATGATCACACCGCCGAGCATGGCTGCGGCAATGGCTGACCACGATCGAGACGAAAGCCGCCGCGTCATGACCGGGAGGGGGCGTTAGAAGAGGCGCAGGCCCAGGAACATGGCGATGCTGGTGAAGAAGGCGATGCCGCCAGCCCAACCAAGGATCGCTGCTCCGGACGGACGGTGCACGCTGGTGCCGAGGGCACCGAAGAACATGCCAAGCAGTCCCGTTATGATCCCGCCAACAACATCGTGCCAGCCCATGGCGCGCTGCAGTGACACTGCCGCGATGACGACGAGCACGCCAACGGCGATGCCCATCAGACGTGTGGCGAGCGTGTCATTGACGTGGGAAGCCTCATGGCCGTGTCCGTGGTCGTGTCCGTGCTCGTGTGTTGCGTCGTGTGACATGGTCGTACTCCTGATGATCATCCTTACGGGGGAATGGTGCGAAGATAGTCACCGGAACGTCAATTCATGAGACTCATGTCGAAGTCATCCCCTGACGGGCATCATCATTTGCCCGATCCGTAAACGAGAGTTTCGAGCAGTTCATTCACCAACCTGTTTGGAGCTCATCATGCGACGTCTCGTCTTGGCGCTCTGCTTGCTCTTGATCTTCGCCTCGAACGCACCGGCGCAGATCTCCATACCACGAACATTCACGTATCAGGGCGTGCTGACCACGCCAACCGGCGATGCCGTTCCCAACGGTCCGTACGAGGTCACCATCCGACTCTACGGTCAACCCAGCGGCGGTTCCGCGCTCTGGGAAGAGGTGCACACCGTCTCGACCCTGAACGGCGTCTTCGACATCGTCATGGGGCGGAGCGTTCCGCTGAACCTGACGTTCGATCGCGAATACTGGCTCGCCGTCGAGGTGGCCACCGAAGGAGAGATGTTGCCACGCACGCGCCTGACAGCTGTGCCGTACGCACTCTACGCCGATCGGGCTCGCGTGGCCGATAGCGTTTCGATCTCAGCCACGGGTGTGGTCAGAAGCATCAATGGCGTTGATGGCGACATCATCCTTGAGGGTGACGGGGCGACGACGATCGTGCAGACCGGAAAGAAGTTCACGATCAGCACACCCGAAGCGGTGCAGCGCATCACATCACTCGATGGTTCGATCGTCATTCGCCTGACAAATGGGAATGACGTTGACATCGCCATCAAATCGGTCGACCCGACGCTGATCCAGCGTGCCGGTGCCAACAATGGCGAGGCACTGGTGTGGGATGCCCTCACGTCAACATGGCGTCCAAAGCTGATCACGGGTGATATCACCGATGCCCTGCGAAGGGGCGATGCAGCCGGAGGAGATCTTACCGGAACGTATCCCGATCCGCTGATTCGTGACGGTGCAGTGACAACCGAGAAGATCGCACTCGATGCCGTGACCACGAACCGGATTGCCAATGGGGCGATCACGACGCAAAAAATCCAAGATGGAGCCGTCACGACATTGAAGATCCAGGACGGGGCCGTCAGCACAGAAAAGGTGCAGGACTATGCCATTACATCGGGCAAAATGTCTCAGATGACCCTCACACCAGGGTCATACGGCTCGTCAACATCGGTTCCGATTCTCAACGTCGATAAGGCAGGCCGTATCACCGCGATCCAGTCGGTGCCGATCGATAACACACAACCCTTTGGTCCTGCCGGAGGCGATCTCGTAGGCGTCTATCCCGATCCGGAGCTGCGCGCCACAGGCGTCGCAGCGGGAACCTATGGCAGTAGAACGCATGTACCTCAGCTGACGATCGACTCGAAGGGGCGCATCACTCAGGCTCAGAGTT
>JBEAYU010000047.1:0-16741 GCA_041170435.1 Bacteroidota bacterium
ATCACCTTCGTCACGGGCATCATCCGTATGGCTCGGCTCGGCGTCACAGTACAGAAGCTTGCCGCACTGGAGGGTCTTGCCAACGCTGATGTAGTGTGCTTTGATAAGACCGGCACCCTGACGACCAACAAACTCGCGGTTTCTGCCATCATCTCCCTTTCTGATCACTCTGAAGAGCAGTGTCGTGATCTAATCGCCTCTATTGCCGCAGCTATCAACGACGAAGGACGCATGGCAGATGCTCTCCGCGCGATACACGAACAAGCACACAACATCAATGCTGATGAGGTCATATCGTTTTCATCCGAACGAAAGTTCGGTGCATGCCGGCAAAGCGATGCAACATGGTGGGTGATCGGCGCTCCCGAAGTTGTCCTGACCAGCGAGCATCCGGAGTGGGCGAGATTCACCGCGGCACTCGAGCAGCAGGGCCTGGCAGGAATGCGGACTGTGGTCGTTGCAACGACAAAGCTCGATATACCGACTGGACGACATGTCGATCCTGTCTGTGCAGTGGCACTGACAGATGAGACGCGATCGGAAGCTGCACAGACGATTGACGCCTTTGCTCAAATGGATATGCGCAGAGTGATCCTTTCCGGAGATGCCAAGGAGACAGTGAGTAGAACCTTGGACGAGCTACAGCTTGCCTCTGCGATCTTGCCAACGGATGTATTCGCGCGCTGCACACCAATGGACAAGAAGCAGGTCGTCTCCTCACTCGCCGGGAAGTCGACAGTGGTGATGATTGGCGATGGGATCAATGACCTGCCGGCCATGAAGCAAGCCAACGTGGGCATAGCAATGGACGAGAGTTCTCCGGCTGTGCGCACATCGGCAGACATCGTTTTGTCAGCCTCGGCATTCGCATCCTTCCCTGCCATGATCAACGAAGGACGTCGGGCGGTGCGCATCGTGATGGCCGTGGCGGTGCTATTCATGAGCAAGAATGTGGTCCTTGTGATCCTGAACACACTCACCACCTTCGCCGGCATGCAGTATCACTTAAGTCCTCGACGGGGTGCCCTGCTGAGTCTGTTTGGCGTAGCGATCCCATCGCTCATCCTTGCCACTCAGGTCACGATGATCAGTCCGACGAGACGCTTCTTTGGTGAGCTGTTTGCAAAGATCATCGTGACAGCAGCCGAGATGTATCTGGCATACTTGCTTGTGGCTATCCTATATGCCAATCATTCGCAGCTGTCATCGTTACTCATCATCACTCTGATTGCGGCCCTGTTGGGACGCTTTGTAGTGATCGATGCAATGCAGCGCACTGAGCGCCTGCGCCTTTTATTGGCTTCCTTGGCCTGCATTGCTGCACTTGTAACACTGATTATTCTACCGACAACAATTCCGGTGATCAGTATAGTGCAGACATACTATGAGATCGGTGCAGCAGGGATGGAGACTCTATTGCCGATGATCGTCTCAGCCGCGATCGGCCTGTTCAGCATGCTGCCGTGGGTATTTTTGTCCGGTGAACATCGCCGCAATCCTCAATGATGATGTGCGACGTCAGCGACTGCTGATAGTCGCCGTCGGGCTCCTCCTCTTCGTACCCTTTCTCGGGTCGGTACGATTGTTCGATTGGGACGAGATCAACTTTGCTGAGTGCGCTCGCGAGATGATCGTGACGGGTGATTATCTGCACATGCAGATCGATTATCGTCCATTTACCGAGAAGCCCCCTCTCTTTGTCTGGACACAGGCACTCTCGATGCACATCTTCGGTATCAACGAGTTTGCCGCGCGTCTGCCCAATGCTATCGTGGGCATCATCACGCTGCTTGTGCTGCATACGATCGGACGTCGCCTGCATGGCAACCGCTTCGGTCTGCTGTGGCCACTGGTCTATGCCGGTACACTGCTGCCACATTTCTATGCTCGGTCGGGCATCATCGATCCGATGTTCAACCTGTTCATCTTTCTAGCGATCTGGCAGGTGATACGGGGCGAGCTCGACGGAACATCGCGCAACCTGCAGGCTGGCATGTTTGCCGGTCTTGCGGTCATGACCAAGGGGCCGGTGGGACTGGGTCTTGTCATACTCACCGTCATCACACAATGGATCGCCGGCAAACGTGGCGCGGCCACTGCTCGCCCCTTTCCCACAGCGAGCATTGCCAGCATCATCGGCGTTGCCGGTATCCTTCCGGCCCTATGGTTGGGAATTGACGCAGCAGCCAATGGTCCGCAATTCCTGATCGAGAACCTTCACTATCAGTGGCGGCTGCTTACGCAAGGCGAGGCAGGTCATGCACAGCCGTGGTACTACCACAGTCTAGTGCTGCTCATCGGATGCTTTCCCACGTCGACCTTCTTTCTTGCCTCACTTCGCAGGCAGCAGGACTTATCGGACAATGAGCGCACAATGCGCCGATGGATGATCGTGCTCTTCTTCGTCGTCCTCACCGTCTTCTCTGCCGTTACCACCAAGATCGTCCACTATAGCTCGATGACCTACATCCCCATGACGTATCTGGCAGCGGTGTGGATCATGCGACGAGGCCTCGTCGCCCCGGCGAAGGGATTGATCATCCTTTCACATGCCATGCTGATCGGTGGCATCGCTATCATCGTTCCGCTAGCATTCATGAACAGCGAGTGGATGCTCTCATTGCCGTCGTTCCGCGACCCATTCCTGCGCGAGGCCATGTCGCGCAAGGTTGAGTGGTTGGGCATTGAGCCATTCATCGGGCTCATCCTCATTGCGGGTGCATGTGCGTATGCGATCTGGCTCCGAAAGAAGCCCATTACCGGCATCGTCACACTCTACGCCAGTGTGATGCTGTTTGTCTTTACGTTTCTTCCCCTTGTTGCTCCGAAGATCGAAGCGTACTCGCAGGGGGCGGCACTGGACTTTTATCAGTCACTCAGGGGCAAAGATGTCTATGCGAAGCCCCTTACCATGAAGAGCTACGCTCATCTCTTTTATACGAACAAGCCGTTTCGTCTCAGCAGCGCTGCAAAGGGTATCGACGTTGATGCGTGGGAACCATGGCTGCTCAATGGACCGATCGATCGTCCCGCGCGGTTTGTGTGCAGGATCAACGACCTCGGCAACTGGAAAGATCAGTCGACTCTTCGCGAGTTGTATCGCGATGGGGGCTTTGTGTTCTTTGAGCGTATCACTTCGCCCGCGGATCAGCCACTCCAAAGCCGTTGATGTCAATCGTCTCGTAGTCGGGCAGTGATGTTCTCAGAAGTAGCTCGACCTTGAAGGTTCCTGCCTTGGTGGGGACATATTCGACCTCGATCGGCGTTGCTCGCCCCTTCGTCAAGACAAGAACAGAAGGGCCGACCACCGTCAATCCCTGCGACTTTGGCTCGAGTGTAATGCGCACTTCATCTTCAACGTTCGAGATCACCTCGATCTTCGACCGCGTGCCTTCACCAACCCTGCCCTGATTGAATCCGAGAAAACTTGATGAGAGCTGAAGGGGGCGTTGCACCTCAGCCCGAAGCTTTAGTACATGACTCTTGGCTGAGTCGTTGCAGAACACCGTGACGTATTTATCGACCACACCGCTGCCAGCCGGAAGCGTGAGCGTGATGTTCATTGAAGTTTCCTCACCGGGCTGCAACGTGTCACGTTCCAAGGGGGCAGACGTACATCCGCATTGGGGTCGCACCGAAGACACGATGAGCGTACTGTCACCCACGTTCTTCAGCGGCACCCGATACGATACCGACTGCTGCTTCGTCAGCGATCCACGGGGTGTTACGATGCCCCAATCCACCACCGACTGCATTTGGAGACGCGGTTGCGCAACCATTACCATCGGCAAGAGCACGAGCCAGGCCGTCCAGAGGTTTCGAATGTTGACCATTGCCATTGCGGTTACGTAGATTTCCGTTCGATGACCATGTTACCGATTCTCACGACCATTCTCACAACGGCAACAACGCTCTTGCTGTCGTTGGTGACGTTCACTCAGGAAACATCCACCGGCGATGACCGTTCGCCCAAGACTGGAGCTTCGGCTCATCCCCTTGCCAGGGCAGCTCAGGTGGCGGTGGACCGAGGTGTCGATAAGGCCTACATCGAACTTCTGATGACCGACTCCTTGACGTTATTCGATGAAAAGTATGTTCGGACCAACGTCACAAATTTCGCTTCCAAGCCTGATTACTCCCACAACTGGTCGGCAGAGGCCGTATCGAATGTCCGAGAGTTTCTGGATCGGCACAAGGCCCTTCTTCAGCGGGCGGACTCCGTGCATGGCGTGCCCCCTTCCATCATTGGTGCTCTGTTGTGGGTTGAAACGAAGCACGGTCGGGTAACTGGCAAACACCATGTCCCGAGCGTGTACCTATCGGTTCTGCTGAGCAACGAGCCGGAGTTCATTGAGTCCAACACTTTGCTGGTAATGAAGAACAAGTCCATTGACTCGTCGAGGATCGACAGTGTGCGCGAGCATGTTGCCAAGCGCGCTGATCGCAAGGTGAATTGGGCGATCCAACAACTCAAGGCTCTGCATTCGATTCAGGTTCGCAAGACCATGAACACGGTTACGCTGCGGGGCTCATGGGCCGGCGCATTTGGGCTGACGCAGTTCCTACCGTCATCGTACGTTTCATCCGCTGCCGACGGAAATGACGACGGCACCATCGACCTGTATCAGATCGATGATGCCGTGTTCAGTGTCGCAAATTATCTCGATCGCGCAGGTTGGGGTAAGACACCTGAGCAGCAGCGCAAGGCGATCCATCACTATAACAACAGCGATGATTACGTCAACGCTGTGATAAAGCTGGCGGGACTTGCGAGCGAGTAATCATTACTTCTTACCCGCCAGCTCCTCTGCCTGACCAAGGAAGCTGTCAATGAACGACAGACCATTGTGCCAGAATGTTGGGTTGGTAATGTCGAGTCCAAATGGGGCGAGCAATTCTTCCGGACGCTTCGAGCCCCCTGCCGAGAGGAGCTCGATATACTTGTCGGGAAAGCTGTCCGGGCTTTTCAGGTAGATCTGATACAACGCCAACACGAGCAACTCCCCGAAAGCATACGCATAGACGTATCCGGGTGTATGGATGAAGTGCGAGATGTATGACCACCACACTTCATACCCATCGCTGAGTTTGACGGAGTCACCAAACTGAGCCTTCTGCGTTGTGAGCCAGATCTCATTGATCTGCTCCAGCGACAGTTCGCCCTGCGTGCGACGCGCCGTGTGCATGGCTTCCTCAAAACGGTTCAGTGCCACCTGGCGGAACACGGTGCCGAACATGCCGTCGATCTTCGACATGATAAGTGCCAGCTTTGACTGATCGCTTGTTGTTGCCTCGAGCATCTTCTTGAACGTGATCATCTCACCAAAGACACTCGCCGTTTCGGCAACGGTCAGCGGCGTGTGCATCTGAAGGGGGCCTTGCTGACGCGACAGATACTGGTGTACCCCGTGACCCAGTTCGTGGGCAAGAGTCTGCACATCACGACTCGTGCCGGTATAGTTCATGAAGACATACGGGTGAACCGAGGCGATCGTTCCGGCGCTGTAGGCGCCGCTTCGCTTGCCCTTGCGCACAGGTGCATGGATCCAGTTCTTGTCGAAGAACAGCGATGCGATCTCTCCTGCACGTCTATCGAACGAGGTGTAAGAATCGATCACGATCTGCCGTGCCTGCTCCCACGTCCAGAAGTCGGACTCTTCCGTGACCGGTGCGTACCGGTCGTAATCGTACAGCTCGTCAAGTCCAAGAAGTCGCTTCTTCAAAGCGAAGTATCGATGCACGAGATCATAACGCGACACAACAGCATCGACGAGGGCCTGAACTGAGGCGTCCGACACTTCATTCGAAAGATTGCGGCTCGAGACCCACGTCGGATAGGAACGCAGACGGTCGTTGACCTCACAATCGCCGATGATCGTGTTAAACACATAGGCATGCGTCTTGGCATCCTTTTTGAGTCCCGCAGAGATCGTTTCGGCGGCTTCCTTGCGTGTCTGACGATCCCCATCATAGAGCATCTTCGTCATCTGAGCGATCGTGTATTCCTGACCCCGGAACTGAAACGTCAGCGCATTCGATACTTCGTCGTACAAGCGCACCCACGCAAAACGTGACGAAACAGACTTGGCATTGAGGGCCTGTTCGACGTCTTCACTCAGGGTATGGGGCTTGTAGTCCATAACTACTTCAAGCCAGTGCTTCCGTGAGGCCATCTCCGGCGCAGACATGAGCTCTTGAATACGCTCGGCCGGTAGAGCTGCCAGTTCCGTGTCAACAAAGATGATGTCGTTGGATGCCTTCGAAAGCGTCTCGGTGACGCGCTGCATCAGCTTGCCGTATTCCACATTCTCCGAGTCAGTTGACCATTGCAAGTGCGCGAACGCGCCCATCCGTCCGAAGTCTTCTGTGAGCTGTTCGTACTCACGAACCATCTCCATGAACTCGGAGATGCTGGCCGTTGCAAAACGCCCATGCCACTTCTCACGAAACGCCTTTGTGCGATCGCCGATGCGCGCGAGGTCGCCCTCAAGGCCCGTCTCATCGAGCGTTGCGTACAGATCTGAGAGGTCCCAGAGAATGTTTTCGGAGCCGTTTGGCTTGGTTGTGTCGATCATGGTAGGACTGCGGATTGCGGAGTTTCAGAATGCCTGAGTAGCTGTATCATGCCCGCGAAAAGCGGGGTTCAATCGTTTATCGCGAGGGTCCCGGCCTTCGCCGGGATGACGGGCCTTCGCCGGGATGACGGGCCTTCGCCGGGATGACGATGCATCGTGACGCGGTGTCACCTGTCACCTGCCACCTGTCACGGCATAATCCGATAGATCATCCGTGGAAACGGAATGACCTCGCGGATATGCTCGGCGCCGGTGATCCACTTGACAGTGCGTTCCACGCCGAGGCCGAAGCCGGCGTGGGGGACTGAGCCAAACTTGCGCAGGTCGAGATACCACTGGAAGGCTTCTTCCGGGAGGTTCTCATGGCGCAGGCGCTCAAGGAGCAGGTCATGGTCATCTTCGCGTTGCGAACCACCGATGATCTCGCCAGCCCCTTCCGGAGCGAGCATGTCCATAGCAAGGACGACCTTCGGGTTCTCGGGATCGCGCTTCATGTAGAAGGCCTTCACCTCGGTCGGATAGCGATGGATGATGCACGGCCGATCGAACTGCTGCATGATTGCCTCTTCCTGCGGAGCGCCAAAATCCTCGCCCCATGGGAAGTCGATCTGGATCTCCGATCCATCGGGCTGCTTACGATTGAGCTTCACATCGTTCTTGTTCAGCCACTCTACGGCTTCCGTGTAGGACATGCGATAGAAGGGGCGACGCACGGCTTCAAGCTTTGAGACGTCGCGGCCAAGCGTAGCGAGTTCGCGCTGACAGTCCTTGAGAACCGACTGCACGATGTACTCGACCAGGTCTTCGGCAAGATCCATGTCGTCGTTGATGTCGAAGTATGCCATCTCCGGCTCGACCATCCAGAACTCTGTCAGATGACGCCGTGTCTTGGACTTTTCAGCACGGAAGGTCGGCCCGAAGGTGTAGACCTTTCCGAGTGCCATGGCACTTGCTTCGGCGTAGAGCTGACCCGACTGGGTTAGATAGGCCTTTCCGAGATCGAAGTACTCCGTCTCGAACAACGTTGACGTGCCCTCGCAGGCATTCGGCGTAAAGATCGGCGAGTCCATGAGCCGGAATCCGTTCCCGTCGAAGAAATCACGGATGGCCTTGATCACCCTCGCACGCACGCGCATGATGGCATGCTGACGGGCCGATCGAAGCCACAGGTGTCTGTGTTCCATCAGAAACTCAACACCGTGCTCTTTGGGAGAGATCGGATAGTCCTTCGCCAACTGCCAAACGCGCACATCCGTCACATCGAGCTCAACACCCGAGGGGGCGCGCTGTTCAGCACGCACCGTTCCGGTGATCGAGACGCTGGACTCTTGGGTGAGTTCGTGGGCACGTCCGGCGATCTCCTCGCTCACGTTTGGCTTGAACAGAACGCATTGCACAATGCCGCTCCCGTCACGGAGCTTGATGAAGACCAGCTTGCCCTTCTCCGTCTTGTCGTACACCCAGCCATTGAGGGTAACGGTCTGCCCGACGTGGTTGGCAAGATCTTCGATGGCAACAAAGGATTTGTATCGGGATTCCATTCACGAAAATACGGGAGAACTTGGCGAAGTTTGCGTCATGTCTCGCCCCCTCTCCCTCAAGCGACGTAACGCGGTCACCCTCTGCAGCGCATGGTCAGACGGGTTCGAATCCTGTATTCTGCTTTCGGATCTGCGCGAGGCATGCCCCTGCGCCTATTGCTCAGGAGAGCAGATCATGGGCCAGGTGGTGTTTGCCGGCATGAAGACGCTCACACCCGGCATGAATGAACTGACTGCCCTAACGCCCGTTGGTAACTACGGTGTACAGGCAACGTGGAAGGATGGGCACGACACCGGCATTTACTCGTTTGATATGCTGCGCAGCATCTTCGAAAAGAAGCGCCTGAGTCAGGAAACACTCAGTGCGATCGACGCTCAGTTGTCCGCGTCCGAAAACCGGAGCTCGTAGTCGTCCTTATCGGGATTGTTCGGCACATCGAGCAGCGCATCCGGATACCTCTTGGTGCTTGGCTGGCACAAGGGTGGACACAGTTCCTTGTGGATGAAGGTGATCTCGACCACGTCGGGGAAGTCCAGCTCCGCTGAGTAAGGGGCGTAATTATTCCCGTGAATATGCACGATGCGAAAGTGCTCCAGAAGCTGGGCGATCCCATGATTGAAGCGGTCTGGCTGCGTGGTCACGTCATGAAACTCCGCGGTGAGCATGCTGACAAGATGTTGACGCTCACAGATGGAGGGGATCACGTCGTATTCAGTCCCTTCGATGTCCATCTTTACGACCAGACCAAGGTTGGGAACGGCGCCCACCATCCCAACCAGCGTTGGGAATGATACATCGTTTGGACCATCAAACGCCGAGACCATCTTCCGAATGTGGCGTATGGAACCTCGAAAGAGTCGAGCGTACTGTCGCGCCAGGTTGACTTTGCGCTGATGCTTCTGGACCTTGCCAGACCTACCAAGCAGTCCATACAGAACGACCTTGGCTGATGAAAGCAGGTACATTCGAGTGAACATGCTCGGTTGGATTGTCGGATCCACACCGATGATTACGGCGTTGGGATTTCGCCCCCTGACCGCTTCGTCGAAGGTCCACTCATAACCGAGCCCTAACGACAAAATCACCGTGGCAGAATCGATCAACCGACCGTCCACGACGTAGCCGCCATCGGCCATCGCACCGATGCGCTCCAATCCCACATACTCGATTGGTCGTAGCTGTCCCCTGTTGAGCATTCGACGAAAATAGTGAGGGAAAGAGGCACTGGGTTCTTCAGATTCCGCATGGGCAATGCGTCATACGCCGGGATGACGAGATGTCATCCGTATTTTCGGGCCATGTCCCGCATCATCACCGCACCCCGCGGATCGACGCTCACCTGCAAGAACTGGGAGATCGAGGCCGCCTATCGAATGATCCAGAACAACCTCGACCCGCAGAATGCGGAGAAGCCCGAGGAGCTCATCGTGTATGGCGGACTCGGCAAGGCGGCCAGAAACTGGGAGTGTTTCGATGCGATCCTTGACTCGCTCCGGAACATGGATGTTGATGAGACGCTACTCGTGCAGAGCGGCAAGCCCGTTGGCGTGGTCAAAACCCATACTGGAGCGCCGCGGGTGATCATCGCGAACTCCAACCTTGTACCCAAGTGGGCCACGTGGGACGAGTTTCGACGTCTGGATGCAATGGGGCTGATGATGTATGGTCAGATGACCGCCGGTTCGTGGATCTACATCGGAACGCAGGGCATTGTACAGGGCACTTACGAAACCTTTGCAGAATGCGCGCGCCAGCACTTTGGCGGCACGCTCAACGGACGCTTCCTGCTCACGGCGGGACTTGGCGGCATGGGTGGTGCTCAGCCCCTTGCC
This sequence comes from Bacteroidota bacterium, assembly GCA_041170435.1. Lineage (GTDB taxonomy): Bacteria > Bacteroidota > Ignavibacteria > Kapaibacteriales > Kapaibacteriaceae > UBA10438. The sequence goes on from JBEAYU010000047.1 coordinate 9,950, forward strand.
GCAACGATCGCCGGTGCGGCAGCGCTGTGCATTGAGATCGACGAGGTGCGAATTGACAAGCGCATTCGCGATGGATACTGTGATCGCAAGATGCACGATCTCGATGAAGCGCTTGGTGTGATCCGGGAGTATCAGGAGCGTCGCGAGCCGATCTCCATCGGCCTTGTTGGTAATGCGGCTGAGATCCTGCCAACGTTGCTCGAGCGTGGGATCATCCCCGACGTTGTCACCGACCAGACCTCTGCTCACGATCCGCTCAACGGATACTACCCTGCCGGGCTCACAAAGGCAGAAGCCGATGCGCTGCGCGTGAGCGATCCGGATCAGTATCTCAAACGATCTTACGCCAGCATTGGAGCCCATGTGCGCGCCATGCTCGGCTTCCAGTCAAAGGGTGCCATCACGTTCGACTACGGAAACAATATTCGCGGCGTGGCTCGCGATTTCGATGGCGTGTCAAATGCCTTTGACTTCCCCGGATTTGTGCCGGCCTTTGTGCGCGAGCTGTTCTGCGACGGAAAGGGGCCGTTCCGGTGGGTGGCACTCTCAGGCGATCCTGATGACATCCGTGTAACCGATGATGCCATCATGGAGTTGTTCCCCGACAACGACCAACTGCACCGTTGGATCCGGGAAGCTCAGGACCATATCGGCTACCAGGGTCTGCCTGCGCGCATCTGTTGGTTGGGGTATGGCGAACGGGCCAAGGCCGGCAAGCTGTTCAATGACCTGGTACGTGATGGAAAGGTCAAGGCGCCGATCGTCATCGGACGGGATCACTTGGACTGTGGAAGCGTTGCTTCGCCGCACCGTGAAACCGAAGCGATGAAAGACGGGTCAGATGCAGTAGCCGACTGGGTGCACCTGAACTTTGCCCTCAATGCCGTTGGCGGCGCCACATGGGTGTCGCTGCACCACGGTGGGGGTGTCGGAATGGGGCTTTCCCTGCACGCCGGGATGGTTGTCGTTGCCGATGGAACTAATTCGGCTGCGGAAAAGTTGGCACGGGTATTGACTTACGATCCTCTAATGGGCATCTTGCGACATGCCGATGCCGGCTACGAGCGAGCAATCTCCAACACACGAAAGTTTGGCATAGAATTACCACTACCTCCTAACAGCTGAGTTTCTCACCGATTCGGGACAACATGGCATAACTGCTACGTCGTTTTTACAGAAAACCTGCCATTCTGGCAGACATTGACGACACCACATAGCAGGAGTTGCCATGCACAGCGCTGAATTCCGTCGCAAGACGGGCATCGTTCGCCAGAATCGGCACAACACAGAAATCACCACAAACGGAGGTAGTGCCATGGATCTCGCACTGCAGATCGAACAGTTGTTCCGCACGGATCGGAACAAGTATCTCGGATTCATCCGCCAGCGCGTCCGTAATCAGGAGGACGCCGAGGATATCCTTCAGGACGTCTTTGCCAACGTTCTGGCAGCATCAAAAGACGTCAACAAGCCCATCGACAACCTTGCATCATGGGTCTTTACGTCGGTGCGCAACCGCATCATTGACTCATACCGCAAGAAGAAGGCCGACACGTTTGCCGATCTCGGAACGAACGAGCAGCACGAAGAGGGCATGGACACCGTTGAGCGCTTTTTGGGTGACTACAGCTACTCACCTGAGCAGGACCTGGTGCGCGAGACGATCTGGCAGGCAGTACTTGAGGGTCTCGACGAGCTGCCGCCGGAGCAGAAATGGGTCTTCGTCAAAAATGAATTCGAAGGAGTTTCGTTTAGGGAGATGTCCGAAGAGATCGGTGTCAACATCAACACTCTTCTGGCCCGCAAACGCTACGCCGTCCTGTATCTTCGCAAGAAGCTCCAGGCGTTGTACGACAACATCAACGACTAACTCCACGACATGTCGATTCTAACGACAACAACAGCCCGCACGATGATGTATATCTTCAGCATCGGCGGGCTGTTGGTCGTTAATGGAGCAGCCGTCGCATACCTGTGGAACTCACTCATGGACGGACGCGGCGGTGAGCCGCTCCGATTCCTCGAAGGTGTTGGCATCACGGCATTCGCCTATGTGATCGTCTTTGCGATCAAGTACGGGAGTGTGGCCCGCCCCCTGACCAAACAGCGTCAGATGGCCGACACGAGTGTGGAGGGTAAGTGCGCTGCGATGACACCTGAGCAGCGGGGTGAACTACGGAAGCATCTGGCAGCCACATGCGGACGTGCCGAATCAGAGGTAAAATCCTCTACATTCGTGCATGAGCATCATATCTGAATTCAAAGAGTTTGCCTCGCGCGGCAACGTTATCGATCTGGCTGTCGGCGTCGTCATCGGCGGTGCGTTCGGATCGATCACCAATTCGCTCGTTCAGGACATCATCATGCCTCCCATCGGCATGGTATTGAGCGGCATCAACTTTGCGGATATCGTTACCACGCTCAAGGCGGCCGGACCTGATGGTAAGGGTGCGGTTGTGCTGGCGTGGGGCAAGTTCATCCAAGCGGTCATCAACTTCCTGATCATTGCAGCTGCGATGTTCGTCGTGGTCAAAGCCATCAATACGATGAAGCGACGTCAGGATGAGGCCGCACCGGAAGCGTCACCGGAACCGTCGGACGAGGTCAAGCTTCTGACTGAGATCCGCGACGCGCTCCGCAAGCCGTAGCGTAGATCGTCAGGTGTGCGGCCCCGACGCGGGCAACGATGATCACGCCCGGCTGACCGCCTTCGGAGAATGTCAGCTTGCGCCTCACCTGCTCCGGATCCTGATCCCAACCACGCTTTTTGATGACGGTGCCGGCGCCCCACCCGCGTTGACGAACCGACTCCTGCATGCGTCGCACGGACGTGCCCGGCTCGACGGCTTCGATCCGATACACCCGATACCATGCCGATGAAGGGGGCTCTTCATCGGTGATCCCATATCCGATACGCGGGTCCAAAACGCCAGCCCCCTGTTCGACAAAGAATGCGCCGACGCTTCCGGAAGCGATAATGGCGTTGTGGGGTTCGATAAGGAACCCTCCTTCGCGCACCACAGGCGCCTGGGCCGGACCCTTCGGCGTCCACGATTCACAAACGCCCGATGCGTCAAGCAGGGTCACAAGGGGTCGATCGCCGGCCTCAGCTGACCACAGAATGCGCTCACGACACTCGTCGCCAAAACCGATGTATTCGCTCGTGAACCTTCCCTCGGCATCCTGGCCGAGCTCGTCGCCCGGTCCGATCTTGATGCCACACAGCGTGTTTGCCGGGATGCTCGAAAGGGGCGGCTCATACGCGTCAGTCACGCGCAACCGCCCGCGCTCGCTTCTGCGCGACGGGTCAGCCCAGATCCCATCATAGGATACGTCCAAAGAAGCCGGCCATGCCTGGCATCGCACATCAACGGATTCGATGCCACTGCGTCGGACGTTTCCGGATACGATAGCATGCGTCGTCTCATCGGCCTCGTAGGTGGTGACCCGCGGCACAACGGCCGATAGCGCCATCGCATCCATACCCGCGCCGGTGCAGATCTCCACAACGTGCCGGCACCCGGCGAATCGCTCCGCATGATGGGCGGCGATGACCGGGTGCGTGGCCTGCTCGGCCATGCGGCGGGTAAAAAGCCACTGTGCTCGCCCCTTGCCCATGTGCTCCGCCCTGACGGTGCCAAGGGCGAGTTCGACCACGAGACCGGCGCGGTCCTGGTCTGGATGCAGCCTGCGCACACGATCGATGAGAGAAGGCGATAGCTCGCCACCTTCGGCAGAGATGAGTGAAATCACGTGCGCGACGTCTGCGACGACGTCCTCAGAAGTGAGGTACGACGTCATACGTTTTCCTTCGCCGAAAAGCCCGATATTTGCCCGTGATTCTGCACCACTATCGTACACCTTTCGAAAGATCCTTCGCATGAGCAGCAACTCTCTCGACAATCAGCTCAACGAAATGGGGCTTCACAACCTCGGTGATGTGCACTACAACCTGACGGCACCGGAGCTGGTGGAGCAGGCGCTCATGTATGAAGAAGGGATCTTGTCTGAGCATGGGGCGTTGTGCGTGAATTCGGTTCCGTACACCGGTCGCCGGGCCAATGACAAGTTCGTTGTCGAAGAGGATGACACCAAGGCCGACGTGTGGTGGGGCAAGGTAAACAAACCGTTTGCCGAGGACAAGTTCAACGCGCTCAAGCGTCGGGTGTTTGCCTATCTGCAGGGTCGGGACGTCTACGTGCAGGACCTCATCGCCGGCGCCGATCCGACGCATGCACTACCTGTGCGCTTCGTCCAGGAAGAAGCCTATCACTCGCTGTTCGTGCAGAACATGTTCATTCAGCCGACTGCCGAGCAGCTGGCAGACTTCGTGCCAGGCTTCACGGTGGTGACCGTTCCGGGCTTCAAGTCCATCCCCGAGATCGATGGAACGCTAAGCGAAGTGTTCATCATGCTGAGCTTCAAGCAAAAGCTCGTGCTGATCGGTGGAACCTCCTATGCCGGCGAGAACAAGAAGTCGATCTTCACCGTCCTGAACTACCTGATGCCCAAGATCGGCATCATGTCCATGCACTGCTCGGCCAACATTGGGCCAGGGGGCGACACGGCCCTGTTCTTTGGTCTTTCGGGAACAGGCAAGACCACACTCTCGACGGATCCGGAGCGCGCGCTGATCGGCGACGATGAGCACGGCTGGAGCGATGATGGTGTGTTCAATTATGAAGGGGGCTGCTATGCCAAGGTGATCAACCTGAACGCCGAAGCAGAGCCAATCATCTTCAACCTGACGCGCACCTTCGGTACGATCCTCGAGAACGTTGACATTGATGAGGAAACACGCGTCATTGACCTCGACTCGCAGAAGTACACCGAGAACACGCGTGCTTCGTACACGCGCGAGCGCATCCCGAACATTGCCGACGGTAATCGTGGCGGACATCCAAAGAACATCGTCTTCCTCACTGCCGACGCCTTCGGCGTCATGCCGCCGATCGCACGTTTGACGCCTGAGCAGGCGATGCATCACTTCCTCTCGGGCTACACCGCCAAGGTTGCCGGCACCGAAGAAGGCGTCAAGGAACCATCAGCTACGTTCTCAACATGCTTCGGAGCCCCTTTCATGGTGCACCATCCGAGCGTGTATGCAAATCTGTTGCGCGACAAGATCAACACTCATGGTTCCCGCGTGTGGCTGGTCAACACCGGCTGGAGCGGAGGTCCCTACGGCGTTGGCTCGCGCATGAAGATCAAGCACACCCGTGCGATGCTTCGTGCCGCACTGACGGGTCAACTTGATAACGTGGAATTCGTCAAGGATGCTTTCTTCAATCTGAGCATCCCAACCTCATGTCCGGACGTTCCGACGGAAGTCCTCAACCCTCGCAACACGTGGGCCGACACATCGGCCTATGACAAGCAAGCCGCACACCTGGTCCGCCTCTTCGAAGACAACTTCGCTCAGTTTGCCGATAGTGTGGACGAGGCAGTGCGAAATGCGATGAAAGCGTAGTGACGTCGTCATTCCCGCGGACGCGGGAATCCATCGGGGCTTCGCGCAACGTTGGCCCGGGGAAATCGTGACGAGCGACTAGTCACTAAACCTCTCAGTTGTTGCAAACCAGCCGCGTTTACCGAAGGCACTGAAGGATGACATGAGGATCGTGTCTTCGTCGGTTTCTGTGCCTTGTGCCAAGGGGTGGGGGTAGACGATGTCGAAGACATGGCTCCAGAGCAGGTAGTTCACAACGTGGACGTGGTACGACACGTCGTCTTCCTCGATCAAGTCGTCGGACACTACAAGTGTGGTGACCTCGTATGCGTCTGCTTCACGTCGGATATCGCAGTTGTAGATCACCTCACCCGTCCAGCTGCGGGCAAAGGTGAGTACGCCATCGTCGATGGCGATGTCCCACTTCTCTTCCATTGACCCGGCACGAAAGACGATGCCCCTGTCGGGCAGATCTTTGATGTCCAGAGGGTAGGACATCGACACATCAACCCGCACCGGATTAGCCGGACGCTTGCCAAACAGATGCGTTCCGTCCGATTCGCGCAGCGCCATGAATTGCTGTGCTGCATCGGCATCGGCCGACGTAGCGGTCAGCGCCGTAGCGATGGCGCGGCAATCGAAGATTCGCACGCCAAACGGTGAGTGTTCCGCCTCGATCCAGCGAGGCTCCATGGAGGATTCCAGTGATGCGGCGTCGTTGCTCATCCCGCAAGTTACGCCTGCAGGACCTGTCCGTTTGTCACACTGTCACGGCACGTTCGCAGCGCAGCAAGAACCAACCGGTGTACCTCTTCGGCAACTTCATGAAGGGGGCTGGCGGCCTCCGGATCGATGAAGCCGAGGTCATCCAAGAGCCGAAGCCAGAGCTTGACCAGCCGTGTTGAGGTGTTGATCTCGTAGAGTGCCGTGCGAAAGGCCTCCCGTGAGGGGGCTCCGGCCGCCTTCTCGGTCCACGCGCCGAGATCGGCCGCCGCATCAAAGAGTCGACGATGCACGTCCAAGGCCTGCCCAGCCCCCTGACCCTGCACCCAAATGTTCGCAACGCGCAGCGTGAGCTCATATGCCCGCTGTTGAAGTGGTGTTCCCATGATGGTCTCCTAAAGTTTGTGGTTACCATCACTACGTGCAGGAACGAGGGAAAAACGTGACGTTTTGAGTTTCGGAGGTTATCAATTCTGAACATCTGCATGGCAGATTTCGGAAAGCCTACTTCTTCTTCAACTCTGCCATGGCGGCACAGATAGCCGTGATATCATAGGCGACGATGCGGTATTGCATACCACTGACCACCAGTGCCTTTTGTGAGTCGGGGCTTGATCCGA